>NZ_JNLF01000003.1:2747500-2835411 GCF_000702965.1 Butyrivibrio sp. AE2032 | reverse complement strand
GCAGATATTTTGTCTACGGTCCCGCCAAGGCTCTTATAGATACCAGCATATCCTATCGTCTTCCAGACCACATCAATGTTAAGATCATCCTTTGGGTTCTTATACTCGATTATGTTATGCTGCCTGAAGTACTTGCCTATAGCATTATCTATCTGGATATCAGAAGTCTTCTTAATCACCAGAAAATCAATACGAAGAGGCTTTTTTGAAAGCTGATATTCACGCTGGATAATTATTTTATCCTTATATTTGCGGAAGATAAGGCTTAACCCTCCGGCAATTCCTGAATGCCAGTCAATGGCATCACTCTTTCCTTTTTTTGTTTTTCTTTTCATCAAAAATTATATCACCTCCGTTTTAGGCGGACAATACGCCTGTTTTCTAATAGTTTTTGGGAATTCAAAGGCTTATTGTTCATATATGAACATAGATTGTAACCTTTCAGATAGGATACAAATGCCTTTGTTTGCTCCGATTGGGGCCGGATTTGTTTTAACAATCGAGACTATATCATTTGTGTAAATGACTTGTAAATAGGTTTGGGGAAATCTTAAGAAGTTCTGCTGCTATTCTTAAGAAAGCCTTAAGAATTTGATGTTTTATCGACAAGGAACGCACTTTAAAAGGCGCAACAGTTCTTTTCCCAAAACAAAGAAATGACCTGCTATAAAAGCAGGTCAAAAGTAATTTCATCGTTTTAAATCTCTCCATATTTTTCCTTGTACTTTTTGAGCATGGCATCCATTTCTGCAAGAGCTGTGTCCTTCTCGGCGATAGTGCTGTCTTTCTCGGCAAGAGCGCTGTCTTTCTCAGCAAGAGCGCTGTCTTTCTCAGCGTTTGCCTTTCTAAGATCTATGATAATTGGGGTTAGCTCTTTTTCTTTAAGATTGCCACCTTTTTCTTCAGCTTCTTTTAGTTCATCTGCCATTAATTCTCTTAATGCTTCACACATACTGGAATCTCCTTTCAGTAAATCGTATAATTCCCTGTTGGCCATAGTACTGACCTGCAGTAACACGAAGCCCCATTATTCAACCAACAAGTCCTTAAGATCATTTGGGTAGGTAAAGCACAAAAACACTGCAATGGTATCAATACTTAATACCATTGTCATCCAATAGTTTACGTAGAAGAGCGTTCTCATTTGTTAGAGTGACATTCTCATTCGTAAGTGTGGCTACATTTGATTCTGAGGCATCAAGCTGCTCTGTTTTGCTGTCAAGCTGTTCCTGAAGTTCATCAATCATGTATTTAACTGTGTTGCGGTCCATGAGTTGAAGTTCTTTTGAGAACATGTCCATCACTCCTTCTATATTCCTGCATTCAGTACTAGTTCTTTGTTCTCTTTTGCCTGTTTGATAAGCTCATCGATAGTATTGCTGTCATAACCAAAGTTTTCTTTCAGACGTTTCCTGGTTATTTCAATTGGAATATTATGCTCAATATCAAAACAGATGTCTTTAATGGCATCTTCTTGCTTAGTCTCATTTTTTGCATCACGTTTAATCGAAAGTTCTCTATCCCATTGTCTCATATATGCTTTGGTTACCTCCTCTCGGCCTTTGACCCTGGTAACTATAGTATCAATTTCATCGATGTCAATATTAGTAAGTATTGGCTTCTCTCCTGATACTATATATTTTAGCATTTCCTTTAGCTTTTTACTATGTTCAGGGGGAAGTGATATCTTTCCATTGGGATCATCAAAATTCGGCATTCCGTTGCAATACAAGAAGATATTTCTAATACCATTTTCATAAGGAATATCAGGATGCGTGATCAGCGTGCTCATTGCCTCATAATACATGTCCCCTGCCCCAAATGGATCGTATGATAAGATTACAATAGATACAAAGTCAGGAAGCTTATCGTATTCATCACCTGATTCAAGAAGTTTTGCGTCATAAAGGGCGTTATAGAATCTTAATCTGTTTGGTAAATACTTTCTGTCAGATTGGCGATCCTCCATTTCTATATCGTAGATTGTTGCTGTTGGCGCTTTTCCATCTTCAGTCTCGTCTATTTTGACGTCAAGTCTGATTCCGTGATATTTGGTATCGATAGCCTGGATGGGCTTTTGAGATGTGATGGATCTTATGTTGAATTCTCTGAAGAAGACTGCTTTCAAGATGTTCCCAACTATGATCTTTGCATCATCTTCGTCCTCCAGGGTGCTGTCAAAGAGAAATCCATTGATCAGATTCATTTCTGAAATGCTTTTCCTTGCCTGTTCTAGTGTGATTCGTTCCATTTTGTCTTGTTGATTGTTTTTGTTCATTTTTGTCCTCGTATTATATAGTCATACCCATTCTTTACCTTTTCTATAGGTATAAGGTATGCTGTTAAAGATGCTGTGGATTGGTGTGTTTGTCCTACCGCGTAGACGGTTTAAGAAAGGCTCCAACCACAGTCTCTTTGTTTAATTGTTAATCAGTTAGATACCGCATGACGGTTTATGTAGAACGAGGTTACAGCATGCAAAGAGCCCTGTGGATCTTATAACAGCAGCATCAAATACTTTTAAGGAGGATCATGATTATGATCTATGTTGGTATCGATGTTGCCAAGGACAAGCATGACTGCTGTATTCTTGACGACGAAGGCAGGAAGCTCTATCCAGTCTTCACCATCTCAAATGACAAGGTCGGTTTTGATGAGCTTTTCTCCAGAATCGAAGAAGTGACTTCTGACAAGACAGAAATAAAAGTAGGTCTTGAAGCTACCGGTCACTATTCTAACAATCTTCTGGCGTCGCTCGTTGATAAAGGTTTCCCGACCGTTGTTATCAACCCGCTACACACAAATCTTTACAGAAAAGGTCTAAGCCTTAGAAAGACGAAAACGGATAAAGTCGATGCCTCTTCGATCGCTATGATGTTGATGACCGATAGGACACTCAAGCCCTACTCGGAAATATCATATCACAAAGAAGAGCTGAAATCATTAACCCGCTATCGCTTTGACAAGGTTCATGAACGTTCTAAGCTCAAGTCTTCTTTAGCCAGGCTTGTGAACATCCTATTCCCCGAACTGGAGAAACTTGTTCCTTCGCTTCACCTTAATTCCATCTACACGCTTTTAGAAGAACTCCCCGGTGCCGATTACATTGCAGGATGTCATTTGACACATCTCAAAAAGCTTCTCGAATCCTCTTCCAAAGGACGATACAGCCGAGATAAAGCTATTGAGATCAGGAATGCCGCTATCGATTCTATCGGCACACCTATGGACGCAAAATCCATGGAACTACGACATACCATTCATCTCATCTGGATACTTTCCGAAGAGATTGAAGAAATCGAAGCCTCCATAAAAGCAATCATGGATGAAATGCAATCCCCGATAATGACCATCCCCGGCATCAGTTACCGTATGGGAGCGATGATTCTGGCGGAAGTAGGTGACTTTGCACGTTTCGATAATGCAGACAAGATTCTCGCTTATGCAGGATTATCTCCATCAACATATCAATCCGGGCAGCTTGATTCATCACACTCGCACATGGAGAAACGTGGGTCACGATACCTACGGTATGCGCTTTTCAACGCCACAAAGTTTGTCTGTAAATGGGATGAATCCTTCGGCATCTACCTCGGAAGAAAAATATCCGAGGGCAAGCACTACAATGTAGCCGTATCACATGCGGCGAAAAAGCTGATCCGAACAATCTATAGGATGGAACTAACCGGACAAGCTTACTCTCCGAGCTAATCAATCAGATATACCTTTTCTATTTGAGCACCCAATCGGATGCTCTGTTTGTCATGCAATTTTCAAGGAACTGATTGCTGGAAATAAGTCCCAGCCACTATACAAATCGCATTTCTGCGTTTTGATTAAAAATCATTTATTTTTTCTTGACTTCTAATAGTTAGTCTTTCTTTAATTAACTTAAGATAGTACGCTGAACAAAAAGAGAGTTAGATGCAGACGTTAATAACCTAAAGGATTAGTATAGCCTGCGAAGAATGCACAGAAAAAGCTACTCATAGGCAAAGTTAGCCAATGTGCAATAGGGATAAAGATTTCTCTATTTGTTCAGCGTCTGGAAGATATCGCATACACAGAAGATCATGCATTTTGTACATAGAAAACAGTGTTTCAGATACACTGTCTGTGTCAGCGACTGCTCCGGGTGGAGCAAGAATTGTTATGAATTTGTTCCAACGAATGTGACTATATCATTAGCGGAACATCTTGTAAATAGGTTTATGACAATCTTATGAAGTTCTGCTGCTAATCTTATGAAAGTCTTAAGAAATTGACGGATTATAGTGCAACATATGACATACATCTTTCAATGCATCTCTTAAGTATATCAGATAACAAGATTGAAAAAATAATTGCCAATATGTTCTCCACTAATAGCGCCGGAAAAGATTTTGAAATAATGATATGTGATAAAACGCCAAGAATTTTTTCATGAAATAAGTATATCTCCAGAGTCAGGCCACCAATATAGCTTAAGAAGCTCGGGACTAGGCGTGTGATCACATTTTCCCTTCTGTTGTATTCCTGAATCACTATCCAAATAAATACTATGGCTAACAGCACAAAAATATAAGAGGTTCTTATGATAGTCCAGCTACTATGTACTCTCTTATGATGTACATACATAGCAATGCCGCCACAAAGCACCCCGATTGTCGTCACAATGAACGCCACCTTTTCATTGATGTCCATTTCTTCGATAGCTCTTTTGGCAAAAAGAGCTCCGATCAAAAAAGCAGGGATCCTTGTTACAAAGATAGACATGATTACCGGTCTAAAATGAATGTGACCAAATATTGATGAAAATATAAGAATATATATAGCTAGAACAGCGAGTTTGACAACAGCTTCTTTTTTTATTATCAGATGATGTATGAATGGATATAACAAATACACAAGAAGTATGGCTGCAACAAACCATTCATGAAGATCGTCAGCAACATAAAAAGAAATAAGAGAATAATTCCATATGCATTCTGTTATAGGAGTTTTTAGGAAGATAACAGCTATAACGCCATATAGTAGTACAACCGCTAAATAAGTTGGAAGTATCCTTCTTAAACGCCTTTTGTAAAAGGTACTAATATCCGATATTTTATTCATTGAATAAAAGCAACCAAATCCTGACAGAAAAAAGAAAACATCTACACCGACCTGTGAAAAGACTTGAAGACCACTGTTGATTATGTGAAAAGCGCCAGGAGCATCTACCGTATTATGAGAAATCATTATCAAAATTATGGCGATACCCATAAGCTCTTTTCTGTATGTGGAAATCAAATTATATTTTAGTCGCATACTCTTAAATGGCCTTCTCGCTTTTCTAAATATATGGTTCGAGTTCAATGTACCTGGTACTTTGTAGAATATGTAACAAAGGCGCAGATTCAACATCCGCGCTTTGTCTATAAAATTAAACCCTATAGATGGTTGTACCTGGCATAACTCATCTGATAGTTCCCAAATATTTTAAGATAATCCTCAAGCAATGTGAAATCAAAAATACCTATCTGATAAGCTATAAAAGTTAGTATTGTTATTTTATGTCAGTTTATCGTCATGACACTCATTGTATTCCTGGATGAGAGCCTCCATTACACTTGGGTCGATAGCAGCTTTTTTAACATCTTCTACTCTGTCTAAATCAAAGAGCCAGGTGTTCAGCATATTGATATCGTGTCGACCTTTAATTATACCTTGTTCAACAAAAACTTCTGTAGCTTTGCACATATTCACTAATCCTCCTTCTGCTAAATCTGTTGAGATTGTCGTATCGGTGAAGGTGTTGATAACATTAATCGAATCCACATCCAGTAACCAACCCTCACCTTTTTCTTTCTTCGCTCTCAAATAATATTCTCTATCATCCTGATATTTTATGAATTCCAAGACATCTCCGAGCCTGGTACTAAATTTCTCAAAATCATTGATATCATAAGGATCTATCAGCTTTAGTTCGTAGTCATTGACAAACTCTAAAACCTTGGAATCTGTTTTGGGAAACATATCTGATAGTTTTCTGGGGCCATCCCACCTCTTGTTACTCCAATTAATTACAAGTGTAATTACCGGATTGATTCGACTTTCTTTAGTAAGCCCCGAAAGATACTCAGCGCTTTCAAGCTTCTGGTCTGATTCCTTTACACGTTTCTTTTCTTCCTTAACCTGAGAATCATAATTCAAGGCATCATATAGCATGTTTCTGACCGGCATAGCATAATGGATATCCGATTGGTTCTCTATGCCTAGAAGCACATATGTAATGTTGTCTCCATGTTTGATGGTAACATTCTTTATAACATCCCGAGTTTTCTTTGCTGTAACCATCTTCTCAAGTTTACCTATTACTGCTGTTTCAACAGCATTTGCTGGAGCAAGATCCTCAGGTTTAATTACTTGCTCTCCGCCGTAAATAAAATAGTTAAAGGCATCTGCAAAATGTTCATTGTCCGACATGTAGCTGTTGGACACATCATCTTTAATTCCCACTTTTTCCTCCTTAATTATATTTTCTTTCCATACTGCTAGCAAGTATGACATATAGTGGATAATCTCAGCGAAAACGCTGATTCTGCTTCGAATGAAACAGACGTCCCTGAACAGGCACGAAAATGATTCTATCATGTAATTCTTAAGATTTACCATCGAAATTTCTTAAGAATTTCTTAAGATTATGGCAAAACTTCACAATAAGGAATATTCTGTCAATAGAACAAAAGCACCTTTTCTCCATAAATAAAGAAATGACCTGCTTTAAAAGCAGGTCATCAAAATAATAATTACTGTATTACTTCTGCATCTGAGCTGCGATGTCGGCGTCAACAATCTCTTCACCGGTCTTGTCCTTAAGCTGCTCCATTGAAGCTGCTGAAAGGCCGTTATTAACTGTTGCGCAAAGGTCACAGGTGCTGCACTTATCAAGTTCTTCCTTTGTAACCTTGCCATCACGAAGGTCACGAACGATCTTGTTCTCGTACATGCTGTACTTCTTCTTGGTCCAGAACTTTGCTTTGTGACGGATTACCCACCAAAGTGGTACCCAGATATACTTGTGCATAGCAGGAGAAACTGAACCAATCATCCAGCAGTCTCTGTCACAACAACGAACCTTGGCACGAACTGCCTCAGCCTCTTTTGAGTTCCAAAGCTCATCCCAGGACTGCTCGTTAAGGTTACCCATAACCTCTTTATCCTTAGTTCCGTTACATGGCATTACATCGCCGTAAGGATCGATGAAGAAGGTGTCAAAAGACATATCACAGGGAAGAAGTCTCTTCTGGCCATAGATGTAATTGATAAGTCCGTGGTTGAAATAAGCTCTGAACCACTTCTTAGGGCTCTTGCTGGCAAGAAGCTCATTTACAAGGTTCTCAAAGTTCTGAGCAACCATTGGACGATCCTTGATGATGTTCTTAGCTTCTACGAAGTAGAAACTGTTATGTAGAGATGCTGTAGCAAACTCCATTCCCATCTCATCTGAAAGCTTATAAAGAGGAACAAGGTCAGGAGCGTTCTTATCCTGAACTGTCATTCCAAAACCTACGTCCTTCATGCCCATCTCACGAAGAGTCTTAAGTGTCTGATAACCTCTCTGATAGCCGTTCTCAAGACCTCTGATCTCGTTGTTGGTATTCTCAAGACCTTCAATTGAAATACGGATACCAATCTGAGGGAACTCCTTGCAAAGATCAACGATACGATCTGTGAAGAATCCGTTAGTGGAAATAACGATTCTGTCTGACTTCTTGTAAAGCTCTCTTACGATATCCTTGATATCTGTTCTGATGAAAGGCTCTCCACCTGTGATGTTTGTGAAATACATCTTAGGAAGCTTCTTGATAGTCTCAATTGAAATCTCTTCCTCAGGCTTACTAGGTGCCTTATATCTGTTGCACATAGAACAACGTGCATTACATCTGTAGGTTACAATTACGGTTCCGTTTAACTTCTTCTCTGCCATTTTACTCCTCTTTCTCCTTTACCTGGGCTGCTTTATGCAGCGTATATCTTCAAGATCTTATCAAGATACTCATCTATAGTATCAAAGCTCAGATCCTTACAAGCTTCATGCATTTCTTTTGCCTTGGCATCATCCTGCCAAATAGTGTGTATTGCATCACAAAGAGCATCAACATCACCACTCTTATACAAAAGACCTGTCTCCCCCACTCTAATGAGCTCAGGAATTCCACCAATATTTGCTCCAATAACAGGAGTTCCGTAAAGCTGGGACTCCATTACTGAAAATGGGCAGTTCTCATACCACTCTGAAGGGTATACAGAAACTCTGGCTTTACGGATCAGGTCCGCCAATTCATCGCCACTCTTAAATCCAACATTCTTGATATTATCAACTCCCTCAAGAAGGTTCTCAAGTGGTCCTTTACCTGCAAAAACAAAGTTCACCTCAGGAAGTCTCTTTGCTGCTTCAATGAGAGTTCTTACACCCTTTTCCTCTGAAAATCTGCCAAAATACAGAACGTAGTCTTCCTTAGGAACTTCAACCCAGGGAATCTCATCAAGGAAGTTATGTATTGCCACTGTCTTTGATGCAAACAACGGATTTGAATCCAGCTTCTCTTTCATAAATCTACTGCAGCAGATAAAGGTATCGATATATTTGTATGTTCCCTTCAGTTTCCAGAAAGAAGCCTCAAGGGTTCCGATAAAGCTCTTAGCTGTGCTTCCGTGAATACACTTGCCCTTTGTACAGTTCATAAACTTTCCACCAAGGCACTTTTCACAGTTCTCATGGGTATTGGGATTATTGCACATATGGTTTGGGCATACCAACTGATAATCATGAGCGGTAAACACTATCTTACAATTATGACCGGTACTCTTTCTCCAGCTTACAATCTCAAGGATCATAGAAGGTGTAAGCTGATAATTAAAGTTATTAAGGTGTACCACATCCGGCTGAAAATCATCAAGAACAAGTCTTATCTTCTGTCTGGCCTCTTTAGAATAAATGGTCTTAAGAGGATAAGTCAGCTTCTCCAGTTTCCCAGCATCGTGGAAATCCATATCAGAAGTGTAGGCATTCACTCTGTTTCCCACGCATCTTCCTTCATGCTCCATACCGAAGTACTGAACTTCATGGCCCTTTGCCATTAAAGCCTCACCAAGCTTAAAAATATACGTCTCAGATCCTCCGTTAGGATAGAGAAACTTGTTAACCATTAATACTTTCATAATGCGCTCCGTAACAAAAACTTTTCCTACATTCATGAATCAGGAAGGCTATGATTGCTCCCACAAAACATCCGCCGGTGTTGGTAAATATGTCGGTTAGCTCAAACATTCCCCTTCCGGTAATAAGCTGACTGCACTCAATAATGAGGCTGACAATGAATCCTACAACAGTAGTTTTTAATATACCCATAGCTGGATCCACATTCCTGTAATGATAAAAAACAAACATCCCCATAGGTAAGAATAATAGCATATTGTAAAAAGCAAATGCTGCCACAAATAGAGATGGTGGACCACCAAGAAGCCCAAGCCCCAGGTTAATATAAAGGTGCACTATTCCTGCCCTTGAGCCACCAGGGCGCCTTAATATAGTGATAGCCAAAAGAATGCTCGCATAAACAATCAGTAAATATGAAAAACAGAGCATTCTCCAGGAGACATTTCTCTTTTTCCTAAGAAACGTTCCAACCATCAGCACCAGAAGTGCTTCAATCATCATCCAGATAAATAAATTTTCCGGTCTAATTCCCTGAGTTTCCATAATGAAAACTCTTTTTAAAGTCTGAAAATAATCACTTATCATGATCACACATTATCTATCCTCTCCACATTAAGGATTGCATCAATGTATAGCTTTACGCTGGCGCCTGTAGCCTTATTCCAACTGTATCTCTCGTAGCAGTAATTCATGATCTCCTCTTCGGAGTGGAACAGTGAGCTGTCTTTTAATGCAGCATCAAGCTTTTTTGCCAGGTCCTTAACATTGGATTTTTCAAAATACATAGCATAATCTTCACAAGCTTCCTTATTCTCAGGAATATCACTGGTAAGACAGCGAAGACCATAGCTCATAGCCTCCAAAAGACTAATGGGCATTCCCTCTACGTCACTGGGAAGAATATACATATAGGTATTACTGAAAAGCTCTGATAAAAGATCTCCCTGTACAAAGCCAGTAAGAACAACTCTTTTATCCTGCTTGGCCAAGGCTTTTATCTCATCAACATAGGCATCTGAATGACTTGTTCCACCGGCAATAACCAGCTTCATATCCGTGTCAATCATCTTAAATGCCTGCATTAGATAAGTAACACCTTTTTCTGGAACAAGTCGTCCAAGATAGAGAATGTACTTTTCTTTCTCAAGCCCAAACTTTTTGGATATAATATCCGGTTCCTTGAACTCAGTCTTACTTACTCCGTTTGGAATGTAAATTGTCTCTCTGTTATAGGTATCCTTGAAGTACTGCTGTACATTACGTGAAAGAACTATCACCTCGTCAGCATACTTTGCAGCCATCTTCTCTCCAAGCTGAAGCATCTTTGTGGCAAAGCCTCCCCACTTGGACCTCTGCCAGTCAAGACCATGTATGGTAGAAATGGTCCTTATTCCAAAGAAATGAGGAATAACCAGCATCATACTTGGGCCTTCTGCATGGTAATGGATTACATCATAATTCCCGAAAATAGCCATTATAGTTGCAAGAAATGAATACACAATAGCATTCATGGCCTTGTTCTGTGGTGTAGGAACATGAACAATCCTGATTCCCTTGTATTCTTTTAATTTATGAGCCTCAAGATCAGCATCCTTAACCGATACGTGATGGCCTTTTCTGTTATAGGCAGTAACTGAATGTCCCATCTGAACAAGGCGTGATGACAGTTCTTCAACAACTATCTCAATTCCGCCTTCACGGGATGGTATTCTCTTATGCCCAATCATTGCTATCTTCATGATGTCAAATCCCCAAATTAGTATGAGTTTTTACGTTTCAGTACCTCTGCAACTGTTTTAAAGAGTATCTTGGCATCGAGCCAGAGACTCCATTCATCAATATACTCTGTATCAAGCTCTACTACCTTGTTAAAGTCTGTGATGGAGCTTCTGCCATATACCTGCCACATTCCTGTAATACCGGGCTTGATACTGATCCTTCTCCACTGCTTATTTGTATACTTCTTAACTTCGTCAATTGTTGGTGGTCTTGTTCCAACCACTGCCATTGACCCGAACAGAACGTTAAAAAACTGTGGAAGCTCATCAATACTTGTCTTTCTGATAAACTTTCCTACTCTTGTTACTCTTGGATCATCCTTTATCTTAAACATCATGCCATCTTCAACTTCATTAAGATCGGCAAGCTCATCCTTCATCTCCTCAGCATTCTTATACATACTGCGGAATTTCCAGATCTTGAAATGTCTTCCATTCTTTCCAACTCTTACCTGCTTAAAAATAACAGGTCCCTTGGAATCAAGCTTGATTGCAATAGCTGTAATAAGCATAATTGGTGATGTTAATACAATAGCCACAAAAGAAAAGATTATGTCGAATAATCTCTTTATAAAGCTTGCCCACATGTTCATTGAAACAGTATGGAATGTATATACAGGATATGTTCCAATACTACTAATGTATGAAAAAGACTTCCTACGTCTGAATACATCGATAATAATACGACAGGTAACCCCCATCTCGATGCATTTGTCCACATAGCTTTGAAGCTGAACAACATCAAATTCCCTCTTCTGAAGGATATAGACCTGATCGATATTATACTTTCTGATTATGGTCTCAAGATTTTTGAGACATCCTATGTATTCCAGAGAATCGTCATCCTCATCAAAACTGATGTATCCTATCTCATTTACAATAAGGGCTGTCTTACTAAAGAAATATCTGAACTTATTGTAGGAATCCTTGCTACCCACATAGAGAACTCTTGGAATATGCTTCCTTCCGATGAATCTGTCAATGATATTCTTGAAAAATACTATTTCCAAAACAAGCATCACATAAGAAATGCCGATAAGCCACCAGACAAAATCCCCCTCTATGGGAAGATCAGCAGAAAAATGATATAAAAATCCGCCACAGACCAGCGCCAGAATAAAGGATAAAGTTTCCCTTTTAATTATTCTGTCTCTGTAAAAGAAAATCGTATTGTTATAGATATACTGAGTTCTATTACCAAGGAGGAATATTAAAATGCAAACCAGATATATGGTCACAAATGCAATCCACTCTTCCATGGTTGAAAAATCGTTGTCAAAAACGGAATAGGCTATAAAAAAAGAAAAAAATAACACTAAAACATCGATTAAGACATGGATTATATCGAATGATGCTCCAAAATTTGACCGGTTCATTTTAATCCCCACACTTCAATAATTATAATAAGAAGGCACAAGTTGCGCCTATAATAAAACACCTAAGATACTTTAACAGAATTGCACACAATTTATCAATTAAAAAAGGGCACAAATCTTATACGTTCAAGCTAAATAAATTTAGTGTATTATGCATAAAAGATGCATATATAGTCATATTTCTTCCTCCATAGCCCTTTTAATGCTTGAAAGATTATAACCTTTACGCATCAAAAAAGCTATAATCTTCTGCTTTTCCTTAACATCAGTGCTTAAATGATCAAAGTGTTTTTTTACTAATAGCTTTTTGATCTGTTCCAGTTCAGACTCGCCCTCATCTTCAGCATAAAGCTCTTCAATAATTGGCATAAGAATATCCTTTGAAATACCCTTGCCATTAAGATCCTGTATGATCCTGGCTTTTGATCTAATAGACATCTGATAAGTAATGTAATCTCTGACGTAGCGCTCATCGTCAAGATACCTGTAGGATTTAACATATTCTATAGCCTCATCCACTATATCTTTAGGATACAAGCCTTCCAAGAGCTTATCTCTAAGCTGTTTCTCTGTATAATCCTTCTTCTGAAGAAGGTTCATTGCCCGAAGTTTAGCCCGTTTAGGCAAAACCATACCAACTATCTCCTGATAGGAAGCCTCACTGATTTTCTGTCCTGCCTTTATTCCAAACTCCTTAAGTTCGCCCTTATAGATAACAAAGGCAAATTCCCCATCCAAATATACTTTGCATCTCTTTTTATCAAGTTCAACAACATCAGTAACCACCATCTCTTATACCTCATAAAAGTATCCCCTGGCAGCCTACGACCACCAGGGGAATGATTTAATCATAATAAGTAGCAAGAATTACTCTGCCTTAGCTGCCTTACTCTTCTTGGCAGGAGCCTTGTCAGCATCGTCCTCATCGGCAGAAGCTGCTACATTGTCCTGTACCGGTAAACCAAAGTGAGCACGTACCTTTGCGTCAAGTTCTGCAAGAACCTGAGGATTATTCTCGAGGAATAACTTAGCATTCTCACGGCCCTGACCGATTTTCTCACCGTTGTACTGGTACCATGCGCCGGACTTGTTGACAATATCAGCTCCGGCTGCAAGATCAAGAACATCACCGGTCATGGAGATACCCTTACCAAACATGATATCGAACTCTGCCTCCTTGAAAGGAGGAGCAATCTTGTTCTTAACCACCTTCACTCTTGTTCTGTTACCGATGTTCTCACCATTCTGCTTGATAGCCTCAATACGGCGAACATCCATACGTACAGATGAATAGAACTTAAGAGCACGTCCACCGGTTGTGGTCTCAGGATTACCAAACATAACACCAACTTTCTCACGAAGCTGGTTGATGAATACTACTGTACAATTTGACTTGCTGATAACAGCTGTGAGCTTACGAAGCGCCTGAGACATAAGTCTAGCCTGAAGACCAACGTGTGAATCGCCCATATCTCCGTCAATCTCAGCCTTTGGAACAAGGGCTGCTACTGAGTCAACAACTACGATATCAATGGCTCCGGAACGAACCATGGTCTCTGTGATCTCAAGAGCCTGCTCACCTGAATCAGGCTGTGAAATATAGAGGTTATCAACATCTACACCGATATTCTTGGCATATACAGGATCAAGGGCATGCTCCGCATCAATAAATCCTGCAATTCCGCCTCTCTTCTGAACTTCAGCAATCATGTGAAGTGTAACAGTTGTCTTACCACTGGACTCAGGTCCATAGATCTCAACGATCCTTCCCTTGGGAATTCCACCAAGGCCAAGGGCAATATCAAGGCTAAGAGAGCCTGTTGGTATTGTCTCAATGTTCATCGTGTCGGATGAATCTCCAAGCTTCATCACAGCGCCCTTACCAAACTGCTTCTCAATCTGACCAAGTGCTGCTTCTAATGCTTTCTGTTTATCTTCTCTTTCCATACAATTCTCCTTCTCAGAACATCCGTTCGTTGTGATAATATAAATATAAAACAGATGTTCGACTGTGTCAATTATTTTTTCGTTAAAAATGAAAATGAAAAATTCCGGCAGAAACGCCAGATGTTCAGACCCCATCTAAACATACACAAGTCACCGCCCAGATACGACGATGACTTGAATACAATACCATAATAATTATGCTATGTCAAAACCAAAATTTATGCCTTCATGCCCATGTCATAGTGACTGCACAAAACGCTGTATTCCTCATTGATCAGCTGGACCATGTAGGAATCTCCACTAATATTGTCCGGATGGAACATCTTCATAAGATCCTTGTAACGTTTCTTAAGAGTAAGAGGTGAATTAACTCCTCTGAACAGAAGGTCAAGAGCATCATACTCATCCTGCCTCTGGTAAGCCTTCTCCCTCTCAAGTCTTATAAACTCACTCTCCAGCTTTTTCTTATCAGCGTTAAGCTGGTCAAATCCATTATTAAGGATACGAAGTCTCTGCTCAAATAATGCCTTCTCATTGTTGAGCTTCCTGGTAGCAGTCTCAAGCTTTTTCTCGGCTGCATCCATCTTCTCTTTAAAAGACATTTCGTCTCTTTCCAGGCGCTCATACCTCTCGCAAAGAGCACTCTCCTGGTTCTCCAGTCTAACGCTCTCTTTGAAAAGCCAAAGTCTAAGCTGTGCAAGCTCATCCTCAGTTCCATTCAGTAAAATTTCTTCGATATTTCTTTTCTCTTCCATAAGGGCCCCCACCTGATGGAAAGAATCCTTGAAAAGGACTCTTTAATACTTACTTCTCCTCTTTTTCCTCAGGAAAAGCAATGTCTACTGCTGCATCATCATCCATGATATCTTCTTTGTTACTGGAGAATCGGTTCATGATGTCGGGAACCAGATCAAGGACCTTGGTAACAGCGTCCTGATTCTTGATGTTTACAAGCTTTGTTGAACCATTTTTAATTACAAGCACAGCGCTTGGTGACATCTTAGCACCAAAACCACCGCACCCTCCATCTTTTTTATCGGCAGAAGTTGAGCCTGCCCCAACCCCAAAAGACACATCAACCAGAGGAAGAATAATTGTATCTCCGATCTTGGTAGCCTCGCCAACTACTGTCTTAGAACTCATAACTGCGTTCATTCCGCTAAGTAAAGAACTTACTACACCGCCAAAATTATTCTCTGCCATGACACCCCTCCAAATTATGAATTAACGATCTTCTTGAATCGTCTTATTGTCTTCTTAACATCTTTATTTAACAAGCATACTACCGTAACATAAACCGCGACATACAAGGACAGATGCCCTTTGAGATGTACATCCCCCTTCACTACCTTGCGTTCAAAGTCTGGTGTGTACACCACTTTCTTGTAAAGCAGCGGATATAGTGCTCCGTATGCCCCCATAAGCTCTGCAGTAAGAGCAGGATCTCCACTTCCAAATAACACTTTTATATCGCATTTGCGTGGAAGAATCTGCTTAAGAACCCATATAAGCTTACGCTTTACCAGCTCAAATGCCCTCTTAAAAATGTCATTTTCAAGAGTTGCTTTAATCATACTTATCTTATCACAAACCCTAGATATTGTACATTGTATTTTTTCAAACACATTTAGTGGTGTTTTCAGAAAATTGTCAACAAAATCTATGATTTTCCAAATGACATCCAAAATTGATTTAGGTTCATCCTCGGAATCATCATCTTCTTCCCAGAAATCATTTGATGATGATTGGTTAAAAGAGCTGTCGGCGGTATTTTCAGTTCCCGAGCCGCCCTGATCAACACTTGCTGGCTCTGTCTCCGTCTCTGTACTTGTACCCTCAGATTCCGTCACAGAAGTCTGATCATCAGTTTTTCCTGCTGAATCTGCCTTGCCTTCCGTGCCATCCGAGGTCTTTCCTTCTGGCTTTTTGCCATCTGAGTCATCTTTAACCTGATCCTCTGGCTTTTCCTCTTCCGCTTTTTCGGGCTTATTCTTCTTCGGAAGAATCTTGATTCCGCAAACTCTCAAGGTAAATTCTTTATTCTTGGGATACTCAATTCCTCCCCGTATCACGAACCACAGCCAGGAAAACGACGAAGATGCTGTAACTGTCTCCGGATCAAAGCCGTTCTCATACTCCGTTTCTGGCACCGTGGCATCAACCCTGTAAAAGATCGGTACAAACAGAACCAATAGCACCAACGCTAATATCACTGCCAGAATTATCAGCAGAACAATTCCTATTATTTTGAGCACAGACAAAACTGTTAGTAACATTCAAAAAACTCCATAGCACTTATATATTTTCATGAGTTGACATCCGGGCAGTAGCTATGTGCACAAGCTGCGATTCTCCAGCTCTGGGCAGCGGTGTACATACTACTGTCCGGGTGGCAACGGGCTAAATTATCAACCAGTAGCTTTCGAATCCAGGTACTTCAAAAGCTCCCCTTCGTAACCGGCAGCAAGGGCCTCTTCCGTGATCTTGACGATGAGATCAAGAGCTTCTGAGTAGCTTCCGGCGATTCCATAGATGTAGGCCGGATTTTCCTGGTAATATGGCTGTTTGAGGAATGCACAGTGGATGATATCCAGCTGGTCTCCTTCACCGAAGGCCTTCTGGATACAGTAGATCGTGAACTGCCCCCTTCCATGATAAAGCCTCCACTTCACTAGGGAATGCTTTTTCACGGAATCTCCCCAATACAGTTCCTTATAAAAACGGCAAAAGCCTTTCCTTTTCATACTGTAATTGAATCTCCCAAATTAAAAATAATCATAACTATATTATCATATTGAGCCATCAAAAAGATACTCATACTTCCTTCGCATCTGAAGCACAATTTCCTTTACACGTTCCCGCTCTTCTTCACTATAATCAGCAGCTGAATTTACTGCTTTTTCCACATCCTGCCTCGTGAAGTCAAAAGAAATATTTCTCCCATACAACTTCTCAGAAATCTCAAGCTGTTCTTCAAAGGAATCTCCAAAAGTCTTGGGCTTTGCGCAATCCATCAGTTCATAGACATCTCTTCCCAGCGGATAATCCATCTTGGTATCAGATAAAAACGCAGCTCCATTATCAAAAACAGGGCAAAGACGAAACTGCTTTTTGTCATTCATAAGAACAGCAATATTATGTGTATGACGGTCTTCATTAAGGAAAAGCGCATCTATTGTAAGGAGCTTATTCATATACATCCCAAAGTCATCAAGCCCGGTGATCCTCGCTGTCTGTTCAACCAGAATCTTAAGTCTCTCAACATGATCTTCAGTCGTAAAGATCATCCTATTAAGTGAATTGCCATAAGTCTGCATAAACAGACGCTCGAGGGTAATAAGTTTCCATCCATTAGTGAAATCCCTGCTTTTACAGCCTCTGTACTGAACTCCATTATATTGGATAACTTCATAGTCATAATCCGTATACTCTTCTTTATCAAGAGATGATCCATGCAAAAGAGCTGATGAAACACACTCAGACAATCCCTCGTATCCGGTATTGTCCGCTTTATACCAAATATCATCTCTTTCGAATTTGAGCTGATTTCCTTTAGATGATTTTCTGTCTGAAGTTTTAATATCTTTTTCAAAAAGTTCTATCATGCTCTATCTCTCAATCTTTATCCAGAAATCGTCGTCCGCCATGCGTCCATTGGTCTTCTCAATTATCATTATGGGATCATAAAATGGAAGATCCAGTTTCTTTAGTTCAAGCTTTAACATGTCCCTTGTCTCAGGAAAGCATCGCGACTTCAAAAATTCCTCATACTCTTCAAAAGTTGGTTCTGTGTTAACTCCCAGAGCCCTATAAATAGGATTTGTAATGTAATTATGTACCTCAACTTTTCTCTCCATTTCATCAACATCCAAAATGGAACAGACAAAATCGTGGTACATATAATACAGTCTAAGCCGGTATTTCTTTTCTGGAACCTCGAGTTTTTGCACAAGGTCATTATTCTTAATGAGAAGCTCAGCCAAAACTGTGATTGGACCTGTTATCACATCATCCGAGCTCTCCCATCTCTCCACAGTGCGCTTTGAAACCCCCAGAAACTCCGCAAACTCTTTCTGGGTCATCCCGGTTATATCTCTTATAAGCCTTATTTCTTCAGCAGTTATATGTTCAGGAGTAATATACTTTTTCATAAAAATCCCTCTCTTACATAAATTAAATCACATTTTTGTCGGTAAATCAACGCAAATCAACCGACAAAAATGTGACTTTTCAAACAATCACTCAACTCCAAAGTAGGAATCGAATATTCTCTTTGCAATTGGAACAGCGAAGCTTCCGCCACTTCCTGCGTTCTCAACAATGATGGTTACGCATATCTCAGGATCTTCTGCAGGAGCAAAGCCTGTGAACCAGGCGTGAGAATCTGAGGTGGAATCAGTGAACTCCGCAGATCCTGTCTTACCAGCTGCTGTATAGGAAAGTCCCTTTAACTTACTGGCTGTTCCGGTCTTTACAACCTCTTCCATCATCTCCGCGAGGATTCCTGCCTGTTCAGCAGTCATAAGCCTCTTGTAATCCTCTGGAGAATAGCTCTTTACTGTCTTTCCATCCTCACTCTTTATCTCGCTGATAAGATACGGTTTTTTAAGCATTCCCTTATTGGCGATGGCACAGGTGATCATG
Organism: Butyrivibrio sp. AE2032; assembly: GCF_000702965.1. Taxonomy (NCBI): domain Bacteria; kingdom Bacillati; phylum Bacillota; class Clostridia; order Lachnospirales; family Lachnospiraceae; genus Butyrivibrio; species Butyrivibrio sp. AE2032. The sequence continues at coordinate 2,816,482 of NZ_JNLF01000003.1, read as the reverse complement.
TTAAGGTGCATGGGAGTCATGCTGGTGGCCCCCTGTCCGATGGAGAGCTGCATAACATTCTCAGTGCTGGTGTCAGCATCAATAGAGGCAGAACTCTTTGAATACAAAAGATCTATCGGCAGCTCTTTTCCAAAAAGAAGCTGATCCAGGGTGTCTGCAAAAACTTTCCTGTTAATGGATACTCCAATATTGGCATAGGATGAATTACAGGACTCGGCAAAGGACTTTACAAAATCCTCTGAGCCATGGGTCTCGCCATGGAAACAGGAAATTGTCTCGCCGTCTATGGTGATCCTTCCTGAACAGGTGAACCTGTAATTGTTGTAATCCTTAGGATGTTCCTTGATATATGCCAGTGAGGTAATGATCTTAAAGGTGGATCCCGGAGGGTATAATCCCTGAGTTGCTCTGTTAAGAAGCTTTGCATCAGGAGATTTGTCCGCCAGAAGACTCTCCCACTCCGCCTTAATGGTTGATGGCTCAAAATCAGGCTTTGACACCATTGCCAGTATTTCACCGGTCTTCGGATTAGTTACAACAATTGCACCCTTTCTGGCAGAAAGCGCATTGTAAGCCACTTCCTGAAGATTCACATCCAAAGTGGTAATGCAGTTATCTCCCGGATACTTCTCACCCTTTGTATCAAGAGCCACCTTATCTGACAGATCAATACTGGTGTTGATAAGGTAATAGTTGGCAAGGGACTCAATCCCCGCTTTTCCATTAGTGGAATACCCTACCACATGAGCAAACTCTTTTCCATAGGGGTAAACTCTGGTCTCTTTCCCTGTATCGTCAACTTCCGAATAAGCCAGCACATCCCCATCCCTTGAAAGGATCTTTCCCCTTGAGTTCTGTTTCAGAAGGATCTGCTGTCTGGTATTGTAGCTGTTATCCATAAGAACCTGTCTGTTTGCGTAGGAGTAATAGCTGATGTAGATCAGCATTGCAAGGAAAATGGTCCCATAAAAACAGGACAGAACAATAATCGGATATGAGCGTATCTTTTTCTTAGGTTTCTTTGGTTTTCTATCTTCCATATCTATCTTCTCTTGGCTCTGTCATAATCGCTGTACTGCACTGTATTCGCTGTCTGAGCCTTTTGCTGCATTTTCTTCTTTCGGCGCTCCAGAGCTTCCATCCTCTCTTCGGTCCTAACCATGCATATTCCTTCCACTATCATCATCATGACAATAGTAACCAGCACCGAAGTTCCGCCATAACTCACCAGAGGCAGTGTGACACCGGTAAGCGGAATGAACTTGGAGCCTCCACCGATTGTAAGGAAGGTCTGGAAAATGTATGCGATACCCACTCCGCACACCAGAAGCCTGTAGTATTTATCCCTGATAAAGTATCCCTCATGCATGATCATCAGGAAGGTGCTGACACAGATAAGTGACATAAGCACAGCAAAAATCACCCCCATCTCCTCTGCTATGGCCGAGAAAATGAAGTCCTGCTCAACATAAGGAATGGATGTAGGTGATCCGCCGTAAAGTCCCAGACCAAACCATCCACCTGAGCTGATACCAAATAGTGACTGAGATAGCTGATATCCCGACTTATCAATATCCGTAAAGGGGTCAAGCCATGCCTTAACTCTCACCTGAATATGGGAAAAGAGCTTGTAGGCGATCATGCTGGCTATTGCAGCAAAGGCAAGGCCTGCAATGAGATAGCCGATGTTTTCCGTAGAAATATAGATAAGTGCCAGATAGATAACGAAAAAGATCAGCGCACTTCCAAGGTCCTTTGAAAGAACCAGGATTATGACGTGACCTGCCGCCACAAGGGATGCCAGAAGTAGCTGCCATAGCTCTTTTGCCTCAGTGAGAGCCCCTGCCATGAAAAACAGGAACAATATCTTGACCGCCTCTGAGGGCTGGAAGGTTATGCCTGCCAAGGTAAAAGAGATCTTGGAGCCATTTGTGGCTGCACCATACAAAAGCACTGCTCCGATGGCAACAACGCCAATCGCAGCATAGATCCAGGTAAATTTCTTGAGGATTTCAAATCTGAAGATGATCTCCGGCACGAAAAATCCAATGATAAAGGATGCAGTCACAATGAAGAACTGCTTAACTGCCTTGTCATAGGACAGCCTTGTGAGAATGATCATACTGATAACCAGGAGCATACAGGCATTGTTGATGATAAGCCTGTTGCCATCCGGGTAGATCACGTAAAACAGCATCAGGACCGATGCAAAAATGATTATCTGAAATGCGAAAAAGAACAGATAAACCGGCTTTCCGGTCCTGGCGATTATCTGGATGAAGCATGAAATCTGCACTGCGAACATGCAGATTATCTGTCTGATGTAGATGCCCTTTCTCTTCTTTTCTGTCTTGAACCTGAAGGTCATGAAAGCCTCCACAGTGTACAGCAGCATGAAAAGAGCTATCACATATTTTGATATCTCGGTTACATATAATTCCATCTTGTGTTACTCAACGCCGCGGGCAAAATGTCCCGCAGTAAAAGCTTCTTTCTTAAAAATGTCTTCCGGCTGCGCGCCGTTCAATCTATCTATGTAGTACTGAAGGACTTCCCCTGTCCTCTTCCCGGACTCCACGGTAAAGTCTAACCTCAGGTTATTAATGGTTTCAGTTAAAAGAACTTTATCCAGCCTCTTATGTAATGAAGTAGGATGTGCGTTCCAGATCACGTTGTAGCAGCTTCTGCAGTTGCAGGTCACAGGAAGAGTGTTGTTCATCCTGTCTATAATAGTCAGCTGCTCACTGTGGAGCTCATGGAGCTTTCCTGAGCATTTGTCTGTGGTCTTTTTGATACAGCCCGCGCTTATCATCATGGGTAGGTGGCCGTAAATGTTGTAGTTTATAGGAATGTCCACTGTATTCTTCAGAGATTTTGTTATGTCCTTCATTTCAGCAAAACTAAGCTCATATGGAACCGTAAATTCACTGATCATAAAGCCATTGCCATCTCCAGCCTGGCTGGCATTGCTGGATTGCGCTGTCGCATGAACTGTGTTGCTGTCGAGAAGTTCCAGACCTGCTTCACGGTTCCAGACATACATGCTGTAGTCCAGAACAACTTTGCCGTTGTAGCCGATTTCACGAAGGTATCCAAGCTGCTCAAGGTTGCGGACAAGGAGGCCTTCGAACGTGAATTCACTAGTGTTCGCCTCGCTGATCCGGCTCATTTTCTCTAAAACACGATCAATCTCTCTCGTGCCATCCCACTCTTCTTCACGGGTCACGTATGGAAGTGCGACAAATACTGCAAATTCCTTACCTATATTGGCATCTCCAGATGCGCATATCTCTGAAGAGATAGATATTCCAGCAGAAAGAAAGAGATTGCTCTCCAAATAGATTCTTTGAATAACAGAACCATTCCTATTATTACCTATATCAATTACTGAACCAGCATTCTGCAGCTCAGTAAACACTGCATCCAGCTGTTCCTTTGTGTTAACTAGAATATGAAGCCCTTTTCCAGCCTGTATTGGCGAACTGTACAGGTCGTAATCCGCGAAATGCGCTACAGGATTTCTACCTTCAGAATATTCGCCGCCAAGTCCAACATCATCAGCCTCATCACTGACCTCAGCTGCCCCTGAAAAGTCCGAAGCTCTCTCCTCAATCTGCAAAAGCACTTCAGCAACAAGGCTTCTTCGAAGTTCATTAAGCTCACTGACAGCCATGAAGATTCCCGTCCCTGCGCCGTTGTCATCAATAGTTATATCGATATTTTCTGCTTCAAAAGGTGTTCCACCAAGCTTGGCAAGCTGCTTTCTAATATCAGCCTCTTCCATGGGGCGCTTTGATGCAGCCTGAACTGTGTTTCCGTACTCCTCAGCATAGAAAACTTCATCACCCTTATAGGCAGTCATGGTAAGCCTTGCAGGCGTTCCAACCTTCAGTTCACAGTACAGGTCACACTTAAGCTTAAGCTCAGAAGTCAGGTACTTCTTATGAACATCCGCAAGTATTTCCTCAGAAGTAGCATTATAAGCAGGCGAAGATACAGTCACCATGGACTTATCATTGTGTCTGTGATAGTAACCCTCACTTATACCGGTCCTCTGGTAGAGAGACTTCAAGGTCTCCATATCCTCTTTTGCCACCTCAAAATCACCCTTGGGATTGGCATAATATCTGTCAATATATTTGCGATAAAGGGCCGTTACACCTGCAGAATACTCAGGCTTCTTCATCCTTCCCTCTATCTTGAAGGAATCAATTCCAGCCTCGATCAGCTCAGGAATAATCCCAATAGTGCTCATATCCTTCAGGCTCAGCGGGTACTGCTCCTTATCCCTCTCAGCCATCCTGTAGGGCAATCTGCAGGGCTGAGCGCACCTTCCGCGGTTTCCGCTCCTGCCACCTACGATGCTGCTGAAAAGACATATTCCGGAATAACAGTAGCACATAGCTCCGTGAATAAAGGCCTCAACCTCTACTCCCGCCTCTTTCCTGATGGTGCTCATTTCCTGAAGGGACAACTCCCTGGCAGGAACTACTCTGCAGCACCCCAGATCTTTTAAGAGCTTAGCCCCGTAAACGCCGGTAACTGTCTGCTGGGTGCTGGCGTGAAGTTCAATAGCCGGGAACTCTTTTCCTATAAGACGCATTACGCCGTAGTCCTGAACAATGACACCATCCAGATTCTTCTCTGCATAGGGCAACATAAAGTCGTAGAGCTGACCAAACTCACCCTCTTTAACAAGGGTGTTCACGGTCATATATATTCTTTTCCCATGGAGATGTGCATAAGAAATAGCGTCAAGAACCTGATCCCTGTCGAAGTTATCAGCATAGGCTCTTGCGCCAAATTTAGATCCCCCAAGATATACAGCGTCGGCACCTGCATTGAATGCCCCCACCATTGTTTCATAACCACCTGCCGGTGATAAAAGCTCTACCTTCTTCATAGTCCTACCAATAAAAGAAAGGCCGTCTTGCTCAGACAGCCCTTGAATTCACAATTACTTTTTGCCACCCTTAACCTGAGTCTCAAGCTGTATTATCTTCTTGGAGGACTCGTCCAGCTTGGTCTGAAGGCTCTTGCCATTCTTCTCAGTGTTCTCAAGCTTGATCTGGGTTGCGATAAGCTCATGCTTAAGATCGTACAGTTCCTTCTCCTTCTCGGAAAGCTGCTCCTCCATGAGCTCTATCTGCTTCTTGGACTTAAAGTAGTCGTCAGCGATATTCAGCTGAAGAAGAACGTTCTGAGTATCGATAGGCTGTCTCTTAAAGCCATCTATCTTGTTATATTCAGCGATCTTGTTGTTGATATAAGAAGCCACCTTCTGAAGGTACTCCTCACTCTCATAACCACTAAGTGTAAAAACTTTGCCACCGATGATGACTTCGGTATCTGTCTTGGATGCCATTTTGATCTCCCCACATGCGAATAATTACTTTGTAGATTATAACACAGATTATAAACTTGAACCATCTGCCATTTCAAGTAAAGAACCCAATTTGTTAAAGGTTTCTTTTCAGATAAGGTCATACTCCTTCATAGCGTTCCAGATGCCATCCTCCAATAGAGAAGTTGTAACGTGATCCGACAGCTCTTTTACCACGTCGGTGCCATTCCCCATAGCCACCGAAATTGCAGCGGTTTCCAGCATTTCCTTGTCGTTGATGCTGTCGCCGAAGGCCATGGTGTTTGAAACATCCTCGTGAAGAAGTTCGCAAACCTCCAGGATTCCGCTGCCCTTGTTAAACCCCTTTGGCACCATCTCAACTATATTCTCACTGTGGAGCATGTAGTCGTAAAGGTCCGACAGTTCCTCAAAGCACTGGTCCCTGGTGGGAGTTCCGCACTCGCAGGAAAGCTTGTTAATGACCCAATTGCCCCAGGTCTCGGTGATAGGCAGGAGCTTCTCTCCCATTTCTCTCATGACCTTTTCACCGTACATATCGCCCTCGAAATCATGCCTGTCCATATAAAGGTACTCCGGACCTTCAAGGATATTCCTAAAGCCGTGGCGCTTTGTAGTCTCCACTGTTCTGATGCACTCATCCCTGCTGATGAGCCTGTTAAAAAGTGTCTCTCCCTTGTATTCGATCATGCATCCACAAGAAGAAACAATCCCGTCAAAGCCAATTCCCAGAAGATCCTTATTATACACAAAAGCTCTGGAGCGCCCGGTGTTTATGAAGCACTTATGGCCCTTTTCCTGAGCCAGCTTAATGGCTTTCCTGGTGCTGTCAGGAATAAAATTCCTGTAATCCCAGATTGTTCCATCTATGTCAAAAAACAAAAGCATTGTTTCATCCTTTCGTAGGACTTTTCGTCCCTTACGGCGAACCTGTAGTAGCCTGTTCCCAGGCCCTCAAAGTTACCGCAGTCCCTAATAAGAATTCCCTTTTCCAAGAAGAAATCATACAGCCTTTTGGGGCTCTTAACAAGGATGAAATTTGTATCTGAGGAAAAGACCTTTAGGCCAGCGGAGGCAAGGTCGCTTTCCATCGTTATTCTTTGGCTTGCGATAAATGCTCTGGAGCGCTCTACAAAGTCAGTTGTGGCAACAATGTCTGCACAGGCCTCTCCTGCAGCCATTGCAAACACTGACATGTTCCATTCAGGTAAAAGAGCTTTAAGAGCCATAATATTTGCAGGCGAAGAAATAGCGTAGCCTACTCTTACTCCGGGAATGTAAAAGAGCTTTGTGTAGGCGTTCACGATGAAGAGGTTGTCGCAAAGATTCAAGTATTTAGCTGCGCTGATTGTCCCTGAAGAAAGGTGTAGAAAGCATTCGTCGATCAACAGAGCCGTTGAAGTTTCCTGGCATCGTCTGATGATTTTCTCAAGTAAATCGTTCTGAATCAGTCGTCCTGTAGGATTGTTGGGATTGCCAAGGATTATAAGGTCTATGCTTTCATCGATGCAATCTAGAAATTCTTCGTCCAAGAAATAATCCTTTTCTTCACTGAGCTGGAACTGCTCTATCTCCACATCGCCACAAGCTCTGATTCCATAAAAGTATCCGTAAAAGCATGGAACAGGTAATAAAACCTTCTTAGGGTTAATCAGTCTGATGATAGCCATAATCAGTTCTGAAGCGCCGTTTCCACCAATGACATTTTCAGAAGTTAAATAATCTATGGCTGCACGCGCATTTTCTGCACCAGATAGCTTGCTCTCAGCCATAGCCAGCTTATTCTCTGCCTTAGCCACCTTCTCTCTGAATACAGTCTGGTTTATGTCCGGGTACTCACTTATATGAGAAACTGCCTCCCTTATAGCGCAAATGACTTCCTCTGGACATGGGTATGGATTCAGATTCACTGAAAAATCCAGCTCTATTCTTTTGTCGTAAATCTCGCCACCATGTATCAAAGTATCACTCCTATTACGAGAAGAAAAATCGTAGTTAAAATGCTGGTCATGTACATGAGTTTGCAGCTTCTTGGGATGTCCTCTGGTTCTTCTGTGCGTACAGGGTCTCCGATGTAAGGCTTATGTACCAACTTCCCAAAGTAGTAAGCATCTCCCGCCAAGCGTAAGCCCAAAGCTCCAGCGCAGGCGCTCTCAGTCTGAGCTGAGTTAGGACTCTTATGATTATATCTATCCCTTTTGAAAATTCTCAGGGCATCCTTTCCAGAATACTCCTTTCCAGCAATGAAAGCTGCTCCTATCATAAACAAAGCACTTATCCTTGCTGGTAGGAAGTTCACAATATCATCAAGCTTAGCTGCAGCAAAGCCGAAGTTCTCATATCTGTCATTGTGATAACCAACCATGGAATCCATGGTATTTATGGACTTATAAACCAGCCCAAGGATCGGTCCCCCCACAAAGGTATAGATCAGAGGTGCAATTACTCCATCTGAAGTGTTTTCTGCAACAGTCTCAACTGCCGCCCGAATAACTCCCTTTTCATCAAGACTTTCCGTATCTCTTCCAACTATCATGGATACTGCCTTCCTTGCATCCTCCAGTGTACCTTCTTTTAGTGCCTTATAGACTTTCATGCTCTCAACCTTAAGGCTTTTTGCAGCAAGACAATAGCAAGTAAGAATTGCTTCCACAATCGCACCTACGAATGGACTGATTTTGTAAGCCAGTGCCAATATTGCAGTCACAGTAAGACCTGTAATAAGCACCACCAGAATTACCATAACAAAGCCCTTTGCCTTTTCGTTGGCCTTGGTCTTAGTCTCTGCAATTTCGGGATTCCTGTTTTCAGATATATTCCCCAAAAACTGTTTATCAAAAAAGCCTATGAGCCTTCCTATTAGTCTTATGGGATGAGGAAAGTTCATTGGATCCCCAACAATAAAATCCAATATAACTCCCATAAGGAAGGCCATCATATGATAACGCATGTAGATTCCTTTCTATTTTGTTACTCGTCGTTTTCACAAAACGTAGCACATGATAGCTAGTGATATCACCATCAGAGTTTCTCCAGTTACCACGAAAAATCCTGCTGTATCGCCTGTAACTCCACCGAAATTTCTTTTGCAGGCTTCTCTGTACCAGAAGGTGAAAAGAACTAATACCACACCTGATACTATCCCGACAAAGCGGCTTATAAGCATCATGGCTCCCAAGGCAAGAAATGCCTCCAGCGCAAGGAACATAACATCTCCCTTTTGGCTGCTTTTTGTCTCCTTGTTCAGCATCCCGTCTTCTTTGGCCTTAGGAAAAGAGATGCAGGTAATCCCACAAAGTGCCCTGACAAGAACAAAAGAAAGGCAGTAAGCCGTAGGAATTGTTAAATCCTGAGTTTCAAAGCTCCTGGCTAATACCAGATATAAAAAGCCTGTCCATATCAAAAGAGCTATTCCAGCGCTGATGACAGCAAATGCTCCGATATGTGGATCCTTCATGATCTCAAGCTTCTTTTCCTTTGACTGATATGAGTGAATCGCGTCCTGAACGTCCATGAACCCGTCTACATGAAAGCCACCTGTTATGATCAAAGGAATTGCCGTCAATATAAGGGTTACGAAGGGCACCGGAAGCTGATAGTTCATAGCAAGCCTTGTAAAGGCATATGACACTGCGCCAATAATTAGGCCTGTCAGAGGAAGAAAGCTGATGGCATGCTCAAAGCTATCCTCATCCCACTGGGTCCGAGGCATGGGAATCTTGGAATATAAGGATAATGAAATTATGATGCTCTTAATTATACTCACGAAGTTTATCTTCTCCTATCTTGTGTCTATTAAAATCCATTTCTATCCAATCTCCAGAGCCTTCAGAACGTTCATATACTTTGTCGACTTTTGAGGAAAGCTCTTCGTTCACAAGGCTCACAAGTTTAACATACTTCTGGGTATCTTCATCGTAGGAATCATCCTCCAAAGGGAATTTATTTGTAACAATCACCAAATTGGAAGTTGCCTCAGCCAGCATCATAACAGAATTAGTGATTTCGGTGGCGGAGCGCATTGTAGAATGCATCTCATTACCAATAAGATTCGACATGCATTCAAGTAGACAGGTGCTGTCTTGAAGATCCGAGATCTCATCTATCAGTTCATGTACCTTAGTGGGCTTTTCTATGGTTAAGAACCCCTTGCCCTCTCGAAGTTTTCGATGCTTCTCCACTCTCTTGGCACCATCTTCACCATAAGGGATCATGGTGGCTATGTAGTACTTCTTTTGAATCGAAGCGCCATCCATTATTGGCGAACCTGCAGCCAGCTCCATGGCTAGGGCTTCAGCTTTTTCCGATTTCCCACTGTCGGGAGTTCCTATTATCAGAACAGTCATTTACTCAAACCTCTCGTACTCATCAATTTCATAATCACTGAACTTTGCTCCACCCTCATAGTAATCCATGACCATATCAAGAAGAGGAAAAAGCATAAGGGCTCCAGTTCCTTCACCAAGAGCCATGTTTCCGGCAATGTATGGTCTCAGATGAAGACTATCAAGGGCCAGCATTGTTCCTTCCTCTCTTCCGCTGTGGGAAGCAATCATATAATCCTTGGTACCGGGTATAAGCTTCTCTGCCATCAAAGCAGCTGTTGCACTAATTAGTCCATCAATAATAATAGGAACATGGTAAAGGGCTCCACCGATAAAGGTTCCCACTAAAGCTGCGATATCCAGCCCGCCCAAAGTTTTTAAAATTTCAAAAGTTCTGTTTTTCTCATCCGAAAACGCTTTATCAGGGCTATCAAATCCATATTTATCAAGTGCCGAACAAACTACATTTTTCTTCCTGGCAAAACCCTCGTCATCAAGTCCGGCTCCACGGCCTGTAACCTTTTCACTATCCACCTGTAAAAGAGCTGCAAGACAGGCAGCTGAAGTAGTGGTGTTTCCAATTCCCATCTCACCGGTTGATATGATATCTGTTCCAGACTCATGTAGTTCTTTTACCATATCCATTCCCTGTTCCATAGCAAGAAGAGTCTCCTCCATAGTCATGGCAGGTTCCTTTAGAAAGTTCCTGGTGCCCTTTGAAACTTTAAGATTTCTGACACCTTCTACAACCTCATCGCTGTCTATCCCAATGTCCACAGGAATAACGTTAACTTTGGCAAACCTTGCCAGATGGCAGGCGCTGCTGATGCCTTTCCCCAAAGCCTTTGCCACAGCCAGAGTTATATCCTGACTGCTCTGAGAAACACCCTCTTCAACAATGCCATTGTCAGCGCAGAATATTAAAGCTGCTCTGCTACTCATCGCAGGAATCTCTTTTCCCTGAACAGCACCGATCCTGCAAATAAGCTCTTCAAAATCTCCCAGGCCGTCTATGGGCTTGGATACCTTATCCCAGTTTTCCTTGATCCTTAGAAAGATCTTTTCATCAGGCTTTTCTATCTTTAGTTGAAACAAACTGTCCTTATCAAGCATCAATAAACCTCTTTATAAAAGAAACGCAGGATGGATAATAAAGATGTGCAAAGCCACCAAAAACATCCCCTTTGGTCTGGTACCCCATCCAACTCCGTTTCCCTGAAGGCTTGGTCATGTTGCAGACATCGCCCTCATCAGTAGCCTCGTAGTAATGGAACTCATGTCCCTTTATAACCTCATCATCCTTGATGTATCTGTTATCCTTATTCTTTGTGACCTTCACATATCCAAAATGAGACATCTTATCCCTCATATGTGATTTCCCCTTAAGGACTCCCGCCATCTCATACTCATTTCCTTCCGGCGTCACAATTCTTTCCATCAGGAAAAGAAATCCACCACACTCCGCCAGGACAGGCATTCCATCATTTGCTGCATTCTTTATGCTTTGTAACATCGTCCGATTCTGTGACAGTTCTTTTGCATATAGTTCCGGATAACCTCCGCCAAAGATGAGCCTGTCCACATCCGGAATCTTCTCATCATGAATTGGGGAAAAGAACTGTAGCTGCGCTCCCAGTTCCTCTAATAATTCCAGATTATCCTGATAGTAAAAGCAAAAGGCTTCATCCAGGGCAACTCCGATCCGGACATTCGATGCAGCTCCTTCCGGATTTGCCTGGCGCGTCTCCACATTGCTACAATCTGACGTTTCAGTTCCTTCGGAAGCGCATAAATCTCTAACATTCTCTGCTGACTTTTCTTCTACCACATTCCCGAGATTCGACGCACTCTCTGCTATCTCTAGCAATTTGTCAAAGTCCAGAGTCTTTTCAAGTTCATCAGCAACCTTATCGATTATCTCAAGAAGGTCTTCAATCTCCCCCGGAAGAACAAGCCCAAGGTGTCTGCTTTGGAGACCGGCATCCTTCATCACAGGAAGAGTTCCGATAACCGGTACACCTGTCTCTTCAAGAATCTTTTTGGAAATTTCACCGGCAATTGAAGGCGGAATGTTGTTAAGGATTATTCCCTTAATCTGCCTCTGCTCTCCGTACTCGCAAAAGCCTTTCACCAACGGAATAACGGAATTGCTCATGCCTTTTGTGTTTACCACCAGGATGGCTGGAGTATCAGTCACACAGCTGACCTCATAAGAAGAGCCTTCCGTTGAACCAGCGCTCATCCCATCAAAGAATCCCATAACTCCTTCCAACACTCCAAAGTTCCTGCCATTCATTCCTTTAGCAAAAGAACGCAATACACCCTCTCTGCCTGCAAGAAACAAATCCAAATTTCTAGACGGAATCCCAAGAACAGTCTTATGAAACATTGGGTCAATGTAATCCGGGCCACACTTAAAAGAAGCCGGATCATAACCTTTTTTCATCAGTATCCTGATAAGAGCACAGGTAATTAGAGTCTTCCCACTTCCGCTTCCGGGAGCACATATCATTATTCGTCTGTAAGTATTGGGATCACTCACTTTTTTCGCCTTTCATAAGGGTGATGATATATACAGGATTTATGGCATCAGCCATGTGATAGCTGCCCACTTCCTTGTATCTGCTGACAAAGACCTGGATAACGTCGCTTGTCAGGTCCTTGCGTTCCTCAACAAAGTCCATGGTTTCTTTAAAGGTCTCAGCAGTTATAGCATTTATGACAATTTTCGCCTCTTCATTCTTTTCAAAAATCGCAAGAAGGATTTCCTTCAGATTCCCTCCGCTCCCGCCAATGAACACGTGACTTGGTGCCGGAAGTTCTTTTAATGCATCTGGCGCATTTCCACTTACTATCTCCATATTATCCACGCCAAAATGCTCCTTGTTCTTGGCAAGAAGTTCAACAGCTTCAGGCTTCTTTTCTATGGAATATACCTGTATCTCAGGAGAAAGGATTGCTGCCTCAAGAGAAACAGAGCCTGTACCTGCACCAACGTCGTAGAAAACTGCATCCTTGGTCAGCGCCAGCTTCCTCATGGAAAGAGCCCTTATTTCCTCCTTGGTCATGGGGACATTTCCACGAAGAATCTCTTCGTCTCTAAGTCCTGCAGCTGGAGCAAATTGGGATGCAGCTGCATTGTGGGCATAAATTAGGCAACGCCCAAGAAGCTCTCCCAATGAGCTGTCATAATTAAAAAGCCGTTCCTCTGGATTTCCAAGTTCATATCCTATAACTATCCTGTCTGCCACATCTTGAAGCATGCTGCACAACCCTTCTGCGTGTTTGCAGTTTGATGGCAGGATAAAAAGATTCTCGTGACGAGCTGCATATCCTCTCACGTTGCAGCTTCTGCCATGGGCGCTGACAATTTTTACATCTTCAAGTCCAAGTCCAAGAGCCTTTGCAAAAAGAGATACCGAAGATATTCCGGGAATAAGACTGACTTGATAACCAGCCTCCTCAAACACTTTCGCAGCTTTCTTAGAGCCACTGCTAAGACTTATATCTCCTGAGAAAAGAACTACAGGATGAATTAAGTCTTTGTGGGCAGTAAGATAACTTAGAATATCTTCTCCTTTGTATAAAGAAATTGCAGGTACTTTTACTCCGCCAGGTGCAGAATAAAATCCATCGCCAGCTCCTAGGCTATCCAGAACAGAAGAAGCCCCAAAGATCACGTCAGCGCTCTTAAGAGCCTGTTCTAATTCCCGTGTGAAGCACCCCGGATTTCCTGGACCTATTCCAGCCAAAGTAATATTAAGCCGGGCATCCCCTGTCAAGCGCTCAAGTACTTCAGCAAGCGTAAAGTATGAGCTGTCATCAGCAACTCTTTCAGGATTCCGAAGTACGATGGTTTTGATGCCACAGTTTCTTGCTGCCTCAAGCTTTTCATCAAAGCCTCCGGTTTTACCGCTTTCCTTGGTAAGGATAATTGACGCATTTATCTCTCTTATTAGCGCCTCATTCATCTGGCATGAAAATGGCCCCTGCATGGCTATGATTTGTCTACCTTTAAGCCCTGCAGTTTCACATTTCTTAAGACTTTCCAGATCCGGAAGAACTCTTACGTAAACTCTTGATATGTCAGAAAGAGCCGATGTAATCTGCTGAAGATCCCTGCTTCCGGTAAGGAGTAATATATTCCCAGCTTCCTTTTTTAGAAGCTCCGTAGCCTCTTTCAGGTCATCAACATAGCTTATCCCTGGATAAAAATCGGAAGAAGCACTCGTATCACGCCCAAGCCTAATATACTCTGCACCTGTTATCTGGCAGGCGCTTTTTATCTCTTTAGAGACAGCCGTTGCAAAGGGGTGCGTTGAATCAACCACCACCGTGAATTTCTCTTCAGAAATAAGTCCGGCTATCTCTACCGCATCCTTACGGCCTTTAACGATGCTCTCCTCGCCGCTGTCCTTAAGGATCTGAAGTCCATATTCTGTTGCAACACTGACCACGTGGGGAACTCCCGCTTTTCGGAGTTTCTCCGACAGGAGTCTTCCCTCAGTAGTCCCGCCAAATACAAGCACTTTATCCTTCACTTTTATAGCCTCTTCCCGTCACCATATAATCCTCAAATCTCTTAGTTGAAGAGTTACCGATAAATACTGTACAGAACATATCTGCGCTAGCACACTTTAGCTCTGATAGAGTCAGAACTTCTTTTGCCTCACCCTCTCTTCCTATATTTCTGGTAATGCCACATACTCTGTTAGCTGGGAGTGTTTCCAAAAGGACGTCTGCAGCATGAGCCAAATATCCGCTTCTACCCTTGCTCTCAGGGTTATATAGGACTATCACCATGTCAGCTTCTGCAGCCAGTCGAAGTCTCTTTTCAATCTTCTCCATGGGGGTCAGTCTATCGCTGAGACTAATGAGGCAAAAGTCGTGGATCAGTGGTGCTCCTAAAAGTGCACCTCCGCTTAGTGCCGCCGTTACTCCGGGAATCACTTCAACCTCGACTTCCGGAAAGTCTTTAGCTGCTGCAATAGAAAGTCCAGACATGCCATAAACACCTGCATCTCCGCTGCAGATCAGAGCAACCTCATGTCCCTCATTAGCTTTCTCCAGAGCAAGAAAAACTCTTTTCTCCTCACCCATCATGGGAGTCTCAATGTATTCCTTATCGTGAAAGAAAGGTCGTACCAGGCCGCAATAAACCGTATACCCTGCAATCACGTCGCATCTTTCAATTGTCTCTTTTGCCCTAATGGTCATTTGGTTCAGCCCGCCTGGCCCAATTCCAACCACCCACAATTTCTTATTCATGTTTGCACTCCAATCGCAATAGTCATGCCATCTTTGGCTGTTTTGTGCACCAGGATCTTTTCTGCTCCGTAGGCTGAAACTGCTCTCTCGCATACGTTATCAGCTCCTGTCTTTTCTAAAACCAGCTCAGAACTGTCAAAATCCCCTTCCTGTGCCATCAAGGTATCCGCACTGTAGGTTACAAATGGGACACTTAAGCTGTCAGCCAGCATCTTTAGTCCCTCTTCATCCTTCTTTATATCGATTGACACCATGGCCTTGATTGCTCGTACATCCAGATAATTCTCTTTAAGAGTATTTAAAAGAAATTCTTCCAGCTCTTCAAAGCTCTTCCCCTTCCTGCAGCCCATGCCAACCACCAGGCATTTGGGAATCAGGAACAGTCCATCCTCTGAATGAGCCCTTGGAGAAACTGTAAATACTGCATCTTCGCCTCTAAGAAGCTTCGCGGAAAACTCCTTTGCCATCTTCATGTCGTTTATCTCAAGATTGTTTTTCCTGGCAAAGACATCAACAGCGAATTCGCCTCGGATATCTGTTGCCGTGGTTACTACCGGAATTGCACCGATAAGTTCTGCAATCTGCCTTGCATACTCATTTGCTCCACCGATGTGTCCTGACAAAACCGGAACCACAAAGTTCCCCTGTTCATCTATAGCAAGAACCGCCGGATCTGTAGTCTTGTCCTTCACGAAAGGTGCAATGGCCCTGACTGCAATGGCAACAGCTCCGATGTAGATAAGAACGTTGCCCTCGTTGAACACTTCTGAAGTGAAATCAGAAAGGTTTTCAACATTCTCAGCGTCGAAAGCATTCCTGTCATTCAGTTTCTCTCCCAGAGTTAGCATCAGCTTCTTTCCTGCATCCGTGAAGCATATTAAGTTATATTTCCCTACCGTTAGTCTTTCCATACATCTTTTCTTTTAGCTTCTTTATCACAAGTCCGTAGTTATCTCTGTCATGGGGGAAGGTGCAATCCTTGCAGTTCTTTGTTCCCTTGTCAGTGATGACGTAAGTTCCTCCGCAGTCCTCCATGTCATATAAAGGACAGTAACAGAACAGGCAGCTAAACTTTTCCTCGCCAAGATTGTGACAAGGGTAGTACTCGCACTCCTTGTTGAGAAAGTATGTGCAGTGTTTTCTTTCAGCATGTTCCCTGCTCTTAGAGCGCTGCCTTCCAGCTTCAAGCTGCCTCTTTACAGCCTTGTACATCTCGTCGTCCATTCCATAAAGAGACTGAAGCACTCCGCTTTCTAGCACTTCTCCAGGTTCCTTGCAGGAAACCACGCCCTTATCATTTATCATCAGTACTCTGTCTGATATCATCAGTGCAAGCTCCAGCTCATGAAGCGACATGATCACAGTTACGCCCTTATCAGAAAGTCCTCTTATCACGTCCATAAGTTCGAGTCTGTGACGGATATCCAGATATGAGGTTGGTTCATCCATCACAAGATATTCCGGTTCCTGACATATTGCCCTGGCAATAAGAGTTCTCTGCTTCTGTCCATCACTAAGATCCGTGAAAGGCTTATCTGAAAAGCCTTCTATCTTCATAAGAGCTGCAGCTTCAAATGCTGCTTCCCTGTCCTTATCACTAAACAGGCCAAAGCCGTCGCTGTATGGAAGACGTCCTGACATAACCACATCCATTGCACTCATATGCTCAGGCTTTACCCTGTCTGTGTTAACAATTGACATTTTCTTCGACAGCTCTTTTAACGAGATGTTCTTAATGTCCTCCTCTCCAATAAAAACTGCGCCGTCCAGGGGCTTAAGTTCCCCAAGGATAGACTTAAGAAGCGTGGACTTACCTCCACCGTTGGGTCCGATGAGTGATATGATCTCGCCTTTTGATACTTCAAGACTCACATCCTTAACTATTATCTTTTTATGATATCCGGCAGACAATTTCTCAATTCTCATGATTCCTATGCCTCCTTACTATCATAAAAATTACTATTGGTGCACCAAACAACGAGGTGACTGCCGAAATATTCAGCTCCGTCGGCGCAAATATCATCCTTGCCAGCAGGTCGCTTAATAGACAGAATATTGCTCCTGAAAGGAATGAAGCAGGAATCAGCACCACGGGTTTAGATGTACGAAGGGCCTCTCTCATGAGAAAAGGCACAGCAATTCCAATAAAGGAAACAGGCCCTGCGTAAGCCGTCACACACGCAGACAAGATGCTGGATAAAAGAATTATCAGCACTCTGCAAAGCTTAATATTAACTCCCACGCTTCTGGCATAGGACTCCCCAAGCCTGAAGGCATCAAGACTCTTTGCCATAAGCATCACGGCCACAAAAGAGACAGTCACAATTACTATGCAGTAAATCGCCCCTTCCATGGTGGCTCCGGAAAAGCTTCCCTGGGACCAGCTGTGAAGATTCACGATATCTGAATCATCTGCAAAAGCAACCAGAAAATCCGTAATAGCGCTGCAGATATAGCCTATCATTATTCCTGCAGCCAAAAGAGCCGCCATATTCTTGACCCTTTTGGAGAGCAGGATAATGAACATTGTTGCCAGTAAGGCTCCTGCAAAAGCCGCCAAAACCAGCATGTACCCCTTCACCGTAACGCCTCCTGCCACAAAGATGAGAAGCAAAGCCACCATCATCCTGGCTCCAGAGGAAACACCCAGAATATAAGGTCCTGCTATGGGGTTTGAAAAGTAGGTCTGCAAAAGAAACCCTGCCACAGCAAGAGCACCTCCCAAAACAAGAGCCATCACTGTTCTGGGAAAGCGTATATTCATTATGATGCTTCTGATCTTCTCATCTCCTGCCTTTGAAAACAGAATCTCAAGAACCTCTCCAGGGCTTATCTGTATATTCCCGATACAGAGATTTGCCACGAAAGAAGCCATAAGAATCAAGACCAGGATCGCAAAAACTATGAAATTTCTTTTACTGCTTCGAGTTGGCATTCTTATCAATTCCTGTTCTAAATTCAGTGGTAAAATCCGGCGCGTAGAGCTTTGACTTATCGTAACCGTTTTGTGAAACAGCCTCTCCAACAATGATCAATGCTGTCTTGTGTATGTCGTTCTTAACTGCCGTTTCATAAAGCGTCTCCAGAGTGCAGATAAAGCTCTTTTCCTGGGGCCAGGTGGCCTTATAGACTATGGCACAGGGTGTCTTTGGAGATACTCCGCTCTTAATTAGTCTCTCTGAAAGTCCCTTTGTGTCAAAGCTGGACAAAAAGAACACCATGGTTGCTCCGTGGGATGCAAGAGCCTCGATGGACTCTTTCGCAGGAACAGGGGTCTTCCCTTCCATCCTGGTTATGATGACGCTCTGACTTACGCCCGGCAGAGTGTATTCCATGTTAAGAGCAGCTGCCGCTCCGCAAAAAGAGCTAACGCCGGGAGTCGAGTCATAGGAAATCCCAAGATCATCCAGGATATCCATCTGTTCCCTGATAGCGCCGTAAAGACAAGGGTCACCGGTGTGTAATCTGACTGTTGTTTTACCCTCATTCTCTGCCGCTTTGATAAGTTCTATGACCTCATCAAGATTCAGCTTGCTGCTGTCGTGGATCTCACAGTTTTCTTTTGCATAGTCCAAAAGCTCAGGATTCACCAAAGATCCTGCGTATATTATCACATCAGCCTCTTCTATCAGGCTCTTTCCCCTAAGGGTTATCAGGTCCTTTGCTCCGGGACCTGCGCCAACAAAATGTACCATAGCTTATCCTTCTATTTTTCCAAATGTTCTTATCCAGTCGTGGGCCTTGTCTGTGGCCACCAGCTCTGTGTTCTCATTTGCAAACATAATCACCTGGGCCTCTATTTTCCCATCAGACCACTCTTCCAGGTTTGATCTGATCCGGGAAACCATCTCATCGAACACCTCAGTTCCAACGCCCGCCTCATTTATGATCCGCACGGCTTCATCGGTCATAACACAGTTCATTACCTGTTCTTTTAGGCTCTCCTTATTAGGCAAAAGAGCTTTCGGCGAAATCCCATCAATTAGCTGAGACAAAACTTCCATCCTGTGATCACCATACATGGAGTGAGTGTTTCGTATGCCTCCTGCCACCTTTACGAGCTTGCCTATATGCCCCACAAAAAGGAGCTTTTTAAAGCCTTCTTCCAAGGCAATCCTAACTGTGTCATAAATAAAATTAGAGCTCATGATGGCTGTCTCTTCAGGGGTTCCGTATACCTCCTTCAAAAAGGTCAGGCCATAATTTCCTGGCGCTGCCAGAAGGATTTTGTTGCCTTCAGCTTTACGTACCCTGATCTCAGTCCTTATGGTATCCACAATAGCCTTGTCACTCATGGGTTCAACAATGCCTGTGGTGCCAAGGATAGAGATTCCTCCAACTATCCCAAGCCTGGGGTTAAAGGTCTTTTCAGCCAGACCTTCTCCAGTTGGAACGCTAATAGTAACTGAAACTCCTTTATTGGTAATTCCTGCATTTTTCAAGACTTCCAGGATGTTTTCTTCAATCATCTTCCTTGGGACAGAATTGATTGCGGCATTTCCGATTGGCTGGTCTAGCCCAGGCTTAGTCACTCTTCCAACGCCTTTCCCCCCATCAATGGAAATCTTTCCATCATCTGTAAGTCGTACCTGTGCATATATCATAGCTCCAGTAGTAATGTCAGGATCATCGCCCCCATCCTTTATGACAGCGCAGGACACAGACTCTGCATCCCTTGTAATATCGATGATCTCTGCATTGAAGGGAATTCCTTTGGGAGTCTCTATTGTCACATTATGAATTTCTATGTCGTTAATCAACATCAGAAGGGCCGCCTTGGAAGCAGCTGCTGAGCAGCTCCCTGTTGTAAAGCCACTTCTTAGCTTCGTTTCTTCTTTTCCCATTTATTATTCCAATTATGTAAATGTCATATTCTTGGAGTTATTCTTCTGGTTGGGGCCTGAAGCCATCAAACTTGGTAGCTTAAATATTGTACAGTATTGAGTTACAGATGGCTGCTGCTACTGTACTGCCACCTTTTCTGCCACGGTTTACGATGTATGGGGTTGAACCGTCAAGAATAAGTTCCTTGGCCTCTACTACGTTCACAAACCCAACAGGAACTCCAATGATCAGAACCGGGTCAAGTTTCTTTTCCTGAATAAGTTCATGGATCCTGATAAGTGCTGTTGGCGCGTTTCCTATAGCAAAGATTAGCGGTGCATCTAGCTCAGCAGCCTTGTCCATGCTGACAGTAGCTCTGGTAACTCCAAGCTCTTTAGCATTTAAAGCCACGTCTTCATCGGCCATAAAGCAATGTACTTCTCCGCCGTACTCTGCCAGTTTCTTCTTGTTGATACCACTAAGAGCCATGTTTGTGTCTGTTACAATATGTGCACCATGACGGATTGCATCCTTTGCCTTAGTTATAACATCCTCCGAAAAGCACATGGTATCAGCGTATTCGAAGTCTGCCGTAGTATGGATCACACGAAGAATGGTGGGTAGAAGCTCCTCAGGAACCTTCTTTCCCATTTCTGCCAGTTCATTTTGTATTATGTTAAAACTTTCCTTCTCAATTTCAGAAGGCTTCGTTATGTAAAAGTTCATAGTCCAATAGCCTCATAGATCAGCTCAAAATCCAAGTTTTCTCTAAGTACATCAGCCAGCTTGTCCAGCTCTCTTTCCCGGATCACAGATGCTGATTCCATAACCGGAATAGCTTTCTTCAATCCCTTTTTATCATAAAGAATCTCAAAGAGTTTCTGCGTAAATTCAGGCGAATCAAAGATTCCATGAATATAGGTTCCAAGGTTATTCTCAGATGCAATTACAGGGAAGATATCCTGGTCTGAGATAGTCTCACCCATATGAATCTCATATCCCTTAACCTCTTCATTTGAAAGAGGCTTAAATAGGCCTGTTAACTCACCAACTCTTCCCTGAACTTGTCTAAGATTCTTTTGCTCAAAAAATCTTGTTTTCACAGGTAGCAATTCTAGTCCCTCAGTAGCTCCGCCTCCTTCAAGTCCTTCGGGATCACTGATGTTCTCGCCCATCATCTGAAAGCCACCACAGATACCTATAACAGGCGTTCCATCATACGACAGTTCTTTTATCCGATCAAAAAGTCTCTGCTTCTTAAGCCATTTCAAGTCAGAAATGGTATTCTTGGTTCCAGGAAGTATGATCAGATCAGTTCCCTCCAACCCCTTTGGTTCATTCACATACCTTAACTCCACAAAAGGCATGGAATCAAAAATAGAAAAATCAGTGTAGTTGCTTATGAAAGGAAGTCTTATTACAGATATCTTTAACGACTTATCTTCTCCATATAAGCCGCAATGGCCTTCTAGGGCATCTCCGTCATCCAAGTCTTTAATGGAGCCTTTATTATTGATTTTAAGCCTTTCAGAAACACTGTCCTCCTCATCTAGGTCCAGGGTCACAAAGGGCACAACTCCTGCAAAGGGAATGTCACTGTAGGCCTTGAACATCTCAAGCCCCGGCATCAAAAGAGCTTTATCCCCTCGGAACTTATTGATGATAAGGCCCTTTACTCTTTTCCTCTCATCTTCTGATAAAAGGTTGATGGTACCAAGGAGCTGCGCGAATACTCCTCCGGGATCTATGTTTCCAGCAAGAAGAACAGGCGCATCAAGGATTTCAGCAAGACCCATGTTGACGATGTCATTCTCCCGAAGGTTAATCTCCACAGGGCTTCCTGCCCCTTCAATGACTATGATTTCTGCCTCTTTAGAAAGACGTTCATAGGCCTCTTTAATATCAGGGATAAAGCTTGTTTTCTTTTTGAAATAATCTGCAGCCTTCATATTTGCCACAGGAAGTCCATTCACAATGACTTGGGAAGTGGTATCTCCCATAGGTTTGAGAAGTATGGGATTCATGTCAGATGAAGGCTCCATTCCAGCAGCAAAGGCCTGTAGTGCCTGAGCCCTTCCTATCTCTTTGCCGTCCTTTGTGACATAGGAATTAAGCGCCATATTCTGGGATTTAAATGGCGCCACTCTATATCCGTCCTGACGAAGTGCCCGAAGGATTCCTGCAGTCAATATGCTTTTTCCGACACCTGACATGGTGCCCTGTATCATGATATTTTTTGCCAAAGTTTATTCACCTTAATCTGTGGAAGAACTCAGTCTCGTCTTCACTGATGCTTATAATTTCATGTAAATTCTCAATTATGGAACCTGTGCGGTCTGTGTACTGATAGAGTGACTTGTCGGTGTACCAGACATTTCCTTCTCCTATTGCCTTAAAGTCACGGATGCTCGAATTCTCCTGGCATAATGCTTCCAACGAGTCAGGAGCATCTGCCACAGCGCTGTTGTAGATCAGAATGTCTGCATCCAGAGCGTACTGATAAAAAGCCTCCATGCTGATGGTGATCTGTCCGTTAGAATTGTCATCATCCCCTGTATCAGGAGCAAGGTAGGTTCCTCCCGCCATAGCGACCATCTTGGCAAGATAATCGTTCTTCTTTCTGGTCACAATCTGGTGGTTTGAATTCACATAGAAAAAGGCAACTGTTTTACCGGAAGGAGCCAAGTCCTGCACCTGCTCCACAAGGGATTTCTGAGTCTCAAATGCAGATTCTGCCTCAGCCTCTTTTCCTGCAATAGCACCATAAACCTTTATCCATTCACATCTTCCAAGAGGCTCTTCTTCATAGCTGGACCTGTCCACAAAGACTGGGATTCCAATCTTTTCAAGTTTCTCCTGAACCTTCGGAACATGAAGGATCATGGTATTCTCCACAGCCAGATCAATATCATCCATGACCATTTTCTCATAGTCCGGAGCGCTGTACTTTCCGCCATAAACAAGATTTCCTTCATCCATGGCTTCCTTGGCAGCTTCTATATACCAGTCGTCTCTTTCAATTCCTGAAAGCCTTATACTATCTACCGCGTCTAAAGCATCAAAATGACACATTGCTCCTGATGCTGCCAGATAAATCCTGTTAAGGGGCAGCTTAAGAACTGATATATCTTTTCCAATACCTTCAGGTACTGCCTTCCCCTCTGGTACCAGCAGATAATTCATGCCATCATTTATAGATATAACCGTGTATCCTTCAGAGTATTCATGGATGGCAAAGCCTGTTGCAAACTCATTCTCCTGCGTCCCAGCAAATGTCAGGCCTGGTATACTTGGCGGAATAGAAACATCAGATGCGTTAAAAGAAACTTCTGTTTCCTCCGAAAGCTCTTTTACCGGATCATCAAGTGAAAATCTCAAGGTGTAATCAATAAGGTGTGGCGTACTCATAGCCGTAGTATCTGCCTGAACAGCCATATCCTTATCAAGTTCCACAGGGATGATGAACTCGGAATTGCCCTCTGTATTCACAGGATAATAGGTCACCCCATCTATAATCATGTAGTCGTAGTTCGAGCTGCTCCATATTATGTCTGCTGTTGCCTTACCATTTTTCACCGTCACCTTACAGGGACTTTCAATGGTTGCCCTTCCGCTTCCTCCCGTCAGGATAACAGATGCGGTATACTCCCTTTCGGAAGTCTTACCGCATCCCATCATACACAGTGTAAGCAGAACCAGCAGCGCTGTTCTTATGAAAAGAAATCTTTTCTGCTTTTTATTCATAGAATTACTTTATAACTGCTCCTGCGTGTTTAACGTACAGTTCCTGAACTGCGTCAATTCTTCCAAGTCCTGAGATCTGGCAGTCAACGCTTTCAAAAGAGCCATCAGCTTCAAAACCGCTCTTCCAGGAATCCTCGTCATCTCCTGCCATATCGTTGTTTGCATGATCTCCGGCAACAACCATAAGGGGACGAAGGATTACTTTCTTGTAGCCCTTTGCCTTAACTGCTTCGATAACCTGTGAAAGCTCTGTTTCTTCAGGCTCACCCTCTACTGTTCCGATGAATACATTCTCATACTTAAGCTCATTCATCTGAGTCTGCATCTGACTGTAGGAAATCTTTGCAGTGTGAGATGTTCCATGGCCCATGAATACAAAGGCTGTTCCAGCTTCCTTCGCTGCATCAAGGCTGTCAAAGCCAGCTTCCTTAACCGCCTCAGCTGTGATTGCCTCAGCAACTGCCTTCTTATCATCGTTGATCTTTGTTGCATCTTTTCCAACTTCGCCAAGAAGAGGTTCTGCCACAGCAACAGTTTCAAACTTATCCTTATAGCCATCAAGAACTTCAATCAGCTCATCATACTCTGCGCCATGCATAAGATGTGTAGGCTGGATCACAAGCTCTTTTACGCCGTTTGAAACAGCTCTTTCAAGAGCCTGCTCCACGTTGTCGATCTTCTGTGCATCCCTTGCCTGAACATGGTTTATTATGATCTGAGCTGTAAATGCTCTTCTTACTGACCAGTCAGGGAAAGCCTTCTGAAGGGCCTTCTCAATTCCGCCAATATCCTGGGCTCTGCTATCATTAAAGGAAGTACCAAAGCTTACTACCAAAAGCTCTTTTTCTCCGATGTCATCACCGTTAAGGGTATCATCCTTGGAAGCATCACCAGTATCCCTTCCGAAGTAGTCGGGATCTGCATTTTCGCCTTCAACAAGCTCCTTCTGAGCATCTGTCAGGGCATCCCATGCCTCTTTTGCCTTGGCGCAAAGCTCATCAGTGTTCTCGTCTCTGGTCTGTACATAAATGGAATCAATAAGATCTGCTACTTCCTGTGCCTTAGCCATGTCCTCGTCTCCCTGTGATTCTTCGACATCTGAAACCTTAACCTGATGGTCGTACCACTTGCCCTTTGTTCCGATAAGTGCCAGTGGAAATTCCTCATCAATGGCAGGAACAGGAACGTCAAAACCGTAAACCTCTTCCTCAGTGCCATCTTCATACTTAACAATATCTGTTGTGGGCTCTAAAAGAACTGCTCCATCCTTCTGTGCATCCTCAGCACTTCCGGGGAACAGATTTAGTACGTTCTTGGAAGGAAGTGTGATGTGGATTGTCATATCTCCATTGTTAACGGTAAGTATACCCTTATCACCGTAGGCTTCGTTTATATGGAACATGGAGCCGTCTGTTGTAAAGGATGCTGAGTATGTTCCGTCTGCAAGGACTGCGTCTGTTGCCTCCTGCGCCTTGTCAGCTTCCTGTGAAGCCTCTGTTTCCTGAGCTGCCTCTACGGGCTGCTCCGTAGCCGCCTCTTCTGTTGCTACCTCATTTCCTGTGTTTTGTCCACCACAGCCAACTGCAAAAGAGGCAGTCAGTGCAAGTGTCAAAAGTACTGCAAGTTTCTTCTTCATAATTTTTCCTCCTGATATATGCCAGAAAATGCATAGCATTTTCCGGAAAATAAAAAAGCCTTCGACCGAAATCGAAGACTAATTTGCACACAAAAGCTAAGCAAATGCCTTAAGCATTCACTTAGTCAGTTCGTACAGTCAATTCCTCGTGACCCGGTTTCCCATGTACGACGGCTGGCAGGTCTCCCGGCTGATCGATTCAGCATTTTAAAGTGCAGCGCCTCTTCCCCCTTCCCGGAACGTTCTTTGTTGTTCCAGTGGCAATGAGATTCAGCTCTCGAAACACGGTGACGAGATCGTGCGGGATTTGCACCCGCTTCCCTTTTCACTTGTGCAGCTCTTACATAAATCGCAAAGCCCACAAGCACCTTCCGTCTTATTCAGTTATAGGACCATGATACCACAGATGGTCTGTATTTCAAAATTCATGAGTTCAACGTCAGCCCCAGATGATGGTAAGCTTCTTCAGTAACAACTCTTCCCCTGGGCGTTCTGTTGATCAGACCGTTCTTAATAAGGTACGGCTCATAGACATCCTCGATGGTTCCTGCGTCTTCGCCAATGGCAGCTGCAAGGGTATCAAGACCTACCGGGCCGCCTCCGAACTTGTTGATCATTGTAAGAAGGAGGTTCCTGTCAGTGTGATCAAGGCCCATCTTGTCTACATCCATCAGGTCAAGAGCTGTAACAGCAACTTCCTCTGTGATCTTGCCGTCGAAGCGTACCTGTGCGAAGTCTCTGACACGCTTAAGAATCCTGTTGGCAAGACGAGGCGTACCACGGCTCCTTCTGGCCATTTCGATGGCTCCCTTCTCATCCACTTCCACGTCAAGGACTCTGGCTGACTGCATGATGATGGTGCAAAGCTCATCCACGTCGTAGTACTCCATTCTGTGGATCATGCCAAACCTGTCACGAAGTGGCGCTGAGAGCATACCTGCTCTGGTTGTTGCACCAACAAGGGTAAAGTGTGGAAGGTCTAGCCTTATGGACCTGGCTGTAGGCCCCTTACCGATCATAATATCAATGGCATAGTCCTCCATGGCAGGATAAAGCACCTCCTCAACCTGTCTGTTGAGACGGTGGATCTCGTCAACGAAGAGCACATCTCCTTCCTGAAGGTTGTTAAGGATTGCAGCCATATCCCCGGGCTTCTCAATTGCAGGACCTGAAGTGATCTTGATATTAACTCCCATCTCATTAGCAATAATTACAGATAAAGTGGTCTTTCCAAGTCCTGGAGGTCCGTAAAACAACAGATGGTCAAGGCTCTCGCCTCTACCTTTAGCTGCCTCAATATAGATCTTTAGGCTTTCCTTTATCTTCTTCTGACCAATATATGTATCCAGGCTCTTGGGACGAAGTGACCCTTCAATCCTGGAATCTTCAACATTTGCCTCAGCGTCCATGTTCCGGGCTGTGGTAACAATTTTTCTTTTTTCCATGTCAACCATCCTCCCTTAAAACATTTCTTTAAGCGCAAGCTTCAAAAGTTTTTCTGTATCTGATGCTGCATCCTCATTAGCTGTAAGCACCTTTCGAACAGCCTTCATAGCATCGCCTGAATTGTAGCCAAGAGCCACAAGCGCTGCCACAGCTTCGTCCCTTGCTGAAGAAGCTTCTCCGGAAAGGTCATCCATAGTAACAGCACCGCTGCCCTTAAGCATATCCGCCTCAGTAGCCTTGATCTTGTCGCGAAGCTCTAAGGTTATTCTCTCAGCAGTCTTTTTACCAATTCCAGGGGCCTTAGATATAGAGCCCGAATCCCCTGCCATTATTGCAAATCTAAGATCATCAGGAGTCATTACAGAAAGAATGGACAAGCCTCCCTTAGGTCCGATGCCGCTTACAGTTATCAGCATCTTGAAAAGAGCCAGCTCATCCCTTGAAAGAAATCCAAAGAGTGTAAATGAATCCTCTTTAACATTTGTATAAGTATAGAGTTTGACTGCCTCGCCAATTCCAGGCATCCTATCCATGGTAGATCCGGAAACAAACACATTCATGCCGATTCCTCCAACATCTACTACAGCCAATCCCTCTTCCAAACTCTCTAAAATCCCGTTAACGTACGCTATCACGGTCTATATCCCCCAACTTCATATGATATACCCATTATAGAACATCTGTTTGTGCATGTCCATATACAAAAAGCAGCAGGCCCCAAAAGCCTGCTACATCTGCATTCATTTTCCAGAAAGGATCTCTCCCATCTCCTTAATAGAATCAAATATCACATCCGGCTGAACCTCTGAATCCGGAACCTCAGAAAGTTTCGTTTCTCCGGTCAGAACCAAAACTCCCATTGCTCCATTATTTACGCCAGTTGCAACATCAGTATATATGCGGTCTCCAACAAAAGAAATTTTGGAAGCATCTACGCCAGTTGCGTCCACCACCATGTCTACAGTCTCTTTAAAGGGCTTACCAACAAACTTAGGCTTAACCTTGGTAGAAAGCTCTATGGCAGCACACATGGCGCCACAGTCCGGAATAAAACCATCCTTTACCGGGCAGTTAATATCCAGATGAGTTGCCAGGAACTTAGCACCCTTCATAATGTAAACACAGGCATTGGAAAGCTTTTCATAATTCAGGGTCTTATCAAAAGCCACAACCACAATATCCGGGATCTTCTCACAGATAGCATGGGACATTGCAGCATTTTCATCTCTCTCAGAAACAAAAAGATCTATTCCCTCTTCTCTAAAGTTCTCCTCAAGCGCAGGAGTTCCAAGAAGATATACGCTCTCACCGGGATGTTTTGATTTAAGATATCTTATCATTACATCGCCGCTGGTCATGATCATATCTCTTGAAATATGGCAGTTCATACCGGCAAGCTTGTCAATATACAGCTTTGGAGAGGTAGATGAGTTGTTGGTAAAAAAGATATATCTTTTCCCTGCGCGCTCTACCGCCTCTAAAAAGTCTAAAGCCCCGTCAAGGATGTCACTTCCAAGATAGAATGTCCCATCCATATCCAGGACAAAAAGCTCTGTATTTTCAAGAATCTGCTTTTTTAATTCTAAGTTTTGTAAATCTTTTTTCAAATTTATACTTCCTTTAAATCATCAAATTGCATATTGTTAATTTGTTATCGCTTTTACGACAGGCGTGTCATGTCAGGTTATCATTCGTAAGATGCTTTTCATAAAGCAATACCGTGTCTCCTGCTTTTATGACAAGGCTGCCTTTTGGAACAATTGCTTTTCCTCTCCTTCTTACCATAAAGATAAAGCTTCGTCTCGAGATATCAATATCCTTAATGGCAACTCCATTCCAAGAATGTCCTTCTCCAATCTGGATCTCTTTAAGATCAATTGGCTGTATCTCTTTTACCTTCTCAGAACACATGACAACAATGTCACCATTTTGAAGTATCGCATCTCCTCTTGGGATAATTGTTTCTTTACCTCGCTGGATAGCAATGATCATAACATCCTTTGGAAGGCCTATCTCATTGATTTTCTTTCCTGTCCACTTATCATCCTCACCAAGTCTGACTCTGATGAAGTGAATATTCTCTTCCTCAGTGAGGTCTCCGGATATTTTCAACTTCTGATACTGTTCCACGAATCCTGCGGAAATAATACCCGTAGGTATGGCAACCATTCCCACACCAAGAAAGCTTATAAGGATTCCCATTACCTTTCCCATGAAAGTCACAGGATAAATATCACCATAACCCACAGTCAATAGCGTTGATACAGACCACCAGATTCCGGAAAAGGCATTCTGGAAAATCTCAGGCTGAGCATCATGCTCTACAGAATACATGCAAAGACTGCTGGCCATCATAAGGATGATAATGATAAACACAGATGCTGTAAGCTGTTGCTTCTTTGAGTTCAAGACTTCTGCAATGACATTTAGCTGATCATAATAGGAATTGATCCTGAAAAGCCTTAGTATCCTGGCCACTCTGAAAAGCCTGAAAACCGCTCCCCCAGCCGGGAAGAAAAATGGCAGATAATAAGGCAGGAAAGAACACAGGTCAATAATACCTGCAAAAGAAAATATATACTTACTTATGGATTTTGACTCGGACATACCGGGATATAATTCCGGTGCAGTTATGACACGCAATATATAATCTATTGCAAAAAAGAATACTGTAACTGCT
This sequence comes from Butyrivibrio sp. AE2032, assembly GCF_000702965.1. Lineage (NCBI taxonomy): Bacteria > Bacillati > Bacillota > Clostridia > Lachnospirales > Lachnospiraceae > Butyrivibrio > Butyrivibrio sp. AE2032. The sequence continues at coordinate 2,787,197 of NZ_JNLF01000003.1, read as the reverse complement.
TCAATAATAAGGAGGAGCCCTTTATAGTGCTCCTCCATATAATCAAATGTTATTGCAAACGCAGCAAAAAGATTAAGCCCCAGCGCTACAATACTAATGGCGTCGTAAAGCTTATTGATTGGTTCATCAACCACTCCGGTGCTTACCATATTAAAAATTTTGGCTCTCACACGGTTTTGCTTAACGTTTTCCCCCATTACTTCTTCTCCCTGTTCTTACGCTTTCCAAAGCTTTCCATTACAAGATCGCTCATATCCTGAAGGTAATCAAGGCTTCTCTTCTTGTTCTGAGCCTTAACAGCCTTCTTTTCGGACTTGCTCATATTCATGGTATCATTATCTTCCCCAACATACCATGCCTTAGTTGCACCCTCGCCCTTGATGTTGATCCTTCCAACATTTTCAAAGGAAGCTGCAGAATCTTTCCTCTTACGAGGTGAGCGTTCCTGATTTCTTGCCTTGTCTGCTCCGGATTTATCAGCTCTAGCTCTTCCACTCTTGTCTTTGGACTTCTTATCGGAATTCTTATTCTCAGATGGTGTAAAGTCCACAGGTCTTCCGTCAGAAAGCTTGATCTCATCAGGATTCAAGTCAAGAATCTGAGACATCTTGTCATATCCGATCTTTTTCTCAGGTTTTGAACCACGCTTCTTGTTCTCGGCCCTATCCTTGGACTTTCCACGGCTTTTATCTTCTACGCGTCCGCGGCTCTTTTCCTGGTCATCACCTGGCTTCTTACGGCCGCGCTTCCTTTCATCATCACGATTTCGCTTCTCATCGCGATTATCGTCACGACTCCACCTGCCACGGCGGCCCTTGTCATCACGTCCGCGGCTCTTATCATCACGGTCCTTACCATCACGTCCACGGCCTCTGCGCTCCAGCCTCTCTCCGGTCCTTCTGTATCTGTCCCGCTTGGATTCTTTCTTTTCAAAAAGAACTATATCCTGGATATCAGCCCCCATCTTAAGCTTCATGAAGGCTGCAGCCAGCTGCTCTGCTGTGTACTCGCCCTCTTCTACCTTCTGGGTAACAAACTCCAAAGCTGAAGTGATGTCGCCGTTCTCAATAATATCAATAACTTCTCCGAAGACCTTCTGGGACTTGGCCCTTGTGATCTCCTTGGCATTTGGAACTCGTCTTTCCTCGATCTTTGTGTGGCAGATCTTCTCGATCTCACGGAGCTTGTACATCTCCCTGCCACCAACCAGTGTAAAGGACTTTCCGCTCTTTCCGGCTCTTCCTGTACGACCGATCCTGTGAACATAGTACTCTATATCCTCAGGAATATCGAAGTTAAATACTGCCTCAACTCCGCTTACATCAATACCTCTTGCTGCCACATCAGTAGCAATAAGAATGTTGATCCTTCCGGTCCTGAAAAGATTCATAACTGTATCACGCTGATTCTGGGACAGATCTCCGTGAAGACCGTCGCAAAGGTATCCCTTGCCCTTAAGGCTCTCAGAGAGCTGGTCAACCATCCTCTTGGTATTGCAAAAAATCAGGCTTCTTGCAGGATTGTAATAATCCATAAGCCTTGTAAGGACCTCTTCCTTCATCTTCTGAGGCACTCTGTAATATGCCTGCTCGATGGCTGCTACAGTGATCTCCTTAGGAGTCATCTTGATGAACTTGGCGTCCTCTTTCTGATAATTCCTTGTAATCTGAAGAATAGGCTCAGGCATTGTTGCAGAGAAAAGAGCCGTCTGTCTCTCTTCAGGCATTCCCTTAAGGATAGTCTCTATATCCTCGCGGAATCCCATATCCAGCATCTCATCCGCTTCATCAAGAACCAGGACTCTAACGTCCTTCAGCTTCATGGTGTGACGTCTCATGTGATCCATGACACGTCCGGGTGTTCCAACTACTATCTGTACACCGGCAGATAAAGCCTTGATCTGCCTTGAAATATCCTGTCCACCGTACACGGGAAGGACCTTGATCCCTGACATGTACTTAGCAAAATCTCTGATATCATCAGCAGCCTGCATGGCAAGCTCTCTTGTAGGGCAAAGAACTACTGCCTGAAGATGCTTGTTCTCAGGATCCACCTTTGAAAGAAGTGGAATACCAAATGCTGCTGTTTTGCCCGTTCCGGTCTGGGCCTGACCGATGATGTCGCCACCCTCCATCATCACAGGGATTGCAGCCTCCTGAATTGGTGACATGTACTCAAAGCCCATGTCTGTGACTGCACGGATAATTCTCTCGTCAAGGCCTGACTCGTCATACCTGACCTTAACTTCTTCTTTTACTTCTTTACTACTCATTAAAACTCCTAATACTGATTAAAAAGGTCCACTCATAACATCCTTATTCTTGATAAGGTAATCCACAAGTGAAACGATAGTCAGGATAAGTGCTATCCATTTGATAACCTGTGTGATGAGTGGAATATACGGGATATTTTCCAGATTGGCAATCATAAGGATTACCATAAACATCTGGAAGGTTGTCTTAAATTTCCCCCAATAGCTGGCTGCAATAACTCTGCCGTTATCAGCCGCAATAAGTCTGAAACCACTGATGATGAATTCTCTGGCTATGATGACAATTACGATCCATGCCTCAATTCTTCCAAGCTCAATAAGACCGATCATGGCGCTGCAAACAAGAAGCTTATCTGCCAAAGGATCCATAAACTTTCCGAAATCCGTAACCAGATTATACTTTCTTGCAATCTTGCCATCAGCAAGGTCTGTAAGGGATGCCACAATAAAAATAGCCAGGGCGATCCACTTGAAATAGGGATTCATAGCATCGTTCAATAAGAAGAAAACAAAAAATGGAATAAGAATAACACGTGCGACTGTCAACTTGTTAGGTAAATTCATCTCTCAGCTCTCCTATTAAATCATATTCATTTGAACCAGTTATAAGAACCCTGACATAATCCCCTGTCATAAGCTCTCTTGTAACACCCGTGATAAAGAGATATCCATCAATATCCGGTGCGTCCTTATATGTTCTGGCAACATATGAAAGACCTTCTTCATCGTCAGTATCTGTGATCCTGCCTTCAATAACAGCATCCACCACCTGACCTACCATACCCTCCGCGGCTTCAAATGCAATCTCCTGCTGAAGTCGCATCAGCTTGTTTCTTCTGGTGTTCTTAACCCTCTCGGACACCTGATCCGGCATTTCTGCCGCAGGCGTATCCTCCTCCTGAGAGTATGTGAACACTCCAAGCCTGTCAAACCTAAGATCCCTTACAAGATCCATGGTCTGGTTGTGATCCTTCGCTGTCTCTCCTGGGAAACCACTAATAAGTGTAGTTCTGATACAGATATCAGGTATCTCTTCCCTCAGGTGCGCCACAAGTTCTCTTATCTGAGCATTGTTGGTACGCCTTCCCATGCGCTTAAGGATCTCATCGGAGCCTGACTGGATAGGGATATCCAGATAATTGCATATCTTTGGCTCCTCTTTCATCACCTGGATAAGCTCCTCGGTGATCTCCTCGGGATAACAGTAAAGAACTCTTATCCACTTAAAACCATCTATCTTACAAAGCTTTTTCAAAAGCTTCGGAAGCATTTTCCTGCCATACAGGTCTATTCCGTAAAGAGTTGTCTCCTGGGCAACCACCAAAAGCTCAGTGACACCGGCAGCTGCCAGTTCCTTGGCCTCAGTAATAAGGTCATCCATTGGAATACTTCTGTATCTTCCTCTTACCTTTGGAATAATGCAGTAGGTACAGTGTTTGTCGCACCCCTCTGCAATTTTAAGGTAGTCAAAAAGTCCACCTGTGGTAATAACTCTTTTCATGCCGCCCCTTGGGGCCTTGTCTACATCTTCGAAGTAATTCTTATGTGAAAAGAGCTTATTCCTCTTCACCGTCTCATCCAGAGCCTTAACGATCATATCCGTTGAAGATATTCCAAGGATCTCATCCACTTCAGGGATTTCCTTCTGGATTTCCTCCTGATACCTCTGTCCAAGACAACCTGTAACGATAAGAGCCTTCAGTTGCCCATCCTTACGGCGTTCTGAAAGCTCCAATATGGTATCGATACTCTCCTGTTTGGCATCATTGATAAAGCAGCAGGTGTTTACAACTGCTGCTTCTGCTTCTTCCTCATCGTCAGTAAAGCTGTAGCCATTACTCTCCAGCATTCCCAGCATTACTTCCGTATCAACTCTGTTCTTATCACATCCAAGTGAAACAAATAGAACTTTCATATTATTCGTTCTCAGTGTTCTCTTCCTCTTCTACCTGAACTTCTTCGCCTTCAGTAATTAGATCAGCCTTCTCCTCATCAGTAAGGATACGAAGCTGTGCCTGGTTCATCTCATCTACTGCAATTGAAAGAGGCTTCTGCTTATCCTTTACTCTTACCATAGGCTCATCACCTGCGATGATCTGGCGAGCTCTTTTAGCTGTAGCCATAACTACTGAATATCTGGAGTTGATAACAGGCTGCTCGCCTTCCTCAACCTCCTTGTTTACTACGTTCATAAGATCAACATATGAAGGATGTATCATTTTGTTCCTTTCCTGCGACTATTTCGCATAACAAGTTATAATTGATTATAACTCATTTAACTGTTTTCTGATAGTTTCTATAAAATCAAGATTCCTTGAAGGACTGTGGTGGGCTGCATCAATTATCTGATTCACCTTCTCCACACACTCATCAAGATCATCATTGATAACAATATAGTCGTACTTCTCGATGCCTACTGATTCTTCCTTAGCCCTTGAGAGCCTCTGGTTTATTACTTCCTCAGTTTCTGTTCCTCTGCCAACAAGCCTTTGTTTAAGCTCTGCAGCGGAGGGCGGCATAACAAACAAAAGTACCGCGTCAGGATACTGCTCTTTTATCTGAAGAGCTCCCTGGATCTCAATCTCAAGGATAACATCAATTCCCTGAGACAATTTATCTTCTACGAACTTACGGGGTGTACCATAGTAGTGGTCCACATATCCGGCATGTTCGATAAGACCGTTTTCTGAAATGAGCTTTTCAAATTCCTCGTTGCTGACAAAGAAGTACTCCCTGCCGTCAACTTCACCGGGCCTTGGGCTTCTTGTGGTAGCTGAGACTGAAAGCGCATAGCTGTCATATCTCTTTATCAGCTCCTTCATAAGAGTTCCCTTGCCGGCACCTGAAAAACCGGAAACAACTATAATAATACCTTTACGATTCATGCAATATCCTCGAATATTAATATCACTCAATGTTCTGGATCTGTTCCCTTACCTTCTCAATATCAGTCTTAAGGGCGATTCCTCTATCTGAGATCTTAAGATCTGTGGACTTTGAAAGAATGGTGTTTGCTTCCCTGTTCATCTCCTGTGCCAGGAAATCAAGCTTTCTTCCTATTCCATCCTTGTCATCTCCCTGGGTAAGTGCTTCCTTAGTAGCAAGGATATGACTGCGAAGCCTTGTAAGCTCCTCATCCACACAAACCTTGTCGGCGTAGATAGTTACTTCCATAGCAAGGCGATTCTCATCCACCTGCTTGTCCTCTAAAAGATCTGCAATCTTCTCTCTGAGCTTTGCCTTATACTCCTTGATGATCTCAGGAGAGCGCTCAGTGATATACTCAACATTCTCAAGCATTCCATCAAGCTTGCCAGAAAGATCTGCACAAAGGAATTCTCCTTCTCTTGACCTGGACTCCATGAACTGCTTTCCTGCTTCGTTCACAGCTCTTTTAATTCCGGACCAAACCTCTTCCTCATCCAGTTCTTCCTCTTCCATTGTGAAAACCTCAGGGAATCTGGAGAGAACAGAAATCCTCACGTCATTATCCAGTCCAAAATCATCTGCCATCTCCTTAAGATAAGAAAAATACTCCTGGGCGATAGCCTTATTATATTTAACTCTGGATTCAGATTCGGAAAAATCCTCGTAGCTGATAAATACATCAACCTTGCCACGTTTCATGAAATTCTTGAGCTCCGCACGGATTGCGGACTCGAATGCATTGAATTTCTTAGGCATCTTGATATTGATATCAAGGTAACGATTGTTAACAGACTTAAGTTCAACGGTATACTTGCGCTGACCTTCTGTGACTTCGCTTCTGCCAAAACCAGTCATACTGCAGACCATATATGAGATACCCCTCTTTCTTGGGCTATATTTTTACACAAGTCATTATAATATAATGCATTTTCAAGGTCAATGTCAATCAAATTCGTGAAATTTTCCTATTGTAAACGCTTACATAATCTGTTATAACAATATTAAGAAAAATAAGTTTTAACCTGCATTGTAAGCGGTTACACTTTAGGAGGAAACGGGTAATGGAATTATTAAACTATGATGTACTGGCTAAATCCGGCTATGACGGATATGTTCTGAAGGATGCTCCTATCAGGGTTCTTCAGTTTGGTGAAGGCAATTTTATGCGTGCCTTCGTAGATTATTTCTTTGATATCAGCAATGAAAAGGCCGGCTTTAATGGAAAGGTTGCTCTTGTTCAGCCTATCTCACAGGGTCTCACAAAGCTTATCAATGATCAGGAAGGTCTTTACACTCTTTACCTTAGAGGTAGTGAGAACGGTCAGAAGGTAGATGCAAAGCGTGTCATCTCCGCCTGCGACTGCTGTCTTAACCCCTATGACAAGTCAGACTACGACAGAATGATGGAAATTGCTGAGAGCGACGATCTTGATATCATTGCTTCCAACACAACAGAGGCAGGAATCGCTTATGATCCTTCCTGCAATTTTGAAGATGTTCCTGCAAACAGCTTCCCAGGAAAGCTCACACAGGTTCTTTACAGAAGATACAAAGCAGGCAAGAAGGGAATCGTTGTTCTCTCCTGCGAGCTTATTGATAACAATGGAAAAGAGCTTTTGAAGTGCGTCAATCAGTACATTGACCAGTGGAAGCTTGAGGACGAATTTAAGAACTGGGTAAACAATGACAACATCTTCTGCTCTACTTTGGTAGACAGAATTGTTCCAGGTCGTATCCGCGATCCTAAGGAGGTTGAAGTTCTTGAGAAAGCAAACGGCTACCACGATGAACTCATCGATGTTGGTGAGATCTTTGGAGTATGGATCATCGAAGGACCTGAAGGTCTTGAGGACAGACTTCCATTCAAAAAAGCCGGTGTTAACGTTCACGTTGTTCCAGATGTAATGCCTTATAAGCATCGCAAGGTTCGTATCCTTAACGGAGCACACACAGGATTTGTTCTTGGTGCATACCTCTCCGGCCAGGATATCGTTCGTGACTGCATGAACAATGCTGCAATTTCAGGCTTCATGAACAAGATGCTCAACGACGAAGTAATTCCTACACTGGTTGACCACCTTGACGAGAATGATCTTAACCAGTTCGCTGCTGCAGTAAAGGATCGTTTCAACAATCCTTTCGTAAACCACGAGCTTATGTCCATCTCACTTAACTCAACAAGCAAATGGAAGGCAAGAAACATGCCTTCATTCCTTCAGTACATTGACAAGAATGGTAAGCTTCCTGTTTGCCTTACAATGTCTCTTGCAGCTTACATCGCCTTCTACTCAAACGATGTTCAGGAGCTTAACGACAAGGGTCTTGTTTGCAAAAGACCTGCTGGCAACACCTACACAGTAAGCGATGACAGATGGGCCCTCGAGTTCTTCTATGATCACAGAAATGATTCTGAGGAAGACCTTGTAAAGGCTGTTCTTGGAAATGAAAAGATGTGGGATCAGGACCTTAACAAGATTGCAGGTCTCACAGATGAAGTAATAAAGGATCTCAAGATGATCCGCACAGAAGGTGCAGAGAAAGCGTACGCCAGCTGTCTTTAATCCGACCTAAAACCATCCATTCGCAAATGCTTGTTTGCTCCTGCGGTGTGATTTTCTAAAATTCAAAAAGCTACAAATGCCTCATTTCGACGTTGCTCAAAACAATCGGCATTTGTAGCTTTTTCATTTTGAAAATCATCATCCTCGTGCGAGAACTGCGCATTTCCAAATAGATGGTTTTAGAACTCATTCAAGAATTACAGCTGGTAAAAACCTATCTTCTTGTAGACTTTTCTGAGGGTCTTGTTTGCGATGTAGGATGCTCTCTCGGCCCCCTCTTTGTAAACGTTCTCAAGGTAAGCCTTGTCGGCGATGAGGCGCTTTGCTTCCTCACGGATAGGATTCAAAGTCTCAAGGACTGCCTCTCCTACTGCAGGCTTAAAGGCACCATAGCCCTGTCCCTCGAATTCCTTCTCAATCTCCTCAAAGGTCTTTCCTGTGATTGTTGAGTAGATATTCATAAGGTTTGCTACTCCGGGCTTGTTCTCTTTGTCGTAGCGAACGCAGTTCTCTGTATCTGAATCTGTTACTGCTCTCTTGAACTTCTTCATTACAACATCAGGCTCATCCATAAGGAATACGCATCCATTTGGCTCTGACTTACTCATCTTGGAACCTGGAGTTGTAAGGCCGTAAATACGGGCACCGGTCTTTGCAATGTATGGTTCAGGAATTCTGAATACATCTCCATAAATATTGTTAAAACGCTCAGCAATATTCCTTGTAAGCTCTACATGCTGCTTCTGGTCCTCTCCTACAGGTACGTAGTGTGGCTGATAAAGAAGAATATCAGCAGCCATAAGAGAAGGATATGTGAACAGACCAGCATTGATATTGTCCTTGTGCTTTTCTGACTTATCCTTAAACTGTGTCATACGGCTGAGCTCACCGAACATAGTGTAACAGTCAAGAACCCATCCAAGCTGTGCATGAGCAGGAACATGTGACTGAAGGAAAAGAGTATTCTTCTCCGGATCAAGTCCGCAGGCAATATAAAGGGCCAGCATCTCAAGAGAACGTCTCCTAAGTTCCTTAGGCTCCTGTCTTACTGTGATGGTGTGCATATCTGCCATGAAATAGTAGCACTCATAATCATTAACCCTGTCTGCCCAGTTCTTAATGGCTCCAAGGTAGTTTCCTAAATGTAAATCTCCACTGGGCTGAATGCCAGAGAGCATGACTTTTTTCTCGTTTTTTACTTCTTCCATTATAGATTTCCTCCGTTAATACACTAAAGAATACTATATCAGTAAAAGGCGATTTTCTCAAGGATTTATGATAGAATTAACTTTGCAAATTTATGTATTACGAGGAATATATTCATGGCATTTGATGGAATTACAATCGCGAATTTAACAAAGGATTTTAAAGATATAGTTACCGGAGGAAGAATCTACAAGATTGCCCAGACAGAGAGCGACGAGCTGTTCATTACAATTAAGCTCTCCTACGAAGCTGCTGAACAGTTTTGCATCAAGCAGACAAGGCTGGTTCTTTCTGCAGATGCTTCTCTCCCCTTAGTGTATCTCACCGATGAGAGCAAGGCTTCTCCAATGACAGCGCCCAACTTCTGTATGCTCCTTAGAAAGCATATCCAGAATGGACGAATCATATCCGTAACTCAGCCCGGAGGTCTTGAGAGGATCATCCGCTTTGAGATTGAGCATCTGGATGAAATGGGTGATCTTTGCCACAAGATACTTCTCATCGAGATCATGGGCAAATACAGCAATATCATCTTTACAGATGAAAATGATGTGATAATCGACAGTATCAAGCATATCCCAGCATCAATAAGTTCAGTCAGAGAGGTTCTCCCGGGTCGTACTTACTTTGTACCCAGTCAGGAAAAGACAAATCCCCTGACCACCACAGCTGATGAGTTCTCTTCATTGGTGCTCAGCAAGGGAATGCCTCTTTTCAAAGCAATATATTCAAGCTACACCGGGCTGTCTCCCATTGTAGCTCAAGAAATGTGCTACAGAGCTAAGATTGATGCAGATAAATCTGCCATAGCCCTTGAGACCAGCGAGGCCATTGCTGTTTACAGAGCCTTTGATGAAGTTATGGAATGCGTAAGAAACGCCGTGTTCACTCCTGCCATCTACTATGATGGGGAATCTCCTAAAGAATATTGTTCCATTCCGCTCACCATTTATGGCTATAACGAAGATGAAGATAGCGACTCTTTTGTTACATCAGAGAGCATCTCATCTCTCATATCAACTTACTATTCAGAGAAAAACGTTGTTACCCGTATCAGGCAAAAGTCAGTGGACCTTCGTAAGATTGTCCAGACTGCTCTTGAGCGCAATGTAAGGAAATATGACCTACAGACAAAACAGATGGAGGATTCTGAGAAAAAAGACAAATACAGGACCTGGGGTGAACTCCTTAATACATACGGCTACAGCGCCAAGGAAGGGGATAAATCCATCACAGTCAACGACTACAACACCGGCGAAGATGTTACTATCCCCCTTGATCCTACTCTCACCCCAAACCAGAACGCAAAAAAATACTTTGATAAGTACACCAAACTTAAGCGCACCCAGGAGGCTTTGGAGGAACAGATGAAAGAGGTGTCTGAAGCCATTGAACAGCTGGAATCTATCTCTACTGCCCTTGATATTGCCAAAAAGGAAGCAGATCTTGCCCAGATAAGGCAGGAGCTCTATGAGAGTGGTTATATCAAATCCCACCCCACTTCAAAAAACGGCAGAAAAGAAAAGATAACCAGTAAGCCCTTCCACTATGTCAGCAGCGATGGTTTTGATATCTACGTTGGTAAGAACAATATTCAGAACGATGAGCTGACCTTTAAGACTGCAAATGGCGGAGACTGGTGGTTCCATGCCAAGAAAATCCCTGGTTCTCACGTAGTTCTTTTAACCGGAGGAAAAGAAGTTCCTGACAGAGCCTTTGAGGAGGCAGCTGCCTTGGCCGGGTTCTATTCAAAGGGAAAAAATCAGGAAAAAGTTGAAATAGATTATTTAAAGCGCAAGGACGTAAAAAAGCCCGGTGGAGCAAAGCCAGGATTCGTCGTATATTACACCAACTATTCCATGGCCATCTCACCTGACATTTCAAATCTAAAACTTATAAGTGACTGATTCTTCAATCACATACTTATTATTCCGAGAACATTCATTACTGCGCTGACAAGAATAACCAAAACAAAGAGTGGACACAGGAACTTGATCATGACTGAAAAGACACGCTTTCTCTGGAAAGGATGTCCATCCTGTTCCACTTCTTCTGTCAGCTTATCTACGCCCATGTATCTGGTTATGAGGAAGCATGTAGCCAGAGCTGCAATAGGCATCATTATTGAATTCGTAATAAAATCAAAGAAATCAAGGAACTGCATTCCAATAATGGTTACGCCTGCAAGAGGCCCATTTCCAAGGGATGAAAGGCTTCCCAGGATTATCATGATAACTGACATAACAACAGTTCCAAGTCTTCTATTCCATCCAAATTCATCAGAAAAGGTTGAAACTGCACTCTCTGTCAGAGCTATTGCACTGGTTACAGCAGCAAACAAAACCAGGGCAAAGAAAAGGATTCCGATTATCCTTCCAAATCCCATGCTGGCAAAAATCTTTGGCATAGTTATGAACATCAGTGAAGGTCCTGCCTTAAGCATACTCTGATCGCCGTTTGAGAATGCAAATATTGCAGGGATGATCATAAGACTGGCAAGGATAGCTATAGCTGTATCAAAGAACTCTACCTGTCTTGTGGACTGATCAATACTCACTTCCTTCTTCACATAAGAACCAAAGGTAATAAGGATTCCCATGGCAATTGAAAGTGAATAGAACATCTGTCCCATAGCAGTTACCACTGTCATAATAGAGAAATTCTCCACATTAGGAACGAAGAGATATTTAACACCTGCCAGTGCTCCGGGTCTTGTTACTGAATAGATACAGATGATAATTGCCAGAACAACAAGTATAGGCATTACAAACTTAGATACTCTCTCTATTCCATTCTCAACCCCCATCAGGATTACTCCCAGAACCAGAATCGCAAAAACTATGAACCAAAATTCTGATTTTTCCCCGTTGGTGATGAAATCTACAAAGAAATTATCGCCGGCAATTGTCGAAGCATCACTTCTGATATATTCAAAAAGATACTTACATACCCATCCGCCAATAACAGAATAATAAGGAACTATAAGAATAGGGATAATGGCATTGATCCAGCCCCCAATCTTCATTCTCTTATTGCCGCTTAAGGCATTAAAGGCACCAACCGGACTCTTTCCTGTAGAACGACCGATTGCTGTCTCAGCCACTATCATGGTGTATCCAAAAGTCAGAGCCAGAATGATATAAACAAAAAGAAAGATTCCTCCACCATATTTGGCACAAAGATACGGAAATCTCCATATATTACCAAGTCCTACAGACGCTCCGGCAGCTGATAGAACAAATCCGATCTTCCCAGTGAAAGACCCACGGTTATTAGTTTCCAAAACAGAATCCTCCCAAATATATTTTTAGCCAAGAAGCATTATAACACCCATTTGAAAGGGCCGCCACACTGTGTGTGACAGCCCTTCCTATATGTTTGTTTTTCTTAAGTTATAGGCTTAATTACTTGTTGTCGTCCTCTTTCTTCTTTCTCAGGGCGATCATTCCAAATGCTACTCCGGCAGCACAGATAATAGTAATGATGTGTGCAAGAGTGTTTGTACCATCCTCTGTACGTCCTCTTCTAGCTCCAAGAACCTGAGGTCTCTTTGCTCCAAGAACCTGTTGAGCCTCTTCAGCTGCCTCAATTCTAGGTCTCTGAATTCCAAGTACTGCTCCAACAGGAGGATTTACAGGAGTAGGATCATCTGAAGATGAAGGATCACCTGAAGGTGGATTATCATCATCTGAAGGAGGATTTCCACCACCTGATGTGCTAACTGTAAGAGTTCCATACTCTGGAACAATCTTGTAGTTGATGGCCTTAGTCTTTACTACCGCAGGATCACCAAAGCTGTAGCTAAATGTGTTATATGACCAGCCTACTGTTGTCTGAGAGCCTGTCCATGTAATGTCAAAGCCATTTCCAAAGCCTTCACCCTTAGCAAAGCCATCACCGGTAATTGACTCAAAGTTGTTGTTTACAAGTGCATTACCATCATAGGTCTTTGAATCTGAAACAGACTTAAGATTTACTGTTCTAGGAGTGATGTAAAGATGTCCTACAACATCTCCAACCTTAACATCAATGTCGAACTCATTAGTTACTTCTGAAGTAGTTCCGCCAGCATTCTTTGTTACTTTTACAGAATCAATAACAATAGGATAACCCTTGCCATCTGCAAGAACATCAGTACCAACACCACCTGTAAGGCCTATCTCAACAGTGTAAGTAACACCTTCATAAGTGAAAGACTTAGTGATCTTGGTAGGTGTCTTGGTAGTAGTTTCTCCATAAACAGTTGACTCATCAGCAGCATAAACAGTAAGACTTCCAAGCGAAAGAACTTTCTTGGCAGATGCAAGAATTACATCCATAGCATCACTGCCAATGCTGTTAGATGCTACCTGCTTTCCATCAACATGAATCTCAATTGTGAAATTCATATCTGCTTCCTGTGGAGCACCATTATACTGAAGTGTAGTATCTACACCCTTTCCATCTGTTGAACCCTTGATAGTAATTACAGTCTTATGAGCATCTTTCCACTGAGCTGTATAAGTAACATCCTGTGTCAGAATAAGCTTACTAATCTCTGATGTCTGATAAACCTTACCATCTAAAGAGCTCTTCCAACCAGTGAATATGAATTTATCTCTCTTAGGATCCTCTGTAGTAGGTGTTCTGCTTCCTTTCTTTACAGTCTTTGTGTAAAGAACATCTGTAACATCACCCTGGGGCTGAGTATAGCCATCCTTATAGATTACAGTGCACTTATCATCATTTCTCCACTGAGCATAAAGCGTCGTAGAATTTATAAGCGTAGTTACCTCATTAGCACTATACTGTGTACCTGATCCATCACGACTAGTATTCCAGCCAACGAAATACTGTTTATCATTCTTTGCAAGTTTTGTATCGTCGTAGCCGAGCACAGTATACTCACCGGTCTTAGCTGAATAAATATCGAAGTCATCCTCATGTCCATCGAAGTTCGCTACATACTTAACTTCAATAGGAGCTCCCTTTACATATCCATCAATATGATATGAGTCAAAAATGTACTGTTTTCTGTTACTATCATAGCCTTTATTTTCGGCCTTGTAGACATACCATACAATCTCATAGTCAAAATCAGATAGATTTAATCCATTAAAATCTTTGTATATCTTCTGGAATTCATCGCTATTATACAGTTCGTTCTCCGGAGAACTAATAACAATGTCCTTTAAACCAGAAATATCATAAACACTTTCGCCAGGATAAGCCACAGCCTTACCCTTATACAACTTAGGGCTTACATGTTCTACTGATCCTGTAGGGAAATACTTCTTTACAGACTGAGATGATGCATCACGAGGAACAGTAGCCTTAGGTAATAATACATAGAAGAATACATCTGCCTTATTTGCATCCTCATCAGTAAAGTATACGTACACAATATTTGATTCTTCATTGTCAGAAATTGTTATTTCTGTAGGAATACCATTATTTGTATAATATTCCTTATCAAGAACCCAACTTGCATCTGAAAAATCTGATGTTAATTTCTTTGCAAGAGTTTCTACCTTTATAGGAGTACCAATTGTCTCTGTGCGCTTTAAAGTGTTAATAAGCTTATTATTGTAAAAATATTTTACAGTATAAGCATACTTGTTAGAGTACTGAGCAGTATAGGTTACACGACCAACCAAGTCACCATCAGTAACCTTTTCAACTACTGGCTCTGACCATCCAGTGAATCTGTATTTCTCATCCTCTGGCTTACTTGACTTAGGGTTTTCTTTACCATAATCACTTACAGAATAATCATAGTCAAAAGGCTTACGAAGTTTAACCAGCTCCGAATTATCATCATTAAGGAAAATAATTTCTATTTCCTTCGCACTACCGCTCTTCTTCCAGATGGCGCGAAGTGTCACGTTCTTAGAAAGAGTAATAGAATCTCCTTCCTGATATTCCTTGCCCTGATCATCCAACCAGCCTTTGAACTCATAACCATCTACACTAAGGTCATTCTTTCCTTTAACCTTAGTTGTAAATGTCTCTTCTTCTTTTTCTTTTGTCTTGTCAAAGAGTTCGCCTTCAGGACATGTTCCACTTGTAGTCTTGGCATCCCTAGGGAAATTAGCAAGATACTTCAAAGTAACAGCATTCTCAAGGCCATAGAAGCTTGCCTTTCTATAGTAGAACTCAATTGTCTTAGCTGTGTAATCTTTCCATGTACCACCGGCATTCTTATACTGAAGTTTGCTTCCAGTTATGACTTTAAAAGCCAAAACCGTCTCAAAGCTGTTACCAACAGCAACAATAGCCTTTTCAAACTCATAATCAGTAATGAAAGGTGCAATTGAATCAACGCTTATCTCCTCGTTAAAGGTTGTAAGCTCAAAAGTTCCTGTTCCAAAACCAATTTCATTGTCATCAGTCTTATTGTCTACATCTTTTGTAATAATAGAAATTGTATTATATTCAGCAACAGGATCTATTACGTCCTTGCTCTCATCTGTAGCTACTACAATAGTAACTGTATAGATTGAGAAATGCTCAGCATCAAATTCAATGTCAGTAGCCTCTGATCCTGCAGAAGCAACCTGTGTTGCATCTGAAAGGTCATCCTCAACGTGGAATACAGCAAGCTCAGTATCTGAAGAAGCTGCAGCAGCAATCTGCTCAAATCTTACTTCTACTGTTCCGTCTACAGGCTGAACAAAATCGCCAAGGCTTGGAGAATAGATGTTGATATCATAAGAATATGTTTCCTCAACAGTCTTGTCCTCACCAAGCTCTCCATCAATAACTTCTTCAATCTGCCCTTCCTTATATTCAGCAACCTTCTCAACTCTAAGCTCTGCATCTGCAGGAAGAACTCCGGGTTCTGCATAAAGAGCAATCCTGATACCATCAATTGTAGTATCCTGATTGAATTCCTTCTCTATAACTACTGCTGTCTCTTCTACAGCTTCTACCTTCTCTGTGAGCTCCTTAGTAGCTTCATCTGTAGCCTCTTCCGTAGCCTCTTCAGTAGTCGCCTCTGTATCAGCATCTGCCTCTTCTTCATTCTGAGAATTCTCCCCATCCTCTGATGAGTCTGCCTCCTCGACAGATTCCTCAGCCTCTTCTACTGAAGCTGCCTCAACTGCCTCGATTGAGTTTTCTTCTGTGATAGCCTCTTTCTCAACTGTTGCTATTTCTGTCTCAACAGCTACGCCATCACCCTCATCAGCAAATACCTTAGTACTTGCAAGATCACTTCCAAAGGTTGTGATCACAAGGGCAAATGCCAGAAGAAAAGCCAACACTTTGTTCCATTTCTTCATTTTCACACTTCCTCCCTCATAACTTAAGAAAATTTTTATGCTAATTTTATATGAAAAACAAACATAAATATCTTATTACATCGTCAATCATACAAATCATCATATTCTCACACAATTTTGTTACAACGTAAATAATTTTACAGATAGCAAAATTTTAACGCAATAAAATTTCAATAAAATTTTAATTAAAGAATTCTCATTTTCTTTAATATTCCCGCTATACCAGCTCCTTTCGGGAAACGCTTAATATCTTCCTCCGTCGCTCCTCCAGACTTTATCAGTACTACGAAGTAAACTGGAACAGCAACTGCAACAGCTACAATGGTTGAAAAAAGATTTACAAAATATTCGCTTCCTACGAACTGTCTGAAGATCAGTGCAAACAACTGATAAATTCCAAAGGCCACTCCCCCCATCACAACCGATGAGATTATAGGGAAAAGATAGGTCTTTTTAAAATCATTAATAACCTGCAAGTGCTGCTTAAGAACCATATTATTAAGCAAACACATAGCAAGCGAATAGATTATGGTCACAATACAAAGGGCAAAACCCTGCAAATTAGTATAAACCAAAAGTATTACCAAAAGAACACTTTGTACCACCAACGCGATTACAGCATTGATGACCGGAGCATTCACTTTTCCGATTCCCTGAAGCACTGCATTTGTAACAGTCGACAAAGAATAAAACACTACAGTAATCGCAAGAAACATCAAGAAAATCGATGCTAATTCCAATGACGCTCTCTGAGGAAATAGTATCATCACAACAGGTTTAGCCAAAGCAAAAAGCCCAACAGCACATGGAATCGATATCATAAGGATCACCCTTGTAACCCTGGATACTGTTGCACCGGCTTCATCCTTATTGCCCTTCGCAAGAGTAGTTGAAACCTCAGGTATCATAGCCGAAGCTGCTGCACTGGCAAGAGCGATTGGCAGATTGGTGATGACCATTGCCTTCCTGGCAAAAATACCATATTCGTAAGCCACATAACTCTCATCCATTCCCTTCACATGAAGAAGAATCCTGCTAAAGAGTGTAGAATTCAGTGATGTGGAGAGATTATATACAAAGGTACTAAGAATAAAGGGAGTTACGATCATGAAGATCAGTCTGTAGATCATCCATGTATCCATCTCCGGATGAGTGTCCTTCTGAAGCCTTTTCTGGAGTTTAGGAATGTTATACCTGTAAACAAGGATCATGAAAATAAGAGCAACCACAACCCCTGCCCCTGTTCCAAGGGCGCTTCCGATGGCTCCGTAGACAGCTCTTTTAGCCTTGTCTTCTGCTGCATCTCCCACCATCCCGGTAAGGATAAGGGCTCCGCTGATACTTACAATGGCATTGAAGATCTGTTCAATAAGCTGTGATATAGACGTGGGAACCATGGTCCTGTGGGCCTGGAAATAACCACGCAACACACCAAGAAAGCCAAAAAGAAAGATCGTAGGTGCAAAGAATCTTAGTACCGTTGCCGATCTTCCTGCAGCCAGGATGTCTGCTCCAAAAAACATGATAAGACTGCCGACACCTCCAACCACTGCAACATAATTAAGTGCGCACTTGAAGATCTTGTGGGCATTCCTGTATTCATGAATCGCCAGCTTGCTGGATATTATCTTTGACATAGCTGAGGGAATGCTATAAGAAGAAATCAGAAGGACTATGGTATAGATAGCATAAGCCGCTGCATAATAACCATTACCTTCATCACCGATAATAGCTGCCAGCGGACTGCCATAGAGAAGACCGATAATTCTTGATATTACCCCTGCTATAGCAAGAATACCGGCCTGAACCAATAGCCCTTTTCTAGAATTTTCTTTTTCTGTGATACTCTCCATTCCCGCCCAATACTAATACTTATGGCCTAAGCCAATCATACATCTCCTGATATTTTTCAGCAGAAACCTTCCATGAGAAGTCAACTGCCATGGCTCTGTCAATCATCTTGTTCCACTCGCGCTTCTGATCATAGTAAACATGCTCAGCTTCACGGATTGTTCCAAGCATCTCATGAGCATTGTAATTAAGGAAACCAAATCCGGTTCCTGTGCTCTCAAACTTATTGTAAGGCTCAACAGTATCAATAAGACCGCCGGTCTGCCTTACGATCGGAATAGTTCCATATCTAAGAGCCATAAGCTGTGAAAGTCCGCAGGGCTCAAACAGCGATGGCATAAGGAATACATCCGATGCTGCGTATATCTTATGTGACATAGGCTCTGAATAATAGATGTTAGCAGAAACCTTGTCATTGTACTTCCAGTCAAAATGTCTGAAGGAATTCTCGTACTGCTCTGTTCCAGTTCCGAGAACAACAAGCTGGATCGCATCCTGACACAGCTCGTCAAGGACATAGTTGATAAGGTCAAATCCCTTCTGGTCGGTAAGTCTTGATACAATACCGATCATCATCATCTTGTCATCTTCTTTAAGGCCAAGCTCCTTCTGAAGAGCGCGCTTATTCTTGATCTTTTCCTTGCGGAAGTTGATGGCATTGTACTTATAAGGAATGTACTTATCTGTAGCAGGGTTAAACTCATCGTAATCAATACCGTTTACGATACCACGAAGGTCATTTGCCCTTGCCCTGAGAAGTCCATCCAGCTCCTCGCCGTAAAACTCTGTCTTGATCTCTTCTGCATAAGCCTTACTAACTGTAGTAATGGCATCTGCATAAACGATTCCGCCCTTGAGAAGGTTAGCATCCTTGAAAAGAGCCAGTTTATCCGGTGTGAAGTAATAGTCAGGAAGTCCGGTAATATCCTGAACCTTCTTAATATCCCACTTGCCCTGGAACTTCAGGTTGTGAATAGTCATAATGGCCTTTATACCACGGTAAAACTCACTTCCCTGGAATCTCTCCTTGAGATAAACAGGAATAAGGCCTGTCTGCCAGTCATGACAGTGAATGATGTCAGGTCTGAAGTCAATTACAGGCAGAATTGAAAGAGCTGCCTTTGAAAAATAAGCAAACTTCTCAATTTCAAATAATGTATCATCCCCGTAGGGTTTCATTCCATTGAAATAGAATTCATTATCTATAAAGTAATACTTGATCCCGTCAACTTCCGCCTTAAAGATGCCCACGTACTCATTCTTCCAGTGGAAATCCATATAGAAGTTGGTCACATACTCCATCTTATCCTTCATCTGCTGATTGATACACTTGTACAGAGGAAGAATAACTCGAACATCAAAATATCTCTTATCGATATTCTTTGGAAGAGAACCTACTACATCAGCAAGTCCGCCAGTTTTGATAAAAGGTACTCCTTCAGATGCTACAAACAGGATGTTTTTCATTAGTCAGTCGTCTCCTTATCATACAGATAAAAAAAACTAAACATATAGTATATTATACAATATGTCTTATTATTAAAAAACTATAAGCCTCAAATTATCACAATATCGTGCTGTGTTATTTATTATTTCGAATTACTTTATTCTTTCTTTATAAATCGTCCATATTTTGTACAAATTTTAACAGTAAGATTTATACATATCAGAAGTGACAACACTTCTGACTCCCCCAACAAAACTTTTTTCATACCGGGTCGGTTGGCTCCCCACTAATCGACCCCTCCTCCCAAAAGCACGGCACCTGTTCTCAGGTGCCTTTTTTATGATATAGGAAATTTCTCCGAAATTCCTATATCATAAAAGCGCTCCGCTATGGATGCGCACTACTGTGTATGACATTTCACTAGGCTCGAAAAAACCTCGCCAAGTGATCTGCACATCGCGCGATAGGAATATGTTGCCTTCAGCAACCGCGCTCGGCGCGAGAATGTCGCAAGCGGCATTCTTTCTTGTGGGTCCAATATGATTTATGCCGGGATAGCACTTTCCTGCTCTTCTTCCTTCTTTTCAATAACATCCTCAGCAAGGATCTGGTCACTTCTTCTTGGACCACGTACTCCAAAGCTTCCGTTATATCTAAGTTCCTTAAGGATCTTCTTAACATTCTTAAGTTCCTTGTCCATATCGGATGCTGAAGCACAGACTACAGTAGGCACTCCGCTTCCGCTCATTTCAACGCGAAGTCCCGCATCCTTAAGAGTTCTGAAGGCCTTAAGTTTATCAGTTGTACTTATCTGTTCCAATTCCTTTTCATTCTTACTCATAGATGTTGTACCTCATTTCATTATTAAACACAATATAGCACATTTCGAAGCAAATTTCAAACGCTTGTTCCTACATTTTGCACAATATCATGCACGTTATTTCGTCAATAATTTACCATAAATTTTATCCGATATACTGTTAAGTTTTTGTTTTGTACACCGATATATTTAGTGAGAACAAAAAATTCTCACTCCCCCAACAAAACTTTTTTCATACCTGGGCTGTTAAACTCCCCATTTAGCAGCCCTCCTCCCAAAAAAATCTTGTGAAAGCAACAGTAAAAAAGAAGACGCCAGACGTCTTCTTTTTTATTTATCATTCGTATAGGCCTTGATAAAAAAGTCCTTATCCTCCTGTCTTACCATGGACTTTCCATCATCTGAAATGTAATAGCTGCATCCACTTGCGCTGTAGCTGTTATGAATATTCCCTGTCAGATTGTGCCACTCATCGTAATTGGCATCACCCGTCAATTCACCGGCCTGTTCAAAAACAAGACGCCCTTCCGTCACCGGTTTAACCAAAATAAAGAAGGAATCATCTTCATCAAGCTCTATTTCCTTATCAAGCTCGAAGGTATGAAAGCCTCCGCTTATGGAAGATATCTTTTGCGTAAGAACAGGACCATCCTTTTCAAAAGAAATATCTCCCCCCTCCACAACCGGATTCAGATAAATTCCTACCTCATACTGCTGATATAGATCAAGACTCATAAATCCAATTGCCTTAAGAGTCTCATTCGCAATAGCTTTGTACAAAACTCCGTAAGGATTTGCAGAGCTTGAAAGGGTTGAGACCATATTCTTTTCATCTTCCAGTGCACTTACAACATTGGTGAAAAAGCCTGCCACCTGGTAATTGTTGTCATACCAGTTTTCATCACCTTCCATAGCAACATGATAAGCCGTTGCATTGCTTACGGCAGCTGTCTCATCGTAATAGGAAAGATAAAAACAGCCATCCTTACCGGATACTTTTCCCCAGCTGTTCTTGCAAAGCCACGCCCCGTCACCCTCGGGTCTGATCTTGAAGTTATCTGCACTATAGTTGTCATCCCATCCTATGATCAGGACCTCGTGATCCGCAGTAACTGCAGTTTCACCATCAAACGTTGAATAAAGTGTGCTGCTGTGATCCTTAAAAAACTTGCTGGAAGCATTAACCCCAATGGTAACAGAACCATGCTCCATTATCATCTGTTTAAGCATCAGACTGTTTCCAATGTTACCAGGAACGCAATATGCTCCCTGAACATGGTATTTACCACCATAAGCCTCGGAGGGCTTTGAAGCATTGTCTGTAAAGAGGTTTGCACTTCCATAGACACTGTCAAAAGCATCTCCTCCCTCTTCATCTACAGGTCCCTTCCAGGCAGTGAGAAGGTTTATGCAATAGTCGCTGACACCACCTACAGATATATATCCTGTGTCATAATCAAAAATCCAATCATTATTGTCTCCGTCAGCATTTACAAGCTCACGGTAGTCATCATCTATGTATCCATCCCTTGAACCAACTGCTCTGTGCACGTTGTAGTAAGCCAGATGCTTTTCCGAAAGATCCATGTCAGTATTGGCAATATTGTCATGGTGCCTTAATATATCGCTTTCAACAGCCCCCATACTGGCAAAGGTCCAGCAAAGATAGGAATATCCCTGATCCTCCACAGTAGTGATGTAATTGCCCCCGTCCACATCCCTGGAGTCATACTTTTCCGGAATATTCTCCGCAGAAAACGAAGTGATATCAGCAGGTGCTATGTCCTTAAAATCCTGGTTACTGTAAAATGCACCGGCATCTCCCTCACCCATTGTCACTGATTCAGAAAGTAAAACCTTTCTAACCGCCTGAACGTTCTCTGTCACAGGTTGATTTGCATCCTCCAAAACGATACTCTCTTTTACGTGAGCGTCCTCATTCTTGGTAAAAGAGCTCTCGTCGGTATTGCCGATGTTTCCGTCCTCATCACCTGAAACCAGGGCAAGATCCTCATCAGAGCCTCCGCCTCCATCTCGTCTTGATGAACCACCACCGGAAGCTCCGCAGCCGGATAAGCAAACTATTAAACTTGGAATCAGAACTACTATTATTCCAAAATTTCTTTTCATCGAAAAACCTCAGCTTAAAGCCTCGTAGTATTAAAGGAACCGAATACGGACTGGGATATGTCTTTTGCAAAGGCCTCATAGTCTATGTAATGGATGCCACTCTTCCATCCGTCAATTACTCTTAGCATGGGATAGAGCTTATCTCCCACCTTCCAAATGCTGTAACCGGCAACCACAATAGTGTGGTCTTTATAAAAGCCCCTAGCGATGTTCATTATCACCGGGCGTCCGGCAGCAATCTCTTTTACCACGTGCTTCTCAAAGCTCCAAATATAAACACCGCGGCATCTGGCCTTGATACCATACTGTTTGAAAGCCTCTCTGGTGATTCCGGAAATAAAAAAGGGCATAGTGCCCCTCTTATCCGTGTAACCGTAGGCCTCTGCCACTTCTTCAACCATCCTGTACAGCACATGGATGTCCTCAGGAATCTGCTGCAGCTTATTCACCCGTCTGTAATAATCCATGACTCTTGTGACAGCCACAACAGAGCAGTTTCTGGTTACGCGGCCACTGATCTCAGCCATGGACTGCTGATTCATCAGGATAGATCTGCCCCGTTTTACCAGAACACCCTTTTCACCGTACTGTTCCAGCAAATATTTAGATACGTTAGTTATGCCACCGTAGGGCTTTTTCATGCTGCTCCTTAATATTGAACCTCGAAGTAATAATCACCAAGGATCAGGAAGTACTTATCATCATTAGTCCTGATCTTCAGAACTGAACGGTCCTCGCCTGTGGCTGACAGACTCTTTACATCATCACGAAGAAATTCAACAGAGTCTGCACTGTCACCTACACGATTTAAAACACCATCACATACATAATAACACTTATTATCTACAGGATTCCATGCCATAAAGTTAACATTTTGTTCAATGTCAGCAACCTTCACAGGAGTTCCCTCGCCATTCTGGTACATGAGGGCTTTATTTCTGTAGTCTGATGCCCAGGCCTGTGTAAGCTCCTTATCAAGGGTGAAAGCGCCCACAGAAAAGAGGCCGGTCATGTAATCTTCCGTAGTAATATCTTTTCCATCATAGCTTACCTTTTTTAGACTGGCCGGGTTGTATTCCTTGATAACGGCCGTTGGACCATCCTCTGTAATATACATATATTCTCCGCCGGTTGTCTCAAATTTTACAAGCTGAGGATCATTTCCGTATAGGCAAAAGATACTTTGATAATTGGACAGCATCAGGCTATTAGCCAGAGAATCTGTGTCTATGATGTGGTAATAATCATATTCGTCAATGTTGGTGTACGCAGCATTACAAACGGAATAATAATAGAAACTGCTGCTTCGAAGCTTTCTGGGCTTTTTATCCCCAACCTTGAAATAACAGGTCTTTTCATCGCTGTCGAAGACCATCTGCTTGCACTCTCTGTCAAAATACGCTCTGTACAGATATTCATCGGAAAGCTGCTTCTCTCCGTCAGCTGTGTGGCAGAAGACGCCTTCCTTTCCGTCCTGATTACTATAGGTGTAATAGAACAATGCACTTCCATCATTGGGAACCGCCACAGCATGAAGGTAAAAATCATCTTCTATAGTGCCCAGTACCTGTCCATCAATCGACTTTATGACAACTCCGCTCCAATTTGAGCTGTAATACTTATATGCAAGAGTCTTTCCATTGGGCGAAATAGCCACATCCCCTACAACTCCGCCATCCATCTTGGTTGCCTCTTTGGTTTCAACATTGTACACGTAAAGGGAATTATCTTTATTTGCCATGAGATAGTAAAAATATCCCCCATCAAAGCACATTCCCGCCTCATATACATTTTCAGCTATTAGTTCCTTTTCCAGATCCCCTGTGACATAGTAGAGCTTCTGGTCGTCGGTACGAAGAACCCCTGCAGAGCGGTCCACATTAGCAGAAAAATGCAGTGCATAGGTTGCGTTTTCTGCAAATTCATCGTCCACCTTGCCTTCTGAGTTATAAAGATACTTATCAACCGCATATACCTTTGGACCATCATAGCTTCTCTTTTCAGGAATGGTGTAGGCAAAGTTTGCATCCTTCCGAATTGCCTCGTCCACATCCTCTTCATTGTTCTCGTTATCCTCACGGATTGGAAGATTCAGATCCACCTCCGGAAGCTTGATATCTATCTCAGGAGCCTTGATCCCCCATGTCTCATTGGCGTAATCTGCCGCCTTGGTGCCCACTTCGTTGAATTTCTGATCCACCTTTTCATTTCTGGTAGCGAACTTAAATCCACCTATTAAAGACACAATGACGATGCCAGCCATCGCCAATCCTACTAAAAATCTATTTCCTGAATTATTGTCGATATTGCTCATTTTTATTCCTTACCTGTTCCCCGGCACTTATTTTTTCAAACCTAAGAATTATACACCAATATTAGATGTATTGCACTTGCAAAATCCCCTGTCAACAAGGAAAATAATCTTATGAAAAAAGCAGCTGTTAACAAGAGGAAACTTAATAGTAATGACAGAATTCTTCGCCCCCGTCAGGTGGGAGAACTTCTTGGAATTTCAGAGGCCACAGTAAGAAACTGGGCAAAGCTCGGTAAAATCAACGTTTTCTCTACTTCCCCCCTTTGTTTTTTGGAAAAAGATATCCTGGCCCTCCATCAGTCACTGGAGAACTCAGGCCTACTAAAGAGTCGTCGCAACAAGACAAGACTTAATGGCCATTTCATACCCAAATCATATATTTCGTCCACTTCTCCAAATTATCCTTTGGCAAAAGAGCTTTTGGAGAGCGTTGCAGCTCTTGGCCTCTCTAAAGATTCTCTGATTCCTGCAGTTATCGGAACTGTAGCAAAAGAGCTTTTAGGCCTTCGTAAGGTTCCCGGCGAAATATCCAGGCAACTCCTTGAGCCCTTTGACTTTTCAGAGCAGATAAAAGAACTGGCCGGAACTTTTGATTATATTTATGGCGAAGATCTTCTTGGGATGTTATACCTTTCTCTAAGGGGACTTAGGGACAAGAAAAACACCGGAGCCTACTACACTCCTTATTTCGTGGTGGACAGACTGATATCAGAGATTATAAGCTATAAGACTAATCCTGATTCCACCTTTGAGGCCACAGACTGCAAGGATATCCCAACTCCCTTTTCTGGAGCCAAATACTGTGCCCCCACCTACGGAACAGAATATTCCCTGCGTACATACTGTGATCCTGCCTGCGGAACCGGGAATTTCCTCATCAGACTTCCTGATTATATTCCACTCACGCATGTTTATGGCTACGACATCGATGAGACCGCTGTCTTTATCGCAAGGATAAACCTTGCCCTGAAGTACGCTATTTCCAGCCAAACGGAGCTTGAGACTATAGCGTACAACATTAAATGCAGGGATTTTCTGCTAACAACCGAAAATATAGACAATAATCACCTGAAAGATGAGCTTGCAGCAAATAAACTGCTTACCGATGAACATACAGCAGGTTCACTGCTGATGAATGAACACACAAGGGCTTTAACAGATTCTGCGCTCGAGTCTAGCTCGAACAGGCACTGTTTTGATGTAATACTTGGGAATCCACCCTGGGGCTATGTGTATACCAAGGATGAAATTGCCTTGATACATCAAAACTACAACTCCTATCAAGGCAGCAAGATGCCTGAGTCCTTCTCTCTTTTTGTTGAGAAAGCAACTGAAAGCCTGAATGAAGGCGGATTGTTATCTTTCCTTCTTCCAGAGACTATCCTGGGAGCAGATATGCACAGAGAAATTAGGAACTTCATGCTTGAGAAGGCCTCCGTTTCCTCTCTTGTATATCTGGACGAAGTCTTTGATAAAGTCCAGTGCCCAAGCGTGATCTTGAAATTAATAAGACACTCCGTCAAAAGCGAAAAGCCCCATTCTACAAGTATGGAACTTCACCACTTACGAGGATCTGATACGACAACGCCCGTAGAAGGACCTAATATAACGGTATCTTTTGAGCAGATGAAGCGTAGACTTCCAGCAGACAGTAAAGAAAAACATGGATTATCTTACGCCAGTGATAAGGCAGGAAAAATAATAGATACAAGTAGCAGTTCACAGTTAACTGTCATAACAAACTTCACCTCAAGCCCTGACAGAATTACTCCGGACAGCTTCCACATACTTTGCGATGATGCAGAATATGCTCTTTTAAAGAAGATACGCAGCGCTCCACACTTTACCCTAAAGGATAACGCAGACTTTGCTCTTGGCATTGTCACAGGATCCAATAGCACTCTCTTAAAAAGCACACCAGATAAGGGCTTCGAGCCTATTCTGAAGGGTAAAGACATTGAAAAATACTGCATCAGACAGGCCACAAATTTTGTGCAGTTTAAGCCCGGATCTTTCCAGCAATGCGCACCAACGCAGATGTACAGGGCTGGCGAAAAGCTCTTTTACCGCTTCATTGCCGATGAACCTATCGTGGCACTGGACAGTAACCAAACACTGTCCCTTAACAGTGCAAATATCATAATTCCCCATGTTGAGGGATATTCCACAGCTTACATCATGGCTCTTTTAAACTCAAAGGTACTTAGTTTCTACTATAAAAAGAGCTTTCGTAATATGAAGGTGCTCCGCTCCTATTTAGAGGACCTTCCACTAGCAGAATGTGAGCCAAATATCAGAAAAGAGATTGAAGAACTGGCTCTAAGCATATCCAGAATGGCAGCTGAACAAAAAGCATTTTCAAATAATGGATATGCTGCTACTGCACAAGTTTCTGATTTTGAGGAGATACAGCTTCGACTTGAGAGCAAGATTGCAGGATTATATGGATTAACCAAAGAGGAAATACGCATGACTTCTTTGTAAAATGCGCTTTACTTTTCCAGTTTAAAGTGTTATAGTGAAACACGAATCATTTTTGGAGGTCGTAATAATGTCTTTTGAATATATACAAAAACTCCCAACACCGGATGAGATCAGGTTCGAGTTTCCATTAAGTAAGGAACTCACAGCTCTAAAAAAAGAAAGAGATGCCATGATCACTGATGTCTTCACAGGAAAGAGCGACAAGTTCCTGGTAATCGTAGGTCCCTGCTCTGCCGATAATGAGGACGCTGTATGCGACTACGTATCCCGTCTTGGAAAGCTTAACGAAAGGGTAAATGACAGACTTATCCTTATCCCCAGGATCTATACCAATAAGCCTCGAACAACAGGTGAAGGCTACAAGGGAATCACCTCCCAGCCTGATCCGGAGGGAAAGACTGACTTCAGAGCAGGTCTTATTGCCATGAGACATATGCAGATCAAAGCCATCGAGGAATCAGGTCTTACTGCAGCAGATGAGATGCTTTATCCCGAGAACTGGGGTTATGTAGCAGATATCCTCTCCTACGTGGCAATCGGAGCCCGTTCCGTTGAGGACCAGGAGCATCGTATGACAGCCAGCGGTTTTGACGTTCCTGCAGGTATGAAGAACCCTACCAGCGGAACCTTAAGTGTAATGCTCAACTCTGTTTATGCAGCTCAACAGCCTCACACCTTCGTATACAGAGGCTACGAAGTTAATACCAACGGAAATCCTCTTGCTCACTGTGTTCTGAGAGGTTCTAATACAAAACATGGTCAGTCTATCCCTAACTACCACTACGAGGATTTAAGTCTCCTCTTAAAGCTCTACCAGCAAAGAGAGATTATCAATCCTGCAGCCATCATTGATGCCAACCATAACAACTCCAACAAGCAATTCAAGGAGCAGATCCGTATTGTAAAAGAGGTGCTTCATTCAAGAAGCCTTAATCCTGATATCAAGAGTCTTGTAAAGGGTGTAATGATTGAAAGTTACATTGAGGAAGGTTGCCAGAAGATCGGCGAAGGCGTATATGGTAAATCCATAACAGATCCTTGCCTTGGCTGGGATGACACAGAAAAGCTTCTTCTGGAAATTGCCGAAATGGCATAATTCACACATAGAAAATGGCAACGGAGTACCAAGTAATCCGCTGCCATTTTTTTAGTTCCTTACTCTTGCCCACTGATATGGGTCTTTTACTTTATCTCTCTTCTTTATGTAGCGCGAAATCGTGTTACTATCCGAATACCCCATCAGCTCCTGAACTGAGGAAACATCCGCCCCATTGTCCACCAGATGAACCGCAAAGGAGTGACGCAGAGTAAACGGAGTAATGTCAGATTTAACTCCGGCTTTCTTAACGTAGGTCTTAATAAGCTTCCATAGACCCTGGCGACTCATTGGAACTCCTGAACAGTTCAGGAATACTGTTTCGTCATCCTCTGCCCCATCAAGAAGCTGCGCCCTAGCATCAAGCAGATATGCAGAAAGCGCCTCTTTTGCCTTCTTTCCATAGGGAATCAGTCTGTCTTTGCCATTCTTTGCTGTTCCCTTAAGCCTGATACAGCCTATACTCAGATCTATGTTTGAAAGCTTAAGCGAGATCATCTCTGAGGTCTTAAGTCCTGTGGCATACATAAGCTCAAGTATTGCCTTATCTCTTTTGCCCTTGGCATCATCTGTAAAGCGCTGTGAAAGCAGATTCTCTATTTCCACAGTAGAAAGCACCCTGGGCTCAGTCTTTTCAATCTTTGGACTCTTTAGTTTCTCAGCTGGATTTTCCTCAATATTACCATTTTCAAGCATATAGCGGAAAAAAGCCTTTATTGAGGTATTGTGCCTGGTAATGGAAGAAGGAGCAAACTGTTCCTCCCTCAAACTGGCGGCATAATCTAAAAGCCTGTCCTCTGTAATATCCCTAACATCCCTGATGCCCCTTTCTTCCATGAAAGCCATCATTCTCATGAGATCTCTTTTATAGGATAAAACTGTGTTCTCTGAGGTATTCTTAATGCTCTGAAGATACTGCGTAAATTCCAGAATCTGCTCGTCCATCATGACTGTTCCCCTTTAACAATTCTCACTGTCCATTATTTCTGTTAACTTAGAATAAATGTCACAGCTGTCAAAGGTTGCAAAGTAATCCCTTGCAGTCTCTGCACGCCTGATGAGTTCTACACTTCCATCCTTCTTAAGGAGCAGCTCTGCGCTCTTAAGCTTTCCGTTGTAGTTGTAACCCATAGCAAAGCCATGAGCTCCGGCATCATGAATAAAGAGATAATCCCCCTTATCGATCTTGGGGAGGGGCCTCTCAATAGCAAATTTATCGTTGTTCTCACAAAGTGAACCTGTTACGTCATAAACGTGATCTAAAGGAGCATCCTCTTTTCCCAAAACAGTGATATGGTGATATGCGCCATACATTGCAGGTCTCATAAGATTTACTGCGCATGCATCAACACCAATGTACTCCTTATAGATGTGCTTTTCATGGATAGCCTTGGTCACAAGTGCTCCATAAGGCGCCATCATGAAACGCCCCATCTCAGTATAAATAGCTACATCGCCCATACCGGCAGGAACAAGTACCCTGTTGTACTGCTCCTCCACACCCTTTCCTATGGCATAGATATCATTGCCTGTCTGATCAGGACGATAAGGGATTCCTACTCCGCCAGAAAGATTGATGAATGCAATATCCGCTCCAGTCTCTTTTTCCAGCTCCACAGCAAGCTCAAAAAGCTGACCTGCCAGAGTTGGATAATAATCATTAGAAACAGTATTACTTGCCAAAAAGGCGTGTATACCAAATTTCTTAGCTCCCTTTGACTTAAGGATCTTATAAGCCTCAAAGAGCTGATCCTTGGTCATACCGTACTTGGAATCCCCGGGATTGTCCATGATGCCATTGCTCATCTTGAACACTCCACCGGGATTATATCTGCAGGAAATAACCTCAGGGATCTTTCCTATAGTCTTCTCAAGAAAGTCTATATGGGTAAAATCATCGAGATTGATGATAGCCCCGATCTTATCAGCATAAACAAATTCACTGGCAGGAGTATCATTTGAAGAAAACATGATATCACTACCCTTTGCACCAACAGCACTGGAAAGCATAAGCTCTGTGGCTGATGAGCAGTCAAATCCACAGCCCTCGTTCATAAGGATTTCCATAAGCCTGGGATTGGGAGTGGCCTTTACAGCGAAATACTCCTTAAAGCCCTTGTTCCAGGCAAAAGCTTCGTGAACAGCCTTAGCGTTTTCGATGATCCCTTTTTCATCATAGATATAAAAAGGCGTGGGATAGTTCTTAGCTATTTCCTCTACCTGCGCCTTGGTGACAAACGGTTTTTTCATAATATTCCTCCTGATCCATAAAACTTATGTAACACTTTAACACGTTGGTGTATCAATATGCAAGAGTTAAATATTATCAATCTGCCAATCTATAGGTTTTATGCCCTGAGATTCAAGAAATTCATTGCACTTACTAAAATGCTTGCAGCCAAAGAAGCCCCTGTAGGCTGAAAGCGGACTTGGGTGCGGTGCTGTCAGTACAAGCTGCTTTGGATTATTCAGCATAGCCTTCTTCATCTGGGCAGGTCTTCCCCACAGCATATAGACAATGGGCCTGTCCTGCTCATTAAGAGCCTTTATTATCGCATCGGTAAACTGCTCCCAACCTTTTCCCTGATGGGAATTGGCTGCATGTGCCCTTACAGTCAGAACAGTATTTAAAAGAAGCACTCCCTGATCGGCCCATTTTTTCAAATACCCGTTATTTGGAATGTAGCATCCAAGGTCATCACTTAGTTCCTTATATATGTTTACCAAAGAAGGTGGTGTGTCAGCTTTTCCAGGAAGCACAGAGAATGACAAACCATGGGCCTGTCCCGGCTCGTGGTATGGATCCTGCCCCAGGATCAGCACCTTAACCTCCTTGAGAGGTGTATAATGCATTGCATTGAAAATATCCTCTGAAGGAGGATAAACCACCTGTGTACTGTATTCATCTTTAACAAACTGGTATAAATTCCTGTAGTAGGGCTTTTTAAATTCCTCTCCTACAGCTTCAAGCCAGTCACCTGTAATCATGCCCATCTGACCGGAACTCCTCTCCCCTTCAGATACTCTTTTACCTGATTGATCTCAAGCTCTTTATAATGGAAAAGAGATGCTGCCAGTGCTGCGTCTGCTTCTCCCTCTGTAAGTGCATCATAGAAGTGCTCTAATGTTCCAGCTCCGCCTGAAGCAATAACCGGCACAGGAACTGCTCTGGCAACTGCTTTGGTGAGCTCAAGATCATATCCTGCCTTGGTGCCATCGCAGTCCATACTGGTCAAAAGAATTTCTCCTGCTCCCAGGTCCACAGCTCTTTTAGCCCACTCTACGGCATCAATGCCCATATCAATTCTTCCGCCGTGTTTGTAGATGTTCCAGCCGCTGCCATCTTCCCTTCTCTTGGCATCTATGGCAAGAACCACGCACTGGCTTCCAAATTTATCCGCAGCCTCGGCAATCAGCTCAGGTCTGTCTATTGCAGCAGAATTCACAGAAACTTTGTCTGCGCCTTCTCTAAGGATCGCCCTTACGTCATCAACAGTCCTTATTCCGCCGCCTACGGTAAATGGAATAAAGACCTTTTTGGCAACCTCCCGGACCATATCAGCCACAGTAGCACGCCTCTCATTAGAAGCTGTGATATCAAGGAAAACCAGCTCATCAGCTCCTGCCTTGGAGTAGGCCTCTCCTACAGCCACCGGATCTCCTGCATCTTGCAGATTAACGAAATTTATCCCCTTAACTACCCTGCCATTATTAACATCAAGGCAGGGAATGATTCTTTTTGTGAGCATCTATTCTTATACCTCCAGGAAGTTTTTGAGAATCTGCATACCTACATCTGCACTTTTTTCAGGATGGAACTGACATGCAAACACATTTCCGCTCTCCACAGAAGCATCAACCTTTACGGAATAATCTGTAGTAGCTGTTACTATGCTCCTATCCTCGGCCTTAAGATAATATGAATGAACAAAATAAACATAAGCTCCTTCATCTATGCCCTTAAAAAGCCGTCCTTTATTGGGAAAAGTCAGATTGTTCCAACCAATCTGAGGGATCTTGTACTGATTTCCCGCCTCATCTTTTGACGGCATCTGAAGTATTCCACCACGCAAAATGCCCAGACCAGCCACTTTATCTGATTCCTCACTGAAATCAAATAACAGTTGCTGACCCAGGCATATTCCCAAAAAAGGTACTTCCTTTTTTATTACTTCTTTTATTACGTCTTCAAGGCCGTATTCCCTGATACGGTTCATGGCATCACCAAAGGCACCTACTCCGGGAAGTACCACGTGATCCCCTCTGTAGATATCCTCAGGATCTCTTGAAACCACTACTGAAGCTCCAAGATAATCAAAAGCCTTCTCAACGCTCTTAATATTGCCGGCATCATAGTCTATTATCGTAACCACTGCGCATCTGCTCCTTTCAAAAGTGTAGATGCTTCAAAGCAGTTATGATTCGATTGTTCCGACAATCTCCATGAGCCTGATAGTATAGTCTCTATCTTTCTTAATGGAGTTGATCTCAGCCACATCCTCAGCTGAAAGCCCATAACTCTCTGAAAGCAACAATTCTATACTAGCATACACGTCCTGAACTTCATTTTCAACACTATACTTTGCAGCTTCCTCAAGAAGATCATCACGGTTGCGCATAGCCATAAGAAGCATATCCAGGGCTTCTTCCTTCATGTTCATGGCTGTATAGTTCTCATAGCCATCCAGATATCTCTGGGACCAGGCAAGAACTCTTGACTGCTCATAGATAACGCTCTCTTCCTCAGTCATATCTTTGCCATAAAGCATCTTATACGCTGTCGTATATTCCTTATGAGTATGAGCTGTTTTGGCTCTATTGCTGGCAATCTTATCAGGAAGTGCAAAGGCAGGTATACACACCAAAATTCCAAGGCTGGCTGCGAACAGGAATGCTAAAGCAACCTTCTTAGGAGAGATGGCCTTTTCCGGAACTCCCGGATTCTTAGGAGGCTTTGGCTTTTTCTCCTTCTTGGGCTTTGGAGGTTTCTTCTCCTTCGGCTTCTTTTCCTTCTTTGGCTTTTCTTTCTTAGGCTTCTTTTCCTTCTTCTCTTTCTTTTTCTTGCTCTTTTTGCCTCCGTCTTCGCCGAGCTCATTAAGAACCTGCTGGTTCTCGTCAGTCAGGCTTGCAAGCCCTTCACCATCAGTCTCTTCATCTTCCCTTGTAAGAGCCTTGAGGAGTCTTGCAAAGAAGCCTTCCTTCTTCTCCTTCTTTTTCTTGCCATCTTTTCCTTCGGATTCAGAGCCTCCTCCGCCTCCTCCGGAGCCTCCACCTGAACTTCTGTCAGGTATGGATGCCAGTTCATCAAGGGATGGTTCTCCCTCTCCCAGATCTCCAAAGCCATCTTCGGTAAGAGCACCTAAAATATCCTCTTTAGGAATCTCCTCTTCCTGAGGATGTCCGGACTCTTCATCCTGTTTAGCAGTACTTTCCAGATCCTCTATTTCATCATTAGCCAGGCTGTTCATGAGGGCATCCAGATCCTGCATGGAGACATCATCTCCAGCGCCCTCCTCACTTGCTGCGTTGGCATTTTCCTGGGCTATATCTGCGAGAGCTGCAACTTCTCCCTCAGTAGCAGTATTGTCCCCCTCTTCACCACCCAAAAGATTATCAAGGCTGGCCTCTAAAGCATCAAGATTAAAGTCATCCTCTGATAAAGAATCCAAAGACACATCAGAGGTAGCTGACTCCTGAGTCTCTTCTGCAGGGGCTTCTGAAGGTTCCTCCATAAGTGCTTCGCCGGACATAAGATCATCTAAACCTGTTGGTTCCGAAGGTGCCTGTTCTTCCGGAGCAGCTTCATCAATCATTTCATCAAGACCGGCCTCTTTAGCCAAATCATCCAGATTCATGTCATCCAGTGACAGATCATCCAGATTCAGACCGTCTTCTCCACTTTCAGGAGCACTTGGTTCCTCACTTTGAGCAGGTTCTTCAGGTTCACTCTCTATGGGAATTTCAGGCACACTTTCTTCAAGTGGTTCTGGATCACTCTCTATTGGTATTTCAGGTACACTATCCTCAGGAATATCCAGGATGCTCTCCTTGGGTGCCGGAGCTTCCTTTGGTATTTCATCTTCGCCAAGAGCCATATCCATTGCTGCTTCCAGATCTTCCAGCGAAACCTCTTCTTCCTTGATATTATCAAGAACATCGCTAAGACTTTCCTGCACCGACTCCTCAGCAGGGGCCGTGAGATTGTTATCAGGCATGTCATCTAAAAGATCTGTAAGAATCTCTTCAGGTGTCTGATCAGCATCAGAGTCCTGCTTATTATCCAAAGCAATACCACTATCCTCCGGAAGCGAAACCTCCGGAGCCATTTCTAAAAGAGCGTCGTCCCCCTCCTCAAGGTCAACTATAGGAGATGGTGTGGGAACAGGTTCAGGTTCCTGCTGGGGGGCAGGTTCTTCTACCGGAGAAGCGTTAAATTTCCCACTTCGTATTTCTGCATCAAGGCGCTCTGCATCTGCAATTGCTTCATCAAGAGCTATTTCTTCAGGATCACGTACATCATTTATACTTGGAGCATCACCAACAGTAAACTTAGGAATTCCGGATTCTGAAGGGCTCTCAATATCATCAAGAAGGTCGGCCATTCTCTCATCTACCATGACTCCCTGATCCAGCCTGTCGAGAAGACTACCAATCTCCCTTAGATCCTCATTTCCATTTGAATTATCTACAAGCGCACCAAGATCCCCTGATCCATTTCCCATTTCGGAACCAGAGGACTTCTTACCTGACATTCTGCTAAGTGCAGACTTAGGATTACTATTATTTGATTGCTGAGCGGAATTTAGAAGGCTGTCCAGGTATTCTTCGTCGTTTGACTTCATAGACCTTCACTCTCCTGCAAAATATAATCAACTGAATTCATTTTAATTGAATCAGTCTTATCTTTTATCTCAGGGGTATGCTGATAGAGCTTTTCGTGAACTCTGACAAGATGCGCTTTCTGATTGATAAACGCAACCTTCTCAAAAGGCCATCTGATAACGGTAGGATAATCCAATGAGACCCCCAGCTCAAGCAAAAGCAGATTGCTTCCTACAGTACCAGTCAGATATTTCATGTACATATCCCAATTGGGCAGATATGCACTCTCGTTATATTTAATATTACTATATTCCAGCCTCTTTTGGTTAAGGTAAAGCTCTTTTCCATTAAAATAAGGTTTATTTAATCTCTCACCTTCCTCCAAATGGCCATTTTTCTTAGTAACAATCTCATGAACTTTATCTATCAGATCCATGAAGTCCCGGACTTTAGGTGCTTCCATCAAAGGATCTGCAGCGTCCATTGTCTGAAGAAATCTATAGGTTCCACAGGGATAAACAGAAGATTTCTCCTCAAAACCATTTAAAAGCGCATCCTGAAGGAAAAGTTCAGAAATAAGGAAATATCTCTTTTCCCCAATAAGGGTGCGAAGGGCTTTATATGCCTTATCAATAGTCTCGTCATTGTTGTAATAGGCATATTCAAATTCAACCACAGGAAGCAGCCACTCATTGCCCTCTCTGCGACAATACTGGATCAGGTCGCTATATCTTTCATCCCCATTTATCCCTGACCTTATCCAGTTCCACTCGTTTCCAATCCCAACAATGATCAGATCACAACCACTGATATACTCTGATAATCTTTTTTCCATTCTCCTCTAATTCCAGTCTAATAAAATACTCCCCTCACCGACAGTCATTGAAAACGTGTTTCATAACTGAGAGCAAAGGGAGTCTTAGTCAGTTAGTATTAACCTGCATCAGATGCATTAACCAGTTCATCTATCACAGAAACAAGATTACCAATCTCTGGCTTTGATAACTGTCTGTCTGCTCCAAGGGATTCTCCCTTTCTTCTCATTTCTTCGTTAACAAGAGATGAGAAAATGATAAGAGGTATGTCCTTAGTAGCATCATCACTCTTGATGAGCTTTGTGAGCCTGTGACCATCCATGATAGGCATCTCAATATCGGTGATGATACATTTGATCTTATCAAGCTCATTTCTGTCCTTACATGCCTTGATATAATCGTATGCAAGCTTACCATTTTCAAAGTGTCTTACATTATTATATCCTGCCTTGTTAAGAGAATCTACAATCAGCTTGTTAAGGAGCTGTGAATCCTCTGCAAGAACAATAGGAACCTCATTTCTTGGACGAGAACCAATGTCACCAAGAGCGTCCATATTAAGACCTGTATTAGGATTGATATCAGATACGATCTTCTCGAAGTCAAGAATGATAATAAGCTGATTCTCAAACTTGATGATACCTGTAGAGATACTCTCCTCTGCCTTTGAAATTGTGGCATTAGGCTTAATGATATCAGCCCAGGAAACTCTATGGATACCAACAACCGAATCAACATGGAATGCAATATCCAACTTGTTGAAATTGGTGATAATGAAAAGTCCGCCAGCCTTAGAAGCTCCACGCTGTAAGCAATTTCTAAGGTCAATTGCAGTTATCATAGTATCACGTGGCATAAAGATGCCTTCGATACTGGGGTGAGCATTAGGTACCGGAGTAACCTCCTGATACACAATGATCTCTTTGATCTTCGCTACATTGATGCCATAGCAATGATCATCAATCTTAAACTCAAGGACTTCAAGTTCGTTGTTACCACTTTCAAGCAGGATTTTTGATTCCATTCTTCTACCTCGCGCGAAAAAATAAAGTAAGTGACACGATCAAAAAAGAAAAAACTAACACAAAACCGATTGAAAATCTTTTGAATATCCTTTTTTAGTATAGCATAGTTTTCTGAAAATAAATATAAAAAAACAAAAAAGACGGGCAGTTGACCGTCTTTTTAGAATTCATTTATAAGTTTTTTATAATTGTATCTTCAAAACCGAACACTGAAATCTCGAAAATCTTTAGTTCCTATCATGCTAACAATGAAGTTCTGCTCTCGTGCTAAAAGCACTCGCCAGAACAACACTCGAACTAGGTTCGGTAATACCTCACCAAGTTCTCCTAGTTTGGATAAGCCCTCGACCTATTAGTACACATCAGCTGAACACGTTGCCGTGCTTACACCTTGTGCCTATCTAACCTCGTACTCTCCAAGGGGTCTTACTGCCGAAGCAGGGATATCTCATCTTGAGGGGGGCTTCACGCTTAGATGCCTTCAGCGTTTATCCCTTCCGGACGTGGCTACCCAGCCTTATGCATCTGGCGATGCAGCTGATACACCAGCGGTCCGTCCATCCCGGTCCTCTCGTACTAAGGACAGCTCCTCTCAGATATCCTACGCCCGCGCCGGATAGGGACCGAACTGTCTCACGACGTTCTGAACCCAGCTCGCGTACCGCTTTAATGGGCGAACAGCCCAACCCTTGGGACCTGCTACAGCCCCAGGATGCGATGAGCCGACATCGAGGTGCCAAACCACTCCGTCGATGTGAACTCTTGGGAGTGATAAGCCTGTTATCCCCAGGGTAGCTTTTATCCGTTGAGCGATGGCAATCCCACTTTCATACCACCGGATCACTAAGTCCTACTTTCGTATCTGTTCCACCCGTCGGTGTCACAGTCAGGCTCCCTTATGCCTTTGCACTCTACGAATGGTTTCCGTCCATTCTGAAGGAACCTTTGAGCGCCTCCGATACCCTTTCGGAGGCGACCGCCCCAGTCAAACTCCCCGGCAGACATTGTCCCCGGACCCGATTCAGGATCCTTGGTTAGAAAACCAGCATCATAAGGGTGGTATCCCAACAGCGACTCCACTGCAACTGACGTCACAGCTTCTTAGTCTCCCACCTATCCTGTACATATAATACCGGCTCCCAGTATCAACCTGGAGTAAAGCTCCATGGGGTCTTTCCGTCCTGGCGCGGGTAACCAGCATCTTCACTGGTACTTCAATTTCACCGGGTGCATTGCCGAGACAGTGCTCAAATCATTACGCCTTTCGTGCGGGTCGGAACTTACCCGACAAGGAATTTCGCTACCTTAGGACCGTTATAGTTACGGCCGCCGTTTACTGGGGCTTAAATTCAAAGCTTCGCTTGCGCTAACCTCTCCTCTTAACCTTCCAGCACCGGGCAGGCGTCAGCCCATATACTTCACCTTTCGGTTTCGCATAGACCTGTGTTTTTGCTAAACAGTTGCTTGAGCCTCTTCTCTGCGGCCCACGTCTTAGGTGGGCTCCCCTTATCCCGAAGTTACGGGGACATTTTGCCGAGTTCCTTAACAATGCTTCTCCCGTCGGCCTTAGGATTCTCTCCTCATCCACCTGTGTCGGTTTACGGTACGGGTTATGCATACGCAATAGTGGCTTTTCTTGGCAGTCATATCTGATGCTTCGCTACTAATCTTCGCTCCCCCTTGCGGGACCGGATTTTCCTTTTCCGGCTCATCCCTTTTGCCTGCGTCCCCACAGTTCTGATATACATAAGTGCAGGAATATCAACCTGCTGTCCATCGACTACGCCTTTCGGCCTCGCCTTAGGTCCCGACTTCCCCAGGGCAGATCAGCTTTACCCTGGAATCCTTGGATATTCGGCCTGGAGGATTCTCACCTCCATCTCGCTACTCATTCCGGCATTCTCTCTTCTAAACGCTCCGCCGCTCCTTTCGGTACGGTTTCTACGCCGCTTAGAATGCTCCCCTACCGATCATATGTACCCGTAGATACATACCATCCCCAGGCTTCGGTGTCGTGTTTCAGCCCCGGTAATTTTCGGCGCAGGACCTCTCGGCTAGTGAGCTATTACGCACTCTTTGAATGTGTGGCTGCTTCTGAGCCAACATCCTAGCTGTCTATGAAATCCCACATCCTTTTCCACTTAACACGCACTTTGGGACCTTAGCCGTGGATCTGGGCTCTTTCCCTTTTGACTACCCAACTTATCTCGTGCAGTCTGACTCCTGTGCTTATCCTTATTGGCATTCGCAGTTTGATAATCTTTGGTAAGCGGTGAAGCCCCCGCGGATATTCAGTGCTCTACCTCCAAAAGGAATGCTACAGGGCTAGCCCTAAAGCTATTTCGGGGAGAACCAGCTATCTCCGAGTTCGATTGGAATTTCTCCCCTATCCACAGCTCATCACCACCCTTTTCAACGGATGTGTGTTCGGACCTCCACAGCCTTTTACGGCCGCTTCATCCTGTCCATGGATAGATCACCCGGTTTCGGGTCTATGTATAAAGACTATTCGCCCTGTTCAGACTCGGTCTCCCTTCGGCTATTTACCTTAAGTACTTAACCTCGCCTCCATACATAACTCGCCGGACCGTTCTACAAAAAGTACGCGATCACCCACGTATGGGGCTTTCGCAGCTTGCAGGCACAGGGTTTCAGGTTCTCTTT
>NZ_JNLF01000003.1:1967500-2745000 GCF_000702965.1 Butyrivibrio sp. AE2032 | reverse complement strand
GCTTATGCGGTATTATCAGTCGTTTCCAACTGCTATCCCCCAGTATGAGGCAGGTTGCCCACGCGTTACTCACCCGTCCGCCACTAAGATTTAACAAGATTCTGCCGAAGCTTCATCAGCGTTAAATCTCCGTTCGACTTGCATGTGTTAGGCACGCCGCCAGCGTTCATCCTGAGCCAGGATCGAACTCTCACGTTAGAATAGTTCATCCAGGCCAGAACTAAAACTGCTAGCTTTTCGTTCTGTCCGTTATTACTTTTGGTTTGTTTATTCTGAAATCATTCTCATATTGATCAGGGTCTTGCGAATTACTTCGTAATTCCCAAGCTTTTTGCATTCGCAAAATGAAATCTGAAATAACCAGTTCTCGTTAAGCAAGCTTACTCGACCTGCTTATTTCATCTTTCGCCCTGCTCATTATTATTGGAATTTTTCAGGGTTGCATTACTGTTTATTTGTCAAGGTGCTTGGAGCTCTAAATCCGCTCCAGTACTGCGTTTGCGGCTGCTTGTCTGTTGCATCAGCGCCGCAACGAAGATAACTATATCACTCCCCCAAATGAGTGTCAACACTTTTTTTCAAAATTTTTCAAAAAAATTATAAACCCAGTAAAATAGGGGCTTGCCCGATATTTCTTTATACGAACAAGCCCCTTTTATGGCAAAAATTTTCAAAAAAACTTTTCAAAAATACTAAATTACCCTTTAACTGATCCGGAAAGTCCCTCCACATAGAACCTCTGAAGCCAGATAAACAGAATGACAATTGGTAGTGCCACTATAACTGCCCCTGCTGCAAACTGGGTATAGTACCTGTCAATCCTTCTGAAGTCAGTGAGCCAATAGAGACCTACAGCTACTGTGTAGGAACTCTGCTTGTCTCCAAAGAGCATGCTGGGGAAGATATAGTCTGACCAGGTTGCAAGGAAGCTTCCCAGTACAGTGTAAACAATTATGGACTTGGACAAAGGCAGAGTTATATGGGTAAATATCTGAAGTCTTGATGCTCCATCTATGATTGCTGCCTCGTCAATTGCTTTTGGGATAGTATCAAAGAAACCCTTGCTTACATGGTATCCCATGGCTGCTCCTGCTGCTCCTACAACTATGAGGGCAAGGAGAGACTGATTAAGACCGATGCCCTTTAAGATGTTATACACCGCGATCAAAGACATGAACCCCGGGAACATTCCGATTATCATAAGAATGTTCATAAATGCTTTTCTTCCCGCAAACCTTGTCCTACTAAGTACAAAGGATACAGAAAGGACTATCAGTGTATTGATCACACATGCGCACATAGCAACAATAAAGGTGTTGAGCCACCATTTTGCAAAGGGAATTACGCTGTCGTTTTTAAAGAGACTTATGAAGTTATCAAGGGTCAGTTTCTTAGGAAAGAAATATCCAACATAATATCCCTGTTCTGCACGTAAAGCCGTAAGTACTATCCATAATATAGGAAACATCCATACGATTCCCAAAATAGTCAGCGCTATATATCCGGTACTGGTTTTGGTCATTTTCATAACGAATATAAGTCCTGTATACGCTGCCACGAGACCTATCCAATAACCAACGGAAAGATCTTTATTAAGAAATGAATTTGCGTATCCCGCTCCTTCTACTACCATCTTTGTCACAAACATAATTAAGGTGAAAAGAGCTGTCTCAACTGCAAGGATACTTTGCCATACAAATGCCAGTGACTTTGACGTCTTAACAAGACTAAAAATACCAAATACAAAACTCACCACAGCCAATGCGCAGGCTATTATCATGATGAACTTAAGGGGCATCGAATTCTCTTTTCCCAAAACATCAAGTGAAAAAGAAAAGAGACTCATCCTAAGGTCATCCCTACTGATATAGGGCAAAAATATACTTATAAATGAGAGCAGGGCTGCTCCGAAAGCGTAGTACAGATATTTTAGATTCAGACCAATAACTGTCTTTTTCATTATTGGAAGCCCTCCTCGTTCTTTATTGCATTAGATCTTGAGAAAGAAATAATGGTAAACATTGCAGATATCACGAAGATAATGATTCCGATAGTAGCTGCAAGGTTATAGTCATTGCTGTCTTTTGTGAGCTTATAGAGCCAGGTTACAAGAAGGTCGGTCTTTCCTGCTCCCTTGTAATAATCCAGTGTGTGAGGCTCACCACCTGTTAAGAAGAATATAGTATTGAAGTTATTAAAGTTACTTATGAGGTTTGAGATCAGGTATGGCGTTGTCACAAACCACATATAAGGAAAGGTTATCTTTCTGAACATGGTCACAGGGCCTGCTCCGTCAATCTTTGCACTTTCATAGAGCTCTCCCGGTATGTTCATTAGGATTCCGCTGACCATAAGCATGGTAACCGGAACTCCGATCCAGAAATTCACCGCAATCACTGAGAATCTGGCCCAGGCTGCGTTTGAAAGGAAGGGGAGAGGTGAGCCGGTAAATCCCCACTGCTGAAGCAGAACGTTGAATATACCTCTCTCCCCTAACATGGTGGCAACCACACGGAGGGATATAAAAGCCGGGATTGCCATTGTAAATACAAAAACAGTTCTCCAGAATTTCTTGAATCTGATTCCCTTTGAATTGATTATCATGGCCAGTATCATGCCACCGAAGTAGCATGTGAAGGTGGCGCAAAAGCCCCACACCAGGGTCCATCCCAATACAGGCCAGAAGGTTGAGGAAAGTCTGTCACCGGCTGCAAGGAGCGAACCGAAGTTAGTCATTCCAACCCAGCCAAAGAGATTTCCAGGTGGCTGATGTTCCTGATCGTAATTGGTAAATGCCATAAGGATCATGTAGATCAGAGGCATTACTGTAAAGATCAGCAGGCCAATTACAGGAACTGACAAAAGAAGGAATCTTATGTTTTCATTTGTAAGGCTCTTAACGTCCTCAATAAAGGTTCTGTTTCTTTTGCCCTGGGATGCTCTTACTCTGGCTGCTTCACCGGAAAAGATGGAGAAGGCCCAGATAGCTATAAAGATTAAGGTAATTACAAGTGCCACCACTCCATAAAGGAGGATAAGCATTGAGTTGTCTCCCTGCTGCATCTCATAGATGCCAAGAGCTTCATTAAATTCCATTCCCTGCATCTTGGTTCCCAGGGTGGTAAGGTCTTCTAAAAGACCCCCACCCTTTACTGCCATGAAAATGATGTATGAAAGCTCAAGGGCAAAGAACAACAGACCTTTGATGATCTGACCATATCTTATATTCGCCAGACCACAGAAAATATAAGAAAGTCTGGAGAAAATATCACCCCTGGTGAATATGGTTATGATATTTCTGTTTTTATACTCTTTCACTTTTTGTACCTCTTAATTCTTATAAAACAATCAGTTTGTAAGGGTACCTGTAATGCTGTCTACAAGAGCATCAAGCTGAGCCTGAAGGTTTCCGCTGTTGATGTCGCCGAAGTAGATGCCCTCTCCAAGAGCCTGCATAGGATCCCAGTAGTCGCCCATCTTAGGGATGCTTGGCTGGTTTGTAGCCTTTGATGCCTGAGCATTAAGAGCCATAGCTACCATATCCCCAGCTATCTCCTGGCTTCCTGAAAGTGACTTAAGTACGGGAACGTCGCCCTGCTCCTTGTATCTTGTAAGGCTGTTCTCAGGATTTGCCAGATATACTGCAAGCTGCTGTGCTGCAAGAGGGTAAGCTGTATTTGATTTAACTGTAATTGTCTTGAAATCTACGAAGTTTGAAAGCTGAACATCGCTTCCACCAATTTTTGCTGTAGGAAGTGCTACTGCTCCAAGCTTGTCACCAAGAGCTTCTCTGAACTCAGGCGCACTCCATGCTCCTGAGGTAACTGCTCCAAGAGTTCCATCCTTGAAGGCTGAACCACCTACTCCATCCTTATCCTCAAGGTACTTTCCGCTGTTTACCATATCAAGGATGTACTGTCCTGCCTCAACACCCTTTTCGTTATTAAAGCTGCACTCTGTTGGATCTGTTCCATCAGCTCCGAAGAGTGTGCATCCGTTTCCAAGGAAAAACATCTCTGCATACCAGGAGTTTGTTACCTGTGTGCTGAAGTTATAATTTCCATCTCCAAGGTCCTTGGCCAT
Organism: Butyrivibrio sp. AE2032; assembly: GCF_000702965.1. Taxonomy (NCBI): domain Bacteria; kingdom Bacillati; phylum Bacillota; class Clostridia; order Lachnospirales; family Lachnospiraceae; genus Butyrivibrio; species Butyrivibrio sp. AE2032. Next base: position 2,740,917 of record NZ_JNLF01000003.1, on the reverse strand, counting down.
CATAGTATCAAGGCTCTTAACTTCATCTTCTGTATAGAAGTCCTTGTTGTAATACATGAAGAAAGTATTTGGTGAGAAAGGAACTGCGTATGTGAGTCCGTCTATTGTTACTGCTGTAAGGGCACTCTCAGGAAGTTCGTCCTTAATTGTCTCAAAATCCTTTGTGATTGGAAGAAGGAGTCCTTTTCCTGCCAGGTCTGCTACTCCGCCGCTTGGTGTGTAGAAAATATCTGCTGCTGTCTCTGCGTCTGTCTCAAGAGCCTGAGGAGCTTCATCGATACCAACTACTGCGATCTCATAGGTGATGTTAAACTCGTCATGTGCATCATCAAAGTTCTGTACCATCTGATCTGTGATATCTACTTCCTCTTCAGGAACCCAGATTTTAAGAGTAACGTCCTGGGTCTCAACAGGTGCTGCTGACTCTGTAGCTGTAGTTGTTGTACCTGCATCAGTCTGTGATGTGGTTGTATCTGCGCCATTTGATGCTCCGCATCCCGCAAGCAAAAGAGCTGTCAGTGCGATGCTGGTTGATCTTGTCATAAACTTCTTGAAATTCATCTTCATTACCTCCCAAAGTAATTACGTTTTTCGGTTTACTGCTATGCAAACCCTGTTATTTACTTGCTTTTCTAAATCTTTCATTCATATATTGGTTAAACGCTTTACTACAGAGTTTAAAATATACCTTGACTTTCGTCAAGGTAATTTTGTCGTTTCCGATCATCTTCGTTAGTTATTAACAATTCTCAGAAACTAATCTTGTTTACTATCACGATTTTGATTTATTTACCTGATAGTGCGTACAGACTGTCTCTCTACCACCTTAACAGTAAGGTGAACCTCTTTGAGGTCAGTCTTTCCATCGATCAGATCAAACATCATATCTCCTGCTGCTCTGGCCTTCTCGCCAAAGTTCTGTCCAATGGTAGTAAGCTTTGGTGTAAAGTACTCACTCTCAGGCAGGTTATCAAAACCAATAATGGACATATCATCAGGAACATTTACGCCGCACTGTCTCATACCTTCAATAAGACCGAAGGCCACGATATCAGACATAGTTGCAACAGCTGTGTACCCCTTGCCGGAAAGAGCTATGTCCTGCCCGACCTTAATCGCACTGGAATACATAGAATCCGTCCTGTAAATATCCTTGGTATCAAGCTTAATACCGGCTTCTGAAAGGGCGTCCGTAAAGCCTCTGAATCTCTCTTTGATAACACCGGACTCCTTGTATTCAGGGGTAGCCAGTGCTATCTTTTTATGGCCGCAGCCAAGAAGATACCTGGCGGAAAGAAATCCACCTCTGTAATCATCAAGTCCAACGTTCATGATCTTTTCCTTCTCAGCATAGGTATCAAGAAAAACCACAGGAACATCAAGTGCATTCTGGATCTGAGATACTTCTTTTTCCAAAACACCAAGGAAAAAGGCTCCATCCACATTCCAGGAGGACAAAAGAGGGATAACATCTCCTGTACGACCTACGCACCTGAGCATAAGATAGTAATCTCTGCTTCTTACATAGTTTTCCAAAGCAGCTATGATATGGGCATTATAGGGGTTAACCAAAAAGTCCTCAGTTGCTCCCACATAAGGCACCACAAGGCCAATGATCTTACTCTCCTTCTTAACAAGGGACCTTGCCATGGCATTGGGCTTGTAATCATACTCCTTGATGATCCGCTCAACCTTGGCCCTGGTCTTGTCAGAGACCTTCTGGTAATTTCCATTTATTACGTTTGATACGGTTGCTCCGCTGACTCCTGCCAGCTTGGCAATGTCCTTCAGATTCATTAGTTCAAGGTCTCCTTAGGTCGAGTAGATAAGGGGATTTCTCCCCTTATCCCTCTACAGAACCGGACGTGCGTCTTTCTCGCATCCGGCTCCTTGCAAAGTAAATTATTCAACAACCATCATTCATAGATACTGACGTACGTTCTGGGCGTTGCAAGGGGGTAGTCTCTCAACATATCGTTGAACTGGCCCCAGTTATAACTTCGCCGCTGGCTTCTGCGGTTAAGCCACTTGAACAGAAGCTTTCGTACTATATATTTAAAATCAGATATAGCCTTTGAGTTGTCAGTGATCCCGTAGTAATGGAAATATCCAACTAGCATGCTGTTCACTCTCTTAATAATTTCCTGTAACGGCAAGGTTCTCATATCAGCCAACCATCGATTGACTTCTTTGCATTTCTTTGTGAACTTTTTCTTGCTAGTCTTCCTCTTCACCCTGAACTTCCCGTTCCGACTCTTGGAACAGTAGTGTGTAAAACCCAGAAAGTCGAAGGTTTCAGGTTTTCCCTGCCCTCTGTTTCGCCTGTCTCTTTCGGCAAATCTACCGAATTCAATCAGTCGACTCTTGCTTTCTTCCAGTTCCAGTCCAAAGTATTCCATTCTGTGTTTCAGCCTTTTGTAGAATTGTTCAGCTTCATCTTTGTACTGAAAGCATACAACAAAGTCATCCGCATAAACTACCGCCCCTGCATAGCCTCTCAACTGTGGCTTAACAACATCATTAAACCACCACAGAAATACGTAATGCATGTATATATTTGCTATGACAGGTGAACAGACCGACCCTTGTCCACTACCTTCTTCTGTTTCCTCATATTGAAAGTCCTTTATTATCCCTGATTTCAGCATCCGCCTAACCAGTCGTATAACGTTCGGGTCTTTAATCCTTGACTCTACAAATTTGACTGCCCATCTATGGTCGATATGGTCGAAGAACCCTTTAATATCGGCGTCAAGTATATAGTTTGTCTTCTGTTTCTCAATCATAGAATTTAGTTTTCTTAGTGCCATATGACAGCTACGGCCGTTCCTGAATCCCATCATCTCCTCATAGAAATGAGGTTCAAAGACTGCTTCCAATATGCGCCTAAGCGCTTCTTGTACCAGCTTATCTTCATAACAGTAGATACTTAAAGGTCTGGTCTTTCCATTTCCCTTTGGTATCTCAACTCTCTTTGCAGGTTGTGGCCTATATGATTTCTTCTTCAGACTCGCTATTAGCCTATCAAGGTTCTCATCAAGATTATTCCCGTATTCCTCTTTTGTTACTCCGTCGATTCCTACGGCTTTATCCTTTTCCATCTTATTGTGACATTCCATTAACATTTCCTTGTCAATGAGATGTCCAATGGAAGTAAAGACCATTTCAGGGTTTTCTTTTGATAATTGCGATATTCTCTCCAATTTCGTTAACATTATTGTTCCACCTCTGTGTATGGATAATGTTTCCTCAAAGATATAGCTTTGCATGGCAGGGCTTAGAGGTATAGCCCTTTCTCGCCTTCCCTCCAGAGGCATTACCCTCCTTCATCGGTACTATGCGGCCATCCGACTGCCTATGACTCATTTGCCCTCCTTCGTGAGTTGTCGGGCATACCACTTATACATTAGGGGCTTCACACTTGCCCTGATATGGAAGTCACAGGCTCTCCCCAGTTGACATGACACCATTGTGCGACATGGCTGACTCTCAACCCCGTGGCGTCGCGACAATCTTCGCCATTAGCAATTGCACGCGTGTTGCCTTCCGCATCGCTTAATTACGTCGGCACACCATCTTAATTTATTTCGGGGCTAACATGCCTTATGACCCTATCGCCTAACTTCCTACGCTTAACCTACGCTGTTACCAACGCATGTTCAAGGTCGCTATTGGTGGTTGGCTAGACCTTACCAAATGGGATTTCCACCCATTAAATGCCATGCCCTTTGCTGGGCGCACTAAGCGTTTAATAAATTACAGGAATGCCTCGGAAATGGCATCCTTAAGTATTTCTGAAACATCCAGGGATGAGAGCCATGAAAGGAATTTATCCCTGTCCTGTTCCTGTCTGATCCTGTCATATATCTTTTCTTTAACCAGAATATCGCACCAGCTTCTCTCAAGGACCTCAAAGACTCTTTCAACGATGTAATTCTCAGCAAGAGATATCCCTTTGATGCTGACTTTGCGCTCAACAGTTACATCTGCTTCCGGCAGTCTTAGCGTGAGGCACTTTTTCTTTTGGTCAAAAGAGCTATCGGCATTTGTCTGTGCATCCCCCACTCCGTAGATAACAAGTTCATAAGAACGCATCTTAGGAATAAGAGAAGTGTCTCCGGTGGCAGGATTTATTACGATTTCCAGATTATTGTTCGTCTCATCATAATCTGCCTTGATCAGCGTCTTAACAAAATGTCCATCCTCATAGCCCATGCTAAAGCCGTCATCCTCGTAAAGCTCGAAGCTGCCGCTTTTTCCGGCTCCGATAAGGATTCTAAGGCTCTTAGGATTATCAGTACCGTTTTCTTTATCCTCCAAAGATAGCGGAACTATGCCTCCCTCCGGTAAAAGAACAGGGATGCTGTCCACCGTTCTGTACAGATTAGCCCTGGTCTCTCCCTGATAGATGTAACCGGTAAAGATATCGTAAAATCGTCCCTTAGGAATATACATGTTAACCCTGCTCATCCGAAGCATGGAATCCGACTCGGATGTAATGGCTCCAACGATGAGGTTGTCGCCGAAGTAGTACTCCTGCCTCATATCAAAGGCTGTATCGCACTCAGGGTGCCTGTAGTACATAGGTTCAATAAGAAGCTGTCCTTCTTTATGTGACTTGTAGCTCTGTGTGTAAATGTATGGAATTAGTCTGTGCCTGAGTCTCATGAAGTTCCCCATCACACTGCGATAGGGCTCTGAAACATTCCATGGCTCCTTGTTAAAGAAGGGGCTGTTGCTGCTGTGGAGCCTCATTACCGGTGAAAAGACACCAAACTGAATCCACCTGATAAGCCTCTCCTCATTCTTATCACCCATCATATGTCCGCCAATATCGTGGCTCCAAAAGCCGTATCCGATATTGGAAGCCGTGAAGGTGAAATAAGGCTGAAAATCCAGACTCTTCCAGGAGGATATAGTATCTCCCGAAAAGCCCACAGGATATCTGTGGCTTCCAGGCCCTGAGTATCTGGAGAAAATAAGAGATCTCTTCCCATCTCTTTTTCCATATTCATAGTGATAATGGTTTAAAAGAAACAGTGGATCAATGTCGCTTTTTCCAGCCTTGGTGCCCTGTTGCCAGTCTATCCACCAAAAGCCAACTCCGTCATCCTCAAATGGATAGATCACTTCGTCGAAATATGCATCCCTGAAGACCTTGTCAGCAAAATCAAATTCTATGGGTGCTTCACTTGTGGGATCCACTGAAAGCCTCCTGGCCACAGCCTCATACTGATCCTCAAAGGCCCTTATGCCATCCGCCGGATGAAGATTAAGTGTTACTGACAGCTTCTTTTCCTTAAGATGCTTTAAGAACCTCTTATAATCAGGGAAAAGAGCTTTGTTCCAGGTATAGCCTGTCCAGCCTGTGCCATACTTTGGATCCACCTGGGTAAGATGCCAATCCATATCGATCACAGCTACGGAAAGAGGAATCTGCTCCTTTTCCATTTTCTCTAAAAGCTCATTGTAGCTGTCCTCCGTGTATGCATGGTATCTGCTCCACCAGTTGCCGAATACATTCCTGGGAACCATTGGAACTGATCCTGTAAGGGCAAAATAGTCTTTTAATCCCTGCCTGAAATCCCTGTTATATCCGAAGAAATAAATATCTGTCCCCTCGGAATTTCTTGGAACAAACTCACCTTCAGAAAGAATGGCGCTCTCACTGTCATCAAGTACCGCAAAACCCTTCTTCCCGAAAATACCTTCCTCAAGCCATAGTCCTCCGTCTGCCCCATCCAAGGTTCTGGCTGTTCCAAACAGATTATCGTCTGAGTTTCCGTAGGTAGCACCGAAGTGCCATTCCTGTCCGGTTTCTCTCACAAGGATATACAGCCCGGCCATGGAAAACTCTTTTTCATCATAGAAAAGAAGAAGTTTCCCTGTGTCAATGGTGATTCCCTCTTCTGATCTTGAGGTCTCAAAACTCACCTCATCAAATTCTCTGTTTGTAACCACCTGGGTTGGCAGGTCTACAAACTGACCATTTTCACTGTACTCAAGTCTGATCAGTCTGTCGGTTAAAACAGTTATCCTGTAATTATTTCCAGTAATCATCACGTTTTCCTTATAATTGCTGTTGATAGTTAGTTAAGCGTTTAACCATCATGTAACCATTATATTCACTATTATCTCCTTCGTCAAGCAATAGAGTAGGAGGCGGTGGCTAACCGCCGTCCTCTCACAACACCGTACGTACCGTTCGGTATACGGCGCTTTCAATAGTTGACGTGCACAGACTGATAGGCTGTGGCTAAATCATAGAAGCCACTGCTTATCAGTCTTTCTTTTGACATAGCTCGCTTCACCGCAGAAAGGTTGGAGCAGAACCAATGTCCTTTACGGCAATTCGCCGCCATGTGTGCATAGTACTCTGGTATACCCATCCGAATCAGATTTCTCTTCTTAGTCTTAGGCAATTTCCATTGTATCCATATGCACATGCGTATTCTGTGATAGAGCCATCCATTGATGTCATCTAAGTTGTTCTTCATGCTGGCAATCCCATAATAGTTAAGCCACCCTCTAGCATATGCCTTGATTTTCTCTAGGCTTGGCTTGATGGACTGTACAGACTTACGGGAAGATAAGTCTTTCAGCTTGGACTTAAACTTCTTCCATGACTTTGGATGAACTCGGACATATATGCCACTTCCGTTCCTTCCCAATGCAAAGCCAAGGAATTTAAAATTTCGGATTGCAAACACACTTACAGTACGGCTTTTCTCTCGGTTAACTGTAAGTTTTAGTTTCTCTTCAAGATATCTCGTACTACTTTCCAAGAGTCTTTCCGACGCCCGCTTGCTTTTGGCAAGGAGAACTATGTCATCCGCATATCTGATGCAGGGAACACCTCTCTTTAGAAACTCTTGGTCGAACTCATTGAGGTAGATGTTCGCAAGTAGTGGCGATAGGTTACCACCTTGGGGCGAACCTTCCTCTGTATCAATGACCACTCCGTCTTCCATAACTCCACTTTTCAGATAGCGCTTTATGAGCTGTACCACACGTTCGTCCTTCACATTCTTTCGGAGAAGATTTATAAGGATTTCGTGGTTCAGAGTATCGAAATACTTGGATAAATCAAGCACCACCGCAAATGTGTATCCTTGCTCTGCGTACTCTTTGACCTTTAGTATGGCTCCTTTTGCATCTCTGTTTGGACGGTAACCATAGCTTCCATCCGCAAACAGTGGTTCATAGATAGGCACTAACTGTTGGGTTATTGCCTGCTGGAGTGTACGGTCTATCACGGTAGGTATGCCAAGCTTACGCACACCACCATCTGGTTTTGGGATCTCAACTCGCCTGACCGGCGACGGAGTGTACTTTCCACGAAATATACGGTCGGTTAGCTCCTGTTGATGTTCCTTGAGATAAGGAAGTGCCTCTTCGATAGTCATGCCATCAATTCCTGCCGCTCCCTTGTTTGCCTTTACTCTCTTGTACGCTCTGTTAAAGTTGTCTTTATACAGTATCGCTTCTAAAAGTTTCGGCTGTGCACTGTCTCTTTCTTTCCATATCCGATTGAATGACCTACGCGCTTTCGCATACCCTTCATGTTCCGCATTATCTCTTTGCGAACAGCCATTGTTTTCAATGTTTTCTGCCATAAATGGTCATTCCTCCTTTCTCGGTCATACTCAAGACTCCTATTGATTTGGTCCTTCGCCTCTTGGCTACTATGACCTCTGCTGACTTCTGTGCGTTCAGCACCGCCTCGTTTCCTTGTACAGTGGTTACTCCTTTCAGAGCATTTCGCACAGACCTCCCTAGGTACCACACGTTTCTTCCTCTCCATCCGTCTGCCTCATCTATCATGCATGATTCCGTGTAGTTATCGGGCTTCGGCTTGATATGCAGTCTTACCCTCATGCATGACCTCTTATGAGATTTCTGTTCGTCAGACCAGAGATTTGCCCGTGAGTTAGTATGTTCCTCACATCCGGCTTCCTTCAGATTCCACCTCACGATGGACACCCTTGCCTTCGGCTATATCCTTCCCACTACCGGGCGGATTCGGGACTTTAACCCGTTAGAAACGTGCGCCGCTAGGCGCACATAAAAATAGGTGTGCAGAAATAATTCCGCACACCTATCGGTGGTTATCATAACTTATCTTAAGTTAACAGTCTGGCTTTGGCCCTTGATGGAAACTATCATGCCAAGGCTATCTATATGTCCTGCGTCCTTTTCGTCTATCTGAGTAAGCACAACTACGCTCTCGTGAGCTCTGGGCTCAATGGTACCTGAATAGGATGACAGATCGTTAGGTAAAAAAGTCACCGATGAGTATCCCAGGTTTTCACCGTTTAAAAGTATCTGGAAGTTTAGATTCAATGGAATCATGTTCACAGATTTGCTGCTGTCAGAGCCGTTATACAGGTCCATTCTAAGAACCAATAGCTTTTTTCCCTTATCGGCATTTACCACATAGCTTTTTGAACTCTCAGGATAAGTGCTGGTCACCATGTAGCCCTGATAGGAAAGAAAGATATCATCATAGATTTCCTGGGTCTGGTCCGATGAAAGGGTGATGGCATTTGGATCTGATTCGGTAGTCTTTGTTTCCTCTACTTCCTCTGCTGAAGTCTCCTCGCTTGAAGCCAGTGCAGCTGAAGATGTGTCCTCAACCGTTTTTTCCTGTTCTTCAGGGTTCTCTTGTACGTCAGGCATATCTGTTTCTACAGGTGTAGGTTCAGGTAAAGGCTGAGGCTGTGGCGTAACCTGAGTCTGGGTCTGAGTTTGCTTAGCAGCCTCTTTCTCAGCCTTTTCAGCTTCCTTCTTACGCTGCTTCTCAAGCTCTTTTGCATCCACGTAAATGAGCCTTTCCTGGCCATTGTTGGAATAACGCATCAAAAGACCTGCAGCATATTCCACAGTCTGATTGTACTGCTCCTCTGTCATTTCAGGTAATTTCTCGCCGCACCCTGAAAGTGCCATTACCATGCACAGCGCCAGTATTATTCCAATACTCTTTTTTCCACCCATAATCTCATCCTCATTTATGCCGATTATTTGGTTTCCAGTTCAAAATAGAACTCAACACCATTGTCGTAGTTGATCACACCATATTCCTGGTGCATTCCTTCCATGATGGCCTTTACTATAGACAGTCCTACGCCACTGCCTCCGTACTCTCTGGTCCTTGCCTTATCGACTTTATAAAACTTCTCCCAGATATGTCCTATGCTGTCCTCAGGAATAGGTTCACCTGTGTTGAAGACAGAAACTCTGACATGGTTCTCATTCTGGGCAAGTCTGATGTCAATTATCTTTTCCCCGGCGATATGATTGAGGGCATTGCTGTAATAGTTCATCAAAACTTCCTCAACCTTAAATTCGTCGCCCCATACAAATATCGGAGGATAATCTCCAAAATTAACTGTTACATCCTTCTGCTTTGCCAGCATGCTTGCGGATTTGACATAATTTCGAACCAGTTCCACAATATCAAAACGCTCCATGTTGGCGCTTTCATTACCAAACTCCAGCTGGTTTAAGGTAAGAAGCTTTTTTACCATGATATTCATCTTGGATGCCTCATCCATGATAACCTCACAGTAAAAATTCCTGCTCTCCTCGTCATCGCTGATGCCTTCCTTAAGGCCCTCCGCGTAGCCCTGAATAAGCGCTATGGGAGTTTTAAGTTCATGGGATACGTTGGACAAAAATTCCTTACGCATCTCATCAATCTCTTCCTTCTGGGCAATATCTTTTTTCAAAGAAATATTGGCACTCTTGAGCTCCTTAATGTTCTTCTCAAGGGTCTCAGAAAGCTCATTCATGTTCTGTCCAAGTATATCAAGCTCGTTCTTATACTCATTATCCGCCACATACTTTGCTTCAAAGTTGAGCTTCTTCATATCGTCGGAGATCTTTGTAAGCTTCTCAATAGGATCCGTAACCTTTTTACAGATAAAAAGAATCAGTACAGAACCTACAACTATAGCGATGATAGCCACATAGATCATGAAGGTGTTGGATATGGTTACATTGTCCTTGATACTCTCCATGGTAGCCCTGACAAGTACCAGATTGCCATTACCAACTATGCCCCACATCTCCATGTATTGACGTCCGGTTCCCCGGTCCTCATCGATTTGGAGGGTATAATCATCACCATAATCAAGGACTGTAGTTTCCTCAATAACCCTCTCTCCCATTCTGGGATCGATCATGTTCTCCCATAGGATTTTTGCAAGCAGCTCCGGGTTATTACTGGAACTTTTTACCGTCTTGGAATCCGCATCCAGAACGATCATCTCAATGTTGTATCGCTCACAGATGTGACTGATTTCAGTATCAAACTCCTGAGATGTAATGTCTCCACTACCTATAGCCTCAGAAATACTTCTGTAGGCAGCTATAATAGCTTCTCTCTTGTTCTTGATATAAAACCTCTCCATAAATACAAGATTTACAAAGAGACTTACTACAAAAGTACCCACCATTATAGTGATAAACATTATACTGATCTCAAACCTGATGGAATGGATTTTTTCGTTGTTAGTAGTCTTCATTGTACAAATTCTTTACAGTTGACATCATGCTGTTTCCTGTCCCTTTAATTCTTTAGTCCACCTGTCGATCATCATGGCTACACTCCTTTGGTTGCCGTCAAAGGAACTATCCTGGTAATTGACTGCATTATTCGCCATGTTCTGCGTAATACTGATGAGTTCTTCCCCTGTCTTTATTAGCGTATCCTCCTCTTGCATCCTATCCATGAGAGACTCCATCAGTTCATCATGCCTTTGCCTCAAAAGTTTTATTTCTTCATTAAGTTCTTTTGTTCTATCTGCATATTTTTGCTGCTTTTTGGCTTCCTCATCCATTCCCTCTTGATAATGTTTCTGTTTTTTTAACTGTTCTTCTATATTTGCTGACCTTAGTGCAAGCTGTTCAGGGGACTCCTTCTTCGGGACATCTGAAACTAAATCAACGTAAAGCTTCTTTGACTCATTAAAAAACGTTGAATATTCCAATGATTTTTGTTCTGATTCAGCAATTGCTGCTGGTATTCTATCTAGCTCGCCTTCATCCTGCGCAGTCCTCTCCATATTCACATTAAGCATTGCCTTTACTTTTTCAGGGTCACGTGACTTTGCTTTATCTCTGGCAACCAACACTGATTGTATCAGATCAGTGACCTTTTTCTCCACAACACTACGGATCAGTTCATTGCGGTCCTGAAATGACATTTTCCTGAGTGTTTCGATGCTTAGTGTTGCACTTTCTTCTTCATCAACACCCATACTCTTAAGACTGGCATCCCATGACGACTGGTATCGCTGCTCAATTGCAGTGACTTGTTCCAGTAGTTCTCTTTCCTTAGTATTTCTACCTTGCTTCTGAATCTCAGGGGTAAGTGTGCCCATCACGTTGAGTTTCTTAGAGGTATCCGCCCATTCCTCGCCCGTATGACCATAATCGAGCATCAGCTCATATCTTCGATACTGAACAAACTCAAGAAGCGTCTGGCATTTGACCCTAAAATCCGCCAGATTACTTATAATCTCTGATGATGAGCGCAACTCCCCATTAAATAACTCTGTAATAATCTTCGGATCACTTGTCATGATTCGAAGATGTAAGGGGTCTTCAAACATGCGGGCAATCAAGTCCCTCATTAACATGACTTTTCTTTCAAAACTTGGCATTCCAGGGATATCATTAAAAGCATCCGCCATACTCTTTTCAGAAAATAGCTCTTTCGTACCTTCACCATGTACAAAATCATCTATATCTGCTTCTGCCTGTCTGAGAAGTTTTATTGTCTCAAGGAATCTATCCTTATCCCTATGATATCCATATGAGCCTGGTTCTACGTTTTCTCTTAGCAGAGACGAACAAAGCCTCACCGGTCCTTCCAGCTGATACGCAGTCTCTGTAGTCTGAGTCACTGAAAGCTTCCCATCCTTATCAAATCTGGGCAGAGGCTTCATAAGAATGATTGCCGACGTATACTCTTCTCTTGTCCTTTCCCTTTCGCTTTCAGAAAGTCTACTCAGGTCAAGGATCTTATCTATCTTATATGCCTCCTGAAATTGCCGCAGCTCAGCCTCTCCCTGCATATCAAATGCTGTTGCGCTTGCCTTCTGGAGCCTGCTAAGAGCCGAACTCAGTTCCTGTCCCTTTGTATAATCAAATCCGCTTTTGACCGCTTTAGCCTCTTCATTACTATCATGAAAAGCTTGTATAAACCAAATGCCACGGTTCTTTAGATCGGTTCTTAATTGTTGTGTTGCATTGATACGCCGTCCCTTCAGGTCCACATTATAACGTTCCTTGACATAGCCTGTCTGGGCAAGCATTTCAGCTGAACCTTCGTCCACATTCTCCCGCCCCAAAAGGACGCTTGCGCACAATCTGTTGGCATTCGCATGGAATTCCCATACATCCAGTTCCGCCTTAAGTGATGAGATATAAGCTTCAATATCACCGTCCTGGGCCTTCCCGGTGCGTTCAATATTGGCAGCAGTAATGGCAAAGATATGGCTCCTTAAGTCCAGTGCCTTCTGACAGCACTCCCTGTATTCCTCTGCCGCCTTCAAAACTATTTCTTTGTCTCCAGCCTCAAGATTCTCCAGTTTTTTGGCACCCAGCGCTTTTGATTCTCCGATTTCCGACAAAAGATCGAACATCGGCGCCTGTTCTGCCTGCTCCACCAGCTGTTCAACGGTGACTTTTTTATCTGTACTGTCAGTTACAATCCTGCTCTTGATACGGTCAAGGAGAGCTGTAATGCTATCTATACCGCCTGAAGCATGCGCAACCTTTCCGGCCTTCAGATCCTTTGCTTCTTCAAGCTCTGTAGTCAGTTTATAATAATCAGCCAGTTCTTTTGCTTCCTCCGGTCTGTCGACTGATCCTGCAATGCACCTTTTGATCGCCCCGGCTCTTTTAAGATAGCTTTTCTTCTCCTCCAGTTTTGCACCAAAAGACTTGTCCCCCATAAGAAGCTTTGCTTTCTCAGTGCCTATGATACGGGCGCGATTAGTCTTGTAGAAGGCGTACTTCTCTGCAGCAAGTTCGATATGATCCGAATAATTACCGAACCACCTTCCTTTTGCATTCTGAGTCTTCTTAAGATCTTTTACTGCAGCCTTGAACTCAGAAAGATACTTTTCAGTTGCCTTTCTCGTGAATATCTCCAAACCGTCAAGATTACCCAGCTCTTTTTCAATCTCGGCAAGTGTCATTTCCAGATTACTTTCAGGGATATCTGCTATAGGTTTTCCGGCGTTTCTCTGCTTTGCGTCTTTTTCCTTATCACTGTCCTTAGTTTTCTGGTAAGTAGCCTCTTTCTCTCTGAAGGATATCTCACTCTCAGTAGTATTGGCAGAAATAAACTCATGTCTCTGTTCGTCAACACCAAAGACCGAAAACTTTCTCTGTTCAAGGAGTAGTCTGTCCTGCAGTGCTCTCATCTCAGTAAAAACATCCTGAGAACCCATTTGCTGCAAAGGCGCAACCCTCCGCTTCGAAAGATCTGCCTGTTCGTCGGCATTACGCTGATCTAGTTCTGCCTGTGCGCTGATCTTCTGTCTTGAAATACTCTGCATCAGATCAAGCATAGAGGTAGAATCAAACGATTGCTGAAGTGTGTTTTTTTCGGATTGTAAAGCTTCTTCTCCACCTGCCATGACAGTATCCTTTCTCAAGCCCTCCCGGCTGCTGAAGCATACCTGATAAGATCTGCGACTCTTCCCGTGCCGGGTGATATATTAACCTGGGCGCGTATGATTGCATCGCATTCGTATCTAATAACTATCTTTTTGACAAGACTCTCCGATACCTCGTTAATGACCGGACAAGTCACTGTCTGTTCCTTTCCGTATTTAGCTACAGCCACCTTAAGAGCATGCTGAAGCAGCGTGATGGCAACTATTGGGTTCTCAGAATAAAGCAGTCTTATAACCAGCTCATCACCATCTTTATCCACCAGTACCGCACCATGGGTCATGCCGTTCTCGCTGTATATGGCACTTATTTCCTGATCGTATATATCCCACTTGACAGGATGCGGCATTGGAACGATTGTTTCGCTTTTCTCCACTCTCTTAAGAAGATTATTCTGAAGTTCCCGATCCGCGTCTTTAAGTGAAACACAGTTTTCCATTCTGGAGTGCTTCTTCTCGGGAAGTGAGGCTACATCCGCCAGTCTGAAGCGGTATACTCCGCTGTTAACTCTGGACCAGACGAAATCCCTTTCCGGGAAATACTCCGCCATACCGTCGTCTTCTCTGAACTTGCAAAAAACGCCTCTGACGCCTCCGCGTATCCTACATCTGTACACGAAAAGCCGTACCATATCCGCCCCATAAACAGGCAGGTCATATGGCACGGTAGTAGTCACCCATTCTATCTCGATATATCCCCTGGTGTAGCGGTACAAAATTATACCCACTACAGGGTCAACTTTACTGTCATGATTAATGAAGACGATTCCCGAAAGTTCCCCTGACTCCAGCTCTTTCATGCAGTAATCGGGGATCAGCTTTCTGAAGAGATCGCTATCTCCTTCTGAAAAACTGTATTCCTTCCACATAAATCATCGCCTCCGTTTCTTTCATCCGGACAATGATGTTTCATCCATCTGACCATTGATACGATACAAATAAAAAAATGTCAGTCTTCGAACTTATAACCCATTCCCCAAATTGTCTTGATCATCTCACCCTTGTCTCCAAGCTTTCCGCGAAGCTTTTTTACATGGGTATCTATAGTCCGGGCATCACCAAAATAGTCATAGTTCCAAACATTATTAAGGATCTTTTCTCTGGAAAGAGCAACACCCTTGTTTTCAAAGAAATATGTAAGAAGTTCAAATTCCTTATAGGAAAGATCAACCTCTTTTCCATCAACAGTAACAGAATGTGCCACCTTGTTTATTACTATTCCGCCCACTTCCATAACCTGATTTCCGGCTCCGGAATTGGTTCTTCTAAGTATTGCAGATACTCTTGCAGCCAAGATCTTAGGGCTGAAGGGCTTTGAAATATATTCATCCACACCAAGTTCAAAGCCAAGGAGCTCATCTCTTTCCTCAGCCTTAGCTGTAAGCATGATGATAGGTACCCTTGAGTTCTGACGGATCTCACGACATACTTCCCATCCATCTCTCTTAGGCATCATAACATCAAGAATAATAAGTGATATATCCTTATCCGCATAGAAGGCATCAAGAGCCTGCTGACCATCCTCTGCCTCAATTACAATATAACCGTCTTTTGCAAGGAAGTCTTTAACGAGCTTACGCATTCTGCTCTCATCATCGACCACCAATATCTTCAGATCGTCCAAGTAAGTTCCCTCCACTAAGCATTAATCTGTTGTATTCCCATCATAGCTCGAAGAATCCTGGATGCCAAGTCTTTTTTCCGCTTCTCTTACGGCTTTTTCCCTCTCTGTAAGCTCCTCATCCCAGGCTGAATACCTGTTTGTCACATTTGTCTTGTAGTTCAGTATGTTGTCGCTGTCACTGTTCATGGTTATAACGAACATTACGATCACCAGAATGAAAAGAACTACATCCAGAACGATAGGAAAAATGCGCCCAAACTCAAGCTTCTCCTTGGGCTTTTCAACCTTGATCCTCTGCTTTACTGTCAGATTCTCCATGGCTGAATGCCTGGTCATGGAAACATTTAAAGGGATAGGAATAAGGTCATCCTCCGTATAGCCACTTTCAAGAAGTTTTTCCCGAAGACCGGAAAGATAGTTCCATCCAATGGGTGTCTTAAAGATCTTATTCTCAATGGCCTTTTCATAAACAGCTTTAATATCACTTGGCCGGGAAACCTTCGCTCTGGCCTGTAATAGCTTAATCTTAGAAAGATCCATTTCGGCCTTTTGAGCATCGATCTCGCTCATGAACTCATAACCGCCCACTATATAATTACTCTTTGGATCCTTTTTATCAGTTGCCATATTCTGCTCCGTAAGATGCAATGAATACGCTGACACTTCTTGCCTTCATGGTCTTGTTTCGCCAGGTTAAGGGCTTTGGTCTATTGAAAAAGAACTTTCCGCTATCATCTCCTGTATCGACACAAAGGGACCAGAACGCTCCCTCCGGAGGATTTGGAAGCATTATCTGCATATCCTCCCAAAAGGCATTGATTGCAAGATATACGATGTCATCATGACCTTTTCTTCTGATAAATCCTGCGTATCTTACGCAGACCACCCTTGAATCCTTAGTGATGTTTCCGTGGTCAGGATTCTCAGTGTGGACTGAAATAGATGGAAATCCGCACTGGGCAGGAAGAAGGTCCTTCCTGATACTTGGGTGTTTTCTTCTGAACTGGATCATATTTCGGTAGAAGTCAAAAAAGCTCTTGTTCTTCTCTAAAAGGTTCCAGTCCAGCCAGGATATTTTGTTGTCCTGACAATAAGCATTGTTATTACCAAACTGGGTATTGGCAAACTCATCCCCAGAGTAAACCATCGGTGTTCCACGGCTGCACATAAGCACAGTTATGGCATTTCGCATCATTCTGAACCTGAGGTCATTGATCTGTGGATCGTCCGTCTCACCCTCTGCTCCGCAGTTCCAGCTTCTGTTGTCATTGGCACCATCGGTATTATTCCAGCCGTTATCCTCATTGTGCTTTCCGTTATATGCATAGAGGTCGTGAAGGGTAAAGCCGTCGTGACAGGTAATGAAATTAACTGAGGACTCATAACCAAGGTAAGAACCACCATAAAGGTCCATAGAACCGGTGATTCTTTTAACCGCTTCAGGCGCAGACCATATATCGCCCTTTAAGTAGGACCTGATATCATCACGGTACTTACCATTCCATTCAGCCCATCTCTTCCAAGCCGGGAAGTTACCAACCTGGTACATTCCACCTGCATCCCATGCTTCAGCAATAAGCTTTACATTTCCAAGGATAGGATCATAAGCAAGCCTCTGGATAAGAGGTGGCTTTTCCATTGGCGCACCATCCTGGTCTCTTCCAAGGATGCTGGCAAGATCAAATCTAAAGCCGTCAATCCTGTACTCCTCAACCCAGTAGCGAAGACACTCAACGATAAACTCCTGTACCATCGGGTGGTTACAGTTCATGGTATTGCCACAGCCACTGAAGTTATAGTACTGTCCGTAAGGAGTAAGCAGGTAATAGATATTGTTATCAAAGCCCTTAAACGAGATAAATGGGCCGTTTTCATTTCCTTCTGCAGTATGATTGAACACAACATCAAGGATAACTTCTATTCCGTTATCCTTAAGGGTCTTGATCATATGTTTAAGTTCTACACCTTCCTTGTTGTACTCACTCTGGGAGGCATAGCTGGTATTTGGTGCAAAAAAGCTTACAGTGTTATATCCCCAATAATCGTAGAGAGTAACACCATTTACTTCTCTCTTATCTCGCGTCTCGTCAAACTCAAAGATGGGCATCAGCTCAACAGCTGTTATTCCCAATCTTTTAAGATACTCAACCTTCTCCTTGATTCCCTCGAAGGTTCCCCTGAATTTCACCCCTGAAGAGGGATCCATGGTAAATCCTCTAACGTGCATCTCGTAAATAACTGAATCGCACATTGGAATCTTAAGGGAATTGGTGTCGTTCCATTCAAAATTGTCTCTTACAACTCTCGCCCTATAGGCGCCATCTCTATTGGGGTTCTGTCCCCAAATACGCTGTCCAGAAACAGCCTTTGCATAAGGATCCAGAAGAAGATGGCCTTTATCAAACAAAAGACCTTTCTCAGGATCCCAAGGTCCATCAACGCTGTATGCATACTCCAGATTCTCTATATCGAGTCCAAAGACGATCATGGAGTAAACCTTACCAATCCTATAGCTTTCAGGGAAGGGAATCTGGGCAAAGGGCTTAGATTCACCTCTGTAGAACAAAAGCAGTGTTATCGAGGTAGCCCCGTTTGAATAGGCAGTAAAATTAACGCCATCAGTGAGCATGGTGGCGCCATTGATATTATAAAAGCCAGGTCTGATTCTGAAGCCTGCCACTTCATCAAGAGCAAGCAATTGCCTGCCCACCTCGGCCTTTCTGAGTTCTCTGACCTGTCTTTCGCCAATCTGTATTGGTCTGTTGCCTTGTCTGTGTCTTCTAAACTCATCCATATATTAATTCTATCACAATCTTGATAAAAAAAACGTGAAAAAAAAAGAAAACCATCCCAAAATGGGATGGTTTTGAAGAATATTCTTTATTTGTGATATACGGATTGCTCCGCAGAAAGCGCTCTCGCAATCCTACAGACCTTCGGAAATCGAATCACTCATTCCTTCGTGATTCTTCTTTCCTCATGTCTGTTCGGTCTGCAAGGTCATGTAAATTATCATGCAAGCATGAAATTTCCATGACTTTGCATCCCTATATCACACAGGGTACGCCCCATTCTTTGTATCAGCGGCTGAAACATCAACCTTTTCCTGCTGAGCAAGACGATACTTGAAGAAATCTGTAGCAACCTGAGGGAACAGTGCATAAGAAAGCACATCCTCATCCTGCTGCTTCCACTGCTTAACCTCTTCCTCGAACTTAGGAAGTCCTGGAGAAAGCTTGTCAGCAGGTCTGCAGGTAATAACTTCTCTGTCGCCGATGATCTTCTTCTGAACCTCTGGATTGAAAGGCTTGATTGTCTTACCATACTCACCTGCAAGAAGATCCTTAGTCTGGTCAGTAGCAACCTTATATCTCTCACCCATAAGCACGTTCATAACGGCCTGAGTACCAACGATCTGTGATGAAGGTGTAACAAGAGGTGGCTCACCGAAGTCCTTACGAACCTGTGGGATTTCCTCAAGCACTGTATCGTACTTGTCACTTGCATTCTGCTCTTTAAGCTGGCTAACCATGTTAGAAAGCATTCCGCCAGGAACCTGATACATAAGAGTCTTGATGTTAACACCAAGAACCTTAGGATCCATAAGTCCACTTGCAAGGCACTCTTCTCTGTAAGGTCTGAAGTGGTCAGCAATTTTAGCAAGAAGCTTCTGATCAAGACCTGTGTCGAAAGGCTGTCCCTTGAAGGCCTCAACCATAACCTCTGTAGCAGGCTGTGATGTTCCAAGAGCAAATGGAGAAATAGCACAGTCAATAATATCAACACCTGCCTCAGCAGCCTTCATGTATGTCATGCTGGCAACACCTGAAGTGTAGTGTGTGTGAAGGTCGATAGGAAGAGATGTAGCGCTCTTAAGAGCCTTAACAAGCTTCTCTGCCTCATAAGGAAGAAGAAGTCCTGCCATATCCTTGATACAGATAGAATCTGCACCCATGCTCTCGATCTCTTTTGCTACATTCATCCAGTAATCCATTGTGTATGCATCACCTAGAGTGTATGCAAGGGCGATCTGAGCATGTCCGCCCTCTCTCTTACATGCCTTAACGGAAGCCTCAAGGTTTCTAAGGTCGTTAAGACAGTCAAAAATACGGATAACATCAATACCGTTAGCGATTGACTTCTGTACGAAGTAGTCTACTACGTCATCTGGATAGTGCTTGTATCCAAGGATGTTCTGTCCACGAAGGAGCATCTGAAGCTTTGTGTTCTTAAAGCCTGCCTTAAGCTTACGAAGTCTCTCCCATGGATCCTCTTTAAGGAATCTCATTGCAGCATCAAATGTTGCACCGCCCCAGCACTCAACAGCGTTGTATCCAACCTTGTCCATTGTATCGATGATAGGAAGCATCATCTCAGTAGGCATTCTGGTTGCGATAAGAGACTGATGAGCATCACGGAGTACGGTCTCGTTGATGCGAACTGGTTTTTTCTCTAATTCTGCCATATCTATTATCCCTTTCTAATTATCTCAATAATTTATACGCCGAAAACTGCCATGAAGGTACCTGCAACTACCGCAGTACCAATAACTCCGGCAACGTTAGGTCCCATAGCATGCATCAGCAGGAAGTTCGAAGGATCATATTCCGCACCAACCTTCTGTGAAACACGGGCAGCCATAGGAACAGCGGAAACTCCGGCTGATCCAATAAGCGGATTGATCTTGCCCCTTGTGATAAAACAAAGCAGTTTACCTAAGAGACATCCGGCTGCAGTACCAAAGGCAAAGGCAATAAGTCCAAGAACAACAATGATAAGAGTTGTCTTGTTAAGGAAAGCCTCAGCACTTGTTGTAGCACCAACAGATGTTCCGAGAAGGATAACTACGATGTACATAAGAGCATTTGAAGCTGTCTCCTGAAGCTGACGAACAACACCTGACTCTCTGAAGAGGTTACCAAGCATAAGCATACCGATAAGAGGTGCTGTTGTAGGAAGGATCATACTTACAACGATAGTAACGATTACAGGGAAAAGAATCTTCTCCAGCTTGGAAACTTCTCTAAGCTGCTGCATTCTGATGGTTCTTTCCTTCTTTGTTGTAAGAGCCTTCATGATAGGTGGCTGGATCATTGGAACCAGAGCCATGTAGGAATAAGCTGCAACGGCAATAGGTCCAAGGATTGAAGTCTGATGAAGCTTACTTGCAAGGAAGATAGATGTAGGACCATCTGCTCCTCCGATGATTGATACAGCTGCAGCCTGCTGGTCGTTGAAACCAAAGGCAATAGCCATAAAGTAAGCTGAAAAAATACCAAACTGAGCACCAGCTCCCATAAGGAAACTGATAGGGTTTGCAATAAGGGGACCAAAGTCTGTCATGGCACCAACGCCCATGAAAATAAGCGAAGGCAAGATGGCCCACTCATCCAGGATATAGAAGTAATGCAGAAGTCCGCCTGCTGCACCATCAGCTGGAGCCATCATGATATCCGGATAGATATTAACCAAAAGCATACCGAACGAGATCGGTACAAGGAGCAAAGGCTCGAATCCCTTGGCAATAGCAAGATACAGGAATACCAGTGCAACTACAACCATGATATAGTTGCCGGGTTTCATTGTTGTAAATGCTGTCTGTTGCCAGAGATTAGATAATGTATTAACTATGTAATCCATTCTTATCCTCTTTCTGTTTTTTCAAACTAAAGTTTCTCTGACTTTGAATTAGTTAAGAGTAGCCAGTACTCTTCCTGCCTCAACAGCATCACCTGCTGCTACATCTATGCTTGCAACTGTTCCGTCTTGAGGAGCAACCATAGGGATCTCCATCTTCATGGACTCAAGTGTGATAACTGTGTCACCCTTCTTAACTGCCTGGCCAACATTAGCATCGATTCTAAGAACCTTACCTGCTGCACCAGCCTCGATCTTAACTGATCCTGCACCGGCACTTGCCTTCTTAGCAGGAGCTGCTGGAGCCTTTACTACAGGAGCTGCAGCTGCTGCAGGAGCTGCACCTGAGCCTGCACCTTCCTCTACTGTTACTTCATATACGTTTCCGTTAACGGTTATTGTATAGTTCTTCATTGTTTCTCCTTTCAATGAGCCTTAAATCTGCTCAAAGCCTTTTATTTATTGTTCTTCCAATTTCTGTTTACTTTTCTGATAGATCTTACTCTGAAGCCATCTGTGCTTCCACTTCCCTCATAAGCTGCAATGGCTGCTGCAATAACTGCTACCAGCTCTGCGTCAGAGGAAAGATCCTCTTTGTCAGCGATCTGAGTGATAGTATTTTCAATTGCCTTTTCTGCAATTTCCTTATCGCTCTCCTTCTTTTTCTTGTCACCACTAAAGAGAATTGGGAACAATGAAATAATAAGAGAAATAAGAATAAGAATCGCAAATGCCATACCCATTCCAAGAAGGGTATTAAGTCCGGCGTTTTCAAGTTTCTCTCCGGTAGTCTTGTTAACTGTTACACCGATGTCTGTAGGATTGAAGTCATTGCCCATGTAAATTTCCATCAGGGCTGTGTGCTTTGTTCCCTTTAAAGTAGCATCGATTACCAGCTCATCATCATTGTTGATGTAGTACTCTACACCTTCAACAAAGATGTCAGACTGGAGTGTATCCTTGGAACTAAAACCAATGTCATTAACTGCCTTGTACCAGCTGTCATATCCGGATTTGTTTACCTTGAAGTAAGCATCATCAAAAGTAAGCTTTCCAGACATCTGGTCATAGTTCATAGCCAGCTCAAAATATGTCTTTTCATCGAAGTTCTCAGGTGTTATTCCTGAGAGATACCACTTCTCGAACACTTCATCCTCAAGGTAGGTGACGTAGTTGGAAATGGTCTCATTTGTGAATAATTGAGTGTGATATTTGCTTCCCTCTACAGTATTGTATGGGGTCTCACTGCCACAGGCTGTAAGTGCAAGAAGGCAGCCGATGATCACGCCCAAAACAAATTTTTTATGTTTCATTTTGAGTGCTCCCTTCATTAAACTGTGCCGTGTTTCTTGGCAGGACGCTCATCCCTCTTTGTAAAAAGCATCTCGAATGCACCAACAACATACTTTCTTGTATCTGCTGGCTCGATGATCTCGTCAACATATCCTCTTGCTGCTGCGCTCTTTACATTGTTCTGAAGAGCTGCGTAGTCAGAAGCAGCCTTAGAAACTGTCTCTGCATCCTTTCCATCGCACATGATCTTAGCTGCAATGTTTGCATCCATTGTACCGATCTGTGCATCTGGCCAGCTGATAGTAATATCTGCGCCAACAGCCTTAGAATTCATTACAACATAAGCACTTCCAAATGCCTTGCCTGTGATAAGGTTAACCTTTGGAACTGTTGCATTTGCAAGAGCATAAACAAGTCTGCCTGCAGCCTTAGCCACATGCTTCTCATCGCACTTGCTGGAACCAAATCCTGTAGCATTTGTAAGTGTAAGAACAGGAATATCGAAAGCATCGCAGAAGCTTATGAACTCAGCTGCCTTGTTAGCACCGTGAGCTGTGAGCTTGTCATCAAACTTATCTGCCTCTTTTCCGTTCTCATCGAAAACAACTGTACGGTTACCAACAAGACCAACAGTAGCACCGTTGAGCTTGATAAATCCTGTAACCATCTCTTTTGCATAATCTCTCTTAGCTTCGAAGAAAATGCCATTATCTGAAATCTGTCTTGCGATAACTGAAGGATCACCTGTAGCGCCATCAAGGTTCTCGCATGCTCTGTTAAGATCATCAGAGCACTCCTCGTAAGAATCTCCATCCTCGTTGTTAGAAGGAAGCATGCTTACAAGCTGTCTGATCTCAGCAAAGATTGTAGCCTCATCAGCTACCACATCAACATTGCCTGTTTCCTGGCTCTGCCATTTAGCGCTTGATGTGTCAAGCTTCTCCTTATAATTGCCATCAAGAACATTAGGTGAATTAACAAAGAGCTTTGCCTTCTCAGACTCCATGAATGTAAAGTCTGTGATTGAAGGAATAAGTGCAAGTCCACCACCGCATGTGCCAAAGACTGCTGTAATCTGAGGTACTACGCCTGAAGCCTCCACCTGCTTAAGATAAATCTCTCCAAATGCGTTAAGCGCATCTGTTCCTTCCTGAAGACGCATACCTGCAGAATCGATAAGTCCGATTACAGGTGATCCGGTCTTGATAGCAAGGTCGTACAGACGAACGATCTTCTTTGCATGCATTTCGCCGATAGATCCGCCAAGTACAGACGCATCCTGGCTATATACATACACCAGATTACCGCCTATCACACCATATCCGGTTACAACGCCGTCTGATGGTGTCTCTTCCTGTTTCAAATTGAAATCTGTGCTTCTTGCTGTCACAAGAGCGCCAATTTCAACGAAACTGTTTTCATCGAGCAAAGCATTGATTCTTTGACTCGCTTGTGAAGAACTACTCATTTCTTTACCTCCGTGAATATATTTTTATGCATAAATAGTGCAACTTTAGTCACAGTATAGTATACCATAAAAGACGGCAAAGAAAAGGGAGAATGCTAAAAAAATAACGCACTCTCCACACTTTTTTAAATATCCAGTTTTAATTGAATTTCCTGCTCTGCCTGAGCCTTAAATTCCTCCACCTGAACAGTTCCGATGGCAGGAAGTTCCTCAAGGCTCCTTACGCCGAAGCTTCGAAGGAATTCCTCCGTAGTTCCGAATAAAAGAGGTCTTCCCGGAGCATCCAGTCTTCCCAGCTCCTGAACCAGTCCAAACTCCACAAGTCTGTTGACTGCATGGTCGGAATTTACACCTCTTATCTTCTCAACTTCAAGCCTTGTGATAGGCTGTTTATAAGCAATTATAGAAAGGGTCTCCAGAAGGGAGTCCGTAAGCACAGCCTTCTTGGGTGCCTTGGCTATCTTGACCAGATACTCATACATTTCCTTTCTGGTGCAGAGCTGAACTGCCTTATCAAGCTCAATGATCCCTATTCCGCTGTCGCTTTTTTCGTACTTCTCCTTCAGGTATTTTACAAACTCTTTTACCTGCTTAACATCTGTATCCATAGCTTTGGCGAGACTGGTAAGATCCACTGAGTCCCCCATAGTAAAAAGGATTGCCTCAACAATCGCTGCTCCCTCTTCTTTAGTCATATCAGCTTGCCTTTCTTGATGTAATAATAATATCTGCGAATGTATCGTCCTGCTCTATCTCGATCTCCCCCAGCTTCATCTCTTCTAGGATGACAAGGAAGGTGACAATTATCTCAGTCTTTGAATGCTGCTTTTCCAAAAGCTGCCTGAAACTGAATCTCTTGTGTTCACGGATATAGGCCTTAATAAAGCTGGTCTTATAATCCATGTCCACTTCTTCCTTCTCGATATTGCCAAACTTGCTTCGGATAGGGTCAACCTTGTCCTCCTGTCTCTTAAGAAGGTCCTGAAATATCTCGTTAAGTCTGCCCAGAGTGGTGTCACCAATAAGATCAGAAAAGTCTACAGGCATCTCATATTCAGCAACTTCCTTGGGGAGATTCCTTTGCCTGAACCACTGAAGGTCAGCGTCAAGCTGTCTGTCCTTCAGCTCATAGGCCATGTACTTGTACATCTTATATTCCAAAAGCTTTTCAACCAGCTCTGCTCTTGGATCTTCTTCCTCTCCCTCCTCATTAACTTCCTTAGGAAGAAGCATCTTGCATTTGATATCTATGAGTGTAGCAGCCATAACAAGGAATTCACTGGTAACGTCCATGTCTTCCTTCTGCATGGCATTGATGTATTCCATGTACTGCTCGGTAATAGTAACAATGGGAATATCGTATATATCAATCTGGTTCTTATCTATCAGGTGCATAAGAAGATCCAACGGGCCTTCAAACACCTGCAGCTTCACTTCAAGTGACATATTACTTTCTCCTAACCTTTATAACAGAAACCTCTCCGGGATTGTTGAACCTCACGTTAATGGTATGGGTTCCCAGTCCTCTGGAAAGAACCATAGCTCTGTCATCTTTCCTGAATATTCCGCCGTCATATCTTGGGAAAAGAGCTAATGCCGGTGATATAACTCCTCCCAAAAGAGGAAGCCTTATGATGCCTCCGTGCACATGTCCCGAAACAGTAAGATCTGCACCCCAGGCAGCATACTCTTTAAAATAAATAGGATTATGGGCAAGAAGGATCTGAAACTTTTCTGCCTCCCTGGAATTGACATCCCCAATCCTGCTACTGATGTCCTCGGGATCCATCTTCTTTTTCACAACCTTCTGGAAAAAATCCAAAGGAAGCTCAAGCCCTGAGATCCTTATGTTCTCCTCAGGAATATCAAAGGACTCATTTTCCAGATAATGAACGCCTCCTCTTACAAGTCCGCTTTTATATCTGTCAAAGAGATTTCCAAACTCCCTGGTAAAGCCCTTTATCTTCTCCTCATGATTGCCATTGGAGATAAACAAAGGATATCTGGAAGCCAGACTGGTAAGCACATGAGTTCCAGGCTCGATATGTACCTTGTTATCTATCATCCTGGCGGTAAGCATATCTCCGCAGCTTAGGATATAGTCAGGGTTTATCTCTTCTATCTGATTGATCAGTCTGTCATTGTTATTTCCAAATACATAGCCATGGAGATCCGTTAATAGCACAAACGTCAGATCTCTCTTTACCTTCGAAGATTCCATCACATATTCACGAACAACAAAGTTGTGGGTATCATGGTAAATCACAAAGGCAATTGCAGCTACAAGCAAAAAAACTATGACAATTACAACTGCGATCCGCATATAATAATCCTTCTAAACTTGAACGTAACAAGAAACATTTTAACACAGCAAAAAGATTTTTGGTACACATAAAAAGTCCCCGGTGAAAACACCAGGGACTTTCTAATTGATTTAGTTATATTTGCGCTTTCTTGCTGCCTCAGACTTCTTCTTGCGTCTTACGCTAGGCTTCTCGTAGTGCTCTCTCTTACGGATTTCCTGCTGGATACCAGCCTTTGCGCAACTTCTCTTAAAACGACGCAGTGCGCTATCCAAAGTCTCGTTTTCTTTTACTACTACAGTTGACATCTCTACTCTTACCCTCCCTTCAGTCCCTTCAAGTACATGACTGATTGGGTTATTTGTCATGTTTTGAGCCTACAGGCTCACATAACATGTAACATTATTGCATAAAGTTTCATATGCGTCAAGTGTTTTTTACTATTTTTTATTTAATCTGCTCACCAAGGACTTTTTCTGCCTCAGCAAGGGCATCAGGAATGCCTGCAGGGTTCTTTCCACCGGCCTGAGCCATGTTAGGACGACCACCGCCGCCTCCGCCAACCTTAGGAGCGATTGCCTTTACAAGATTTCCGGCATGTGCACCCTTGCCCATAGCACCATCAGTAGCCATGGTTACAAGATT
Source organism: Butyrivibrio sp. AE2032 (assembly GCF_000702965.1). NCBI lineage: Bacteria > Bacillati > Bacillota > Clostridia > Lachnospirales > Lachnospiraceae > Butyrivibrio > Butyrivibrio sp. AE2032. Next base: position 2,714,259 of record NZ_JNLF01000003.1, on the reverse strand, counting down.
AACCTTTCCGTCAGCTTCAGAGATCAGGACAACTACGCCCTCTCCGATCTTAGCCTTCATCTGGTCACCAAGGTCACGAAGTCCGTTCATATCAACACCCTTAAGGGCAACAGCAAGGAGCTTAACTCCGTTAACTTCCTTAACCTGATCAGTTACATCACCAAGAGCAGCCTTAGCTTCCTTGCTCTTAAGTGACTCATTCTCGCTTCTAAGGGCCTTGAGCTCTTCCTGAAGCTTCTTGATGTGATCAGTTACATCAGATGCATTGGTCTTAAGCATCTTGGCAGCCTCATCAAGGTTAGCCTCAACGTTCTTATAATAGTTTCTTGCGTTTGATCCTGTCAGAGCTTCAATACGGCGAACTCCGGCAGCTACACCACTCTCAGAAACAATCTTAAAGATTCCCACATGGCTTGTGTTGGCAACGTGTGTACCACCACAAAGCTCGATTGAGAAGTCTCCCATCTTTACTACGCGGACTCTGTCGCCGTACTTCTCTCCGAAGAGAGCCATAGCACCGGTCTTCTTAGCCTCTTCCATTGTCATCTCTTCTGTGACTACAGGAAGTGCCTCAGCAATCTTCTCGTTAACAAGATCTTCAACCTTCTGAAGCTCCTCTTTTGTCATAGCCTGATGATGGCTGAAGTCAAATCTTGTCTTATCAGGATCCTGGTAAGAACCAGCCTGCTCAACATGATCACCAAGCACCTCACGAAGCGCCTTCTGAAGAAGGTGAGTAGCTGAGTGGTTGCGACAGGTCTTTGCACGGTTCTCAGCATCTACTGAAAGCTCAGCCTTGCTTCCAACCTTGAAGGTACCCTCTACAACCTGACCTACATGAGCAGTTCTTCCGCCTGCTACATGGATAGCCTCAAGTACTTCAAACTTAGCACCGTCCTGTCCGGTAATAACACCGATATCTCCTACCTGACCACCCATTGTGCCATAGAAAGGAGTCTTATCTGTAATGATAGTTCCCTTGCTTCCCTTTGAAAGCTCCTGAACAAGAGCATTCTCATCAGCCATGGCAACTACCTGGCCATCGCACTGGATAGAAGTATATCCAACAAACTCAGTTGTTACTGACTCGTCAAGGCTATCGAATACACCAGCGCCTGTTGAAAGGTTTGCAGAGAAGTTCTGGTTATCTCTTGCCTTCTGCTTCTGCTCTTCCATAGAAGTAGCAAAGCCCTTCTCATCTACTGTAAAGCCCTCTTCCTCTGCAAGCTCAAGTGTAAGCTCTACAGGGAATCCAAAGGTATCATAAAGGAAGAATGCATCGCTTCCTGCGATTTCTTTTTTGCCCTCGGATGAAGTCTTATCAAGGATCTTCTTGAATTCCTTCATACCGTTCTCAAGAGTAGACTCGAAACGATCGATCTCTCTTCCAAGCTCTGTAAGAACAAACTCACGGTTCTTAACAAGATTTGCATAGCTCTCTGAGTACTCATCAAGGTAGATAGTTGCAACTCCAAGGATCTGTGCCTTGTTGAGAGAAAGAGCTCTTGCATGTCTTACAGCACGACGGATAAGTCTTCTAAGGATATAGCCAGCTCCTGTATTTGAAGGAAGAAGCTTAGCCTCATCTCCGATGAGCATTACTGCTGTTCTTGTGTGATCCGCAAGGATTCTCATGGACCTTGTGGACTTCTCATCTGCCTCATAGGCAATGCCTGACTCTTTTGCAATATATGCAATAACAGGTGCGTGAAGATCGATCTTATAAACATCATCTACGCCGTTAAGGAAAGCAAGGATACGCTCAAGTCCCCAACCTGTATCAACGTTCTTCTGTGCAAGAGGAGTAAGGTGGCCATCGTGGTGCTTCTCATACTGCATGAAAACATCGTTACCGATCTCTGTATACTTTCCACAGTGGCATCCCGGCTTACAGTCAGGTCCGCAAGGAGGAACATCATCCTTCACATAGAACATCTCACTGTCTGGACCACAGGGACCATATTCAAGTCCCCACCAGTTATCCTCTGCAGGAAGATAATATATGTTCTCAGGCTTAAAACCTGACTCAATACGGTATTTAGCGCCTTCCTCATCTCTTGGTGCATTCTCGTCACCGGCAAACACAGTTGCTGCCAGATGATCAGCATCAAATCCAAAAAGCTGTGTCAGAAGCTCAAAGCTCCACTGACATCTCTCCTTCTTGAAGTAGTCACCAAGTGACCAGCTTCCCATCATCTCGAAGAAGGTTCCGTGGCTCTTATCACCAACAGAATCAATATCGTTAGTACGAACGCAGCCCTGTACGTTGCAGAGTCTTGTTCCCATAGGATGCTTCTTACCAAGAAGATAAGGCATCAGAGGCTGCATACCTGCAACATTAAACATAACGCCGGTTGAACCATCAGACACTAAAGAAACAGCTCCGCAATCAACGTGTCCACGATCTATATAGAACTGCTTCCATGCCTTACGCAGCTCATCAGCTGTAAATTGTTTCATCTAAATAATCCTCCAAAAACTAAATTAAAAGTCGAACTTATCTGAGAAGAATGCCTCAAGCTCGTCGATAGCAATACGCTCCTGCTCCATGCTGTCTCTGAATCTTACAGTTACCTTTCCGTCTGTCTCTGAATCAAAGTCATAGGTTACGCAGAAAGGAGTTCCGATCTCATCCTGACGACGATATCTCTTCCCGATGTTTCCTCTGTCATCAAACTCACAGTTGTACTTCTTTGACAGCTGAGCGTAGATCTTCTCTGCACCTTCGTTGAGTTTCTTTGAAAGTGGAAGAATACCGATCTTAACAGGTGCAATAGCAGGATGGAAACGAAGAACAGTTCTCATATCAGGCTTTTCCTCTGTTCCAAGGTTCTCCTCATCATATGCCTCGCAAAGGAATGCAAGAGCTACACGGTCTGCACCAAGTGAAGGCTCAACAACGTAAGGAATGTACTTCTCATTTGTCTCGTCATCGAAGTAATCCATAGACTGTCCGGATGTCTCCTGATGACGTGTAAGGTCATAATCTGTTCTTGAAGCAATGCCCCAAAGCTCGCCCCACTCTGTGAATGGGAAAGCATACTCGATATCAGTTGTATGATCTGAGTAGAATGAAAGCTCCTCAGGATCATGGTCACGAAGACGAAGGTTCTCCTTCTTGATCCCAAGAGAAAGAAGCCACTCGTAGCAGAATTTTCTCCAGTACTCAAACCATTCAGTCTGTGTTCCTGGCTTGCAGAAGAACTCAAGCTCCATCTGCTCAAACTCTCTTGTACGGAAGGTGAAGTTACCAGGAGTGATCTCATTTCTGAAGCTCTTTCCTACCTGGCAGATACCAAATGGAACCTTCTTACGTGAAGAACGCTGAACGTTCTTGAAGTTTACAAAGATACCCTGAGCTGTCTCAGGACGAAGGTATACAGTGTCCTTTGCATCCTCTGTAACACCCTGGAAGGTCTTGAACATCAGATTGAACTCTCTGATGCTTGTGAAATCATGCTTTCCACAGGAAGGACATGGAACATTGTGGTCGTTAATGAACTTCTCCATCTCCTCATGTGACCATCCGTCTACAGAAGACTCAAGAGTAATATTATTCTCAGCAGCAAAGTCCTCAATGATCTTGTCAGCTCTGAATCTCTCGTGGCACTCCTTACAGTCCATAAGAGGATCAGAAAATCCACCAAGATGTCCGGAAGCAACCCATGTCTGTGGGTTCATAAGGATCGCACAGTCTACACCTACGTTGTATGGGCTCTCCTGTACGAACTTCTGCCACCATGCCTTCTTAACATTGTTCTTGAACTCTACTCCCAGGTTACCGTAATCCCAGGTATTGGCAAGGCCTCCATAGATCTCAGATCCGGGATAGATAAATCCTCTTCCCTTAGCCAGAGCTACAATCTTGTCCATTGTCTTTGCTGATTTTTCCATTTTAAATCCTCTCTATAAATCTTATTTTGAAAGAAGCAGTGTTGCTGTATCAGTGGTAACTTCAGACAAATCCGCTTCCTTTTTTCCTTTAAGTGCTGCTCCATTAGACATGTATTCTATATTAAACGGAGCATTTACGTTTATCTTCTCTGTGGTGATTATGATGTGCTTTTCACCGCTCTCCTTAAGAACTTCCGGATCGATCTTGTTTCCGTCAGCATCCACAAGGTTCCCGGACACCTCATATCCCCTGTCCAGTGCCTCATCAACCGTTCCGTAGAAAAGGATCACCTGATTAAAATGAGAGTAATCCGAAGCACTGTCATAGGTCATTGACAGCTTTGCCAGGGTATCATTCTCCAAAAGTTCAACCTTATCCAGCGCAACCTTTGGGGCATCATACTCCACATTGTACTCTGATATCTCGCTGGCAGCCATGTCCTCAAGTCCCTGAAGATCATAGTACTCCTGATCGAAGTTCTCATATATTTCATTGGCGACCTTGCCTTCCTTATCAATAGTAACGGAAGTGGCCTGGGTCTTTGCATCCCCACAACCGGTCAGGGTCAGTACAGCTGTTGCCCCGGCGAAGGTCATCATCAGTATTTTCCTACTGTAATTACCCACCTTATCACCTCACAAACAAAGTAATTATATCCAAATCATATTTCTTTTTCAATAGCGCCCATATCACAGGGCGTCATCGAATGTTCCAAGCATCTCAAGGCTTTTCATAGGCCTGTCGATATATCTTTTCCTGAAAAGGCGCACTACCCTGCACAGTTCATCAAGGACTTCTTCAGTCACATTGAAGGTGTACAGGCGCTCCAGTGGAGTCTGGGAAATGAACTCCATGGCATACAGGCAGGACTCAGAAAGCTTTAAGTCCTTTGGAGCTCCGGGGTATTCACCCTCGATTAAAAGAGCTCTAAGCTCAAATATACATCGTACCAGCTTGTTGGGGATACTTTCCTTCAAAAGAGCTTTAAGTGAAAGATAAAGGAGGTTCAAAAGCTCCACATCCTCGTTGTTTTCCCTTGTATAAAAGCCTGCCAGTTCAAGGAAAAAGGTGCCGTAACAGGCACCCTCCAGATCCCCTCTGAATCCCTCAAAGTAATTGTCGATATCTGCTTCTACTATATTGTAGGAGTTCTTCCCGGCAAAGAGCTTATAGGTGCCAAAACAAAAGGGTTCCACCGTTCCCGAAAGCTTTGCTACAGGCTTTCTGGCACTTCTGGCAAAGGCTGTTATCTTGCCTCTCTCCCTTGTCAGTATAGTCGCAACCCAGTCGTAATCTCCACTGGGGCTATGTTTTAACACCATACCTCTGACGGTGATAATATCTTCCATGCGGTTTTAATCCTTGAATTGTCTGTCGTTATAACCGAAGTTCTTAAGCTGCTGCTTGTCATCACGCCAGTCTCTTCTGACCTTTACAAAAAGCTGCAGATTAACCTGGCATCCCACCAGTTCCTCAATATCCTTTCTGGCTGAGGATCCAATGCGCTTAAGCATGGCGCCACCCTTTCCGATGACTATGCCCTTGTGGGAATCCCTCTCGCAGATGACGGTAGCTTCTATATCCATAATTCCCTCGGGGTCATATCCCTGGTCATCTGCCTGTTGCCCGTCCAGTGAAAAGACAACCGGGCCATCTTCCATATCTTCATCCATGTCCTGTGAAAGCTGTGCTTCCTGAAGCTGTTTTTCCAGAGAACTCTTCTTTGGCGGATGCTGATGCCTCTTTTTCTTAGGCTTAGGTGCTACAGCTTCTCTCATTCTCATGGTCTCAACTGTAACAGCTATTCCATGGGGTACCTCATCCTGTAAAAGGCGAAGGGCCTTCTCTCTGATGATCTCAGCAACGATCTGCCTCTCAGGCTGATCAGTGATGGTGTCCTCGTCATAGTAGGGAGGACCCACAGGAAGGAACTGCCTTATGGCGTCCTTGGCTTCTTCTATATTGATACCTTTAAGGGCAGCCACCTTGACCACCTTGGCGAAATCCATCTCTTTCAGGTATGCCTCTTCAAACTTGGAAAGGCTGTCCTCAGAGACTGTATCTATTTTATTGATAACAAGGATCACAGGCTTTTTGCAGGATTTAAGCTCCTCAATGATGGACTTTTCCATCTCACCTATATAGGTGCTTGGCTCCACCAGCCACATGACCACATCCACCTCTGAAATGGTGCTCTTAGCCACCTTGGTCATGTATTCACCAAGCTTATTCTTGGTGTCATGAAGTCCCGGAGTATCCAGAAAGATCATCTGAGATACATCGTCGGTGTAAACCGTCATGATCCTGTTTCTGGTGGTCTGGGGCTTATTGCTGGTGATGGCAATCTTCTGCCCGATAAGATGATTCATCAGGGTGGACTTGCCAACATTTGGCCTTCCTATAAGGGTTACAAAGCCTGTTCTGAAATTATCCATGTTATTGTTGATTTCCATTATTTCCTTTATCTTCCGGTGTGCTTACGTCAACGTGTGTTCCAACATTTGGAGCTGCAGCCTGTGGTGTTTGCATGTTTGCAGCATTTGCCATGTTCTGAGGCTGAGGGCCTGCAGCGTACTTAGCCTGCATCTTAGCCGCCTTCTTAGCTCTTCTCTTGTTGCCTCCTGTGATGAGAGCTCTGCCAATAAGGATGAAGATCAAAACAACAATTATAAGGACGATGATCTGTGGAATATGAGTTACTAACCATACACAGAACTCCACAAGTCCTTCAGCTACATCCTTAAGACTCTGCATAAAGCCCTTACCCATCCTTGCAAAGGCGCCTTCCTTCTCTACAGGAGTAAAGATTGCAACCTCATCAATATCAAGGTAAACAGTGCTGTAATCAACACGGTTGTCGTAGCTACGTAACTGCGATTCAATGCTCTCAAGCTCATATCTCACATTTGCCAGCTTATCCTCAATGGTGATGATGTCTTCAACTGTCTCAGCCTTTTCAAGGATCTCTAACAGTCTCTTTTCCTCAGTCTTGAGGGAGTTCTTCCTGCTCTCGATGTCGACATAGCTAAGGGTCACATCATCTACATTAACTGACTTGCTGACAATGTTGTTGGAGCCTTCAATAGACTCAACAAACTCATCAAGCCTGGTTGCCGGAATCCTGGCTGTAAGGCTGGCACTTCTTGAGGAGCGGTAACTTCCTGAACCGTTATATACATTGCTGGACTCGATGTAGCCTCCAAGCTCCTTAACCTTTCTTTCAACCTCGTTTACAGTGGAATCCAGGTCGTCAGTCTCAGCAGATAGGTTAACTGTGGTAATAAGCTTCCTGTTAGAAGTATCCACCACTTTCCCGGCTTCACTACCTGCCATCTTATTGTCTGCCATGTCCATGGAAGCAGCTTCTTCATACACTCCGTAGCTAGGAGCTTCCATAGCGCTCTCTGTAGCCATGTAGGAATCCTTTGTGGCTCCGCTGGCTCCACAACCTGAAAGAACAACTGATGCTGTCATTACAGCTGATGCAAGTATTATCCCAAACTGTCTCTTTTTCATACCAATTCCCCCACTAGAATTTATTATCTCCCAAGGAGCTGTTCTATCTTATCAAAAGAATCTTTTGCTTCCTCAATCTTTTCTGAAGAGCCGATAACACAAAGGCATCCGTCAGACATAAACGCATCCACATACTTTGCCAGATCTCTGATCGTCTGCTTCGTTGTGCCCAAAAGCTCATCCCTGTTCTTCTGGATCTTTTCCATCTTTGCATTGCAAAGATATGCTGTAAGGCCATAGCTTCCCTTTGAAGAAGGAGTCTTTGGGGTATCCAGATCTGAGATAGCTCCGATGATGTACTGAAGAATGGTTCTGTCATCTGCATCAAAATCCTTCAGATACTCAGATGCCTTCTCGAATACATCAATACTGTTTGTAAGGTTAGGATCTCTGTAGGTCACAAAAGCCGAATCGCCGTTCTTTGCAAAGCTGCTCATACAGCCATAAGCTCCGCCCAGTATCCTTATGTTCTTCCACAGATAGTCGTAGCCCATCATTACCTTTAATACTCTGAGGGCTCCGTGGTAGGAAAGGCCACTATTTGCAAAGTTTCCGGCACGGCATACATACTGAACCTGTCCGGCAGTCTTGAAGGCTTCGTTCTTCTTGACAGGCTTTGGCTCAAGGTGGCCCTTTTCCACATCCTCAGTGTAAAGAGTCTTCACAAATTCTTTTACCTGATCCTCAATTCCCTGATATTCCTTCTCAGTTCCTGTGACATCCACAAGAAGATTCTCAGGTCTGAAGATGAGTCTGCTTAAGTACTTTAATTTCTCTATAAGCTCTTTTGCTCCATCCTGTGATTCAAGAGCCTTGTTGACGCCCTCAAGGTGTCTGAAATAGCCTATTCCGCTGACATTATCAGAAACCACAGCTGAAGGAGAAACGTAGGACATTGCTCTTATGGCTGCGCTCTGGTGACCAGCTGAAGCCAGGTCTGTAGAAAGCCTTGCATACTGCTCTCCAAAGATCTCCTTAAGTCTCTTAACGTCATCAAACTTTGTTGATGTCAGTATCTCTTTTACCAGGTCGAAGGCGTAATGCAGGTTCTCGTGAAGAACCTTGACGCTGATCTCAAACTTGGTCTGGAACTTCTTGGCATCACCGGAATCGGTGTAAGTGCTGATAGATCCGCTAATACCGCCGGTTCTGATGTTGATCTCATTGTACAGGTCGCCGTATTCATAGTGCTCTGTGTTCAGCATGCCAAGGACCTTTTTAAGCGAGGATGTATATGGCAAAAGAGCTGCATCCACAGTTGACATATCGAAGACAAAGTTGATGTAGGCGATTCCGTTGGTAAAGATATCGTGGAAAAGAACCTTATTTCCTTCCACATCACGAAGCTCGTAGATGAACTTCTCTGACTCCTTACGCATATCTGAAAGCTTAAGAAGCGGGATCTTAGCAAGGTCTTCCGGGGCATCCGGGGTGTCCTGATACTCCTTAAGTTCCTTCGTATCCTGAACTATCTTTTTGATCTCTTCAGAGGTCAGAGACTCCTTGTACTCCTGAAGCTTCTTTTTAAGAGCCTCGTCCTTTTTCTCTGTAAGTCCCTGCTCAGGTTCCAATACAACTACTGTCCTGTGGGTATTATCAAGAAGGTACTTCTTTGCCAATTCCTCAAAGTAGTTGCCTTCCGCCTCCTTTTTAAGCTCAGCAAAGGTAGCATTTGCCTCCACATTTATCCAGGGCTTTAAGTCGTCGTAGAGCCAGCTGTCAAGAACCTGAAGTCCATATAAAAGGCCCTTAGGATATCTTCCAAAATCTGCCTCGCGGTATTTGAACTCATCATAGGAAAGGCCGGCCAAAAGAGATTTCTTATCAATTCCCTTCTCGATCTGCTCTTTCAAGACTTCCCTGATGGTGTTTACGAATTCATCCTTCTGGGATGCATCTGCATTCTTGGCAACAATTGAGAAAACAGGCTGCTGAATGCCATTGTCATATTCGCTGTAAACATCCTGCCCGATACCCTTGTCGATCAGCGCCTTCTTGATAGGAGCTCCTGGAGCTGAACAAAGGGCGTAGTCAAGGATGTCAAAGGCAATGTAAACCTTGGAATCCAGTGTTGAGCCTACGCTGCAGTTATAGGAAAGGTAGGTGTTCTTTGAAAGCTCCTCATCAGGAAGAACCGGATAGGTCTTTCTGATCTCTTTTGGCTCCTCAAAGGCCTTCTGGAATCCTACAGCAGAGTCAACTTCTATCTTTTCAAAAGCTGACAGGTAGTTCTTGTCGATGTAGTCCAGCTTTTCAGCCATATCCATGTTTCCATAGAGGTAAATATAGCTGTTTGATGGATGATAATACTTCCTGTGGAAATCCAGGTACTCCTCATAGGTGAGCTCAGGGATCACGTCAGGATCTCCGCCGGACTCAATTCCGTAGGTAATATCAGGATAAAGAGAGTTCTGGATCTCCCTTGAGAGCATATCGTCTGCAGATGAGAAGGCACCCTTCATCTCGTTGTATACAACGCCGTTGATGGTCAGCTCGCTATTCTCATCTTCCATCTCATAGTGCCAGCCCTCCTGGCGGAAGATCTTGTCTGTCTTATATATATTGGGGTAAAAAACTGCATCCAGATAAACGTGCATCAGGTTCTGGAAGTCAGCATCATTGCAGCTTGCCACAGGATACACGGTCTTATCGGGATAAGTCATTGCATTCAAAAATGTGTTAAGGGAACCCTTTACAAGTTCAACAAAAGGGTCCTTTACCGGGAACTCCTTAGAGCCACACAGCACTGTATGCTCAATGATATGGGCAACTCCTGTGGAGTTCTTTGGTGGAGTCCTAAAGCCAATGGCGAACACCTTATTGTCGTCATCATTGGATAAAAGAGCTATCCTCGCCCCTGTCCTCTTATGCTTCATCAGGTAGCTGACGGAATTAAGGTCATCTATGGGACGCTTTTCAATTATTTCATACGCTGTTAAGTCTTCTAATCTCATGTAGTTGAGGTCCTTTTCGTGTTAAGTATTATTATCAGATGTCGAAGTCATCACCTGGCTTGAGAGCGATATCAAAGTCATCCTTACGGTCTACGAATCTGTGCTCTTGAGGTGCTTTTGGAGAATCATCCTTGGTTATACTATACTCCTGGCCTTCATCGGCGGATGTGAGATCTTCAACAGTCTCGGGTTCAGCAGGAACGATTTCCTCTGGGCTTTCAGGCTCTGCAGGTTCGATGTCTTCAGCGATCTTAGCTGCTTCGGCTGCAGCAACTGCTGCTCCGCCCAGGATTGCAGCGGTTTCAGGGCGATTTAGCTTGATCTTTTCAGGCTTGCCATCTGGGCCAAGACTTCCCTTGAACTCAGGCATCTTCATGTGAGGTGTAAGGTCAACGTCCTCGTCGTCCTCAGGAAGAACCATGCCCTCAGGGACGTAGCGTGGTGCCTTTTCTGGCTTATCATCTGTCTGGACGCTCTCAGTTTCTGACTCCGCATGGTTTGTAGTAATCTCAGCATCAACTGATTCTGCTGCTTCTTCGCCTTCAAACTCTGCTTCTGAAGATGCCACACCTGAAGTCTTTGCAGCCTCTGTCTCCGGCTCCACAACTGCGCTGATACCCTCAGCCTTTGGCTCATCTGCTGTTTCTTCAGCAGCTGCATTAGCCTCATCCGAAAGCTCTTTTACCTCCGTATCAACATCACCGGTTTCATAGGCTGGAAGTGTGATCAGCGATGCAACGCAGCCAAGGATCAGTGCGTAATACACTGTCACAAAGGCCTGGGTGTTCATTCTGGTTGCCCCCATAAATGGAACTGTTGCAAACATGAAGAGCATTGAAAGGAGCCAGGGAGATATCTTTTCCACCTTCCTGTTCTTCCAAAATCCCACCAGGACACCTGACATGGCAACCACAGTGATCAGATAAAGGAGCTTATGGTCAGTGTAGGTCCAGAACATACTCACAATGTTCAGATTATGGAAGTAATAGGATGCCCAATTGGCAAGTCTGTCACTTACAACGGCAAATCCGGCTTCCTGAGCGATCATTCCAAAAAACGCTAAAAGCGCCCCCAGAATAATGATAAACAGTTCCATAAGATCATCAGTAGGCCACTTCCCGTAAAAGAAAATCGGTGCCACTAAAAATGGCAGGATCATAATGATAGTTCCTGCATCCACGTAGGCCATAAAGCCTACAACGATACCCACTATCAAAAACAAGATAACCCAAGCCCCTGATCTAAACTTACTAAGATAAGCTCCCTTTAGGAAAAGAGCCACGAACAAAAGCTCAATACCAAACATGGCCATGAACAGGTAATCTGTAGACAGCTCAAGGCCGGTAAAGGCTGTGGTAAATATCGGAACAAATGCCACATAGGCTGTAAATACAAGGGCTGCTGTCCTTCCAAGCAGCATTTTTACTGTGAAAAAGCCACAGATCATAAATATGGTAAAGCATGCAATCTGGAAAAAGAAGGCAACGGAAATGATGTTACCTGTAAAAATAAGGATAAACTTCAGTATCCCTGAATAGACGATTGATAACAGATCATACTCAGGTGTAAGGTTCTTTCCCCCCACCATGGCATTTTCATAAAGACTGTACTTTCCTACTATCTCTCCGGCAGAATGTGCTAAAAGTTCAAGCCTGTAGTACCCCCCTCCCACTATGATGAGAACAGCAGCTAAGGCATAAAACACTTTAAATGCTGCTTTGTCAACAAAGTCGTGAACCATCAGATGATCACTGAGGCGCCCCAGCGCAAAGGTCAGAACTGACATAGCCAGAATGCTCAGTGCAGTAAACACACAGGAGTAGACAAGCAGATTATCAGATGGAAAGAGTCCCGAAAAATAACTACAGCTTGCCACCATTACAATATCGAATAACACGAATACAAACCAGATGAATATTGCTGGCCAAGAACGCCTAAGTTTCATTTTTCAGGACCCCCAAATGTTTTTAATTATTTACCGGGATTACCCGGCCTTTAGAAATGGACTTTCCCTCAAGTCCTTTAGCCTAAAAGGATTACTCTTCAGGCTCCTCCCAGTTATGATAAACTGCCTGAACGTCGTCATCCTCATCAAGAAGATCTAAGATTCTCTGGAGATACTTAACATTCTCAGGATCTGTTACTGCAACATAGTTCTGAGGGATCATTGTAACCTCAGCAGATGCAGTAGTTACGTTCTCCTTGTTAAGAGCCTCAACAACTGCCTGGAAATTATCAGGTGTTGTAAGGATCTCATAGCTGTCCTCTTCCTCGTTGAAGTCATCAGCGCCTGCATCAAGAACCAGCATCATAAGATCATCAGCTGACATGCTGCACTCTTCCTTGTCGATAAGGATCTGTCCCTTGTTGTCGAACATGTATGATACGCAACCAGGAGTTCCAACGTTACCGTTACCCTTTGAAAAAGCAGCCTTAACGTTTGAAGCTGTTCTGTTCTGGTTATCTGTAAGTGCCTCAACAATGATAGCTGTTCCGCCAGGGCCATATCCTTCGTAAGTAATGTTCTTGTAATCAACGTTGCCCTCGGCACCTGAAGCCTTCTTGATACCACGATCAATAGTATCGTTAGGCATGTTGTTAGCCTTTGCCTTAGCGATTACCTGTGCAAGCTTGAAGTTGTTGGCTGGATCCGGGCCACCCTCCTTAACTGCAACAGCGATTTCTCTTCCGATGATAGTAAAGATCTTACCCTTTGCTGCATCATTCTTTTCTTTCTTGTGCTTGATGTTTGCAAATTTTGAATGTCCTGACATAAAAACTTCCTTTCATATTACTTATTGCTTAATTTATTTTGCTATTTCTAAATTCTCATCCTCTTTTTCTTCAGTCTCCTGTGGGAGCTTTGTCAGAAGTACACTCTCCACCATATGATTCTGAACAGAAAGGATCTTGAAATTATAGCCATCAACTGCTATCTGGAAATCCTCATCATTTTCCGGAATCCTGTCAAGCTTGGATATCAGGAATCCGTTGAGGGTCTCAAACTCACTCTTTTCAAAAGAGATCTTGAACCTCTTCTCAAGTACTTCAAGAGGTGTCTTGCCATCCACCGTAAACTCACCTGCATTCCTTGTGGGCTTGATGAAGTTCTCATCCTCGTCATACTCATCCATGATGTTTCCGACGATTTCCTCAAGGATGTCCTCCATGGTAACAAGTCCCGCTGTCTGGCCATACTCGTCAATGACAATGACCATCTGGGTCTTGGAAGACTGCATGCTGTGGAACAGGGAATCGATGTTCCTGGTCTCGGGAACGAACTTGGGCTGACGAAGAAGTCCCTTAATCTTCCTGATTGGAAGCTCCTCATCCGTCTCCTCAGAGAGCTTTTTCATGGCATCTCTGATATGCATGATACCAATTATGTGGTCAATATCCTCAAGATACACAGGGAATCTGGAGTTATTGGTGTCCATCATGAAGTTCACAGCTTCTTTCAGGCTCACATTGGCATCAATGGCAACCATTGCATTTCGGTTGGTCATGATATCCTGGGCTTCCTTGTCGGAAAACTCAAAGATATTGGAGATCATATCCGCCTCGGACTCCTGAAGAATGCCCTGTTCCTGGCCTTCAGAAACCATGGACTTTATCTCTTCCTCGGTTACATCCAGGATCTTGTCATCTCCTCTTATACCAAAAGCCGATAGTACTCCCCAGGCCAGAGCCTTGGAGATTGCAGCCACAGGCAAAAGAACTACTGCCATAAAACTAACCGGATAGTAGCAGGCATAAACCCACTTCTCCGGATTGCCAAGGGCAAGTCTTCTTGGAATAAGGATTCCAAAACTCATGATAAATATCATGACAATAGCGCCTGTCACCAGTATCAGTAAAAGGTGAAAAACACTTCCGTTTGCAAAGCCAAACCATTTATTGATGTAGCCTGCAATACTGGTAGCTATCAGTCCACCAATGACCATATTTGTCACAATGGTCAGGATGTGCATAGCCTCGTTAAGGCGGCTGCGACTTTCCATAAGTGCAAGTAACTTAATGCTTATGCTGTCTTTTTTCTCGATGCTTTTCTTCTCAATCTCCTCCTTGCTGACATGCTCTAAGGCCATAACAAAGCCATTGATGAACACGTCGATTATGAGAATGACAAAAAAAGCCAAAATACTGACAGAAGGCAAGCCTTCGTCCATAATATTCCCTCCTGAAAAAGTGATATGTACATAAGTACTGCATAATAAGTCAAATTACACTATATCACATTTTGAGAAGAGGCGCGACATTTTTTGCAAGGAACTCTTGCAAAAGTCTGTTATAATGCAATTATGTGACTAATTTGAAAGGAGAACTCCATGTATAATCCGGACACAAAAAGATATGACAATATGATATATAACCGCTGTGGTAATTCAGGGCTTAAACTTCCTGCTGTTTCCCTGGGTCTTTGGCACAACTTTGGTGACACAGGAAACTACGAGAATATGGTCCAGATGTGCCAGACAGCTTTTGATAATGGAATTACCCATTTTGACCTGGCAAACAACTACGGACCAGCTCCGGGAAGCGCAGAGATCAACTTTGGCAAGATCATAAAAGAAAACTTCTCCGCCTACAGGGATGAGCTTATAATCTCCACCAAGGCAGGCTACGACATGTGGCCCGGGCCTTACGGCAACTGGGGAAGCAGAAAATACCTTATCTCCAGCCTTGATCAGTCTCTCCAGAGAATGCGCCTTGATTATGTGGACATCTTCTACCATCACAGAATGGATCCTGAGACTCCCCTTGAGGAGACCATGGGTGCTCTCTCCCAGATCGTCCATAGCGGAAAAGCCCTTTACGTTGGTCTTTCAAACTATGATGGTCCCACACTGGAGAAGGCCACAAAGATCCTTGATGAGCTGAAGGTCCCCTTTATCATCAACCAGAACAGATACAGCATTTTCGACAGGACTATTGAGAAGAACGGTCTCAAGCAGAAGGCAAAAGAGCTAAAGAAGGGAATCATCTGCTTCTCCCCTCTCGCCCAGGGAATGCTCACCGACAGATACCTGGAAGGAATCCCTGAGGACAGCAGGATCCGCACAGACGGCCGTTTCCTTAAGGAGAGCACTGTTGACGAGAATATTTCCCGAGTTCGTGCCCTCAACGAAATTGCCAAGGGCCGTGGGCAGACCCTTGCTGAAATGGCTCTTGCCTGGGTATTAAAGGACGACTACGTAACTTCTGTTCTTGTGGGTGCATCAAGACCTGCACAGATCCTGGACAATATCAAAGCCATTGAAAACACCACCTTTACAGAGGATGAACTTCGTCAGATTGACAGCATCTAAGATAATGAGCCCTGATAGGCAGCACATTTTGCTGTATATCAGGGCTTTAATGTTGCGCTTGAGAAGGTACTGCATTTTCCTTATAATTGAAGGAGTGTTTGATTGGAGAATTTAAAATATGGTATCTCTTCTTACTATGATCGTAAACGCCGTTACCAGCGCACTTATATATGCTCTTAAGGCGTTCTTTTCGCTTCTTACCTGGTTCGGAAAGAGCTTCCTTAAGTTCCTGAAACTGTTGTATGTGGTTCTTCCCATCACATGCATTGTTTTTGTGCTTCTTTTTCTGGTGAACATATTTGTGCTCTGCACTGGAAAGTCAGGAATTATCCGGGGAGGCGCTCCGGAGATTGGACAGCCTGGCATGACAGGTCAGGAAATGTCCGGAAATCCTGCGATGCCTTCCATCCCTGATATAAACATCCCAGGGGACTTCGTAGACGATGCAAAAGTCCAGCAGGAAGCTGGCAATATGCTCCTTCGCGACAGACTGGTAGTTTCAAATATGTTCGGTGAACTTAAGACCTGGTGGACTTCAAATGTATACTCCTATCACGGAAGCACTCCTTACATCTTTCTTCTTATACTTACAATCCTGATGTTCCTTCCTGTAGTGAGCATCCTTCTTGTTTTTTCCGTATTTGCATCCTTTGGAAATATCCTGTTTATAAGCGTTGTTGTAGATGCTGCCCTCTACCTTATCCGTGCCATCACAGGGGCAACCTTCCTTAAGCAGGCCCAAGGCCGCTATTTCAGACTCTTCCCCGAAGCAGGCAGAAGGCATTATGAAAAGAGCTATGACAAGTTCCTTAAGAATCGCGATAAAGAAATGAGGGAAGAACTTCGCCACGGAAAACGCGCCAAGGCTGAGGACTTTTATGGGGATGAGGAAGACTACGACGAAGAACAGGATGATTATTACGAAGATGATCAGGAAGAGTACGAAGATCGCCGCCACTTCCGCAAACACCATGGCTTCACAGATGAAGATTTCTTCGAAAACGATGTAGATGAGGAAGATTTCTACGAAGACGAAGAAGATTATTACGAAGATGAAGACGATTTCTACGAAGATGAGGACGACTTCGAAGAGGACGAGGACGTCGAGGAAGATTACGAAGACGACTACGATGAGCCCAGAGACCGCCGTCATCAGCGTGACTACGACGAGACCACAAAAAAAGGCGCCGGAACATCCGGCACCTTTGATTTCTTTGCAGGCTGCACTTCCCGTGAAAGTGTAGACAAGAAGTATAAGTCCCTTGTAAAGCTCTACCATCCTGACAACATGGACGGCGACACAGCTGCTCTCCAGGAGATTAACTCCCAGTACGCCGAGGCCAAGAAGCGCTTCGGATAAGATACTCGCAAACAAGTATTTTCGAATGTATGTCTTGGTGGACCCGGAGTCCGCAAGGGCTGCCACCTGCCAACAGAACCGCCCCATGGCTTTCCCATGGCTCCCTTAACCAGCTTTTTGGTCGATCTCGATGGTGAGGACGTTGAGGCCAAGCATGTTCTGATAACTCATGTCTGTTGCGATCTTTCCTATGGTACGTATACCAATGTTTTTGGTAGGATCCTCAGGATTAAGAAGATCTGTTCTTTCAACCGGATCAAAGGGTACACAGTCGTCCTTGATACGGAGCATAACGCCCTCTTTCTTGCAGATTACGCGGACATCCATATCATGCTCTTTTTTATCTACTATAAATCCATGACTGACAACATTTCCTGCCATCTCTTCCAGGGCCAATGCTGAAAAATACGCTGTCTTTTTGTCGTAGCCGTGGTCGGAAACAAATTTCTGGATTGTCTCGGAACATCCAATAACATCATCCATGCTATTTATTACGATGGCCAGTCTGTCCTTATCTTCCACTCCAAAACCCGGTTTGAATAAAAGCCACTCATCCACATTTCTGGGAACATGCTTCGTCCAAACGATGGCGTAGACCACGTAAACCATAGATGTTATCAGGATTCCTATTGGAGTAGCCCACCATACACCAAGAACCCCCATCAAAGGAGCCAGTATAATAGCGGGAACCACAACGCTAACATAGCCATCCATGATCGAGCTGATATGTACAGCTATATTGTGACCTGAGGCCTGAAGGTAGTTGGTCTGAATCTGTACCAGGAGTATAAAAGGCATAGCCAGCGTATAGATCATGAACTGCTGCTTGGTAATGATGTAAACCTCTGAGGTCTTGTCCTTGAAAAAGATTGAAGCCATTGCACCGGAAAGCAAGAATAATAGCACCATACCAAAGATCATCATGGCCATAAGCCTGGTAAGTGCAAGCCTGATCAGTTCTTTTATTGAATCCCTGTCTTCCTCTCCCACATAGACACTAGCCAGCATCCTTATTACTGTTCCGCCGCCAACGGCAATAGCCACAAAAAGACCTGTGATCATCCCCATAGATGCTCTTGAGGAAAGACCAGCCTCTCCGCCGACACTAAGGACTATTCTGTTAAGTGTAAGATCTCTCATAGCAAGACAGACCTGCAAAAGTGCTCCGGGACTTCCAATCTTTATAAGTTCCAAAGTCTTTGCCCAATATATATTTGAAAAGCTGAATTTCATCTGAGCCTTTCCTGAAAAATAGTAGGGAACCAGAACCAGGAAATAGATCCAGTTACAGGTACTTGTTGCTATGGCCAGGCCAAAAACATCAAGCTTAAGGATAGTAACAAAGAGGATGTCCATCAGAATATTAGATACGATCATAGCGCCGACACCCATGTAATTTCTCTTACTCTGGGTTTCCAGCTGAAGGAAGCTTCCCAGCTGCTGCGCCACAAACATGGGGACAATGCCCATGGCATATCCACGGGAATAATTCATGAGACTTTCCTTAAGTCCCTCATCCGCTCCACAGAACAGAGCTATTTCTTCAGGGAAAAAGAAACAGATTCCTGATAAGATGAGACCGATTATAACTGCCAGTGAAATACAAAGAGAAAAGATACCTCTTGTCTTTTCCAGCTCTCCTGTCCCTATGAACCTGCCACTTAGAACAGCTCCGCCACCCATGACCACAGAGCAGATAGCTGAAATAATGCCTATAACAGCAAAAAACAGACCAATAACACCAACGGTTCTCTCGCTGATGTATCGGCCTGCTATAATTCCATCCACTATTGTGTTGACGAAGTTCATCGCAAAGATAAGTAACTGTACAGGAAGCAGCTTAAAAAAAAGCCTTTCAAGCATTGGGTTTTTAGAGGAACTCTTGCCAAAAAACTTTGCTGTCATGCTAACAACGCTCCTTTCAAGATCAGTTTTTATCAGGTGGGATAATTCCTCCAGCCTGCTTCTTGAGCTTCTCCACCGCCTTAAAATAGGCTGCAGCCATTGCCTTAGGGGCTCTGGTTTCCATACCCATTTCCTTTGCGTTGGCAAGCTCCGCTTCTTTGTCAGAAATAAACATAACCTCCGTAGGATCAACATCTGCATCCGTAATATAAGCCAGCATTGTATCCATCATATTTTTCCCACCATAGGAAAAGCAGAAATCCTCAAACATTCCGGGTCTGTGCTCGGAACACCAGCTGGCTTTCATGCCCTCTTCACCCTCAAGAGGTCCATCAAAAAGAAGCAGCTTACATTTATACCGTTCCTTCAGCATGCAAAGCTGCTTTACCAGCATCTCATTATTCATATCGTCATAATCTGCGAATATGATCTTTATCATTAAACAAACACCCTTGGCACTCTCTTGTTGATGTCACAGGTAAGCTCGTAGTTAAATCTTCCGGACAGATCTCCTAAAAATTCTGCAGTGATCTCCTCTCCGGTTGTCTTGTCTCTTCCAAGAAGCACAACCTCGTCTCCCTCCATAACATAGGGAACAGTCGAAACATCAACCATAAACTGGTCCATGCAAACCCTTCCGATAATGGGGGCATGATGACCGTTGATCAGTACATAACCTTTATTTGAAAGACTCCTTGGATATCCATCGCCGTATCCAACCGGAATCGTGGCAATCCTGGTTTCCTTAGTTGTCACATAGGTTCCGCCATAGCTTACAGGCGTCCCCTTGGGAACCTCCTTCACCATTACTATATGGCTGATCAGCTCCATAGCAGGCTTAAGGCTTATGATATCCTTTGGCACCTCATCAGAAGGCCACATGCCATACATTGTAACCCCGGCCCTTACCATATCCATGGAGGACTCAGGAACAGCAATAATGCTGGCTGAATTAGCACAGTGCTTGATAGGGATCTTATAGCCAAGCTCTGATTCAATTCTGTTCAGGAAGCCTTTAAATACATCTTCCCTCTCTCTTACATTGGTAAGGTCCTCTTCATCAGCCCTTGCAAAGTGTGTGAATACCCCCTCAACCTTTATGCCCTCCAGGGCCAGTACTTCTTTGACAAAAGAAATGCCATCATCATCGGGGGTTATTCCTATTCTGGACATTCCTGTATCCACTGCCAGATGTACAGGTGGCACCTCTGAAATGTCCCCCTTGTCCAAAAGCTCTTTTCCCAGATCGGATAGCTCTGATGCCATGTCCGGTCTGAAAACTGAAGGTCTGATGCCCTCCTTTAACATGCGCTCGTAAGCGTATGGGAAGGTATAGCCCAGGATCAGTATGGGCTTTTTCATCCCTGCATCTCTAAGTTCAAAGGCCTCTTCAGCTGTGGCTGTTGCGTAGCCCCAGATGTAATCCTTTGTCTCCAGATCCTTAGCGATCTCTACTGCTCCGTGGCCGTAGCCGTCTGTCTTGATAACTGCCATGATCTTAGTTCCGGCAGGTATATTATCTCTCATAGCCTCCAGATTATGCTCGATGGCCTTAAGGTCAATCTTTGCATAAACTCTTGGATGCTGCTGCGTCAATTCTTCCATTTCAATAATCCAACCTCAAGTTAGTATTTCAGGCAGGGCTGCTACTATGTCTGTGGCAACCATGGAATATCTTCCAGCTGTCTCAGCGGCCTTATCCCCTGCTCTTCCGTGGATATAGGCTCCGGCTGCTGCAATATCAAATCCAGACAGTCCGGGAAGGCAAAGAGCCCCAAGTATTCCTGAGAGCACATCTCCCGATCCGGCAGTTGCCATACCATCATTTCCACTAACATTAATATAAATCTTTTTTTCGTTGCTGTCAGCAACTATGCTCCGGGCGTCCTTACAAAGGACAGTTCCGTGGATCTTCCCTGCAAGTTCCCTTGGATACTCCAAAAGATGTTCCTTGCACTCTTTAATGGGCTTTCCCATAAGCCTTGAAAACTCGCCCATATGAGGAGTTAAGATAAGATTCTTTTTCCCGGTTGCAAAATTCTCTGCAAGGCGCATCAGCTCTTTATCTTCAGCCAGGATATTAAGAGCATCCGCATCCGTCACAAGGCTCTTGTCATAATATTCCAGCATCACGGTCAAAAGTTCTTTTCCCTTGGCAGCTGTACCAATGCCGGGACCAATGACCGCCTGGGTGGACCATTCCATCAAAAGCCTTAGCTTATCCATTACGGGTTCAAAGTCCTCGTAGGTTTCCAACATAGCTTCCGGTAAAAGAGTCTTCACCGCCTCGGCATTTTCCGCCGCAGTAAAGATCCTGACCATTCCTGCTCCTGCCTTAAGTGCTGCAGATGCAGCAAGGAGGCAGGCTCCGCTTATGTCCTTGGAACCAGCTACAATAAGGACCTTCCCATTAGTTCCCTTGTTGGAATCCTTCCTTCTTTCAGGCAAAAGAGCTAAGGGCTCTCCATCATGAAATACCGCCAAAGGCTCTTTTCCAAGAAAACTCTCCTTAGTGATGCCGGCATCAGCTACCACCAGCTCTCCGCAGTACTCACAGCCCGGATAAAGGATCTGGCCAAGCTTCACCTGATTAAAGGTTACGGTCATATCTGCCTTGACAGCAGCTTCAAAAACCTGGCCGGTATCAGCGCTTACGCCTGAGGGCATATCCACCGAGATCAGAAAAATATCTTTTCCCATTTCCTCTTTGCATTTCTCGGTATATTTAACTGCCTCCAGAGCATCTCCCACAAGAGGCCTGGAAAGCCCGATGCCAAATAGCGCATCAACTATGATATCAAAATCAAATCCGTTTTTTCGCTCCTGAAGCCCCAAAAAGGTCTCAGTTACAATACCGTACTTCTCAGCTATCCTCAGCTGTTTAAGAAGAAGGTCCGTGGTCTTGGTCATATCCCCAATAATGCACTGGGTAACAAGATATCCCCTGGTCTTTAGTATTCTGCCGATGCAGACTCCATCTCCGCCGTTATTGCCAACCCCGGCAAGGATCAGAACCCTGTAGGGTCTTACGGCGTTTCGCGCTTTTTTCCAATCCTCAATCCGGCTTACAACCTCAAGGGAAGCCCTCTCCATGAGAATAGCCGTATCAACGCCAAAAACCTCCGAGGTATTTCGGTCCATTATCTTCATTTCCTGGCTTGAAAGGGCGTATTTCAATTATTTATCCTCCCCAACTAAGTAAGGCTGCCACCGGGCAGCCTTTAATTCAATCCGTATACTCGCTCTCGTCCCCGGAAAGCGGCCTTCTGACTGGATGTCTTCTGTTCGGATCATATTTGATATCAAAGATATCGATGACCTCGGGACCAAATATCTGATGCATGTAGGAATAGAGATTATAGTTCTCCATTTCAGCTTCCTGGAGCCTTATGACGTTCTTCTTAAGCTCCACTCTCACTTTGGAGATCCACTCATCCAGGCCCTTGATGTATTCAGTATTTTCATGAAGGGTCTCGTAGCAGGCCTTCATGGTCTCAATCATAAGATTGTAGTCCACCTCATATATTTCCCTGGAGAGATCCAAAAGCTCGTCATCATATCCTTTGAGCTTATCGTTACACTCATTGATGAGCCTGGTTCTTTCAGATATTTCTTTTTCTATTGCAGGTGAATTGCCTGCCTTGTTGGCCTGATCCCTAAGGGGCACGATCTCGGAAAGAAGCGTCTTTTTAAGCTTCTTGATCCTCTTGGTCTCCATGCGGATCTTGCCGTCACGCTCAACTAAAGCATTCAGTTCATCCGCCAGCTTTTCAATCTCAGGGGTCATCTCTGTCTGGGTAAACAGCTGATGCCACTTATTGTCCAGCGTCAGGATAGGGATACTCTTCCCCTCCAGTGCGGAGCTGTACACTCTATCATCTCTAGCCATCAGTTTCTCTCACTACGGTCTAATAGTTTTTTCGTACCTGCTTATATTATACGATAATTTCATCAAACTGTCAGATAAATGTACATTTTCTACCTGAATATTGTTAGGAACATCCAGATCAACGTGGGCAAAGTTCCATATAGCCTTGATTCCACACTGTGCAAGCTTATGTGCCATAGGCACAGCCTGATCCTTAGGAATGGTAAGAACAGCGATTTCAATATCATTAGCCCTTACAAACTCCTCCACCTCATCGATGGGTCTTACCTCCACGTCCCTTATCATGGTTCCGTAAAGGTCAGGATTGCAATCGAAAGCTCCCTTGAACACAAAACCTCTTCTGGTGAAGTTGGTATAACCGGCAATGGCCTTTCCAAGGTGGCCTGCGCCGATGATGACCAGAGAGTGCTGTCTGTCGATTCCAAGGATCTTACTGATCTCGTCATAGAGATAGTTTACATTGTAGCCGTAACCCTGCTGTCCAAAGCCACCGAAATTATTGAAGTCCTGTCTTATCTGGGAAGCTGTGACCTTCATGATGTCTGATAGTTCCTGGGATGAGATCCTCTCAACACCCTTTTCCTTAAGGTCCCCCAGGTATCTAAAGTAACGAGGCAATCTTGAAATGACCGCCTGAGATATTTCTTTATCCGCCATAACAATCTCCAAAAAGTTATAAGTTTGTTAAGTAAAACACAATTACATTATACGGGTGCGTTAAATAAATGTCAATTCTGGAAAAGCACAAAAAATCCCCCAACCATGGGATTTTCAGGGCCGGGGGAAAAGAAATTTTTATGGTACTTATGGCTTGAAATAGCTGATAGTTTCCTGCATGTCTCCA
Organism: Butyrivibrio sp. AE2032; assembly: GCF_000702965.1. Classification (NCBI taxonomy): domain Bacteria; kingdom Bacillati; phylum Bacillota; class Clostridia; order Lachnospirales; family Lachnospiraceae; genus Butyrivibrio; species Butyrivibrio sp. AE2032. The sequence continues at coordinate 2,690,587 of NZ_JNLF01000003.1, read as the reverse complement.
GCCAGTTCCTGAAGCTTTCCAGCAGACTCTGTAATAATTGCAAAGGTTGCGTTAAGTTCCTGCATGGAGGCGTTTGTTTCCTCGGAAGATGCTGCATTTTCTTCGGAAATAGCTGACAGATCGGAAATGATCTCAACCAGCTTATCCTTTGCATTTGTCAGCTGTTCAATATGACCTGCAATAGAGTCAGTTGAATTGGATACGTTGACAACGTTATCTGCCATGCTCTGCATGTTGGACTTGGTGTCATCCAACTGCTCTGACTGCTGAGCAAAATTGGCATTGAGCTTCTGCATTACTTCTACTGAAGCCTCGGAATCAGCCACAAGCTTTTCAACGATCTTCTTGATCTCCTCAGCGGAATTACTACTCTGTACAGCCAACTGTCCGATCTCAGTAGCAACAACTGCAAATCCCTTTCCTGCATCTCCTGCTCTTGCAGCCTCGATGGAAGCATTGAGAGAAAGGAGGTTGGTCTGGGATGCGATCTCTGTGATAGCCTGTGAGAACTTGGAGATCTCTTTTGCTGATTCGTTTGTAGAATCTATGGTCTGACCGATTTCCTGAACGGAAGCCTGTACCTCTGTACTCTGGGAAATAAGCTTTTCAAGAGCTTCCATAGCAGCCTCACAGGAGGTCTTCATCTCACTTGCGTAAGCATTGAGTTCCTCAACGTTGTCAGATACTTCATCAATATCTTTTCCGATAGCCTGTGTATTTCCTGCTGCAGTCTCAACGCTCTCAGCCTGGCTTACAGCACCCTTTGAAATCTCATCTACTGCCTCGCTTACCTGGCTTGATGCGTTGGATGCCTGGGAAGCTGAGTCGGAAAGCTCCGCTCCAGAGCGCTTCAGCTCACTGGACATATCCATGGTTGTTCTGATAACTTCGCCAAGCTTTTCTGAAAGGGTCCTGGCACCATCTGCAAGAAGTCCGATCTCATCATTTCTGTCAATGGAGGTCTCATCAATATTGAGGTTCAGCTGACCCTGAGAAAGAAGTCCCAGTTCATCAGCGATTGCTCTCATCTTTCCGGAGGACTTGTTTGCAACAACAATACCAACCGTTGATGTAGCTATTGTAATGATAAGGGAAATGATCACCATCTGAATTATGATCTGCATGATCTTGGTCTTTACGGAATCACTCTCTCTTCCTGCAAATACCATTCCTACAGCAGTTCCATCGCTGTTGAACAGAGGTGCATAGTAACAATAATAGTTTTCAGAAGTACCTGCAGGAATAGCCTTTAAAAAGTATTCCTGTTTGCTTCCAATAACATGAGATTTAACCGTATCTGATATGTTATAGCCAATAGCTTTATTTCCACTGCTGTCCTTCAATGTGGTAACTACTCTCTCAGTACCATAGAAAATAGAGTACTCGATTCCGGTCCCAGCTTTGAGCTGATCCATGATTTCCTCATACTCTGCCATGATGTCTTCTTCGCCCTTATATACACGGCCATCCACCATGGACCAGTCGCCATCCCAGACATTCTCCATCTCGCTGCCAATCTGCTTAACCGCAACTTTCAGCTCTTCCTGAACCAAGTTGTTATAGGTTTTACTAATTTCAATACCACTCATGATTGTAAGAGCTGTGGCAACTGCTACAATAGCAGCAACTGCAGCAAATATGAGCTTTTGGATCAGTTTACCCTTTCTTTCTCTGATTTCCATGGAAGCCTCCTTATCTCAAAAACATATTCTGTATTATGTGACAACTTCCTCATAATATCATGAATTAATTATACAATTTTTCGTTGCATAAGCGCGCAGCTCTTTATTAAATTTTGATAAAAAGGATTCGGTTTTAAGGTACAGACGTGAGTACATGTTACCATTCACGGTTTGGGGAAGCGATGCCCACAGGGAAGGGGAGAGTCTGGGAAAGCCGCGAGCAACAACTAAAAACACAAAATCTGAGCGTAGCAGCAAGCTGAAGAATTCATGTTCCATAAGCATTAGCACCTTCCAGCCTGCCCACGGACCCCAGGACGGCTCCTGAGTTTTCTCAGCTGTTATTTCCATTTCCTCACCGTACGCAAACGAAACGTTTCTTTAACATTCCTGCAGTTTTTATAATATTACGCATGCTCGCTTGCAGGGCTTTATAATGATGCATGCCTCAAATGGTCATGGGGGTGCATTGCACCCAAGAGGGTTATGGAGCTACTCTCTCAAGGCGCGCTGGAAAACTATAATCTCTTACAGGTGACGAGCGCGCTTTGAAGAGATGGCTCCATAACCCTCTTTGTGCTCGCCTTGCGAGCCATGACCATTTTATTATACGTATATGAACAGCCCTGCTTCGGACATCTCTCGCATGCGAGTTAAAAACTGCATTGGAAAGCTAAGAAACTGGCGTTTGCTATTTGGAGGACTCGGAAATGAAAACAAGCAGCTTCAAAAGCCAATGAGCCGTCGGTCCGTAGGATGGAAGGTGCTAAGACTTACGACCATGAATTCCAGCGAGCCGGTCCGGGAAGATTTTGGTTTTTTTGTTGCGGGAAGCTTTCCCAGACTCTCCCCTTCCCTGTGGGCATCGCTTCCCCAAACCGTGAATGGTAACGAGTACATCGCTCCTACGGTTTACAAGCAGGAGAAAAAGGATTATCATTCAGAATGTTCGAAAAATAAGAAGAATCAGGTAATTAATATGAATTCAACCATTATGTCTTTAATAGAAAATGTAGGTCTTATAGCCTTTGCAATATCAGGAGCAGTTGTTGCTGCCAGGAAGGATATGGATATATTCGGAATAAACCTTTTGGCCCTTGTAACAGCCACAGGTGGCGGACTTATCCGTGACCTTATCATTGACAGGACTCCTCCTGTTATGTTTGTGACCCCATCCTATACCATTATCACCCTGATAACAGCCAATATCGCATTTCTGATCATGTACTTTAAAAGGCCTATCCCCAAGGGAATCACTCCCATCTATGACAGGCTTCTTTTCTGGCTTGACACCCTGGGCCTTGCAGCCTTTACCGTAGACGGTATCTTTGCAGGAATTGACGCAGGTTACGGAGATAACCTGTTCCTTATTGCATTTGTAGGAATCCTGACAGGAATAGGCGGCGGAATCATCCGCGATGTCTTCGCAGATAAGATACCCGCCGTCCTTATCAAACACGTTTATGCAATTGCCTGCATCGCAGGAAGTATCGTTACCGTGTTCCTATGGAAGTATACAGGAAACGATGTTCTGAGCACCGTGGCAGGATTTGTCACCATCGTACTGCTGCGCTTCCTCGCCATGCACTTCGAGTGGAACCTTCCAACTGTACATCTTCAAGAATAAAGTCTTCGTATCTTTTACTTTGCTTTCTCCTTAATTGCCTTAAGCTCATCCACTGAAAATGTGTAGGCCTTGTTGCAGAAGTGGCATTTTATCTCAATTTCTTTTCCTTCGTCGATCATGTCCTGGATCTCTTTCTTACCGATAAGCATCAGGGCACGCTCTACTCTGTCCTTGTCGCAGTTACAGTAGAAATCCAGGTCAAGTTTATCTGTGATCTCCACATCAAATCCATCAAGAACAATGTTAAGGAGTTCTTCCGGAGTCTTTCCTGCCTTTAAAATATCAGTAACTGAGGTGAACTTCTGAAGGTTCTCCTCAAGATGAGAGATGGTAACTTCATCTGCAAAAGGCATAAGCTGGATAATAAAGCCCCCAGCTGCTATTACTGAAAGATTCTCCCTCTCAACCAAAACACCCAGGCCTACTGAAGATGGTGTCTGCTCTGACTTGGTGAAGTAGTAGGTAAGATCCTCCGCCACCTCTCCTGAATAAAGAGGAACCTGACCCACGTAAGGCTCTTTAAGTCCCATGTCTCTGATAACAGTAAGAGTTCCCTCTCCGATTCCACCGCCTACGTTAAGGTGTCCGGAAGCATTGGGTTCCATGATGACGTAAGGGTTACTTACATAGCCCTTTACATGTCCCTGGTTATCCGCTGTTGCCAGCACTCCCTTAAGTGGTCCGTCGCCGTCCATCTTGACAGTAATAAGGTCATCCTCATTATCCATCATTGTGCCCATCATAACAGCACCTGTCATAAGCCTTCCAAGGGCTGCTGCCGCGATAGGTGAAAGACCGTGCGCCTTCCTTGCATACTCCGAAAGGTCTTTTGTTGTAGCAGCAAAGGCCCTTATCTGTGCATTTCCTGCTGTTGCTCTTACCATGTAATCCTTATATTCCAATTGTAATTCCTACTTTCTATTAACTATTTATCTTCCGGCTATTGCGCCGTAGCACTCCGGCCTTCTGTCCCTGAAAAGTCCCCAGGAAAGGCGATTTTTGAGATTCTCGTGGAAATCATACTCTGCATAGATGATCTCCTCTTTGTCTCTGGAGGCCTTCGCGATGCACTCTCCGGTCTCATCTGTAAGAAAACTTGTGCCGTAAAAGCAAAGGCTTGAGGACTGACCACCGTTCTCCTCGGAAGGAGTAACCACTTCAGTTCCAATACGGTTTGCTGCTGCCACAGGAATAATGTTGGCTGCAGAATGTCCCTGCATAGTCCTCATCCAGTGGCCTGAGCTGTCCACATTAAGAATGGGCTCAGAGCCAATAGCTGTAGGATAAAGAATAATATCTGCGCCTCCAAGTGTAAGACATCTTGCTGTTTCCGGGAACCACTGATCCCAGCAGATACCAATTCCCACTTTACCGTAAGCAGTATCAAAGACCTTAAAGCCTGTATTTCCTGGAATAAAATAGAACTTCTCCTGATAATAGTGATCATCCGGGATATGAGTCTTCCTATACACTCCTAAAAGCTTCCCGTCAGCATCTATCATCACCACAGAGTTATAAAGCTCATTCCCATCCTTCTCGTAAATACTGACGGGCATAACAAGCTGTAGCTCCGCGCAAAGCTCCTGAAAAAACTTTACCGCCGGGTTCTCTAAGATGTGAGTTGCCATCTCATAGTACTCATAGCGCCTCTCCTGGCAGAAGTACTTTCTCTCAAAGAGCTCAGACAAAAGAACTATCTTAGCCCCATTGGCTGCTGCCTCTCTGGTAAGTTCTCCCGCCTTTTCTATATTTCTTTTAACCTGCTCCTCATCTGATGGGGCCACTTCGCCGCATGCAAACTGGACGCAGGCAACTTTCACTTTGTTAGACATATTCAAATCCTCGATATATTAGTTCTCCGGAACCTGCTGGGTGATGCAGTGGATATTTCCACCACCAAGAAGTATGGCTCTTGCATCAATACCGATTATCTCTCTGTCCGGCAAAAGAGCTTTAAGTGTATCCAAAGCCGCCTTGTCACTATCCTCGTTTTTGCCGCCAAACTGTGGCACCAGTACAGCCCCGTTTATGAAGTAACAATTCACGTAGCTGGCAGCAAGGCGCTCTCCCACTTCACGGACATCCTCACCCTCTTCAAACTCAAAGTTCTTAAGGTCCTCTTCATTTACCAGAACAGGGTACTTGGGAATATTGAGCCTGTGCACTTTGAGCTTCCTGCCCTTTGCATCTGTAACACTCTCAAGATACTCAAGATCCTTAAGGGACATCTCGTACTGAGGGTCCTCTTTATTATCAGTCCAGGCAAGGACAACCTCGCCGGGCTTTATAAAAGCACATACATTGTCTACGTGCTCATTGGTCTCATCGTTGTAGATTCCATAGGGAAGCCATAAGACCTTCTCTACTCCAAGATATTCCTTGAGGTTTTCTTCTATCTGTTCCCTGGTCAGCTCCGGATTTCTTCCCATGCTAAGAAGGCAGCTCTCAGTAACCATGACAGTTCCTTCACCGTCACAGTGGATACTTCCGCCTTCAAGGACAAAAGGAGCAGCATCATAATAGTCAATCTCGCACATGTCACAGAAAGCCTTGGCTACTTTGTCATCCTTATCCCAGGAAGCATATAGGCCGTCCACCTCTCCGCCCCAGGCATTAAAGCTCCAGTTAACGGCTCTGATGTCCTGACCATCCTGTATAAGGAACGTAGGTCCCACATCTCTTGCCCAGGCGTCATCAGAATCTATAGGCAGCACAAGGCAACGGTCCTCAAAGCCCTCCTGATCAAGATCTTCAAGTCCCTGGATCTCATCGCCGTCCTTAGCCACCACGTGCTGTTCCTTTGAATAGCCTCTGGCATCGATGTAGTCTTCAATGATACCATCCACAAACTTCCTGGCTTCTTCCCAGTGTTCCCTGTCAGCTAAAAGATATAGATTCTCCCTTCGAAGGATCTCCAGAAAGATCTTTCCAAAGGCCTCAAGAGCCTCTGTTCTGTCTTTCCCCCAGCTTCCCGGTCTTGTGGGATAGATCATGATGGTTCCGTCATGCTTTGAAAACTCGGCAGGCATGAAGTAGCCGTCCTGTCTGGGTGTGTTATCTGTGATATTATTCATAGTTCTTTTCCCTCATGTACATTCGCAAAACGTATATGGGTCAACAGGTCCTATTACAATCTTGTCTTAAAATCCTCGTATCCAAAGTGCCTTAGCACTTCTACCTGACCGTCCTCCTTTAGAAGGGCAAGGTCAGGAAGTGGCATTCCATTAAAGGTGTTGTTCTTTACAAAGCTGTAGATTGCCATATCCTCAAAGTACAGCCTGTCTCCCACCTTCTTTTCTTCTTCAAAACTGTAATCACCGATGATATCTCCTGCAAGGCAGGTGCGGGAGGAAAGACGATAGGTGTAGTTCATCTCTCCGGGTTGCTCCGAACTCATAAGAGGTGGCCTGTAGGGCATCTCCAGTACGTCCGGCATGTGACAGGCAGCTGAGGTATCAAGGATAAGTACAGGCATTCTATCAGTATCTACCACATCCATAACAGTGGTTACAAGGTAACCTGCTTCTAAGGCTATAGCCTCTCCCGGCTCAAGATAAACATCTATTCCGTACTTGTCCCTTATGTAGCTGACAAGCCTTATAAGTCCTTCTCTGTCGTAATCCTCTCTGGTGATATGATGTCCACCTCCAAGGTTGATCCACTTGATCCTGTTACCCTCCTGGGTTGAAGTATATTCCTCATCAACTCCAGATGGAATGTCCTGGAAGCTTTTGCCTCCATCCAGGGCTTCCAGATCATCTATGGATTCAGAAGTGTCATCAAACTCTTCCTCATCATAGCCCAGAGCCTTATATACATAGCCGTCATAGTCCTCGGCTATCCTTGGCTGTGGGAAGAATCTAAAGAAATCTCTCTCCACCTTAAGGAAAGTCTCCTCAAGAGGTTCAAATCCCTGCTCACAAAGGTTATGGAAATGAAGTCCCTCAACTCCCTCAGGAAGCGTCTCTGGCATAAGGGCATTTCTTATTCCAAGCCTGGATCCTGAAGAACAGGGATCATAGATCTCCACAGTATCCTCAGAGCTGTATTCGGGATTTATACGTAGTCCCACGGAAAGTCTCTTTTCCTGTACTGCCTTCTCCCAGACGCTCCTGTGCTTCTCAAGCTGGGCCATGGAATTAAAGACGATGTGGTCGCAGATATTGCACAGCTCCTCCATCTCGTCATCCTTAAAGGCAGGCTCGTAGACGTGGTTCTCGCACTCTTTTTCCCTGAACTTAAACTCCTCATGGGCAAGTCTAGCTTCATAAAGACCTGAAGCTGTAGCTCCGGTCAGATACTCCGCAACTATTGGATAAGTCTGATATGCGGAGTAAGCCTTCTGGGCAAGAAGTATCTTGGCCCCGGACTTCTCCTCTATATCCTTAAGTATCTGCAGATTCTCCCTGAGTTTCTTCTCCACAATGACGTAGGCAGGGGAAGGAATTTCTTTTATGTTCATAATCACCTCACCAGGATTTATTATTCTACCTCTACTGGGTTCTCATCAACTACCCATGGAAGTCCGTATTCACCCAGCATATCCATGTATGGATCGGGATCAAACTCATCAGTTGTGTACACACCTGGCTTCTTCCACTTGCCCTCAAGAACAAGTGCTGTTCCGATCATGGCAGGAACGCCTGTTGTATAGCTGATAGCCTGGCTTCCAAGCTCCTTGTAGCACTCCTGGTGGTCGCAGACGTTGTAGATGTAGATCACCTTATCTTTTCCGTCCTTCTTACCACGGATAATGCATCCTATATTGGTCTTTCCAACTGTTCTTGGACCAAGGGATGCAGGATCAGGAAGAAGTGCCTTTAAGAACTGGATAGGAACAATATCTTTTCCCTCAAACTTAATAGGTGTTGTGGAGAGCATTCCCACATCCTCAAGGCATCTCATGTGATCCAGGTATGACTGGCCAAAGGTCATGAAGAAACGGATTCTCTTGATCTCAGGAAAGTTTCTTCCAAGGGCCTCAATCTCCTCGTGGTGCAAAAGATACATATCCTTCTGTCCAACTTCAGGGAAGTTATATTCTCTCTTGATCTCCATGGGCTTTGTCTCAACCCAGTGACCGTTCTCCCAGTAACTTCCGTTTGCAGAAACTTCGCGAAGGTTTATCTCAGGGTTAAAGTTTGTTGCAAATGCATAACCGTGATCGCCGCCGTTGCAGTCAAGAATATCTACTGTCTCGATCTCATCGAAATAGTGCTTCTTGGCATAAGCTGTAAACACGCTGGTTACGCCTGGGTCAAAGCCTGTTCCAAGAAGACCTGTGATTCCTGCATCCTTGAACTTATCCATATAAGCCCACTGATAGCTGTAGTCGAAGTAAGCAGTAAAGCCCTTCTCCTTACACCTCTTTTCATAAGCAGCGCGCCATACAGGCTCATCTGTGTCCTCAGGCTCGTAATTTGCTGTATCAATGTAGTCCACCTTGCACTCAAGGCAGGCATCCATAATAGTAAGATCCTGATAAGGCAGGGCAACGTTCAACACTGCATCAGGCTGATACTCCTTTATAAGCTTAACAAGATCATTAACGTCATCTGCATTAACGGTAGCTGTGGTGATCTTTACAGGTGTTCCCTGCTTCTCCAGTTTTTCTTTTAATGCATCGCACTTGCTGACTGTTCTGCTGGCCAGGCACATCTCTGTAAATACCTTGCTGTTCTGGGCGCACTTCTGTATTGCAACCTGGGCAACTCCGCCACAACCTATAACTAAAAGTTTACTCATTTCTATTCTCCTTTCTTTAACCAGATAACACAGATTGCTCCGTGCTTCGCACTCTCGCAGTGGTTTCTTACTTATGACCGTGTTATCTAGACATGTCCTCCTCTTCCTGAAGTAGATCTTCAACGTATTTGGGTAGCATGAAAGCTCCCTTGTGAAGATGTGTTGTATAGTACCAGGTCTTTATTCCTCTCTCATCCCATCTATCAGGATTGAAATCCTTAAGAGGGTGATACTTCTTGCTGGCAAATCCAAAGAGCCAGTAACCTGCCGGGCAGGTAGGAATGTGTGCCTGGTAGACACGGTTTACAGGAAATACCCTGAAAGCCTTCCTGTGCATGGCTCTGCAGCTCTCCTCGTCCTCATCATAGAAGGGACTTCCGTGCTGGTAAACCATTATGCCGTCGTCGTGAAGGGCCTTGTAGCAGCTTCCATAGAACTCTTTTGTGAAAAGACCTGCTTCATGCCCCAAAGGCTCTGTAGCATCATTTATGATAAGGTCGTACATATCCTCGCACTTCCGCAGGTACTTAAGTCCGTCCTGGTAAAAGATATGCACCCTGTCGTCCTCAAGTCCTATGGCGTTATCAGGAAAATACTGCTTGCACACATCCACAAACATTGAGTCCGGCTCAACCACGTCGATTACCTTTATCTCATCATAGTGGGTCAGCTCTCTTGCAACACCTCCGTCGCCGCCACCAAGAACCAGTACTCTCTGGACCTTTGGATGAACTGCCATGGGTACGTGGACGATCATCTCATCGTAGGTGAACTCATCCTTCTCGGAGAAGATGATGTTACCATCGGAAGCAAGAAATTTGCCGAACTCCGGTGAATCAAACACATCTATCCTTTGAAATTCGCTGGTTCCGGAAAAGAGCTGTTTAGCCAGCCTGATGCTTATCTTTACATTTCCGGTATGCATATCGCTGAACCAATAATCCATCTCTGCCATCAGATGTCATCTCCTTTACTTTAGTACTAAGAGTTCGGAAATATCCTCACTCTCCGGGCCCTGCATGGAGCAGCCCTTCTCCATTGCTGTCTGTATGTAGTCCAAAATCTCTTCTGTGATCATCTCTCCAGGGGAAATGATAGGTATTCCCGGAGGATAGCACATAACTGACTCTGCGCTTATTCTTCCAACTGCCTCTTTTAACGGAACAGGCTCTTTTTCCGCATAGAAGGCCTCCTGGGGAGTTGCCTTAACTACTGGAGTTACGTATTCCGCGGAAAAGAACTTTTGCTCAGGCTTACTATACAGCCTTCTGATATCAGCTAACGCTCCGGCAAGTCTTTCAATGTCAGGGAGCCTGTCACCAATGGAGATATAGGCCATAACGTTACTTAAGTCTCCAAACTCCATCTGAATGTCGTACTCATCCCTTAAAAGGTCATATACTTCAATTCCTGTAAGGCCGATTTTCCTTGTATTAACAACCAGTTTGGTCTCATCAAAGTCAAAGATACTTCCGCCGTTTTTCAGCTCATTACCGTAGGCATAATATCCACCTATCTCATTTATCTCTTCCCTGGCGTACTGGGCCATGTGAGTAACCTTCTCAAAGCTGTCCCTTCCGTTAAGAGCCAGGTTCCTTCTTGATATATCAAGGCTTCCAAGAAGAAGGTAGCTGGCAGAGGTTGTCTGAGTAAGGTTCACCACTCTGCTTATATAACCAACGTTCGCATCTGGTCCGCAAAGGAGGATGGAACTCTGGGTAAGACTTCCTCCTGATTTATGCATACTGATAGCCGCCATATCAGCTCCGGCTGCCATGGCATTTAAGGGAAGGTTTGGCCCAAAGTAAAGATGGGTACCATGTGCTTCATCAACTAAAGCCTTCATGCCACTTCTATGAGCCAGATCTACTATACTCTTTAAGTCTGAACAGATTCCGTAATAAGACGGATTGTTAATAAGTATTGCCTTGGCATCAGGGTTTTCCCTTACTGCCTTTTCAACATCTTTTATCTCCATTCCCAAAGGGATTCCAAGATTCACATCAACCTTTGGGTCAATATATACAGGAACTGCTCCGCAAAGGATAAGAGCGTTGATAGCACTCTTATGAACATTCCTTGGCATGATGATCTTCTCTCCGGCCTTCACCTGGGAAAGAACCATAGCCTGTACTGCGCTGGTGGTTCCATTTACCATCATAAAGGCATGAGCAGCTCCGAAGGCATCTGCCATCAGCTCCTCTGCTTCCTTTATAACTGAAACCGGATGGCAAAGGTTATCCAGAGGCTTCATGGAATTAACATCAATTCCAACGCACCTGTCTCCCAGAAACCTTACCAGTTCTGCATTTCCTCTTCCTCTTTTATGTCCGGGAACATCAAAGGGTACAACCCTCTGCTTCCTGAACCTCTCTAAAGCCTCATAAATCGGGGCTTTTCTCTGCTTTTCAAGATCCAACTAAAAATCCTCCAAACCGTAAACTCTACCAAAATAACCATACTATAAAACTGCGCAATAGAAAAGGGTTTCGCGCAAATTATACGCCCATAAAAAGCGTTAATGGATCAATTTCCACTAACGCTTTTTAAGAAGCTAATTATTTATCGTACTTTGCTTTAAAGTACTTGATAAGTGGCTGTGCGGAGAGTTCTTTTCCGCAGACTTTCTCGAGCACTTCGCTTGAGATACGGGTTGAACCGTACTGGTGGATGTTTTCCTTAAGCCACTTTGTGATCTTCTTGATGTCTCCTGCTGCAAGGATGTCGTCTATGCTGCCAAGGTCCTTCTCGATAGCTTCGAGGAACATTCCATCGTAGATGCTTCCAAGAAGGTATGATGGGAAGTAGCCAAAGCTTCCGTCTGACCAGTGCATATCCTGAAGGACGCCATGGGCATCATCAGGTGGTGTGATTCCAAGGAGTTCTTCCATCTTCTTATTCCATACTGCCGGAAGATCTTTTACCTGAACTTTTCCATCAAAGATCTCGCGCTCTATCTCATATCTTAAGATAACATGTAAGCAGTAGGTGAGCTCATCTGCTTCTGTTCTGATAAAGCTTCTCTGAACGGAGTTGATCTCTGCTACGAATTCCTCTAAAGTAACATCCTTAAGCTCAGGGATAAACTCAATCATCTTAGGCCAGATGGGCTTCCAGAAGTTGATATTTCTTCCAAGGATGTTCTCGTAGAATCTGGACTGGCTCTCATGAAGTCCCATGTAGCCTATCCTGGAGCCGGCTGTTCCATCGTACTTGTGATCAACGTTCTGCTCGAAGATAGCATGACCACCCTCGTGGATAGCACTGAATATGGGCTCAATGAAGGCATTCTCTTTGTAATGGTTAGTAACTCTCACGTCGTAGAGGTTCATGTTTGTGGTGAATGGATGCTCAGTCTCACCAAGGGCGATCCTGTTCATATCCATTCCCATGTACTCAATGAGGAATTCACAGACCTTCTTCTGAACATGTGCAGGTACAAAGAAGGTGAACTTGCTGTGATCAGGCTGTGGACGTGCTGTAACCTTCTCAACAAGTGGAACCAGCTCTTTTCTCAGCTCACCAAATACCCTGTCTATAGTCTCCTGAGTCATGCCTTCCTCGTACTGGTCGATAAGAGCGTCATAAACCTTCTTGTCAGGATTGGTATAACCCTGGTATTTCTTAACTGCATCAATGACTGCCTCAAGGTCCTTTTCATACATGGAAAAGTCATTATTTTGCTTAGCCTTAGGCCATGTAATACTTGCCTTGGTGGTGGTCTTTACGTACTCCTCAAAAAAGTCCGCCGGAACCCTTCTGAGCTTATCCAGATCTCTCTTTGTACGGCTGATGTCAAACTTCATCACATCGTCAAGCTTCTCAAACTCTTCAGGTTCAGAGAGCTTGCTGACCAGCTCGTAAGCTTCATCGCTGGTAGAGAGCTTGAAGGACTCAGTAGAAAAATATGTAATTGCCTCTGAAAGCTTCTCCATAGCTCCGTCAGGGGCTGTAGTCTCCATGTCCCAATGCATAAGGGATGTGGCGTGTGCCAGATACCCCAGCTTCTTGTTGATCTCCTGGTACTGTTCAAGTAATGTCATGTTGTCTTCTCCTTTATGTAAGTATTAGTATTGCCTGTTTCTAAATGCCGTATCCGGCGTGTTTTCATCAAAGGTCTCCTCTGAAGAGATAACTCTCAAGGGAACCTCCTGGCCATCTCCAAGCTGCCACAGGGTCCTCATAACATTTGGTCCCAAAAGAGGTGTACACTCGGCTACGAAATTAGCCTCTCCGTTCTTTATCCTATCAAGTGCATCCTTTGTACCGTCTATGGAAAGTATCTTTATATCCTCTCCCGGAGCATAGCCCTTTTCTTTAAGGGCCTCTACCACTCCGATCATCATATCATCGTTATGGCAGAACACCACATCAAAATCCGCATCCTTTCGGGAAAGATAATCGGTCATAGCCTCGTATCCCTCTACGCTGGTGAAGTTTCCGTTTAAGGTATCGATTATCCTGTACTTATCTTTCCCAGCCATAAGGCTCCTGAAGCCGTTTCCTCTGTCTATGGCAGGGGAAGCTCCCTTGGTGCCTTCCACCTCAAGGATCCTTACCTCCTCCAGATAGTCCATGTTCTCCTCTACCCATCTCATGCATCTGGCACCTTCCTCCACAAAGTCGGAGCCAACAAAAGAGGTATACATATCTTCACTGCAGCTGACCTCTCTGTCTGAGAGGATAACAGGTATATCTGCTGCCCTGGCCATTTCAAGAGCTTCATCCCATCCATCCTCCAAAATAGGTGAGACGATTATGGCATCCTTTCCGGCCTCAACAAAACCGCAAAATGCATCCAACTGCTCCTGAATGGTTGAGCACTCCTTGATTTCCAGTTCTATTTTATATTCCCTGCAGGCATCTGAAAAGGAATTTGTGTTTGCTCGCCTAAAGCCTGTGTTCTCATCAATCTGAACATATCCTACAGCCTTTATATTTCTTTTAAGCGCCTTCTTTTTCTCAGGATAATAATCATCCACGTTATCCCTTGTAATAAGAGTATTTCTGGTGATGATCTGTTTTGCTCCATCCCTGCTGCCATTTAAGTATCTCATGGCATAGCTTAGAGCCTGCTCTCCTCCTGTAGGGCAAATAATTGTGGCATCAATGAGGCCCTTTTTAACCATCTCAAGGCCTCCACCTTCTCCGGGAAAGCCGTCAACTCCAAGGATTTTTACTCCACTAATACCTAGTCTTTTTAGTGCCAGGGAGGCTCCATAGGCCATGTAATAATTCTGGGTAAGTATAAGATCAGCCTTTTCCAGCAGTTCCCGGTTCTCCATAAGAATATCCTCTGTCTCATCCCGGGTACCATTCTGGATCATGATCTGCCTTATCTGAAGGTTATCACCTGCTGCCTCTCTAAGAAGCCCTGACCTTTGCCTTCCGGTGTAATTGTTCATAAGAACATTAAGGACCGTTACCTTCTTATCCTGACTCCCGCCTGTAAGAGCAGCTACTGCCTCCAGTTCCTGCTTTACGAGAAGCCTGTCATCAGTTCCGAAAAAGCAGGTATAGTCAAAGCCCTTAATAGCCCTGTCCAAAAGAAGAATGGGCATACCGTCATAGTAAAGCCCCTCCACCTCAGGCATCAGTTCCTCCACATCCACAGGGGACACGATAAGAAGCTGGGCGCCATAGCTAATAAGCTCCTTCATATCGTTCTTTTGCTTTTCCACACTTCCACCGGCATCGGTGAATACAAGCTTAAGACCTGGATATTTCTTTTCCTCCTGCTCCAGCTCGTTCTTAAGGACTATTCTCCACTCGTCGGTAAGATTGGCAAGAGACACTCCAATAAGCCTTGTGATCTGAGTATCCCTTGCAGAGCCGCAGCCTGACAGGGAAGTTAGCAAAAGACCTAAGACCAGCATCAGGGTCATGCATTTCTTAAAAAAACTCATACTGTTTCCTTCCCCAATACGCTCTTTCTGTAATCCGCCGGTGACATTCCCAGCTCTTTTTTAAAGGCAGTGCTAAAATAGTGCTGTGATGAATATCCGCAGCTTGATGCTATCTCAACAATAAGATTGTCTTCATCCTTAAGCATTGCCATGGCTTTACTTAGTCTTAGCCTTTGAAGATAGCTCTGAAAAGAGTCTCCTGTCTCCTCCTTAAATATCTTGCTAAGGTAAGGAACGGAAACATGGATATGATCTGCTGTCTGAGCCAGTGAAAGCTCCGGATCTGAAAAATTCTCTTTTACATATTCTCTTGCGGATCTGACCTTTTCAGAATATGATGGTCCGTCCCCTGCAAGATCATCCAAAAGCTCCCCGGAATTATCCATCCAGTTCTTTATCATGTTGGACTTTTCCTTTGAAACAAGGATGTCCCTTAGCTTCTCCATAAGAAGGTAGAACTCCTCCTCGTTTACAGGTTTTAAAAGATAATCCTTAACGTGTAGGCGAAGAGCCCTTTGTATGTAAGCAAAGTCATCATAGCCTGTAACCACAATGCAGATGCAACCGGGGCAGATGAGATTGAGCCTCTCAATGAAATCCAGCCCGTTTACAAAAGGCATATTTATATCAACAAAGCAGATATCAGGGATAATATCCTCAGCAAGAGAAAGAGCTTCCTGCCCATCCTCAGCCATTCCTGCCACCTGAAAGCCTTCCACCTTCTCAACAAAACTCTTAAGACCTTTTCGTATAATTGCCTCATCATCAGCGATAAGTACGCTATACATTTCAATCCTCCTTTATCAAAAGCCGAACAATAACCTGAGTATAGGCACCTTCATAGCTCTCGACTTCAATGTCAAAGCCTTCATTTGCATAGAGCTTTAATCTCTCAATAACATAGGTCATTCCAAAGCTTCCCGATTTGCCGTTCTTGATATCCTCTATGCTTTGACGAAGACTATTTAGTTCCTCCCTGGACATGCCAGCTCCGGTGTCATATACCGAAAGAATCAGCTGTCCGTTTTCCTTTTTGGCGCTTATCCGGATCTCTCCGCCGCCCTTTTTAAGCTTTATGCCGTGATAGATAGCATTTTCAACCAAGGGCTGAAGTATCAGCTTGGGGATAACAATCTTCAGACAATCCTCACTTGCATCTATCACATAGGTGAGCTTATCTTCATACCTGACACTTTGTATGTAGAGGTAGTTCTTTACATGCTCAATCTCTTCCTTAACTGTGATGAAGTCCTTGCCCTGAGACAGTCCCAGCCTGAACATATTGGTGAGGGCCTCTACCATCCTGACTACATCTGTAGCCCCATGCTCTCTTGCCATCCAGTTGATCGTATCTAATGTGTTATAAAGAAAATGTGGCTTTATCTGCTCCTGAAGGCTCTTAAGTCTCGCCTGAAGGGTTCTTTGCTTTTCAGTCTGAATGTCCTCCACCAGAGTGTTCATGTAATCCAGCATGTGGTCGAAATTCTTTCCAAGAGTTCCGATCTCGTTCTCATATTCCAGATTAGCCCTTACGGAAAGATCTCCCTGCTCAACCAGCTGCATCTTATCTTTTAGCTGCTTAATGGGCTTATTAAAGGATTCCGCCAGTGCCATGGAAATAAGTACCACCAGGATAAGTGCCAGAATCGCACTCACAAAGGATATGACATACATCCTTAGAACATTCTGCTCCTGCTCCTTAAGAGAGGTGACACTTATGAATTTCCAGTTGGTCAGCTTTCCCTCACTTACACTGATAAGATAGTTATTTCCGTCTATGCTGATATTGTCCTGCTGCCCGTCTCCTATGGAAAGGCTCTTTTCATCAAGCCAGTAGACTACTGGGTTTACAGGAGTGTATACTATGTCGCCATTCTGATCAAGGATAAACACGAAGCTGTCGGGGGACACAGATACAGACTCAATCAGGGATTTCAGAACATCCTTCTTGATATCCATGAGGATTACAGTCTTTTTACCGTTTATCATGCCTGTGCCCATTATGGAAAAGAGCTGATCCGCACTGTAGGCCTCATTTGTGATGACAATCTTTCCCTCAGAAGAGTTAAGGATTGATATTCCTTTTCCCCTTTCAGGGGCTTTCAAAAACCATTCCTCGTCACCCAGATAGTCCCTGGAAATCCTGTTCATTCCTGTTCCGATAAAGGTGTCATCCTCATCTGCAACCGCTATTCCTACAATCTCTGGATAGGTGCTGATAATGCTCTCATGGCGCCTTATCATCAACTCTCTGGCACTAGGAAGGGAGGCTTCACTTTCCATGGAAAGAATAAGATAATCCATCAGCTCCCTGAAGATATCCACGTAAACATCCATGGCATCTCCCACCTGGCTTGATGACTGAATGGCATAAGAAACCGTGTCCCTCTGGGCCTCCTTCGTCATCCTTCCGACCATGAAGGACGCAAGGAGAAGCAGAGGAATCGTGGTGATCAGACAATAGGTCCAGATCAGCTTGCTTTTTAAATTCATCCGGCGCATTATGCCGGAAAAGCCGGAAATCTTCATATAAACAACAATAGGACTGCCATACCATCTTAAAAAATGGCACAGCAATCCTGTTTTCTCCCTATAATTCTATCAGCCTTTGCCCTTTTGTCTGTCGGCTCTTATAGATATTATCCTTTGAAGAACAATAAACAGACATAAAAGTGCTGCTATGGTAACTCTGGTCCACCAAGCATTCAGATTCTGATAAGTTACGATGGTCTGGATAACGCCCTGAATCAGGACTCCTATAACAGATCCCCATACATTACCAACTCCTCCCGTAAGAAGAGTTCCTCCAATAACCGCTGACGATATGGCATCCAGCTCCATTCCCATGTTCTGAAGTGAGTAACCTGCCAGCGTGTAAAAACTAAATATGACACCACCAAGGGCTGCGCAAAAGCCCGATATCATATACACCCCAATCTTCACACGTTTGACATCAAGTCCCATGTAACCTGCGCTTAATTCATTACTTCCAATTGCATAGACTGTTCTGCCAAACCTTGTGTATTTCAAGACATAGTACGCAATAAAAACTACTATCAGCGCAAGGAAAACATATAAATAAAACTTGGCATTTGCCCTTCCCACTTTAAAGCTGAGTTTACTTAAAGCTGCAGCCTTATAAAAGTCATTCTCGATAGGTATGGAAACTGTACTTACCACCGCACACATGCCCCTTAAAAGGAACTGTGAAGCCAGAGTTATTATGAAGGGCTGTATGTGAAAAACCTGAACACAATATCCGATAAGGAAACCATTAAGAAGCCCCACTAAAAGAACTACCGGTATGACTATAAAAGCCGGACACCCCCTCTGTAAAAGAAATGCAGAAAATACGCAGGTAAACGCTACCACTGAAGATACCGAAATATCTATCCCACCTGTAAGCAGAACGAAGGTAATTCCCACTGCTACAACTATCAGATAGGCGTTGTCATTAAACAGGTTAAGGAAAGTTGATACACTTCCAAAGTGATCATACATTGCACTGCCTGCCACAAACATAAGTACAAACAGGGCACAGGCAATTATCATTGATATATTCTCAACCTTTAGACTTTTTGTTTTAGTGATCATGCATGTACCTCCTGTGTTTCTACCTTTGCTGTCTTTGGCATAAGGCTCTTTACCCTGTCCATAAAAGGCTTGGACTGAATAAGACAAACAATTATTACTATCACTGCCTTTGCTACTCTTGTAAGCTCAGGAGCAACTCCGAAGGCATAGATTGTTGTTGATATAGTCTGAACAATAAGTGCTCCGATGACGCTGGAGATAATGGAAAATCTTCCACCTGAAAGAGCTGTTCCGCCGATCGCTACAGCTAAGATTCCATCAAGCTCTATCATAAGTCCGCAGTTGTTACAATCCGCTCCCTTTATTCCTGCGCTTTCGATGATACCTGCAAGAGCAGCTGTTATTCCACACAGAATGTAGATAATCCAGAGATTTCTTTCCACCTTTATTCCTGCAAGTCTTGCAGAAGCCTGATTTACACCGATGGCCTCAACCTGCATTCCAAAGGCCGTACTTCTTGTAAGGATCAGGAAAAGAACTATCACAATAAGAGCGATAAATGCAGGCACGGGAAGTCCCAGGAAATATCCTCCGCTTATGCTGTAATAGGCATCATTTGTGATGGTAACGATCTTTCCATCTGCTATGAGCTGAGCTATTCCTCTGCCTGCCGTAAGAAGGATCATTGTGGCAACCATAGGCTGAACCTTGAGCTTTGCCACCATGAAGCCATTCCAGGCTCCGCATACTGCTCCGGCAAGAAGCGCAAGAAGAACTGCCAGGAATACATTTCCTCCAAGTGCCTGAAGTATTCTTTCATCAACTATAGAGCAGGCAATAGCTCCGGAAATAGCCATGATGGAACCTACAGAAATGTCTGTTCCTCCGGTTCCAAGGGCCATGGTCATACCAACTGCCAAAATAGCATAGCGACTTCCGTTCCTTAGAATATCAATAAGACGCCCATAGAAATGTCCGTCCACTATAGTGATCTTAAAGAAATCTCCACCGGATATAATACCGCAGAGGAATATGATCACTAACAAGACCACAAAGGGCTTAAACTCCATTTTTTGCGTTAATTTTTTCATACTCATTCTTCCCCCGCAATCTGCTTCATTATGGCGCTCTGACTTATCTCCTCTCCGGAAAGCTGTCCCACTATCTTTTTGTCATTAAGGACAAACATCTTACTGCAGCATCTTTCCATTTCCTCAAGCTCAGAGGATATGAATATACAGCTCATCCCCTTGCTGGCCAGATCTACCACTATCTTCTGGATCTCTGCCTTGGCACCAATATCTATACCTCTTGTAGGCTCATCAAGAATAAGCAGGTCAGGATCAGTGGCAAGCCACCTGGCCAAAAGCACCTTTTGCTGATTTCCTCCAGACAGATTTTTTATCTTCTGATCTGCTGACGGAGTCTTTATAGCCAAATCTTTGATGAGCTTTTCTGTAATCTCATCAGCCTCTTTTCTTGAAATCTTATGAAGAAGTCCTCTCTTGGACTGAAGAGCGATGGTTATATTCTCCCTGATGGTCAGATCTCCTACGATTCCTTCCTTCTTTCTGTCCTCAGGGCAAAAGGCTATATCATTCTTGATGGCATCAAGAGGATTTCTTATATCCTTTTCCTTGCCCTTTATAAAGGTCTTTCCTTTAGTTTTCTTATCTGCGCCAAAGATGAGCCTTGCAAGCTCGCTTCTTCCGGAACCTAAAAGTCCGGAAAAGCCTGTAACCTCACCCTCGCCTATACTGACATTTATTCCTGAGATCTCCCCAGTTGTACCATCTTCTATCCGAAGGAGTTCCTTATATTCTTTTCCGGTATTGGTAAGCTTGGGAATTGCCTCCAAAGAGTCATAATCCTTACCGATCATTTTTCCCACCAGTTCCAGCATAGGAAGCTTATCTGCATCATAGGTACCTACAAAGGTTCCGTTCCTAAGTACAGTTATCCTGTCGGAAACCTCATAGACCTGATCCAGAAAGTGGGTTACGAAAACAATTCCCAGGCCTCTGTCTCTAAGCATCCTCATTATGTCAAAGAGCTTTTTAACCTCCTGGGCAGAAAGACTTGAGGTTGGTTCATCAAGTATCAATACCTTGGCATTTACATCCACTGCCCTTGCTATGGCTATCATCTGCTGGATTGCCACCGGATAATTATCAAGCCTCTCCTCCACGTTTATATCAAGGTCAAAGTCCTTTAGTATTTCTCTGGTTCTCTCATTTACTTTCTTCCAGTCAATGTGTCTTCCTTTTTTTGGCTCACGGCCAATAAAAACATTCTCGGCAACGGAAAGATCAGGACAAAGGTTAACCTCCTGATAAACAGTACTTATACCGGAATTTTGTGCATCAATGGGACTTTGGGGCGATATCTCTTTTCCATCCATCATGATGGTCCCAAAGTCTTTCTGTTCCACCCCCGTAAGAACCTTTATAAGTGTAGATTTACCGGCGCCGTTTTCTCCTAAAAGAGAGTGGATCTCGCCTTCCCTAAGCCCAAACCTCACATGATCCAGGGCTTTGACACCCGGAAAGGTCTTGCAAATATCTGTCATGTACAGAATATCTCTTTTCCCCATAGCTTCTCCTGAAACGGGCAGGGCCATAACCAAAAGCCCCGCCCGAGATGTTTTGATTTATTTATCAGTATGTTCTGTTTGGAAGCTCTGCTTCAGCGTCCTTTTGAGTGAATACACCATCATTTGAAACGATCCACTTATCAACGCTCTCGCCAGCCTTAAGCTTCGCTGCTGCATCGAAGATCTGTCCTGCAAGACAAGGATTGCACTCAACTGTTCCGTTCATCTCACCAGCAACCATTGCTTCGAAAGCACCCTTTACGCCGTCGCAGCCAACAACCTTGATATCAACGCCAGGCTTCTTGCCTGCTTCTTTGATAGCCTCAATTGCGCCAAGAGCCATGTCGTCGTTGTGTGCAAAAACAGCATCAATGTCATCATAGGACTTAAGGAAGGACTCCATTACTTCCTTACCAAGAGCTCTTGTGAAGTCACCGGTCTGAGAAGCAACGATCTCAATATCGGGGTACTTTGATTTAAGCTCGCCGTCAAAGCCTTCTTTTCTTCCATTTGCTGCAGATGCACCAACTGTACCCTCAAGCTCTACAACCTTACCTTTTCCACCAAGAAGATCCCCAACGATATCAGCTGCCTGCTGTCCTTCCCAAACCATGTCTGAAGAGATCTGTGTAGCATAAAGGTCTGCACATGACTGATCAACTCCTCTGTCAACCAGGATTACAGGGATTCCTGCTTCCTTACACTCTGTAAGAACTGCTTCCCATCCGGTCTCAACTACAGGTGGGAATGCGATTACATCAACACCCATGTCGATGAAGTTACGGATTGCCTTGATCTGGTTCTCCTGCTTCTGCTGAGCATCTGCAAATACCAGGTCGATGGTGTCTGTATGCTGTGCTGCGTACCACTGAATATCATTGGTCTCTCCGTCACGCCATCCTGATTCCTGTCCGATCTGCGCAAAGCCAACTACGAGTTTTTCGTTAGCAGGCTTAGCTGCTGTTGCTACAGGCTCCTCTGCCTTTTCAACAACTACAGCTGCAGTCTGTTCCTGCGCCTCTGTACTTGCCCCCTCCTGTGGTGCTGATCCACAGCCTGTAAAAAGGCCAAGGCTCAGTGTTGCCACCATTGTCATCGCCAGAAAACTTTTTCTCATAAAAAAATACCTCCTTTAAATGTTTCGTTTGCTGTAAACGATTGATCTAAAGGAAGTATATTATTCAGGCCCCTTATGGGTCTTTACACTCAGATATTCTGTTTTTTCACTTTTTTATACTGACAGGTTCTGCTTTATAATACGTGTTTTCTTACAACTTTCTTTCCGAATGGGAAAAGAGCTACCTGAGCGATCTTAAAGAACTGCTTTCCAAAAGGTATTCCAATGATCGTAATGCAAAGGATAATTCCCATAATTGCATTTCCAAGGGCAAGCTCCCATCCAAAGAAGATGATCCAGATAAGGTTCAGCAGGAAGGAACCGGCTCCACCCTCGTCTTCTATTTCTTTTCCGAAGGGATTGAGCGAAATAGAGGAAAGCTTAAAGCACTGTAAGCCGACAGGAATTCCAATTACGGTGATGCACCATATTAATCCGGCGATCCAAAAGCCAAGGGCACTTAAAAAGCCTCCAAAGATGATCCATAAAATGTTTCCAAGTATTCTCATAACTTTTCCCCCCATTAAGGTTTTCTTTTTATTCATACTGTTTATACGAAGATTTTATCACGTTGGCGTACTGAATTTATAAACAAATTATAAATTCGTTTTCGCTTATACAGCGACTATTTCAAAAAGCAAAGAAACAGCCCTTTTCAAGCAAGCTTGAAAGGACTGTCTCTTTGTTTTTGAAACCACTCACGTGGCTTTGCTTATTATTTTGCTCGGACGCTTGGCTCGTTATCGCTTACATCATTCCGCCCATTCCTGCGCCGCCTGCTGGCATAGGAGGAACTGGCTCCTTGATTGTAGCTACAGCTGCCTCAGTTGTAAGGAAGCTTGAAGCTACTGATGTAGCGTTCTGAAGAGCTGATCTTGTAACCTTGGCAGGATCGATGATTCCGTCCTTAACCATGTCTACATACTGCTCTGTGTATGCGTTGAAGCCTACGCCTGCCTTGCTCTCTTTAACCTTGTTAACGATAACAGATCCGTCAAGACCAGCGTTAGCTGCGATGTGGAAAAGAGGTGCCTCAAGAGCCTTAAGAACTACGTTAGCTCCTGTCTTCTCATCTCCCTCAAGTGTTCCAGCAAGCTTCTCAACTTCCTTAGCTGCGTGGATGTAAGCTGATCCACCACCGAAGATGATACCCTCTTCAACTGCTGCTCTTGTAGCGTTGAGAGCGTCTTCCATTCTGTACTTAGCTTCCTTCATCTCTGTCTCTGTAGCAGCACCAACTCTGATAACTGCAACACCGCCAGCAAGCTTAGCAAGTCTCTCCTGAAGCTTCTCTCTATCGAAATCTGATGTTGTATCCTCAATCTGCTTCTTGATCTGAGCAACTCTTGCCTGGATCTCTTTCTTGTTTCCAAGGCCATCAACAATAGTTGTCTTTTCCTTCTCAACCTTTACGCTCTTAGCTCTTCCAAGGTCATCCATTGTTGTATCCTTAAGCTCAAGGCCAAGATCTGAAGAAATAACCTTACCACCTGTAAGGATAGCGATATCCTCAAGCATAGCCTTTCTTCTGTCACCGTAACCAGGAGCCTTAACAGCTACTACGTTGAAGGTTCCACGGAGCTTGTTAACGATAAGAGTTGTAAGAGCCTCACCGTCAACATCCTCAGCGATGATAAGGAGCTTAGAACCTGTCTTAACGATCTGCTCAAGAAGAGGAAGGATATCCTGGATGTTAGAGATCTTCTTATCTGTAATAAGGATGAATGGATCCTCTAAAGCAGCCTCCATCTTATCCATATCTGTTGCCATGTATGCTGAGATGTAACCTCTGTCGAACTGCATTCCTTCTACAAGGTCAAGCTCTGTCTGCATTGTCTTGGACTCTTCGATTGTGATAACACCATCGTTAGAAACCTTCTCCATAGCATCAGCGATCATCTGACCAACCTCATCATCACCTGATGATACGGCAGCAACTCTCATGATCTGCTCCTTGCCCTTAACCTTTGTAGCCATCTTGCCGATTGACTCAACAGCCTTATCTGTAGCCTTCTTCATACCTTTTCTGAGTACGATTGGGTTAGCGCCTGCAGCCAGGTTCTTAACACCCTCATTGATCATAGCCTGTGCAAGAACTGTAGCTGTAGTTGTTCCATCACCTGCTACATCGTTAGTCTTTGTAGCAACTTCCTTAACAAGCTGAGCTCCCATGTTCTCGTAAGAATCCTCAAGCTCGATCTCCTTTGCGATTGTAACACCGTCGTTTGTGATTGTAGGAGCGCCATAGCTCTTATCAAGAACTACGTTTCTTCCTTTAGGTCCAAGTGTTACTCTTACTGTATCAGCAAGCTTATTAACGCCTTCTACCATAGCTGTGCGGGCGTCAGCGCCGTACTTAATTGTCTTTGCCATTTTAATTTCCTCCGATTCATTTATAGTGTTTAGAGTGATATACGGATTGCTCCGCTTCACTCTCGCAATCCTACATACATTCGGAATCCGGCACATATGCCTACTTCCTCATGTATGTTCGCATCCCGAGGTCACACCATTACTTGTGCAAGCACGTAATGGTGTGACTTCTGTCTGCTATATCACTCATTTTATGATTGCAAGAATGTCGCTCTGCTTAACAATGATGTAAGTTACATCATCAAGCTTAACCTCTGTTCCTGAATACTTTGAATAGATGACATTGTCACCCTTCTTAACTTCCATCTTAACTTCCTTGCCATCTACTACTCCGCCGGGTCCTACAGCGATAACCTCAGCCTGCTGTGGCTTCTCCTTCTCAGCTCCTGGAAGAACGATTCCTGATTTGGTAGTCTCTTCTGCCTCAAGCTGCTTTAATACAACTCTGTCTGCAAGTGGTACTAACTTCATTACAAATGCCTCCTTTATGTAATATCTTGAATAAACTTTTTTGACTTGTTAGCACTCTTGATAGTTGAGTGCTAACCTCCAAGAACATATATTATCACCTTTTTCCGCCGCATTCAAGTATATTATTATTTAATAATTTTTTAATACTCAGTAAATTGAATATCCTGAGCATATATATCATAATGACCCTAGGAAAGTATGAATTTCGAAAGCCGTTACATGGACGTTTCGGCGTTTGCATTTTATGCAGACAACCTATCAAGGAGGTGATAAGGTGAGCGTAGATTTATTCAGCAGCCTGAATGGTAAATTCGATCTCAACAGCAGCATGAGCAGCCTTTATGGTGATTACAACCAGATCAAGAGCGGTGCTTACGGTACATTAATGAAGTCCTACGTTAAAAAAGTAGGTAATAGCGCAGCTTTAAAGGCTTATCAGGAAACAGGTTCCACTACTACTGCTGCAGATACTTCAAGCAGTACTACAACCGGAAATGTCACCGGCACTTCTAAGAAGTCTACAACCAGGAAAACAGACTTTTTGGATAGCCACATCAGTAATATTAAGAATTCCGGTGTGTACACCAAGTCAGAGATCCTGGCCAAGGCAAAAGAACAGAAAAAGACGGATGACACAGCTGCAACAGACGCAGCAAGCACTCCTACGATAGATACGACAATCTAACTTCATAATTAGCGAAGCCCTGCAGGAAAAGGTCCAAGGATCAGTTCCCGCAGGGCTTTGCGTTGTCCATTATTCACTTTCTTCTTTAGGGATTTCTTTCCCGTGAAGATCTATGTTATTCTCCTTCAGGGCTATAGCCCAGTATTTCTCAGGAATGTCAGGCCATCTTACATAGCCTCTCTCCTGCTCACAAAGTCTCATAGCTCTAAGAAGCACCGTCTGGTTAAGATCCACTCCGGTCCTTATGGTATGCATGGTGACAGCTGCCCAGGCAGGAGCCATGGTACATACATCCGAGTGCTTGAATTCACGGAGTATTTCTTTTCTGTTGTAGTCCAGCTGAATGTACTCCTCTTCCCAGTTCCTGCCATCCCCATGAAGGATACAGAACTGAGCCTTGCCCTCGTTGTACCATGGGATCCCTACAGATCCTGGATTAACGGCCTTTTTACCTCTGTAAACGTAGGTCCCCTGTATATGGGTGTGGCCGTGCAGAAGAACCCCCGTCTTCAGGTGAGAAAGTACCCTCTTGGTATTTCTCTTTTCCTTAAAAAGAAGCTCATTGGTATCGGTAGGCGATCCATGGCAATACTCGAACCCGGGAAATCCCTTTTCCTTGTAGATCCCGTAATTGGGAAGGGATTCAAAGAAAGCAAAATCCTTCTCCGTCAGGTTCTCATAGGTATAGAGAAGAGTTCCGCTGGCAGAGCCCTTTTTCCAGTTCCCTGCCCCGGACTTCCTATAATTCAAAAGATATTCTTCCCTGTTACCACGGATAATATAGGTATTAAAGTACTGCTTCAGAACGTAGATAAGCTCCATTGTCTTTTGAGGGTTAGGGCAGTCCGTAACGTAGTCCCCCAAAAGAACAAAGTTCGTAATGCCCTTTCCCACAGCGTAGTCGATGCACGCCTGAAGCGCCGTATGGTTTCCATGTATATCAGAAAAAACTGCAAAATCCAGACTCATTATTTCACGATCTCTTTGATAGATTCAGCCAGGCCTGCAATTCCCTGAATGTTTGAAGGAACGATAATCTTGGTAGCCTGTCCGTTTGATGCCTTCTCAAAGGCCTCTAAGCTCTTAAGGGTAAGAACTGACTCATCAGCTCCGGCTTCCTTAAGCATTGTAATACCCTCAGCATTAGCCTTCTGGATACTCTTGATAGCTTCAGCCTGACCTTCAGCCTCGCGGATCCTCTTCTCTCTCTCAGCTTCAGCTCTAAGGATCGTTGCTGCCTTGTCAGCCTCAGCCTGAAGGATCTTGGACTGCTTCTCACCTTCTGCAACTGTGATCTGGCTCTGCTTCTCACCTTCTGCGAAAAGAATCTTCTCTCTCTTTTCACGCTCAGCCTTCATCTGCTTCTCCATGGCATCACGGATCTGCTCAGGAGGATTGATGTTCTTAAGCTCTACTCTGGTGATCTTGATACCCCATGGATCAGTTGCAATATCCAGTGCATCCTGCATCTGTGCGTTGATCTGATCTCTGGATGTAAGGGTCTCATCCAGTGTAAGTGAACCGATGACGTTACGAAGTGTTGTAGCTGTAAGGTTTTCAATAGCTCCGATAGGATTTCTTACTCCGTATGCATAAGCCTTTGGATCAGAAATTCTGAAGAATACGATGGAGTCAATCTGCATTGTTACGTTATCCTGTGTGATAACAGGCTGAGGTGGGAAGTCACAGTACTGCTCCTTAAGGTCCACCTGTCTTGCTACTCTGTCAATAAAAGGAATCTTAAAGTGAAGACCAACATCCCAGGTCTCCTTATATGCACCAAGTTCCTCAACTACATAGGAATGTGCCTGTGGTACGATCTTGATATTTGTTGCCAAAAGAATGATAAGTAAAACGATGAATACTGCTACTATGATGCCTGCCATTTAAATGTCCTCCCTTTCAACAATAAGCTTTGCGCCTCTAACTTCAACAACTTTGACTTCACTTCCTGCAGGGATAACTACGTTGTCCATGCTGGAAACTGCCAGCCATGTGGATCCGTCCATATCTACCTTTCCGGTTCCATGAAGATTGTCTATTTCAGTCTTAGCTATCAGTTTCCTGCCAATATATGCGTCAATATTGGTCTTCTTTAGTCTGTTATTGAAATGTTTAGCTGCAATGGGCCTTACAAGGACCAGTACAACTATGGAAACCACAAGAAAAGCCACAACCTGAACCACGATCGGTGCATCAAACAGTGACAGCAAAAAAGCTACTGCAGCACCGGCAGCGAACCAGATGGTAACAAGGCCCATGGTGAAAATTTCAATTACAGACAGGATAACTGTGACAACCAGCCAGATAATAGAAATTGAGATATCCATACACGCTCCTCCTTATGATGTTTATTATAACGCACCAGGCAGGTTATCGAAAGCAGAGTTTTAATAAGATTTTCATAATTAAAATGGGCATCAATTCAAGATTTAACGGCTCTGATGTGATAATATATAATAGTACAAATATTATCGTGATGTCGTTCTTTTTGGGGCATATATAATAACAGGTGGAAAAAATATGGCTAAACTGACCTACGAATTATTAAAACAAAGCGCTGAACTGTCTCCAATTGCCTGCAGTGTCCTGTCGGTTGAAAAAAAGCCTGACGGAAACTGCGGCGAGATTCGTTTCTACGCCATAAATGAGATTTTCAAAAGTAATTATTACAATCTGTTTGCAGCTAGCGCAGAAGGCGAGAAGCCTGATTACGACAGGTTTCAAGAGGCCATTGAAGGACAGCTCTACACAGCTCATCTCCCAAAGGAACCAAACTTTGAGGATGTGTGCTTCAGAGCGGCATGGAAAAAGGAATATATAAACACCTACGTTGATACCACCAGGATGTACGGCTTCTGGACCCAGGATATTCTCCTTCCCGTAGCTGGAGAAACTGATGATCCAAACATAGCCTACTGTCAGTTTATGTACACCCTGAACAAGGAAATGGACTCAGGAAAGTTTGCTTCTGTCTCCCCTGACATTGCAAGCTTTGTCATTAAGTCCTGCCTTGAACTTAGAAATGAAAACGCATTTGAAGAAAGCATGGAAGCCGTTACTGCAGACCTTCGGGAATACACCCAAAGCTTTGCTGCCAGCATAGTCACTATAGACAAAGACTTCAGAAGTTTTGAAGTGATCAGCGGCTCCGTAGAAAACGACGTTCTTGACATCAAAGAGATCTTTTCTCATTTCCCATATGAGATTGTTGAAAGCTGGGAAAAGCTTGTAAAAGAGACCAACAGCATAATCATAAAAGACGAAGCTGATATGCAGTTCATCGAATCCAAAGCTCCCGAATGGGTTGCTACACTTCGTGAAAACAACGTAACTGCCCTGGTTCTGGTACCCTTCATTCATCAGGGCGAGATAATCGGATATCTGTATATCACGAACTTTGACACAGATCACCTTATCCGCGTGAAGGAAACCATTGAGCTTGTTGCCTACTTCCTATCCTCAGAAGTTGCAAACCATCTCTTCCTCCAAAGGCTTGAGTACCTCAGCAACGTGGACATGCTCACCGGCGTCTATAACCGTAACTGCATGAACGTAAATGTAGATGAACTTTCCCTTAAGCTTGAGTTTAATCCAAAACCCTTCAACGTTGGTTTCTTCGATCTGAACGGGCTTAAGACCATCAACGATAACGGCGGACACGATCAGGGTGATAAGCTCCTTGTTTACTCTGCTGCCCTGTTAAAAGAGATCTTTGCAGGCGACAAGATCTACCGAGCCGGTGGCGACGAGTTCGTTATCATCTCCTTCGACAGCAAGAAGCGCTTCGAAGAAAAGATCGAGGAGACCAGGAAAAGAGCCAGCGATCCGGAATGGATGTATTTCGCCATAGGCTACTATCACGACGAAAGCAGTGGAAATCTCCGTCTTGCCATGAGATATGCCGACGAAGCCATGTATAAAGATAAGAACTCCTTCTACGAAAAGTATCCGGAAAAGAGACGTTGATAATATCATTTCCCAACAAAAAATAACTTCCGGTGGTTCCCAACAGGTTCCACCGGAAGTTTTTATTACTTATTTTTTACCCTTTTTCTTTGCTGCTTTTTTCTCGGCTTCCATCGCCTTAGCCTCAGCTTCTTTTGCTTTCTTTTCTTCTTTTGCCAGTTGCTTTTCCTTTTCTACGCGGCTCTTGTAATCCTTCTGATAAGTTCCCTTTTTGATATTCTCAAGTCTTAATTCATATGTCTTTTTCAGGTTCTCATCCAGGAATTGAGTAGCATCCTCTCCGACCTCCAAAGCCTCTTTTACGCTGATGGAACGATCAGTCTTAACGTCCTCTTCATTGTAAATTGCGCGGTTAGTCAGAATGTCATCATATATCTCACAATTAGCAAAGGATCCGTCAACCTTTATACCATTCTTAAGAAGATATGACTGGAAGTAATCAACATAGGTTGAGATGACATATCTGTTGTTCTTGTTAGAGAATATCTCGCTGAGCTTCTTCAAAGTTTTAACCTTGCTGTCTGTCAAAAGATCGGCGTACTTAATGGAGTAATGGTTCTTGAGAGTACCTGCCTGCGCCTTTTTACTTTCCTTCTCATCATCCCATTTAAGGAACTGTCCAAAAGAGTCAGAAGTTTTGTCTGACATTTTAACGATCTGGGCATTTATCTTCTCAACTGTTGCCTGGTCACCTTTCTTTTCTGCGTCTGCTCTGACTAATTTCAGCCTTTCTACGGCATCGTTTATTTCACTAATTTCCTGCTGGTAGATTCCTATCTGAATATCGGCCTTCTTCTCACCCTTACGGGTCTTCTTATAGATCTCATTGACATTCTTCTGGTCAACTTTTGCCTTCTTGACCTGTTCTTCGTAGCCAACAAGATTCAGGAAATCATCATTGCGCTCAAACATCATACAGAAATTCTGGGCGTTGATCATATCCTCAAAGAACTCACGGCTGAAGTTCTCATCGATATATGAATCATCTATGATAGGTTTTTTCCTTGCAGTATCTTCACCAATCTTACCGGTTCCAACAAGGCCCATCTTAGTAAGGCGATCCATAACTCTCTTACACTTATCCTCGTCAATTACACTAAGGTTTTTGCCAATATTTCTCTCATCACGGGCAAACAGATTCTTAAAGTTGGTAGCCACATCAAGGTTCTTTAGCATATCCGCCTCTTCCACACATGGCATATCCTTTGCCATCAGGAACATGCCCTGAGGATAATCTGAGTGACGTTTGGTGTAAAGAACTTTCTTAGGATTCTGCTCGTTATTCCTGATGTAAATGACAAAGTTCATAGCGCCCTGATAAGCCAGTGAGTGCTCCTCATAGAACTTCTTGAGGTCATCTCCAAGTTTCTCATCATCCTTTTTCTCGTCGATCTCAATGCCTGCAAGAGAATTGGCCATGGCATCTTCAATTATCATAGCCATCTTGTTAATCTTATAGGAATTATTAATGGCTTTTATGCTGTCTTCTGTTCTCTTGTCTGCATCCTTAAGGTTAGCAGCTACTTTCTTGGTTATCTCAGGATCACTCTTGCCTTCAACACCTAGTTTCTCAACATCCTCAACTTTAAGTCCGAAGTTAAGAGCTCCGTTTGCAGAAACACCGTACTTATTCGCCACAGCCATGACAGTATTATAGTAAAGGGCATAGGCTTCTCCGTGTCCCTTGTCAAATAATGTCTGTACCTGCTTAGCCAGCTTAGCATTTTCTCCGCCGGACTTTATCATCTCCTTGAAGCTCTCATACTCGCCATAGTAAAGCTGCTGGAAAGCAACCATCTTGTTAGCAGTAAAATAGCATTCTTCAAAATGCTCCAGGATGTATTTCTCATTGATATTAAATGGATCAAGCTCCTTACGCTCAGCCAGAACATCCCTGGCAGCTCCCACAAGGAAGTCCATCTTAGTGTCCACTTTCATGTACTTGTGAACATCTACTTTATTCATATGAGCCTTAAATGCATCCTTAACGTTGTTGCCAAGACCGGATATACCCACGTTATGTTTCCGAAGCAGGAACATGAACTGTCTTTCATCAATACCTTTGACTTCCAGGTCTTCCTTGAGGATATCCAAAAATTCCGGTGTCTGCATATCATTGACACATGCATTTGCCTCGGCAATTGTGTCCATGATCTTTCTGATGGTGGTTATATTGTTCTTAATGAAATTATCCTGTCCAAATGGTTTAGCTCTCTCTGCCAGATTCTCGTTAGTTTCCTGAGTATTCTTCCAGATAAAGTAGTCGTTCATGGAACCCTTATCCTTTTTATACTCATTAAGGCGAACCAGAGCCTCTCTTCTTGCACCTGCTGAAAGCTGGAAGAACCATGCATCTGATGCTCCTTTAAGAGCTTTCTTTACTTTATTTGGATCCATGAGTTCTGCGTCACTATACTTTTTATGAAGATACCTGAACAGCTCTTCCACAAAGTTTCTGTACTGCGTAGCAGGTTCAACAGTATTAGCTTCTTCAATCTTCTGGCGGGCTTCCTGTTTTTCCTTGATGATGTAGTCAATCTTTGCTCCATCCTCAAGTTTTTCCTCAAGTTCAAGCTTACTCTCTGCCACGCCAATGGTCAGATCATACATAACATTTACAGAATGTATAGTATCCTTAAAGGTCCTTCTCATACTAAGAAGTCTTGCATACTGTTCCTCATATTTATTCTTACGCTTGGCAATAAAGACCTTTCCTTCAACATCTCTGCCCTTGATCACATAGTTCTTCTTCTGTTCTTCGCTCAAACTCTCGAAAGAACCTTCCTTTCTCTGAAGTTCAAGGTTCTTCTTCTCTTCTTCCTTGTAGAGCTTCTCAATAACCTTCAGCTCTTCTTCCAGCTTATCATCTTCCTTATTCTTTTTATTCTCTTCCTTGAGGAACTCCGCTTTCTTCCTGTCAGCCTCCAGGAACTCCTCCTTATATTTTGGATTATTGCGCAGACGGGTTTTCTTGCATGTATCTCTGAAGGTAATGCCAACATAGGATGATATATTGTTAATTCCATAATCAGCAAGAGTAGCATGAACAAGATCAGTCATAGAGGTAAGGATGAGAGTAGCTCTTTCTACATCCTTTCTATTTTCTTCCTTAAGATATCCGTACTTTTGCACGAGATACCAGCCCTCACCATCATTTTTATTTCCCATGTTAAAGGTATCCAGGCAGTAATCCAAGTCTGAAAGAATACTTCCCATATTTGCCAAAAGGTTCTTTTCATCCAGATAATCGCCCTTGAACTTACTGATAATATCCATGGCCCTCTGGTAATGAGTGTATACGTATTTTGCCTTTTCTTCATCACCTGCCTTTGGATTCAGTGCAGGCTTATTAGGATCCTTAAGCTGCTTATTGTAGTACTTTTCAACTTCACTCTTTAAGGAAATAGCTGTTTCAACACGGTTTAAATATGCCTTTCTCTCTTCCTCGGTGCCCTTTATGTAGCCTTTCTCCACCATCTCATCAAAGTCCGCAGCATAAACCTTCATGATCTGCTGCCTGAGTTTCAAGGCATTGTATTTGGCCTTATATGCTTCATAAGCGTCCTTGCCAAACATCTCTATAGCTTTGGCATCGTAGTCATTTGCAATGGCCATGCCATAGAAGAAGTCAGACAGTTCACCAATCTTTCTCTTCATTTCCTCGTCTATTTTTACATTTTTCTTTTGGTCGGCCTGGTTTCCCTGCTGATTCTCCTGCTGGTTTTCCCCCTGATTCTCCTGCTGTTTTTCCTCCTGACTTTCCAGGTCTTCATATTTCTGATAGATCTTATCGCTTATCTCTTCAAGTTTCTTCTTACGGTACTGCTTGCCTATTCCCTCAATGATTTCATTGTTACCCTGCATATTAGGGATATCACCGAGGTATTCGTAGGCCTCAGACATGGTATAGTATATCTGTCCTTGCCAGCGATTGAAGTAGTCCCTGAAAAGGCTGCAGCGAATCTTCAGCTCATCCTTCTGGCTGAGCTTTAACTTATCATATCCTTCCACTGTAGCACCTGATGGATCTTCATCAAGAGCTTTAGCTATATTAGCTATACTCTCTACTTCAAAGTAAAGCTGATAAGTAATATCCTTTGTAATATCCATCTCGTTGACCAGCTTATACTTTTCTGTCAGCTCTCCAATATCAGTTGAAAGAATAGTATCAATACTAACCTTATAATCTTCTTTCTTCTTAGCTGCTTCCTGAAACTTGTCCTTGCACAGCTGGCGCTTTTCTATATTATTAAGCTTGGATGGATCGTTTATATCAACAACAGTCTTGCCATCCACAAGCCTGTTAACAAGACGTGCTCTATCCATTCCACGCTTAAGAATTGTGAAATTGTACTGAGTCCAGAGGTCCTTGATCTCAATCTTTTTGCCTTCCTTATCGGTAAGATCTGTATACTTATCGAAGTCATAGTATTCCAGATTCTTATAGAAAAGATCATTGTACTCAAAGGCTTTTTTCAGCTCCAGGATATGATTCATGCCTTCAAACTTAAACACATTAAGTACTACCTCATTAGGTTCGGAAAGATTGAAGTTCTTTTCATCGAGCTTCTGTCCGACAAGGTAATCTATGGCCTTCTCATAGTTTTCCATCTGCTGATCAAGGATCTTCTGCTCAGAATCCATTCTGACAATTTCTTTTTCAAGATATGTATTCCACATCTCTCCAAAGTTTTCAACGCCTTTGAATTTGACAGAAAGAGCAGTTTCTTTAAGTCCGCCTATTGATGATGCTCTGGCCTTAACTTCATCAAGACGCCTTATCATCTCATCGTACTTTCCAAACAACCTCTCAAGGTCACTACCATATATCTCATAAATATATGGATTTGAAGAAATCTTGTGGCGAAGGGCCATTAGCTTTTTCGATAATTCTCCGTCCGCATCGTATTTGATCTTATATACGCTGTCGTCCTTGGTCTTATCATGAAGATTTTCATTTCTAAGTCGCCTGTTTTGCTCAGCAAGCTGCTCCTGAACCTTCAGCGCAGAAGCCATCTTATAGTCTGCCATGTCATCAAAGAAATCAGCGGTTGAATTATATGCCTGTTTTATCTGAGACCAGGTTTCCTTTACAAAAGCATTATATTCATCTTCATTTTTAAAGCCGGACTTCAACCCGTTTACGTGATTAAGACCCTTAATCCCGTCTTCCTTCTTGTAACCAAAATACTTGGCATGCCTTGCCATGAAATTAGTCATTATGGGTTGCATGAGAATAATGCGGCTCTTTATAAGAGCAGCTCTCTCAGGGGAAGTATGAGCAGCCTCTGAATTTGTAGTATCCAGATACTCAGGGTTATACTTGATAAGCTCAACAAAGCCTGTGAGCATGTCAGTATACCTTTGCATCTTAAGCATGTTCTTGGCCATGTACTTATTTGTAAGCATATTGGGCTCAATATTAAAAGTAATGAGTTTCTGAGACAGCTCATCCATTACATCTTTTCTTTGGTTAGCATTACCTTCTGTATATTGCTTTAAGATCCTCTTGTTGTACTCAGAACCATCATCTTTCTCTTCCTGAGTCTCTGTTCCAAGGCGCCCTACCTGTCTCTTCCAGAAAAGAGTCTTTTTAGTCATGGAAAAGAAAGGACGAAGTCCGATATCCAGCTCGTTCTTTCTGGAAAGCACTTTGTGCTTTTCACCTGCGCCAAAAAGCCCGTCAATTACAGAGCTCTTTATGGCAGCCAAAGAACCTGTGATAGAGCCAAAGAATTTTCCAAACTTTTTACTCTGTACGTTGATATTGCTGATCCATTTTTCCTGAAAAGTACCAGCGGCATCAATGTCACATTTTACGTAATCATTATAGTGCCTTTTCTGGTGATTTCTTGTTATGAAGTAGTCATTATGATATTCGCTATACTTATCCAGAGCTGCCATTTCACGGACGGTGTTCTTATTAAAATTAACCTCCTCCGTTCCGTTTAATCTTTTATATTCCTCGATCTTTTTGCGCTCATTGTGTCTGGATTTCCAGAAGAACCTCTCTCCGGGCTGGAGCTGGTTTTCAAATTGTCCCTTTAATGCCTCATCTATCTTTACATCGTCTATTCTTTTAAGAAGAGTCTTATAGTCGTATTTTCCATTAGCTTTCCACTTGGAATAATACCCCTCTTCAAAGGTCTTCTTATGAAATTCATAGGTATTTTTATCCCAGGAGTCCTGTACCTCTTTACTCTTATCTAAAATTTTCTTATCAATTGTCTCTTTTGTGGCCTGCTTCTTCTCAAGACTCTCAATGACCTTCATTTTCTGTTCCGGGCTAAGATAATCGCTCATCTGATAAGCTCCTTTCTAATGCTCATACACAACTCTCTCCAAACCTTTATACGAAGTAACTGTATCGGCAGGAAATGATATTTGCATCTTCAAACACGCTTTCTGTAAGTTTAATTCCAATATCATTGACCGGCTGAATTAAAATTCTAGCCACGCCGGAATATTTATCCAAAATCAGGTTTGCGCTCTTCTCCAAAACATGCAGTAACGCTATACTATTATCGTCCTTAGTATAGAATGAAGATAGGAGAAGCACCTTATCTGAAAGCTTCTCAAAGACTACAAAGGCTTCAATGATATCACCATTCACAATGCCAACGCTGATATCCTTTTCTATTCTTTCAGACTTAAGTCCGTCCACCGGCAGGATTGCTCCGTTTTTAGCTGCTTCGCTCTGAGAAATGTTAAAGAGCTTTTCCGGGATGTTAGAGAACTTCTCACCTTTTCCAGGCTTGTCATATAGCTTTGTTTTTTCCAGGTCAGCCACTGTCACACAGGCAACCTCGTACTCAGGATCCGCATAAGCAAAGCCATATTTCTCAAGGAACAGGGCAAGCCCCTCTTCCTCTTTTCCATATATAAGGAACTCTATATCAAATT
Organism: Butyrivibrio sp. AE2032; assembly: GCF_000702965.1. Taxonomy (NCBI): domain Bacteria; kingdom Bacillati; phylum Bacillota; class Clostridia; order Lachnospirales; family Lachnospiraceae; genus Butyrivibrio; species Butyrivibrio sp. AE2032. The sequence goes on along the minus strand of NZ_JNLF01000003.1, from coordinate 2,653,982 downwards.
CCATACCCTCGTTTCCAAAGAGGCGCTTAGCTTCATCTAAAAGGAATTTTCCACCGCCTTTCCCCCTATAGTCCTTAGAAACGTAGAAGGAAGTAATCTTAAGCTCATAGTCATCGGGCCTGAGACATATTGCCCCGGCAGCCAGATTTTTCCCCTCCTGAAGGTCATCTGCCACAAGTCCCAGGGGCAGGATTTCCATATCCTCCTGTATCAGCTGCGCATCAATATCCGTGATAAAGCCCTGAAACATATCCAGGTTTTCCTTTGTGATTGGGGTAATCTTCATGCTGATCTCCTTCCATAAAATTGTGGAATATTTACACTGCCTCACTATCAATTATCACACAATTCCGAATTTTTATGTGTTAAAAAAACATAAAAAATAAGGCTGCCACAATCGTGACAGCCTATTATATGATGTGTATACCAGTTGATCAAGGAAGTTCGGCTCTCGCACCACAGGTGCTCGCCCGAACGGCCTTGCTCACTAGACTCGACATTACCTCGTCAAGTGATCAAGGTCAAAACTTACCAGCCTTTGCAGCCTCTTCGATTGAAACGGCTGTAGAAACAGTCATACCAACCATAGGGTTGTTACCAGCGCCGATAAGACCCATCATCTCAACGTGAGCAGGAACTGATGAAGAACCAGCGAACTGAGCATCTGAGTGCATACGTCCCATAGTATCTGTCATACCATAAGAAGCTGGGCCTGCTGCCATGTTATCTGGATGAAGTGTACGACCTGTACCACCACCTGAAGCAACTGAGAAGTACTTCTTACCAGCCTCAGTACGCTCCTTCTTGTAAGTACCAGCTACAGGATGCTGGAATCTTGTAGGATTGGTTGAGTTACCTGTGATAGATACGTCAACGTTCTCCTTCCACATGATAGCAACACCTTCCTGTACATCGTTAGCGCCGTAGCAGTTAACCTTTGCACGAGGTGAATTTGCATCCTTTGAATAGCACTTTCTTGAAACTTCCTTAACTTCACCTGTGAAGTAGTCGTACTCTGTCTCTACGAAAGTGAAACCGTTGATACGGGAAATGATCTGAGCAGCGTCTTTTCCAAGACCGTTAAGGATAACTCTAAGAGGTTTCTGACGAACCTTGTTAGCCTTCTCTGCGATACCGATAGCACCCTCGGCTGCTGCGAATGACTCGTGACCAGCAAGGAATGCGAAGCACTCTGTGTCCTCTTCAAGAAGCATCTTGCCAAGGTTACCATGGCCAAGACCAACCTTACGACGATCAGCAACTGATCCAGGGATACAGAAAGCCTGAAGTCCGATACCGATAGCTGCAGCTGCCTCAGAAGCCTTTCTGCAGTTCTTCTTGATCGCGATAGCAGCACCTACTGTGTAAGCCCACTTAGCATTCTCAAAGCAGATAGGCTGAATGCCCTCGATGAGGCTGTATACATCAATGCCTGCTGCCATTGTAATATCTTTACACTCTTCGATAGAAGAAATCCCATATTCCTTAAGGCAAGCCAGGATCTGGGGCTCTCTTCTTTCATATGATTCAAATAAAGCCATTATTATTTCCTCCTTCTCACCTTAATTACTGTTTTCTAGGATCGATGCATCTTGCAGCGTCTGCTACACGACCATACTGTCCCTTAGCCTTATCAAATGCTGTGTTAGCATCGTCACCAGCCTTGATGAAGTCCATCATCTTGCCGAAGTTAACATACTTATATCCAATGATCTCATCGTTCTCATCAAGAGCAACGTCTGTGATGTAACCATCAGTAAGCTCAAGATAACGAGGTCCCTTGTCAAGTGTTCCATAGGTTGTACCAACCATTGAACGAGCGCCCTTACCAAGATCCTCAAGACCTGCACCGATCTGAAGTCCACCCTCTGAGAATGCAGACTGTGTTCTACCATATGCAATCTGAAGGAAAAGCTCTCTCATAGCTGTGTTGATAGCGTCACACACAAGGTCAGTGTTCAGAGCTTCAAGAACTGTAAGACCTGGAAGGATTTCTGCTGCCATAGCAGCTGAATGAGTCATTCCTGAACATCCGATTGTCTCAACCAGTGCCTCCTGAATGATTCCATCCTTAACGTTAAGTGAAAGCTTACAGCAACCCTGCTGAGGAGCACACCAGCCGATACCATGTGTATAGCCGGAAATGTCCTTTACTTCTTTGGACTGAACCCACTTTGCCTCTTCAGGAATGGGAGCAGCGCCATGATGTACCCCTTGTGTTACGGGACACATATTTTTTACCTCTGTTGAGTAAATCATGTGAAAATCTCCTTTCGTATTGTAAAGTAATTGGATAAAATTACTCACTCACGGATATTTAGCACGTTAGCCGCCGTGCCACTACCTATTCTTGCATAAATCTACTGACTTTTCAACAAGTTAGATATAAATTTAACACTTATTTTACATAGGAAAGAACGTCGTCGTAATCGAAGTCTGAAATTGCTCTTACTATCTCTTTTACCCTGCCTGCCTCACTCTCGGGAACGTTGCAATTCGAAAGTGCTTCGGCCAATTCGTCCATGACGTTGTAATCAGCGTTATCGACGGCCTTTCGAAGCTGCTCATATATTCCCTGAAGCTCCTCTATGGAAAGCTGCCTTGCGTTATCGCTGCTGCTTTGTTCAAGCGTCAGAGATTCTAAGTTCTTTCCAAGCTTTCGATAATCATTTAAAAGAGTCTGAATATTCTTAGAAAGGAAGGATTCATCATTATTTCTTCCTGCATCCTCCATAACCTCGGCAAAATCTCCAAGCTCCATGGCACCGATGATCCTTGATGTACTCTTTATGGCGTGGACCTTGGTGGTGAGATTTGGAATATTCTTCTTTTCCCAGTACTTTTCTATATCTGAAGCAGTCTTATCCACCGTCTCCTGGTAGGTCTTAGCAGTTTCAAGATATATCTCTTCACTGCCAAGTCTTCCAACTGCGCCGTCTACGTCCAGGCCCTCTATCTGGTACATAAATTCAGGAATTATTGGTTCTTGCGCTTCTTCCCGGGTTTCCTCAAAAGATTCTTGTGAAAGGATAATATCCTTGGGTAGATATTTGATTATGGCTTCTTCCAGGATTGCCGGATCAATGGGCTTTGTAACATAGTCGTCAAAGCCGGCATTTAAGTACATCTCCCGCATTCCGCTGATGGCATTGGCTGTAAGGCAGATGATCGGTGTCTCGCGGTTTGGATTTTCCTTTTCGGCCTTAAGCTCCTGAAGGGCCTCTATGCCGTCCTTATAGGGCATCATGTGGTCAAAGAAAATGAGGTCGTACTTTTTCTGCCGCGTAAACTCAAGACCTTCATCAGCACTCTCTGCCGCATCTATCTGCATATTTGTGCGCTTAAGAAGGTTGCAAAACACCTTAAGGTTGACTAGCGTGTCGTCCACTACAAGGATCTTTGCATCGGGAGCAGTGAATCTCTCCTTATATTTCTTTCTGTCGGTAATGGACTTCCTAAAGGCTGCCTCGAAGTCTCCAACGCCGTCCCACTTAATGACTTCCTGCTTTAGGTCAAAGCTGAAGGTTGAGCCTACGCCGTAGGTACTTTCTACCTCCATAGAGCTTCCCATGAGATTAAGGAGTCTTTGGGTAATGGTGATTCCAAGTCCGGTGCCTTCTACGTTTCTGTTGTTCTTTTTATCCAGTCTCTCAAAGGCGTCAAAGAGCTTTCCTATCTCCTCTTCCTTGATTCCAACTCCCGTGTCTTTTACGCTGACCTTCAGGATTACGGCGTTTGGTTCATCAGGAATCTTATCATATCCAAGGGTAAAGGTAACGGTTCCTTCCTTGGTATACTTGACTGCATTGGTGATGATGTTGGTCACAGCCTGCTTGATACGGGTCTCATCGCCCTTAAGGTAATTGGGAAGGTCACTGTCTACATTCAGTTCAAACAAAAGACCTTTTTCCTCCGCCATGGCGGATGCCATAGTCACCAGGTCATTGAGCACGGAAGACATTTCATATTCCACCGGGATGATATCAAGCTTGCCCGCCTGGATCTTGGAAAAATCAAGGATATCATTGATAAGCCCAAGAAGGGTCTTTCCGGAGGACTTGATATGGCCAGAGTACTCCAGCACGTTTTCATTATCGCACTCCCTCATTACCATCTCGTTCATGCTAAGAATAGAATTCATGGGAGTTCTGATGTCATGGGACATGGTGGACAGGAAATAGTCTTTAGCCTTACTTGCTTCCTCAGCCTCTTTTACCGCCTCAGCAAGCTGAGCGTTTTTCTCCTCAAGAACCTTTCCTGCCTCTTCCCTTTCAATAGCTCTTTTCCTTGATACACTGTTCTCACGAAGCAGGAAAAGAACTACAACAAACAGGAACACCAGTATAATAAGTACCACGAACCACATGTTGTCCTGAAGGTTATCCAGGAAAGAATCCTTGTAGAGTCCATCCACATATTTGTAGGCCATGTTCTGGGTCTGCTCAGTCCCAATAATGTTCAGGGCCCTGTTAAGGAGCTTTAAAAGCCCGGCATCTCCCAGATGAACTCCAAAGCATCTGTCATCCATGACACTTTGCTGCTTGATATTGAGGTTTCTGTACCTGCGGTTTTTCAACATATCATTTGCCTGAAGGCCATTTAATGTGGTACAGCCCACCTTTCCGGTAAGAACTGCGTCCAAACATTCATAAATAGATTTGTAATATGTTGTCTCAGCGTCAGGATAATTGGACTTTACAAAGTAGTACTGCATCCTGTTGTTTTCGTTAAGCGCAAAGCTTTTCAGCTTCTCAGCGCTGTATTCGCCCCCATAGATGATCATGGTATTTGAAGAAACAACGGGGCTTGACTGGTATATATCGTTCTCTTCGGAATAATATAGTCCGCCGCCCACAGGGAATGCCACATCGATCTCCTCAGCCCCTATTGCCTTGATCATGTCATCGTAGTTGTCATAAGCCATGTAGTTGACGGAAAGATCCTGGATTCCCAGCTCATCCAGCATCAGCGGAACAAGCTCTTTTACCAGACCTGTCGCCTGGCCCTCATCGTCAACATCGCTGTAGGGAAGGTAGTTGCTAAGATATCCTATTCTTAATTCGTTGTGCTTTGACAGCCACTCCTTCTCATCATCAGAAAAAGACCTGCTTGAAATGCTTGAAGGATAGTACTTGATCTTCAGGGAGTTGATGTAGTTGGGCTCCTCGATCATGAGCTGTTCCTGAGCCACGTCCAGCTCCTTAAGAAGATCCTGTCTTTTTACGTTGACGCAGAGATAGTAGTCATTAGAGCCAAAGGCATACAAAAGCTCTGCATTTGGCCTGTCGGCTGAGCCATCGCTTTCTGCCACAAAGGCATCGGTATTACCCTTGTCAAAGTCCTCAAGCATTTCCTTATAGGATGGGTATTTTTCTACGATAGCAGTTATGTCATGGTCTTCCAGAAATTCATTCAGGACTCCGACCATGGCGCTATCAAGGACAGCGATCTTCTTATTTTCAAGAGATGCGGGGGATGTGGTGATACTGTCATCGGAGGCGTGTTTGACCATATTGTAGGTTTCGCTTCCCATTGGGAGCTTGGGATAACCCACAATATCCTTCCTCTCGTCAGTATAGGCAAGACCTGCCAAAAGATCTATTTCTCCGTCCAGCAGCATCTGATAGAGCTCAGAAAAACTGCCGAACACATACTCATATTCCCATCCGGTATACTCGGACAGTTTCAGATAGTACTCGTAGGCATAACCTTTTCGGACGGCGCCTTCCTCAGCGCCCTCCTGAAAGATCTCATTTTCAAAATACCCCACCTTAACATTTTCATGGCCGGTTGTGGCATAAGCCTTTATAGTGCCAATGAAGCCGGAAAAGAAAAGGCAGGCGCACAAGATAAGCATGCTTAAGCCAAAGCTCTTACAATGTTTCCTGACATTCATCGGGTTTCTCCTTCATAGTTCCAATAGCTCTTTTCCCTGAGACACTTGTCAGTAAAGTCGAAGCTCCGATGCATTGACCGCGTTCTGCCATTTTGAAGTTTCAAAGTATTTATCGATGGCTTCAATGATTTTCTCTCTGTCCATGGTCTTTAACAGGTACCCCTGGGGCTTAAGGCTCATGACCTGCATGACGGTCTCTTTATCGGATTTGCCCGTCAGGAAGATAACCGGAATGTCTGAAGAATCCGGCTCACTCTTTATCATTTCCATGACCTTGGAGCCGTCAGTTATGGGCATATCATAGTCCATAAGGATGAGGTCCGGTCTGTGGGTGGTTATGTACTTTATGGCCTGCATTCCGGATTTCACTACGGTGACATTGTATTTGTGAGAGAGCCATTTTTTCACCATCTTAAGGAAAGTTACATCGTCATCCACCAGAAGGATTTCCTTCATCTGGTGTCTTCTGTTGACTTCCTTTGCTTCCAGGATCATCTCATTTACTATGATCTTCGTATCAAAGGGACGGAAGAACTCCTTCTTTACAAGATTCGCAGGAACTATCTCTTTTGCCTTGGCTATCTCATTCTCATAGCCTGCAAGGTAAAGAGTCTTGGAGTCATCTGCACAGATATCTTTTATGAATACCATGGTCTTCACCAGCTCGGAAGTGAATTCTCCCACGAACAAAAGAACTATATCCACGGAGTCCTTCTGGGCCTCAATGGATTTCACATCATATCCGGTGCATACGCAGGTTATTGTAGGGGTCTCCAGCTCCTGAAGAATGGAGTCTATAAGAAATGATTTTCCGTTATTTACGATTAGAATCTTGCATCTCATATATTAACTCTCCGTTCCATGAATCTTTGAATCATGCATTTTGTAGTCCTTATCCTCGTCGATCATGGCGATCATGATATCTGCAAAGACAGGATCGAACTGGGATTCCTTACCATTTTCTATCTGCTCTCTCACCTTTTCCTGGGAAAGGGCTCCTCTGTAGCTTCTGTTACTGGTCATGGCATCATAGGCATCTGCTACAGCAATGATCCTTGCCTGCTCCGGGATTTCTTTTCCTTTAATGCCTTCAGGATAGCCTCTGCCATCAAACCTCTCATGATGCCATCTTGCTCCCGAAGCAAGGGCTGGCATGCCTTTTATGTTCTCGAGGATTTTGGCGCCAATGGCCGGGTGCTTTTTGATGGCTGCGAATTCTTCATCGGTAAGACGCCCGGGCTTATTTATCACTTCGTCCGGAACACCGATCTTTCCTACATCGTGGAGAAGTCCCATCATGTAAATGTTGTCCTGGTTCTTCTCGTCATAGCCATATCTTTTTGCAATCTCTTTTGAATATTCCGCAACTCTTCTGGAATGACCGTTTGTATAGGTATCCTTGGCGTCTATGGCATCTGCAAGGGATGCGACCACATCCAAAAAGAGCTGTTCATTTTCCTTAGTCTTTTCGCCAACCTCCTGCTCAAGGTTTCTTTGAAGCCTTATGAGCTCAACTGCGTGGCTGACTCTTATCTTAAGTACACCGGGAATGAAGGGCTTTTTGATAAAGTCCATGGCTCCCATGGAAAGGCCCTTTTCTTCTGCTCCGTCGTCCTCACTGGCTGTAAGGAAGATTACGGGAGTCTCCTGGCCTTTTTTCTGTATCGCACGGAGTTTTTCCAGGGTTTCAAAGCCGTCCATCTCGGGCATTCTGATATCAAGAAGTATCAGGTCCGGTGCCGGATTATCCGCGATGTGCTTAAGGAGCTGTTCACCTGATTTAAGTGCCACCACCTTCATGTCTGCTTCTGAAAGTATGTTCCATGCGCGTTTTAAGATCATTGGGTCATCGTCTACAACTATAATCTGTGGATTCATTTTCGCCTCCAAGAGCATAATTTGTCTAATTAATCGTATCTCAAAAACGTACACTTATCAACCAAATACTGGATGATGGCTCATTTCATTTTGGAGATTTGGGCAAATCGAGTAGGAGGGAAAATTAAATAAATTTTCCCGACCTCTCACACCACCGTACGTACGGTTCCGTATACGGCGGTTCAATCAACTTAACAAGTAACATATCTTTCGGTGTAGTAATCTAACATTGAGACTAATCCAAAGCGGGTTAGTCTTTCTTTGTTTATCGCAAAGTTCATTACTCTTAGCTGACATACATAGGCTATCCTCTTGCCCGTATAGGCTGTACTCCAAGCCGTGTCTTTATCAACTCCAAGCTTCATCAAATTCTTTATACGATTCTGTGGAGTTTTCCAATGTTTCCAAATACACATACGCAATCTAAAACGAATTCTTGAGTCCATTTCCTTGCAAAGTGTTTTCATACTACCTATCTTGAAGTAATTTATCCAACCTCTGATGAGCTGATTGAGCTTTTCCACCTTGTAACTGTTGCTAACGCCCCAACTACGGCTAGTTAGTTCTTTCATTCTCTTCTTAAACTTTGCTACTGATTTTGCATGTGGCTTTGCCTTAAACTGATGCGCCCTGAAATCAAAGTAGAATCCGAATCCAAGGTATTTAAGTCCTTGCGGCTTGTCCACTTTACTCTTGGTCATGTTGACCTTGAGACCTAGTTTCTCCTCAATGAATCGGGAGATATTTCTCATAACTCTATTAGCAGACATTTCACTACCAACCATGATGATACAATCATCTGCGTATCTTACAAAGTTAAGCCCACGCTTTTCCATCTCCTTATCAAGTTCATTCAACATGATATTCGCCAATAATGGCGAGAGATTCCCTCCTTGTGGTGTTCCCACAATAGATTCCTCGTACTCATCATCAATCATGATTCCACTGACTAGGTATTTTCTAACAATAGAAATAACATCTCCATCTTTTATGGTTCTACCTATGATAGTCATAAGTTTATCGTGATTAACTGTGTCGAAGAACTTTTCCAAGTCAATATCTACAATCCAATCATTACCGTCATTCATCATGTCGAGCGCTGTTAGGATTGCTTGCTGTGCACATCTATTAGGTCTGAATCCATAACTGTGGTCATGAAATTGTTCCTCATAGATTGGTGTTAAAACTTGTGCTATGGCTTGTTGTATGAATCTGTCTGTTACTGTTGGTACTCCTAGGTTTCTGACACCGCCATCAGGCTTTGGTATCTCCACTCTTCGTACTGGCTGAGGTTTATACTTTCTTGTCCTCAACTGTTCCTTGATGATTTCGCCGTTCTTTGCAAGATGTTCCTTGAGTTCTGTGTACTTCATTCCGTCCACTCCCTCTGCACCTTTGTTTCGTACGACTTGCAGATATGCTCTGTTGAGATTATCACTAGATAGTATCTGCTCCATTAGACTACTTGTGTCCATGCGTTCTTTCCTTTCCGCCTCGCTTGATTTGACCACCTTTATCCCGATTGGTTACGGCAGGTGTTGTCATTTCTGCAACACGAGACATACTCAAACTTATTGATTGTTCACCCCTTCACTCCATCTCCATTACAGAGACTTCCTCGCTACTATGGGTTCGGCTGACTTCTCACAGTTCGTTGTTACTAGGCTAATGAAACCTCTGTGAGATCTCCACGCTTAAGGTGCACGCTCTTTCTCTCCATATATCCGCCACATTTACTCTGCTACTACAAATGTGATAGTTATTAGACTTCGTTGCTTTCTGCCAACTTATCTCTCGTAGCCTAGCCTTATATGTGATTTCTGTCCGTCGGACCAGAGATTTGCTTACAGCTTCCTTCAGATTCCACCTCACAATGGACACCCTTGCTGTTCGGCTATACACTTCCCACTATCTGGGCGTGTTCGGGACTTGCACCCGTTAGAGCGCGCCCATGGCGCGCAAACAGAAAAAGGTCAACAGGGGATTACCTGCTGACCCTTGGTGATCGCTTTATGTCACACCTTTCTGTGTTGTGATACGACCTGAGGTGATTTCCTCAGTCTCACCTTTCTCAATGTGTGGCTTTATCTTCAGTGTGCCGTCACTGACCTCGATGTTGCCTTCCTCAAGAGCAGTGTATCTTTGTAGCTCAGCGTTTACCCAGCCAGGCTCATGAGTCTCAACATTCCAGTCATCTGTATTAAGTGAGTCTCCATCAAACTCATCAGCCCACACCAGCTCATAGTCAGATTTCTCTGAAGATGCTGCCTGATCTTGGGTCTCGCTCTGTTCTGCTCCTTCAGCGCCATCTCCAACTGCGCCTGACTCCGCGCTTGCTTCAAGACTTTCCTCTTCAACTGCTGAAGCCGGAACATCAGGGCTTTCATTAACTGTCTTACCACATCCTGCCAGCGCACCAGCAGCCAAAGCTGCTGACATAGCTGTTACAAGCGCTTTGTTAAGAATAGATTTCCTCATCTGATATCTCCTTACTAATTTGCTGATTATATTGAATCGCACTTTAATCAAATGTAATTGCAAGGACAATCATAAACATTAAAATGTCATTTTTATATAATATTTCATCAATTAATTATATATTGATGACGCAAAATATCATTTTCATGAGCACTGGCATCAATCTGCCAAAGTTATCAATTTCATGCCTTCCCCCAAGGTGGCGGTATTATAGCATAATGGGGCTGTTCAGGTAACCATATCTTCTCGCCAGGGCAACCTATTTGTCGGCTTTCTGGAGCATTTTTCATCCAAATAAGAGTTTTATTGATTTACCCATGAAAAATCTCTGACTACATGGCTCTTCCAAGGTCGATTTTTCATCTACAACAGGCTTTTTCAGCATTTACCCATGAAAAATCACCAGCAATTTGGCTCTTCCAAAGCTGATTTTTCATCTACAAAAGGCATTTCCAGCATTTACCTATGAAAAACCACCAGTAACCTTGCACTTTCAAGGTCAATTTTTCATCTATATCGGGCTTTTCCGCTTTTACCCATGAAAAGTAAAGTCAGCTGCTCATAGATCTGGAGCTGGAGGTAGGAAATGCAGCCACCCTGCCAGTGGCAGGGCTTGTCCTGGACACATCCAGAACATTTAAGCGCAAGACATCATCTATTGCTAATATCAAGGATGCCGTTTACAGCCACAACTAAAAAAGCGAGCCTGGAGTCAGTTCTCCGAGCTCGCTTCTCGCGTCTATCTATTCATATTCAATCAAACTTGAATACAACCTTATACTGTTCATCAAATGCCAGCCTTGCTTCAAAGCTGTTTCCGGCTTTGCTGGTGAAGCCTGCGATCTTGTCGGTGATCTTGTCGGTAAGGAGTTTGGTTACGTCTTCCTTGGAAAGTTCAAGGCCGGCTACCTTGCCGATGAAGAAGTCGCATCCGCCCTCTTCGCCTCTCTTATTATTTTCACATCTGTAGCCCCAATGGCCCTTGATGATGGGCTTTCCACATTTAGGACACTTCACCCCTTCAAGGACTACGTCTTCATTTTCGAAGACGAACTTTATCCCGGTAGCTTTGCCGTCCTCACCCTTATTAAGGGCAAGCTTTGCATCGAAAGGCTTCCCGGCTTTGCTCTTAAAGCCGCTGATAGTCTGTGTGATACCGTTTGTCAGGAGTTCCTTCACCTGCCCATCATTCAGCTTCTTGCCAGCGATCTGCCCGATATTGAACTTGCAGCTGTGCTCAGGATCATCCTTTTTGTAGTTGCTGCATCCATAGCCGAATGGAGTCTTTACGATCTCGCCACCGCATACAGGACATACCACGCCCTTAACGGTCTTGGCTTCAACATTCTCAAAGTCAAAAGTAATCTCTGCCTTGCCCTCTTCGTTCTTTTTAAGAACCAGGCATGCATCAAAGGATTTCTTGTCTTTATTCTTAAAGCCGCGGATCGTACCAGTCTTGCCTTCCTTCAAAAGCTCAGTAACATTTGCCTCCGATAGCTGTTTCTGTGCAATCTTGCCGATGAAGAACTTGCAGGACTCAGGATCATCTTTTCTATAGTTCTCGCAGCTAAAGCCCACAGACCTCTTGATGATTCTTCCACCACAATCGGGACAAACCACGTCCTTAAGATATTCGGGCTCTATACCCTCGAAGTCGAAGGACACTCCCAGCTTATCATCTTCCTGCTTCTTTATCACAAGCTTCGCATCAAAGCTTGTCTTGGACTTGGATTTAAATCCCCTGATAACATCAGTGCTTCCATTTGTTAAAAGAGCTGTAAGCACCTCGTCAGAAAGCTTCTTGCCCGCCACTTCTCCAATGTTGAAATAGCATCCCTTCTCTTCCTTGCCACGGTTTTCGCAAGCGATGCCAAAACCGGTCCTTACGATCTTCCCTCCGCAAACCGGGCAACTAACTCCCTCTAAGTACTCATCAGGGACGCCATCAAAATCAAAGCCTATGTTGTACTTTCCGCTGTCATCCTTTTCCAAAACCAGGATAGCCTTAAACTTCTTCTTGTTCTTGCTGGTAAAGCCATCAATAACGTCAGTCTTTCCCTCTATGATGAGCTTTTTAGCATCTTCCTCAGAAAGCCTCTTACCTGCAATCTCTCCGATAGAGAAGCCACACTTTATCTGGTCATTGAAGTAGTTGCTGCAGCCATAGCCAAAAGAGGTTGTGGTCATATCTCCGCCACAGACCGGACACTTAACACCGATAGGCTTTCTTGCAGCTATGCCTTTTGCCTCTTTTCCGGTAAACTGGCTGATATTTGATGCTATAGCTGCCGTGAGATCTGCTCCTATCATCTTATTGGTCTCACGTCTGATATAATCCTCAAGCTTCTGCCTGTACTCAGCTGCATTTACAGAACCGTTATATATACCCTCCAGTCCCTTTTCCCAGCTGGCAGTCATCTCCGGATTCAGAAGTGTAGGTATAGAAAGGTTTACCACCTCATAGATCATCTCTCCTATATTTCCCGGAGTGATGATCTGAGATTTGCTCACGTTCAGATATTTATTGGTAATAAGCTTATCAATTATCCCGGCTCTTGTTGCTGCAGTTCCGATTCCGCTCTTCTTGATCTGGGCCCTGAGTTCCTCATCTTCAATGAGATTTCCTGCATTCTCCATAGCAAGGATAAGAGTTCCGGAAGTATATCTCTTGGGAGGAGATGTCTTTCCCTCCTTGATGTCATAACCAGAAACTGAAACAACGTCTCCCTTTTTGGCGCTGTCTACAAAGGCAAGGAACTCCTCCTTGGAGATTCCAACGTCTTCCTCATCCTGATCAGCATCTGTACCGGATGCTTCTTCTGAGCCGGAAGCTTTCTTTTCCTGGGGCATTCCAGCTACCTCCAGATAGCCAGGAGATACCAAAACCTTAGATGAAGCAAAGAATTTTTCTCCATCTACTAAGATCTGAAGCTTTGCAGTCTTGTACTGAGCTGCAGGATAAAAGACTGAAAGGAATCGCCTTACAATCAGTAAATACACATTTTTAGCCAAAGGAGAAAGTGTTCCAAGTGCTCCGATCTGGCCTGTGGGAATGATAGCATAGTGATCTGTAACCTTGGAATCATCTGTATAGGAAGACTTCTCAATTCCCTTATACATTCCGTTTTTAAGCACATTATCTGCAAATCCGCCCACCTCATCCAGAGATGTGAGGCCACGTATATTCTTACTTATCTCTTTTGCTACAGCTGTTGTTAGAACTCTTGCATCAGTTCTGGGATATGTAGTCAGCTTCTTCTCATACAGTTCCTGAGCCACTTCCAGAGTCTGAGAAGGGCTGATCTTAAAGCGCTTTGAGCACTCTCCCTGAAGTTCTGCCAGATTGAACAGCATAGGAGCTTTCTTTGAGGTCTTGCCGGTTTCTATGCTGTCGATTACAGCCTCTTTTCCCTGAAGGCTATCAATAAGAGCCTGGGCATCCTCCTGCTTTCTGAATCCATTCTCCTTATATAAAAGAGGTGACTCAAAATACTTAGTGCCCTCTACGGCTCTCCACTCCGCCTGGATATTGGCATCAGAAAAAGTCCCGACTATTCGATAGAAGGGGGTCTCCACGAAATTTCTTATCTCACGCTCCCTGCGCACAACCATGCCAAGAACGCAGGTCATAACACGACCAACAGCTATGGCAGTGTAGGACTTGGTTGCTGCTGCATCGTTAAGGAGCTTTCCATATTTTACTGAAAGTGCTCTGGAAAAATTGATACCAAGACTGTAGTCCTCTATGGCACGCATAATGCCGGACTCGCCCAAAAGGGCATAGTCGGACATAGGCCTCGCTTCTGCGATTCCTCTCCTGATCTCATCATCAGTCTGGGAATCGATCCAGACACGAAGTTCCTTCATTCCTTCTCGAACACCGCCAAAATTCCTGATGTTCTCCTCGATGGTCTGTCCTTCTTTTCCTGAGTCCCCGGCCCAATAGACGGTATCTATGTCCTCCCTGTGGAGGAGACTGTTGACTATATCGTATTGATCTTTAGATCTTTGAATAACACCATATTTATAATTCTGTGGAAGAAACGGAAGATCCTCCAGCTTCCACTTGGCATACTTCTCATCATATGCCTCAGGATACAGCATCTCTACCAGGTGTCCCACACACCAGGAGATGACGTACTGGTCGTTTTCTATATATCCGTTCTGCTTACCGGAAACGTTCAAAACCCTTGCAAAATCCCTTGCAACCGAGGGTTTCTCTGTTATGATCAAATGTTTTGACAATTTTTGCTACTCCCCTTCAAAAAACTGTGGTCACATAGAAAAACAATTATAACCACCTATATGATTATAATTGTTTTTCAATAATTTTCCATGTATTAATATTAGCCGTTGGTCAGCTCATCTATCCCGATGAGGCGGAGCTTTGAATCGGGCCTAAGAGCCGCATCCTGTAGCCAGTCATCAAATCCTGCGGTTGAAAACAGATATATCAGGTCTCCCTCAAGCCTTGCTTTTTTAGCACAATATTCAAGCTTTGTAAGATCCTCATGAGTGAGCATCTTCTGCCAGGAACAAAGTCCCAAAGCTGTGTCTCCCATATCAGACTGAGCGATGATATCAATGGTGCCTTCCTTGCCGATCCACTCGCCCTCATCACCGATCTCAAAGGGAAGTATTCCCCTCTCCTCAAGCCTTAGAACGTACTCACGGCACACACCTTTAAAGTAATCATTGGCATAGCTCTGGATACCCGGAGATATAAAAATATCATAGAACTTATCGGCAGGCATCTGCAGTAAACTACTCTCATTTGGGAAGATAAACTTGAAGTAAAAATCTATAAGAGGGTCTGCAATCTTGTAGACACCCTTCATGACATTCTCTCTTCCTGCATTACCGAAGGAGTATGCCTTATAAGCAAAATCATGATGTATCAGAGTCTTTAAATAAACTGAGATCTTAGCCCTTGAAAATCCTGTGGCATGATACAGATCGTTTAACTTATTCACTCCCCTTGCCATCTCGGAAAGAAGAGTGTGGTAAACAGCTGTCTCACGAAGACTGTACTCAGTAAGCCTTAGAGCCTCGCCATACAAAAACGAACCGGGATCAAGGATATTCTTGCAGACGTTCTCCTTAAAGGAAAGAGAATCATCAAAGTATCTCCATAAAAGGGTCTGTCCACCCAGCACAGAATAGGTCAAAACTGCATCCTTGTAGGGCATGTTCTTATAGTAGCTTCTAAGTTCTGAGAAAGGCAGGGGCTTTATCTTCCTAAAGCCTGCGATATTTGCAGAAAGGGGTCCCAAAGTCTGGACCATGCTGTTCTCCACCCAGGAAACATCACTGCTGACAAGGAGCACCAGTATCTGCCTGAACTTTCCGTTCTTTTCCATAAAATCCACCAGTTCCTTCATAAAGGACCCTGATGACTTTACGATGTACTCAAAGTTCTTTATCACAAAAATAACAGGATTTCTTCCTGCTGCATTTATGGACACATTGAATATATCGGTGTAGGTGGGATTTTCAGGAAAGGCGGATCCGCCCTCCATTAGCTCTTTTGACCATAATAAAATCTGCTCGGCACTGGAAAGTGACCTAGCAGTGTAAAAGACACTTCTTCTGTTCTCAATGAATTTAAATAAGAGTGAGTTTTGTTCCACATTCCTGTGGCCATAGACCACAAGAATGTTAGAACGATTGCTCTCATAATATCTGTTTAAAAAAGCCAGATCAATTTTTCTTTGTTCATCCATAGGTTAGAATCACTTCTTGTTGATGTATCCGCTAGCCTTAAGAAGCTCTGCGCACTCAACTGCTCCGCCGGCTGCTCCTCTAAGTGTGTTGTGTGAAAGACCTACAAACTTCCAATCGTAGATTGTATCCTCGCGAAGTCTTCCGATGCTTACGCCCATACCGTTCTCGTAGTTAACATCAAGAGTAACCTGAGGTCTGTTCTCCTCCTGCATGTACTGAATGAACTGCTTAGGAGCACTTGGAAGACCGAGCTTTTGCGGAACACCACTAAAGCTCTCAAGCTTTTCGATGAGCTGTTCCTTAGTAGGGTTCTTTTTGAACTTAACAAATGCAGCAGCTGTGTGACCGTAAAGAACAGGGATTCTGATACACTGGCATGTGATCTTTACATCATCAGCAGGAACGATAACGCCGTTCTCTACCTTACCCCAGATACGAAGAGGCTCCTTCTCGGACTTCTCCTCCTCACCTGAAATAAATGGGATAACGTTGCCAACCATCTCTGGCCACTCGTTAAAGTTCTTTCCTGCACCTGAAATAGCCTGATAGGTTGTAGCTACCATCTCGTAGGGCTCGAATTCCTTCCATGCTGTAAGAGCAGGTGTGTAGCTCTGGATTGAGCAGTTAGGCTTAACAGCGATGAAACCGTTTGTTGTTCCAAGTCTCTTTTTCTGGAACTCAATAACATCCATGTGCTCAGGGTTGATCTCAGGGATGATCATAGGAACATCAGGAGTCCATCTGTGAGCTGAGTTGTTGGATACAACAGGAGTCTCAGTCTTAGCATACTCTTCCTCGATGTGCTTGATCTCGTCCTTAGACATGTTAACAGCTGAAAGGACAAAATCAACATCCTCAGCAACGCCCTTAACATCAGTAACGTCCTTGATCACAAGGTTCTTAACTGAATCAGGAATAGGCTCATCCATCTTCCATCTTCCTGCAACTGCCTCTTCATAGGTCTGACCAGCACTTCTTGGGCTGGCTGCTACTGTAGCAACCTCAAACCATGGGTGGTTGTTTATGATAGAGATAAATCTCTGACCTACCATACCTGTTCCGCCAAGTACTGCAACTTTAAGTTTCTCGCTCATAATACTTACTCCTCTTCCTTTTTCATTACTTATTTGATATTGAAGTTCTGAAGAAATTCTTCACCAGCTCCAATGACCTTACTCATGGCTGCGCTGCTGGGTGCTCCTATGGTCAGTCTTTTTTCAACGCAGGTCTTTAAACTTATTGCATCAAATATATCATTTTCAAATAAATCGGAAAAGCCCTTTAATTCCTTTAGGTCTAAATCATCAATGGCACACTTTTTATCAATGCAATAAAGCACCAGCCTTCCTATAACAGAGTGGGCATCTCTGAAAGGCATTCCCTTGTTAACCAGATAATCTGCTGCATCTGTAGCGTTGGTAAAGCCCATCATGGCACTTCGCTCCATCTGCTCCTTGTTGAACTTAAGGGTGCGAAGCATATCTGTGAAAAGAGCTAAACAGTTCTTTACATTATCCATGGCATCAAAGGCCGCTTCCTTGTCCTCCTGCATATCCTTGTTGTAGGCAAGAGGGATTCCCTTCATGGTGGTAAGAAGTGACATCAGGTCTCCGTACACTCTTCCGGTCTTGCCCCTTACAAGCTCTGCAATATCAGGGTTCTTCTTCTGCGGCATTATGCTTGAGCCTGTGGAATAGGCATCATCGATCTCTACAAATCTGTACTCATTGCTGTTCCAGATGATTATCTCTTCACTGAATCTGGACAGATGCATCATTATAGTAGAAAGAGCTGCCAGATACTCTATAAGGTAGTCCCTGTCGGACACAGAATCCATGCTGTTAAGTGTTGGGCCGTAAAAATCAAGGAGTTTTGCTGTATACTCTCTGTCCAGGGGATATGTGGTTCCTGCCAAAGCTCCTGCTCCAAGGGGACAATAGTTCATCCTCTCGTAGATATCCTTCATTCTAAGAAGATCTCTTTTGAACATCTCAAAGTATGCACCAAGATGATGTGCAAGAGTTACAGGCTGAGCCTTCTGCAGATGAGTAAACCCAGGCATATAGGTATCAAGGTTGTCCTTCATCATAGTCAAAAGAGCTGTGAGCATATTTTTAAGGTGCTCAGACATCTCCACAACCTCATCCCTTGCATAGAGCCTCATATCAAGAGCCACCTGGTCGTTTCTGCTCCTGCCTGTGTGGACCTTCTTTCCTGCATCCCCGATCCTGTCAATAAGGTTGGCCTCAAGGAAGCTGTGGATGTCCTCATATTTATCTGTAATCTGAAGTTTGCCGGATTGAACATCCGAAAGAATGGAGTCAAGGCCTGCTACAATGCCGTCCTTCTCCGAATCAGAAATGATGCCCTGCTTAGCCAGCATCATGGCATGGGCCTTACTGCCTCTTACATCCACCTCAAGAAATCTTGCATCAAATGAGATGGAGGCATTAAAGCTCCAAGCAAGCTCGTTGATAGTTCCTTCGAATCGTCCGCCCCATAACTGTGCCATCTGAATCTCTCCAATACTGTAATGTGGTAAAGTCCCAAAAATTATAATCACAACTTAACATATAAATCCTTCAAACACAACTGCGATTTTTCACAAAAAAAACTGCCGGAGGAGTCTCCGGCAGTAACTAATTAACAACTGTTTTATTCGAGTATGACGTTTTCCCTGTTGGCATCCAGCTTTACAGTGAGCTTATCGTAGGTCTTCATATCCTGATCAAGTTTAAAGATGACACCACAGATAACAAATATGGTATTGGCATAGGCTATCTCTGAAATGGAAGCCTCTGCTCTGTTGCCTCTTCCCATCTCCGCTTCCATCTTTCCCAGGGTTTCTTTAAGCTCTTTTATCCTTATTTCCTTAGATGCAACGGCTGCATTGATCTTGACCTTCCACTGCATCATCTTCATATCGCCGGCGCCAACTTCCTTAAGTCTTTCCTTCTCCTTTTCAAGGGTCTCCAGCTGTTCCAGCTCACGCTCCAGTCCCTTTTTGGTGTTGTTGAATTTCTGAAGAAGAGCTGAATTAACGCCAAGGCTGATGATGGTCTTGGCACCAGTCTTATTTCCAACGGAAGCAGTCTCAATTCCATAGAGACTATTGACTGTTCCTCCGTAGATCATGCCAGCTCTTCCGTAGGTCTTAACAAGGCCCTTGGCCTCAACTTTACAGTTGATAAAATAGTTGGCTGAGACATTATTACCGGCAATTTCAGCGCCCTCAAAGTACTTGGCCGAAACGTCGCCTTCTGCTCTGACTCCGCCCTTTATCGGACAGGTTACTCCACCCTTTATGATGACATTTCCACCTGCCACTATTATGGAGCTTTCCATGTGTCCACCAATGATCACGTCTCCGGTCACTTCAAGGTCACTTCCGGAATTAATATCCCCGGCCACAAACAAAGTACCGTCATACTTGATCTTCTTATCTGTGATCTTGACCTCTTCCAGGACCATGAGCTTCTTGATCTCAACCTTGCCCTCTACCATACCAATGGCTCCGGAGTAGGTAGCGACATAGCTGACCCTGTCACTCATTATCATGAAGCCTGTTCCCTTAAGGATAGGTATCTCTTTTCCCGGAATGGCCTTCACCAGATTTCCGTATACATCAAAGCCATCTGCTCCTTTAGTGGCCTTGTGGTACAGCGCGATCCTGTCTCCCACCCTCACCTGTTGTATCTTGGTGATATTGGAAAGATCTGCCGTACCGTCCTTCATTATCTCAGGCTCTTCTTTTCTTTCAGTATCAAAGAAGTATTCATAATAGCCATTGGTTCCGTGAACAACTTCTCTTCCCTCAGCCACAAGCGCCCTGATCACAGGCTTATCCGACTGGGACAGAACAGTTAAGGTATCCTTATCAAGGCCAAATTTGACCTTCATCTTATCAAGGAACTTTTCCAGTATCTCCTGGGTATACTTCTTTCCATCCATTCTCTGCGGAAGAGAAAGGAAGCACTTCATATTATTATCTTCAAAGGCAATATAAGTATCCCTGTGGACGATCATATCGTTTACAAAAGCATCCTCTGTTGAGAGCGTGGTTGCCTTTGTTGGCACAACATCTGCAGCTGCAGCTTCATCACCGCCGTTTTCAAACTGTGTAACCAGAAGCTGCTCGCGGATACGGCGCATATCCTTTGCCGTATACATCAGGCTGGAATACCTGGAAACATCAAGGCCCATCTCCAGACCAAGCCTGATCTGCCTCATCTGGGTGGCCCTATAGTAAGCATTGCAGTAAGGAGTTATGTCTATCTGATGCTCAAGACCCAGGCGCATCTCATGCATCTGCTGCCAGCCGAAAGCCACGTTGGCGTACTTTTTAACATCAAGGCCTGCTTCAAGCCCCAGGCGGATCTCCTTCATGGCATCGCCCCTCATGTCCCCGGTGATGTACTGATCAATGGGAATACCATTCTTTAAAGCAATCCTGACCTGTTCAAGCTGATCCTCATCGTATCTGGCAGCTATATATTTCCTTATATCTACCTTGTCCACATAAGCATTGTGAAGCTCGTTAAGGACACCTGCATTAAACCTGTTTATGGTGTTTTCATCAAAAACCAGGCCGTCCTGGGCACTTCTACGGACAGCCCTCATTTTCAATGACGGTATATTTACCTTTGCATAAAGGGAAACATCGATCTCTGCCTCAAGACCTTTTCTTATCTCTCTCATCTGAAGAGCATCAAAAGCAGGATCCTGATAAAAGATAATTGGGACCTTGCCATTTGAAGAAAGTCCCAGTCTGAGTTCCCTCATCTGGTCTGCAAAATATTCCTTCTTTGCGTAGGCTGAAACATCCAATTGACTGGCAATACCCTGTCTGATCTGTGATAGCTGCAAAACATCAAAGCCCGCTGCTCTGTATTTGGACATATCAATACCCTGAAACATCTCCAGCCTGATCTCCTCCATTGCAGACCAGGACAAAGAACGGTCCAGGTATTTACTGACATCCACCTTGTCCACTATGCCCTTCCTTATTTCAGCAAGCTGAAGGGCATTGAACTTCATAGCCTTGAGTTTCTCCACATCTGCGCCAGCTTCCTTTAGCAGCTGAAGTTCCTTCTCATAGGAATTACCCCCGAACACATCAAGTCCGGAGTAGGTGGTGGTACTATTCTCTTGTTCCATTTCAGAAACAGACATAGTCACCTCAAAATAGGCATAGTAACGACAAATACTACATATTATTATACAACAAAATAACGTGTATTTATTATTACATTTTTATAAACACCTGCACACCATTGTAGATTACGCAGTGTAGAAAGGAATTGTGATAACAACTGTCAAACAGTTTATTAAGTAAAAAGGTAATTCTCCACTTACGTTATAACATTATTTTATTACTTGTTTTATGTAATTTGCACAAAAAATTGACAATCAGAGCCCAATCCTTTAGACTATTTTATAGATTTTCGTATTAATATTTAGGTAAGGAGAAACTAACAATTGAAGGATCTAAAACACCTCATCTACTTCGAAAACCTGCTCCTTGAGGCTAACAATGAGCTGGTTCAGAAGGCTCAGGCTGATGGCAAAGTCTGTGTTGCCTACACCTGTGAAAACACCCCGGAACCACTTCTTAATCTTGGGGGTTGTTTTTCTACTCGTCTTCGAGCGCCCAGAACAGGATCTCTGGACATTTCCACATATTACATGACAAGTTTCCTTTGTGAGTACACCCGTGCTCTCCTTGAGCGTGCCATAGAGGGAGGTTACAATTTTGCCGACTGCATAATTACTCCCGACGGATGCTCAATGATGAACAGATGCATTGAGAATATGGAACTGTTAAAAACCCTTGGCAAAGGAAAGGACAAGTTCTTCTTCGAGTATATGGAAGTTCCAATGAAGGCCGATGACAACGGTCTTAATCTCTATGTGCTCCAGTGTAAGAACCACATCCTCACGCCTCTTTCCAGAAACTATGGCATCGACGTTTCAGAGCAGGCTATCAGAAAGGCAGTTGCTGAGCACAACGAGGTCTGCGAGCTTATCCGTGCCATCGGCGATTTCCGCAAGGAGGATAACCCAAGGATCACAGGCTACGAATTTAATGTAATTACTCTGGCAACCTATGTAGCACCTAAATATCTTTTACTTGATAAGTTAAAAGAGACTTTGGAAGAATTAAAGGTCAGAGAACCTGATGAAAAGAGCCGCTTCAGAGCCCGTGTAATGGTTGTAGGTTCTGAGGTTGATGATACTGATTTCGTTAAGCTTATTGAGGACAGCGGAGCATACGTATGCGCAGACCGTTTCTGCTACGGCTCTCTTCCCGGAAGAAATCCTATTTATCTCAATGATGAAGAAGATGCTCTTACCCAGATATGCCGTGCTTACATAAACAAGGGCGAGTGCCCAAGGTTCATGAACACCGACAAGATGGATCACAGAAGGGCTTATGTCGCTGAGCTTGCTAAAGAATATAAGGCTGACGGAATCATTTACGAGCAGATGAAGTTCTGCGATCCATGGGCTTATGAGAAGATGATGGGCTCCCAGATCCTTAGGAATAAATATGGCTATCCTGTTCTTGCAGTTGACAGGCCATACTCCATTGGTGTTTCAGGCCAGATGCAGACTAGAGTTCAGGCCTTTGTGGAGAGCATAGAGATCAAGAATATTCAAAAAGGTCAGAAGGGAGTAGCAAATGGCTAAGCAGATTGGAGCCGACAGGTTCGGTGATTTTTATAAAGAGGGTTCCAGGGTCAGAAAACGCCGTGAGTGGCGTGGCCTTGTGGACACAATGTACGACTATTCAAGATGGCTTAAGATAATGATGACCCTTGGCAAGTTCGTTATGAAGCCAAGAAATGTTAAAGCCATGTTCCGCTATCGCTGGATGGCCAACTATCTGGCAGTTCCCATGATGGTTGACAGACATACACAGGGTCTTCGCGGCGAGTACCTTCGTATCTGTCACGAGGAACAGGATCTGGTCATTGATGACGTTGCCAAGCTCCTTGATTCTCTTTTCAGGGGCGATCGCAGGATCGGTAATGACAAGAAGTTTTCCGACAAAGTAGTTCTTGTAGATGAGAACGAGATGACAGCTGTAATGATGGGTTTCCCAAACCTCAA
Source organism: Butyrivibrio sp. AE2032 (assembly GCF_000702965.1). Lineage (NCBI taxonomy): Bacteria > Bacillati > Bacillota > Clostridia > Lachnospirales > Lachnospiraceae > Butyrivibrio > Butyrivibrio sp. AE2032. The sequence goes on along the minus strand of NZ_JNLF01000003.1, from coordinate 2,630,893 downwards.
GGTTTTGTCCCGTGAGACTCCATCAACCTATGTATCCGTTCTTCTTAATCAGTACGCCGCCTGCCACTACATTGACGTAGCTCAGGAGTATGGTCTTGCAGGTGATGTTTGCCCTATGCCTGAGGCAGAGGCTGGAGTTTCAATTGACGATGATGCACCGGTGCTTGGTGCCTGCGCTATCCAGTGCAACACCACCTGCGACGGTTCACTTTTAGGAAACGGTGTTATCTCCCAGCGTCTTGAGCACGAGGACGGAATTCCTGTATTCCAGCTGGCTGCTCCTCTTCGTCACAGAGAAGATGATGTTCAGGAATACGCTGCTCAGGAGATCAGAAATGCCATCGCCTTTGTAGAGAAGCACACAGGTCATAAATGGGACTGGAAGGCATACTTCGAGTGTGCTAAGCGTGTAAACTATGCTACCCAGTGTCGTATGGAGTGGCTTGAAATGAACCGTACACCTTATCCTCAGGTATTTGGTTCAAACCTGGCTCTTTACACAGAGACTAACTACATGGCTATCTGCGGACGAGTTCCTGCCTTTGAGAAGGCTGACCGTAAGATCACAAAGCTTGCCCGTCAGGCTTACGCTAAGAAAAAGATGGCGGCTAAGGAATACAGACATCGTGCCATCGTCTGGGGTGTACAGTCCCACTTCTACATGGACTTCCTGGTATGGCTCCTTAACTGCTGGGGTATCGTTCCTCTTACAGATATGCTTTCAATGGTATCAACCAAGATGCTGGTTACAGAGGACACTCCTGAAAACAGAGAACAGGCCATTTACGATATGGCATGGCTTACAGAGAACATGATCATGAGAAACAGAACTCACGGTGGTTACAAGGTTCTTCTTGATGAGCTTTGGGAGTTTGTTGAGATGTTCAACGCAGACATGGTAATCCTTTGGGAGCACATGAGCTGCAAGGCCCTTGATGGAATGCATGGTCTCTTTGAAGAGAAGGCCCGTGAAAAAGGTATTCCTCTTGTATGGGTATCCCACGACCTGTTTGATCCACGTATCATCTCCCGTCAGGGCGTTCGTGATCAGATCAATTCCTTCATGCGTACTGTAATGCAGGAAGAGCCTATTGATCCTTCACTTGAAGTACTTCCTGATGAAAAGAGCTGGTGAGCAGAGCACTTGGTGAGGTTCTTCACGAACCTAGTGCGAGCCATGGGTGTGCACTTGACGAGGTACTGTCGAGTCTAGTGCAGCATCCCAGTGCAGCATCCCATACATATTATTGAAACATAGGAGAACACAAAAATGACCGTTTTTTTACACGTATTAAAAATAGTGGCTATCGTAATCGTAGCCCTCTTCGCTCTCACCTTTACCGTATACTTCTTCAACCTGGACATGAAGCTCACAGCAGCTATCTATCCATGGCTTGATAAGCAGTACGACAAAGTAAAGAGAGATCAGCACCTTTGATCCAAATAGAGTAGGAGGCGGTGGCTAACCGCCGTCCTCTCACAACACCGTACGTACCGTTCGGTATACGGCGCTTTCAATAGTTGACGTGCACAGACTGATAGGCTGTGGCTAAATCATAGAAGCCACTGCTTATCAGTCTTTCTTTTGACATAGCTCGCTTCACCGCAGAAAGGTTGGAGCAGAACCAATGTCCTTTACGGCAATTCGCCGCCATGTGTGCATAGTACTCTGGTATACCCATCCGAATCAGATTTCTCTTCTTAGTCTTAGGCAATTTCCATTGTATCCATATGCACATGCGTATTCTGTGATAGAGCCATCCATTGATGTCATCTAAGTTGTTCTTCATGCTGGCAATCCCATAATAGTTAAGCCACCCTCTAGCATATGCCTTGATTTTCTCTAGGCTTGGCTTGATGGACTGTACAGACTTACGGGAAGATAAGTCTTTCAGCTTGGACTTAAACTTCTTCCATGACTTTGGATGAACTCGGACATATATGCCACTTCCGTTCCTTCCCAATGCAAAGCCAAGGAATTTAAAATTTCGGATTGCAAACACACTTACAGTACGGCTTTTCTCTCGGTTAACTGTAAGTTTTAGTTTCTCTTCAAGATATCTCGTACTACTTTCCAAGAGTCTTTCCGACGCCCGCTTGCTTTTGGCAAGGAGAACTATGTCATCCGCATATCTGATGCAGGGAACACCTCTCTTTAGAAACTCTTGGTCGAACTCATTGAGGTAGATGTTCGCAAGTAGTGGCGATAGGTTACCACCTTGGGGCGAACCTTCCTCTGTATCAATGACCACTCCGTCTTCCATAACTCCACTTTTCAGATAGCGCTTTATGAGCTGTACCACACGTTCGTCCTTCACATTCTTTCGGAGAAGATTTATAAGGATTTCGTGGTTCAGAGTATCGAAATACTTGGATAAATCAAGCACCACCGCAAATGTGTATCCTTGCTCTGCGTACTCTTTGACCTTTAGTATGGCTCCTTTTGCATCTCTGTTTGGACGGTAACCATAGCTTCCATCCGCAAACAGTGGTTCATAGATAGGCACTAACTGTTGGGTTATTGCCTGCTGGAGTGTACGGTCTATCACGGTAGGTATGCCAAGCTTACGCACACCACCATCTGGTTTTGGGATCTCAACTCGCCTGACCGGCGACGGAGTGTACTTTCCACGAAATATACGGTCGGTTAGCTCCTGTTGATGTTCCTTGAGATAAGGAAGTGCCTCTTCGATAGTCATGCCATCAATTCCTGCCGCTCCCTTGTTTGCCTTTACTCTCTTGTACGCTCTGTTAAAGTTGTCTTTATACAGTATCGCTTCTAAAAGTTTCGGCTGTGCACTGTCTCTTTCTTTCCATATCCGATTGAATGACCTACGCGCTTTCGCATACCCTTCATGTTCCGCATTATCTCTTTGCGAACAGCCATTGTTTTCAATGTTTTCTGCCATAAATGGTCATTCCTCCTTTCTCGGTCATACTCAAGACTCCTATTGATTTGGTCCTTCGCCTCTTGGCTACTATGACCTCTGCTGACTTCTGTGCGTTCAGCACCGCCTCGTTTCCTTGTACAGTGGTTACTCCTTTCAGAGCATTTCGCACAGACCTCCCTAGGTACCACACGTTTCTTCCTCTCCATCCGTCTGCCTCATCTATCATGCATGATTCCGTGTAGTTATCGGGCTTCGGCTTGATATGCAGTCTTACCCTCATGCATGACCTCTTATGAGATTTCTGTTCGTCAGACCAGAGATTTGCCCGTGAGTTAGTATGTTCCTCACATCCGGCTTCCTTCAGATTCCACCTCACGATGGACACCCTTGCCTTCGGCTATATCCTTCCCACTACCGGGCGGATTCGGGACTTTAACCCGTTAGAAACGTGCGCCGCTAGGCGCACATATTTAATGCCCGGAGTCTTTGCTCCGGGCATTTTTCATTGTATCCCTTCCCTGATTATCAATCCAGTTTGCCACTTAAAAACTGTAAAAGATCATCTCTGGTTGTTGACTTCAAGATATATCCATCAGGCTTAAGTTCCATTACTCTGGCAACGCCTTCCCTGGTGCCCACTCCTGTAAGGAATACCACTGGAATATGGGCCGTTGCAGGTTCCTGTCTAAGCATCTGAAGTACTTGTGGGCCGTCGGCAATTGGCATCTCATAATCCAGAAGAATAAGATCCACACCTTCATCCTCCGGAACCTTAAGAAGGAATGCGATAGCCTTCATTCCTGCTGTAACAATATCAACTTTATATTTCTCCGATATCCACTCCCTGACCATTTTTGCGTAGTCAGGATCGTCATCTACAATAAGAATTCTCTTTCTGGCACCTTCAGGCTTTGGCTTACCTGTAAAGGCCTTATCAATTGCAATCTCCAGTTCCTGCATCTGTACAGGCCTGAATACCCATTCGAAGTTACCGGCAGCTTTGAAAATCCCGATAAGATCCTGGTAGACTTCTTTTTCTCCCACCATGATCATCTTTTTGCCACTGGTGTCCATTTTTTTGCAAAGCAGCTTTAGAGCTTTGAGTTCCACAGTATCGTCAGTGATCTTTCCAGGCAGATTAAGAATAAACAGATCAGCGCTGTCCATATACTGATCTATCTGATTCACATTCCCCACTACAGCGGAAACTGTATTCCCCTGCTCCTGCAGTTTCTTTTCAAGCCCCTTTGCTACAACACTTGGCTGAAACATAAGCATTACAATGTTCAGGTTCGTAATTTCCATTATTGACCTCCGCTAAAATAATACTTACTCTGTCCTTAATCTGCTCCCTTTTGAACTGCCCTAAGGGCATCCCTCTGGATGTCCGGATCATAGGAAAGGATTGGTGTTATCTCTTTTCCCTTGATCCTTCTGTCTATGTAATTTCGTGTTAATTTTATTATAAGTGGAATCTGTGCCACTAGTCCAATGAGATTTGGAATCATCATAAGGCCGTTGAAGGTATCTGAAACATCCCAGGCAAGGTTGGATTCCATAACAGCACCACATATTACAAGTCCTATAAAAATAAGTCTGTAAATCTTAGCAACGGTTACTCCCAAAAGATACTCTACAGTTTTTGCTCCATAGAAGGACCATCCCATTACCGTGGTAAACGCAAACAGAGTTATGGCCACAACCACAAACCATTCTCCAGGCTTTCCAAAATGAGCACCAAAGGCCTGTGCCACCAGAATAGAATCATTGGTACCGGGTTTTGTCAGCCCGTTAGTAAGATCAATAGCTCCTGAATTCAGAATAACTACAGCTGTAAAGGTACATATGATGAAGGTATCCAGAAAGACCTCTGCTATACCCCAGAGCCCCTGTCTGACCGGTTCTCTGGTGCAGCTGGTACTGTGTACCATTACCGAAGAACCAAGGCCTGCTTCGTTTGAAAAGACTCCTCGCTTACATCCATTTTTTATTGTATTAAAGGCAATCTGAACAGCTGTGCCTGCTGCTCCGCCTTTTATCGCCTCAGGTCCCATCGCAAACTTAAATATGGATTCAAACACCTGTGGTATCCCTTTGACATTCATAAGTATTACCAGAAAGCATCCGACAACATATATCAGGGACATATAGGGCACCAGAGTCTCGGAAACCAGGGCAACTCTTCTGAAACCACCAAGGATAATGGCTGCCATAGCCACCATAAGGACAATTCCTATTGCCCAGTTAACATTGGATATTCCCTTATAATATCCCATTTCCCTGTCAGCTAAAAAAGTTGCCCCCACGTTGATGGTGATCTTATTTATCTGTGCCATATTGCCTATTCCGAAAGAAGCCAGGGCCGTAAAAATACAAAACAGAATACCTAGTATCTTTCCAAACCTCTTGCAATGCTTTATGGATCCAAGGCCATCCTCCAGATAATACATAGGTCCGCCTACCCAGGCACCTTCTGAATTTCTTCGTCTGTAATAGATTCCAAGGAGGTTCTCGGAATACTTGACCATCATTCCAAAGAAGGCAGCAACCCACATCCAGAACACTGCTCCGGGGCCGCCAAGGCATATGGCAGTAGACACACCGGCTATATTTCCGGTTCCAATGGTGGCACATAGGGATGTCCAAAAAGCTCTTCGCTGCGACAATGCTCCGGCGTCATTTATTATCCGTCCTCTTCCGTTCAGAACCCCAAAGGTGTTCTTCATCCAGTGCCTTATATGTGTTATCTGAAAAAAGCCGGTGATAAGGGAGCAAATTATACCTGTTCCCAATAACAACGAGAGGCCAAAAGTTCCCCAGGCAAATCCATTCACCGCATCATTTATCCGGATGATAGTTTCCATGCATTACCTCCATAACCATCCGCAATTAGTTGGCATTAAGTATCTCCAGCATGCCATCATAATCAAACATATCTGCCTTCTCCTTAAGAGCCTTAAACTTTTCTGCTTCGCTCTCAGGAATTGCATATCCTTCAATTTCCTTAAATACAGCATCTACTGCATCACAGTCCATGGAATCAGCCGCCTCTTTCAGACCATCATAGACACTTTCCATGAGGAATTCATCAGCCACAGGCTTATCTATAATCTCCTGTTTTCCTTCACTTCCTTCATCAAAGACAGGCCCAAGAATTTCCTTATACTTCAGATATTCTTCCATAAAGGATTCATGATTTTCCCTGATATAGTCTATGTTCTCTTCTTTTCCGGCATTCTCAAGAAGCTGAGCCTTTTCTGAAGTAACCATAGCTCCTATTAGCTTGCAGGAACTCTTTAGGGCATGGACCTTAATGGTGTAATTCTTAAAGTCGCCTTCCTTATAGTAGCCTTGGATCTCCTCGTACTTACTTTCAATGGAGCCATAGAAAATCCTAAGCACAGTCTTGAAGGCATCCTCAGAGCCGCTGTTTTTTATAGCAATGCTGCCATCTATTCCCTCAAGAGAATCATACCACTTCTTTTCTTCTGGCATTTCCAGAGCTGTAGTCTCATCGCTTTGAAGCTCTGTGCCAGCTTCCATTTCCTCATCTTCAACTTCTACAGCTTCTGTTTCCTCCTCTTCCTCCTGCTCTGTATCAGCCAGAAGAAGATTCTCTCCCTCGAAGAGTGATGTGAGATTATAGGATTTATTAGACTTAACAAAGTACAGTATTCCAAAGGTTCCCGGTCCACAGTTTGAAGAAATAGCCGCGGAAGCCTGCTTAAATACAACATTTTCAAAGAAAGCAATCTTGCTTATCTCCTCCTTGATCCACAAAAGGGTATCCACAGGCACATCAGCATAGGTGATGAAAACCACTTCAGGATCAGGAATAACATCCACAGGAAATGCCTTTGCAATGTACTTTTTGTAGGCCCTTCTCCTATAGCCAAACCAGATTCCTCCAATTCCGGACCTGTCATCCTTCATTCTCATGCAAGGATGCATGTTAAGACTTCTGGCTATCTTGTCCACAGTAGGACTTACAAGACCTCTCCTTGTCATATACTGGGTGGTATCAATGACAAAGCTGCACTTCAAGCGCTGCTTCACCATCTCAAGCTCTTCCACGATCTCATCCACGTTGTCATTGATCTGGGCTAGCTTATAAGCTATCAGCACCAGAATACCTGTAGATGATGAAAGGCACTCGGAATTGATAACAGTCACGTTGTCAAATGACTTTGCTGCTTCACAGGCTCTTTCATAGTCCCTACTCATGCTGGTAGTTATGGCTATATGAATAAGGTGGTGAGCCTTCTTTAGCTCTTTTGCAAAGAACTCTGTATAGGTTGCCTCATCAGGTGGTGAAGATTCCACGTTTCTTCCTGACACCAGGTAGCGTATAAGCTCATCTGCTCCCATCTGAACACCATCTTTGAATGTGCCCTCTTCCGTAATGATATTGAACGGAAGAATAGGGATATGGAGCTTTTTGATGATCGCGTCAGGGAGATCACACATACTTGTGGAGGTGATGATAACAGGCATTTTTCCGGAATAACCTGTGGAAGCATCAATATCTCCCTTCATATCAACAACCTTGTTGCTGTTAAGGATCATCTTATCCTTGGAGATATGCCTCATAAGAGCGTTCTCCAGAGCTTCTCCCGAAACAGGCTTAACAAGATAGCCATCAAATCCGGCTCTGTTATACAATTCCTTGTTATCACTACCTGCATTAGCTGTAAGAATGATAACAGGAGTAGTCCTGTTAAGACCGCCTGTGTGATTGCGGATCTTTTCCAGACACTCTATGCCATCCATCTCGGGCATGAGATGATCCATAAGGATAACGTCGTAGTGGTACTTAAGATCCATCTCAAGTGCTTCAGCTCCGCTAAGAGCCTTATCTATGGTCATCTGAGTCTCAATAAGAAGCTTACTTTCAACCTCCAGATTCATCTCGTTATCATCAACGATGAGGATTCTGGCATCAGGGGCCCTGAAGTTGGACTCGTAAGCATCTCTGTCAGAAATTCTCTGGTTGTGGATATTAAGTTCACCTATCTGGGCTGCATCAGCCACTCCCTGATTCAAAACAACTGTGAAGGTTGAACCCTCGCCATATACACTGTTCACAGTAATGGTTCCGCCCATCAGTTCCACCAGCTGCTTTACGATGGAAAGGCCAAGGCCGGTTCCCTCTATGTGGCGGTTCTTTTCCTCATCCACTCTCTTAAAGGCATCGAAAAGATAGGGAATAACCTCTTTCTTTATTCCCATTCCAGTATCTGATACAGAAATAGTCAGCTTGACAGTTTTTTCATCCTTTTCTTCACTCTCAATATGGAGCTCCACTGTGCCATCAGCTGTGTACTTTACAGCGTTGTTAAGCAGGTTAATAATGATCTGCTTCATCCTTACTTCATCGCCATAAAGAACTGACGGAACCTTAGGGTCTATGCTCACATCAAACCGAAGGCCCTTTTCATTGGCCTTAAGCCAGATCATATTTACTATTTCAGATAAAAAGTCCCCTACTTTATAATCCACCGGGACAATATCCATGCTGCCTGCTTCCATCTTGGAAAAATCCAGGATATCGTTTATGAGGGCCAGCAGCATCTTTCCTGACCCCTGTATTCCAAGGGCATCCCATACAACCTCATCAGAGGCACTCTGATCACGGAGTATCAACTCATTAAGACCCAGAATAGAGTTTATGGGAGTCCTGATCTCATGGCTCATGCTTGAAAAGAAACGGTTTTGAGCTATAGTCAGCTCCTCAGCCTTCTTGGCTGCCTCCCTGGCTCTTTTGTTCTCACCCATAAAAAGCCAGTTCTCGATCCAGGTCATGATAAAGCAGATGATGCCTACCAGGATAATGGACAGGAAGGAATCAACAAAGAAAACAGGTCTTGAATGCTCATAAACAAGCTGTGGAAAGAAATACTCCAGACAATAGCAAAGCAGCGACATGGCAAACATTATGGCAAACATAACAGCACGCCAGGTCCCGGTAAGTACAAGTCCTGCATAGGTAAAGGTAAAGATTATCCACAGCACGCCTCCACCCTGTACTCCGCCTCCAAAGAAATACAGTCCCGGAAGTATGATGAAGGCAAGGCCAATAACTGTTATCTTAATAGCCAGCTTCAGCTTATTTTTCTTAAGACAGAAGATCATCAGTGAGGGAACAAAAATAAGAGTTCCAACAATTACGGCTATCTCCCAGGGATTTTCTTTTAAGATCAGGTCACCTATAAGGGCTATGGTTACTGTCACCTCAGAAACCAGTGAAAGCACAAGATAAGTTCTTTCTACAAAATCACGCTCCGGATCCAATATGGCGTTTATTACACTTTGAATAATACCGTTTTTCTTCATTTACTTCTGCCCTCCCTTACCTTTTCCAGACTTGGTAAGTTCCCTGAGCATAACTCTCTCAAAGTCCGCGATATTTATTGGTTTCGCAATAAATCCATCAAAGCCCTCGGCTATAAACATCTCCCTTGCACCGGATACAGCATTTGCCGTAAGAGCGATCACTATGACATTTTTATTCATCTCTGCTGCAGCTGCCTTAATAAGCTTCATGGCTTCCACGCCGTCCATCTCCGGCATCATATGATCCATGAATACTACATCATAATCAGCATTTCGGAATTTAAGAATTGATTCTTTTCCGCTATCAGCTGTATCTACTATCATGTCATATTCAGTCAAAAGACCTGTTGCCACCACCAGATTCATTGGTTCGTCGTCAACTACAAGTGCCTTAATACCGCCAAAGTTTGGCTTTTCACCATTATTCATAGTTGCCAGATCCTTGGCATCTCTGCCCTCGTTAATAACCTTGATGACAGGATATGCATAAAGAGGTTTAGGCATTACAAGAACGCCACTTCCGGGCCTTGGCTTAAATCCCGGAGCAGCTGATACAGCCACAACAACGTCTCCTTTACTGAGCTCATCGAAGTAAGCAGGATTGTCCTCGTACTCCTCCTGGCCCATGAAAATAAGAGTTACATTCATTTTCTCCTGAAGGTTTTCAATCTCTTTTATGCTCTGTGCCGAATACAGAGGAACACCTATACCAATAGCCAGATTGGTGGCCATGGCACGATAGAAATCCCTAACCTTTGGAACCTTGTATTTATCAGAACGAACATGGAAGATGATATCTCCCACAAAACTCCTGGAGATTGAAAGACATGGAGTTTTATCAACTACTTTCTGAGGTATGGTTACCCTTACAGTAGTACCAATTTTCTTTTCGCTCTCGATCTTAACAAAGCCGCCCATACTGTGGGCAAAACCGTAAACAATAAACAGTCCCAGTCCGATTCCTCCGGAACTGCGATTTCTCTTTTTATTAACCTGATACATTCCCTCTGAGATAGCTGCAATTGATCTGGCATCCATACCTATACCGGTATCTGTCATCTCTATGCAAAGGTTTATTCCATAGTCCTTTTCCTCTGCGAACATCTTTACGTAGATGCCGCCCTTCCTGGTAAACTTCAGGGCATTTTCCAAAAGATGACGGAATATCTTGTGGAGCTTTTTTACGTCACCTCGCATTTTAGTTGGAACCTTAGGGTCCAGATCCACGATCAGCTCAAGATTCCTGTCATTATCAAGAAGTCTGAAGTTCATGACCACATCATTGATAAGTGAGGTGCTCATGTACTCATCTTCTTCAAGGATGCACTTATTGCGCTTACATTCGGTATAGTCCTGGATATCTTCAATCTGATAAGCCAGACGGGTTCCGGCATTTCTGATAGAAAAAGCCTCTTCTCCCAGTTTCTTTTTTATTTGCATTTCTGACATTCCAAGGACCACATTTACAGGGGTTCTCAGCTCATGGGAAATATTGGAAAGGAAATCCTCCATATCTGCATCAACTGCCTCGATGCGATTGGTCTTTTCCTCTTCAGACAGCCGTCTTTCTGCCCTGTCGTTTATGGCCTTGATGCAGCAGAAAAACACAGCAAAAACAATAACCAGGTAAAGAAGCATCCTGGATATATTGATCACATCCAGTGTTATAGCAGAATCTCCTTTTCTGGCCAGGAAAAAGATCTGCACAAAAAACAAAATAAAATACTCTGCCAAAAGCAGATTCATCATATATACATCATCCATGAAGGACATGACTGTCAGGGCAAATACCATCACCAGTGCCACATCATAGTATGATGTTCTGTGGACACCATGATAAAAGATAATAAGCATGGTATAAGCAAAATATGCCACCTTCCGGACCTTGTATTCAGGGTTCCCTGTAATGTTCATTGCCCAGATAGAAATAATTCCAAGGATAATAATTGGCGGCACCCAGAATTCCCAATGTAAAAGAACGCTCTCTATTGATAGTCCAATGCCCCCCAGGGACACAAGCAAAAGAATGAATCTCTCATTATTTGTACTAGTCATATAAATCCCTCATATTCATTCAAAAGAAATATGATCTGTTACATACCTAAGTGAAACGCCTTCAGCTCCCATTTCATCAAATGCCTGCTTTAGCCTTCCTGCAACCATTTCCCCTTCCTCAATAGTGACCAGAGGCAAGAATACTACTATCTGATCCAGGCGAAGCTGCATGATGATGTCGCTCTTTCGGAGTTTTTTCTGAAGTACCTCGATAAACTTTGGAGCAAATTCAGAAAGGGTGCCTCCTGTTCCCTCTTCCGCTAAGGAAAGAAGGACCTTTCCAGCTCCCTTCTCATATCTTCTAAGAAACCTCAAAGCAAAACGATAGGCCTGAATAAAGGTATCCTTACCCATAACCATGGCCCCGTCATTATCCCCTCTCTCCTCCAGTATCTGATTTATATGGGCCATATCCACATCAAGGCTGCCTTCAACTTTTGATCCCATTACCACTGTCTTCTCATCGTGGATACGGACTCCATGCTTACCATTTTGCTTAACCTTGTACATGGCAGAATCCACGTATCTGAAAAGAGCCTGATAATCCCTGGAGTGTTCCGGAACAAAAGCTACTCCCACAGAAATACCTATAGGAATATTGAACTCCTGCCCCATGAGTTCAATGCATTTACCTATAATCTGATCATTTACTCTGTCTACCAAAGCCTTAACAGCAGTCTGATAAGTAAGATTGCTGAAAAAGGCCAAAAACTCGTCTCCACCAATCCTGCTGATGACATCATCCACCCTGGTACTGTGGCGGAGTATCTCTGAAAAGGCAATAAGCACCTGGTCTCCCATATCGTGACCATAGATATCGTTCACAAGCTTAAAGTTATCAAGGTCAAACAGCATAAGAGCGCCATTGCTGTCAAGGCACATCTTTTTTATCTTTTCTGTTCCGGAGGCCTTATTCAGGAAACCTGTCAGCTTATCCACAGAAGCCTTTTCAGTGAGCATTTCAATTGTCTTCTGGTTCTCAATTGCTTTCTTGACACGGCTTATAAGAGCCTCTTTGTCAAAGGGCTTTTTGATAAAGTCCGAAGCCCCATCCTTAAGTACTCTTCTCTCTGTTTCCTTGTCAGTATCTCCAGACAAAAAAATAACCGGAGTGGTTCTACTGCCTTTTTTCTCCTCAAGCTCCCTGAGTAAATGGAAGGTCTCAAATCCATCCATTTCAGGCATGAGGATATCCAGCAGCACCAGATCCGGTGTGTTACTATCCAAAAATTTTAAAAGGTCCGCACCTGAGCGCAGACAACTAACACGCAAGTCCGCACCCTCCAGGTGCATTTTTGCGTTTCTGAGTTCAATAGCATCATCATCTACTACTACAATCCAATATGCCATCCAGCCCTCCCATATCAAAGCAGAATTTACGGCTGAGCATATTAATTTTATCATAGATTCGTGTTTTAATATCTGAAAAGTTAATTAACTGTACCAGCAGCTCTTCTGATAGGTTCTAACAGGTCTTCCGGAAGGAAGAGTTTCCCCATTCCACAGCCCAAGTCTATCTTTGGCTTGTTGGCGCCGTGGAAGTCAGAGCCTCCGCTGATGAGAAGCTCATATTTGGATGCCAGTTCTTTTATCTGACGCTCTTCTGAAGGGCTGTAGGTGGAATATATGGCTTCTATTCCCTTTAACCCTGCATTCTTGAGCCTACTAACCAGAGCTTCCAGCTTTCTGTCAGAAAAATGATACAGGATTGGGTGCGCCAGAACAGGAACTCCGCCGGCTTCGAGAACATATCCGATTGCTTCCTCCGGTGATATCTTTTCCCTCTCCACATAATATGGGCAGTTGTCGCCTATATACTTGTCGAAGACCTCCTGTCTGCTGTTCACATATCCCCTCTCCACCATGAATCTGGCATAGTGGGCCCTTGTGATAACAGCCCCGGGAAAAGAGCTTACAAGCTCTTCATAGGTTATTGGAATCCCAGCTTCTTTCCTTAGCTTATCGCACATCTTCACGTTTCTGTTGGTTCTGGATTCGATAAACTGAGTAAGTTTGGATACAAAGGACTCATTGTGATGATCTATATACAAACCTACGATATGAACATCCTTCCCCTCCTCTACTGTAGAAAACTCAATGCCCGGCACCAGCTCCATATCAGGATACTTTTCCTTTGTGTAGCTGATAGCCTCATCAAGTCCGTCCACAGTATCGTGATCAGTAAGCGCAATGGCAGCAAGGTTCTTTGCATGAGCCAGGTCCATTAGCTCTTTTACCGTAAGAGTTCCATCAGAGCAGTTTGAATGAGTATGTAAATCTATAGCACGCATATTTATCTCCCCCTATCACTCACCATTCTACCATAAAAAAGGAACTGCCCCGTAGGACAGTTCCTTATAGCACTCCTTTAAAGAGTTAATTATTTGTTTCTTGTATCCTTGTAAGCCTTAGCAGCAGCCTCAGCACCAGCCTTAAGTCCCTCAAGACCTGCCTTAGCTACATCTGCAGACTGCTCAGCAAGCTCTTTTGCGATCTCCTGGATCTTCTCAGCATACTCGTTGAGCTTCTTCTTTGTCTCCTCGTCTACGAAAGACTTTGATGTAGACTCAGAACCAGCGTTTGCCTTCTTCTCAGCCTTCTCAGCCTTCTCAGCGATTGCAGCCTGAGCAGCAGCAAGTCTGGCAACAGGTACACGGAAAGGTGAGCATGATACATAGTCAAGTCCAATCTTGTGGCAGAACTCAACTGATGAAGGATCTCCACCGTGCTCTCCGCAGATACCAACATGAAGCTTAGGATTTACTGGCTTACCAAGCTTAAGTGACATCTCCATAAGCTTACCAACACCTGCCTGGTCAAGCTTAGCAAATGGATCGTTCTCGAAGATCTTTGTGTCATAGTAAGCGTTAAGGAACTTACCAGCATCATCACGAGAGAATCCAAATGTCATCTGTGTAAGGTCGTTTGTACCGAAGCAGAAGAAATCAGCTTCCTTAGCGATCTCATCAGCTGTAAGAGCAGCTCTAGGGATCTCGATCATTGTACCAACTTCGTACTCAAGCTTAGCGCCTGCAGCAGCGATCTCAGCATCAGCAGTCTCAACAACTACCTGCTTAACGTACTTAAGCTCCTTAACTTCACATACAAGAGGGATCATGATCTCAGGCTTAACGTTCCAGTCTGAGTGAGCCTTCTGTACTTCAAGAGCTGCACGGATAACAGCCTTTGTCTGCATCTTAGCAATTTCAGGATATGTAACTGCAAGACGGCATCCTCTGTGACCCATCATAGGGTTGAACTCGTGAAGTGAGTTGATGATAGCCTTGATCTCGTCAACGCTCTTGTTCTTAGCATCAGCAAGCTTCTTGATCTCGTCCTCAGTTGTAGGAACAAACTCGTGAAGAGGTGGATCAAGGAATCTGATTGTAACAGGGCATCCCTCAAGAGCCTCATAGAGCTGCTTGAAGTCGTTCTGCTGATAAGGAAGGATCTTCTCAAGAGCTGCTTCTCTCTCTTCTACTGTATCTGAGCAGATCATCTCACGGAATGCAGCAATTCTGTCTTCCTCGAAGAACATGTGCTCTGTACGGCAAAGACCAATACCCTCTGCACCAAGCTCTCTAGCCTTCTTAGCATCAGCAGGTGTATCAGCGTTTGTACGAACCTTAAGCTTTCTGAACTCATCAGCCCAAGCCATGATACGTCCGAACTCACCAGCGATCTTAGCATCAACTGTTGCGATCTGACCATCATAGATGTTACCTGTTGTACCATCGATTGAAATGAAGTCTCCCTCGTGGAACTCTTTTCCAGCAAGTGTGAACTTCTTGTTCTCTTCGTCCATGTTGATGTCGCCACAACCTGATACGCAGCACTCACCCATACCACGAGCAACTACGGCAGCGTGTGATGTCATACCACCACGAACTGTAAGGATACCCTGAGCAGCCTTCATACCTGTGATGTCCTCAGGTGATGTCTCAAGACGAACAAGAACAACCTTCTCGCCTCTCTCTGCCCAAGCTACAGCATCATCAGCTGTGAATACGATCTTACCACAAGCAGCTCCAGGAGAAGCGCCAAGACCCTTTCCGATAGGTGTTGCAGCCTTAAGAGCAGCAGCATCGAACTGAGGGTGAAGAAGTGTATCAAGGTTACGAGGATCGATCATTGCTACAGCTTCTTCAGGTGTCTTGTGTCCCTCATCAACAAGGTCACAAGCGATCTTAAGAGCAGCAGGAGCTGTTCTCTTACCGTTACGGCACTGAAGCATGTAGAGCTTCTTGTTCTCTACAGTGAACTCCATGTCCTGCATGTCATGGTAGTGATTCTCAAGAGTCTCACATACCTTAATGAACTCTGCATAAGCCTCTGGGAACTCCTTCTCCATCTGAGCGATTGGCATAGGTGTACGAACACCAGCAACTACGTCCTCACCCTGAGCGTTGATAAGGAACTCACCCATAAGCTTGTTCTCACCAGTAGCAGGGTCACGAGTGAATGCAACACCTGTACCAGACTCATTGTTAAGGTTACCGAATACCATAGGCATTACGTTAACAGCTGTTCCCCATGAATAAGGGATATCGTTATCACGACGATATACGTTAGCACGAGGGTTATCCCATGAACGGAATACTGCCTCGATAGCGAGCTTAAGCTGCTCTACAGGATCTGAAGGGAAGTCCTTGCCGAGCTGATTCTTGTACTCAGCCTTGAACTGCTCAGCCAGCTCCTTAAGGTCAGCTGCTGTAAGGTCAACGTCAAACTTAACACCCTTCTTCTCTTTCATTGCATCGATAAGCTGCTCGAAGTACTTCTTACCAACTTCCATAACAACGTCTGAGAACATCTGGATGAAACGACGATATGAATCGTAAACGAAACGCTCGAAAGCAGGATCAGGATTTCCCTTGATCATAGCTGCTACAACTTCGTCGTTAAGACCAAGGTTAAGGATTGTGTCCATCATACCTGGCATAGATGCACGAGCACCTGAACGAACGGATACAAGAAGAGGATTCTGAAGATCACCAAACTTCTTACCGTTGATCTCTTCCATTTTCTTAACGCCTTCCATAGCCTGAGCCATGATCTCGTCGTTAATCTTACGGCCATCCTCATAATACTGTGTGCAAGCCTCAGTTGTGATTGTGAAGCCCTGTGGTACTGGAAGGCCAATGCTTGTCATCTCAGCAAGGTTAGCACCCTTACCACCAAGAAGGTTACGCATTGTCATGTCGCCTTCGCTAAACATATAAACCCATTTGTTCGCCATGTTTTTACCTTTCTTACCGGCTTTTCGTCCGGTAACCTTTCATATATACATTATTTATAACTACCACATTTAAGTACCGGACCAATCCGGAATGTGGAAATTACCTTGTGAAAAGAGCTTTCTGCTCCGGAAGGAAACTGTCGAAAATGTAAATATCGAACTTGTCCTTTGCCTCCATGAGCTGCTGCTGATCCTTGATGGTCCAGGCAGCACAGGTACAGCCATAAAGCTTCCTGCACAGCGTAAGTGATAAGCTGTCAGGGTACTTGCGATTAAATGCAATAAAATCTGGTTTGGTAATAAAATTTAACAACAGTCCTGTTAAGATAACGTAAAGAATCCCCTTGAACTCCTCAGGTGAATCCTTGTGAAACTCATCAGAAAGCTGTCCTCGCATTACCCCCGGATTGTGCTTCCTATACCAGTAAACTCCAAGTGGATTAAAGGATTCAATACAATAAACTCCCTTATAATCCCTAAGTAGTGAATCAACCTTTGGACATACAGACAAGTCTTTAAGCTCAATCTTCAGCTCAACAATGAGAGGGACCTTTCCATCCACCAGTTTAAGGAAATCCTCAAACCTAGGTATCTTCTCATCGGAATCCAGGATGTGGAACTTCATGAGCTCCTCATAGGTGTAATCTATGACCTTCCCCTCCGGAATACTTCCATCTGCACATCTTGCACAGCGCTGAAGGGTGAAATCATGGAATATAACAGGAACTCCATCCTTTGAAAGCTGGACGTCACACTCGATTCCAAAGCCTGCATCTACGGCCTTCTTAAAGGCTGCCATGGTATTCTCGGGAGCCATTGAAGCATTATCATGAAGACCTCTGTGGGCATACAGGACATCAAGATGTGGTCTCCTGTCAGGTCTGCCTGTCATCCTAGGCATTATCATAAGCAGATAAAGCAACGATAAAACCACCAGAACTACGCATAAAACCTTGACTATAAGCATCTAAACCACTTCCAATTGATAAATTTGTAACTTGTCCGCCAATTATTGTACATTGCTTTGTTCAATTTCGCAACAAATAAAGTCGTTTAAGATGATAAAAATTATGTTAAATTATAACGTCCGCAGATTTCCTGGGCCAGATAGCCTGGGAAATCTGCGGACGTAAACCTTAGTCATCCACATCAAAATGCTCCAGAACACTCTTTTTAACTGCAGGCTTTGAATCTCCATGCTTTACCATGAGCATTGTGAAGAATGCCAGAGTAGAGAACACAAAGGCGTATGGGAACAGAGTCCTGTAGGATACATGCTCTAACAGGAAGCCTGACAGTATAGGTGTGAAAACTTGTGCTGCCATGGAGAAGGTGTAATAGGTTCCGGTATACTTTCCTATATTCCCGGACTTACTCATCTCAACCACCATCGGATAAGAATTTACATTGATGGCAGCCCAGCCAATACCGATAAGTGCAAAGAAGATGTTGATAATTCCTGAGCAGGTGTTCATGAAGGCGATGGCCATATAGCATATACTCATGAGAACTATACCTGAAAGGATAACCTTCTTCCTGCCAAATACGCTGGAGATCTTACCTATTGGAATATAGCTAAGAACAGCTGCTACTGTGGCGATCATCATGGTTCCTGCGTAGCTTCCACCCTCCAGGTGCCATACTTCTGTCACGTATCTGGTAAATGCTGTTGTCACTGCGTTGTAGGCCATAAACCAGAAGGCTACTGACATAAGCAGAAACGCAAGGCTCTTATACACGTCCTTTGGAAGCTTTTTTCCAACATTTGAAAGGACGTCCTTTACCTCCTGGTCCATCTCTTCTCCAAGGGACTGAAGTCCTCCCTCAGCCTCTATCTGCTGCTTTATCTTCTTTTCCTTAACTGTAAGGAACATGATAGTTATGGAAATAATAAGGCATAATTCTATACTGAGCATAAGTGGTGTATAGTTTGTCTGACTCTCATCACCGTTGCTCTTTAAAAGAAGCATGGTCATAACCAAAGTAAATACGCCGCCCAGCGCTCCCATAAGATTGATAACGGCATTAGCTGCACTTCGAAGAGGCGCCGGTGTAAGATCAGGCATCATTGAAACAGCCGGAGATCTGTAAATTCCCATAGATAGTAAAAGAAGCAAAAGAATAAGAATAAAAAAGCCGATGTTTCCACTAGGGCGAGCAATCTGAATAAGTACAAAAAAGAAAATAACAGAAAGAGCCGTGCCCACTAAAATAAACGGTGTTCTCTTTCCAATCTTGGTATCTGTCTTGTCTGACAATGCTCCAAAAAGTGGCAACAGGAAAAGAGCCAGCACGTTATCAAGAGCCATTATTGCTCCTGTCACGGTTTCACCCAGTCCAAAGGAATATTTCAGTATCTTTGGGATCTCATTGTCATAGAACTGCCAGAATGCACAGATAGAAAGAAAAGCAAATCCGATTAATATAGTACGTTTGTAGTTAAGTTTCATTCCCCAAATCCCCTTTTTTCATAGATTTATCCCAAGTAATTATACCATGCGAATATAGGACAAAAAAGAGCTTCGGCGCGTGGTCCAAAGCTCTTTTAAATACTAATACACTATTATTTTGCAAATTCCTCTGCAATTGCATCAAGGAACTCTTCACTTCCAAGCTTAACAGGATTTGGAAGGGTTGTAATAAGGGCAAGATCTCCTGTCATGCGACCGGATTCGATAACAGAAAGAGTTGCTTTCTCCATCTTATCAGCCCATTCCATAAGCCCCTTTATTCCATCCAGCTCTCCTCTCTTTCTAAGAGCCCCTGTCCATGCAAAGATTGTAGCTACAGGGTTGGTAGATGTAGGCTCACCCTTAAGGTACTTGTAGTAGTGCCTCTGTACTGTACCGTGAGCTGCCTCGTACTCGTAAACTCCTGTTGGAGATACAAGGACTGATGTCATCATGGCCAGTGAACCAAAGGCTGATGATACCATATCACTCATAACATCGCCGTCGTAGTTCTTGCAGGCCCAGATAAAGCCACCCTTGGACTTCATTACACGGGCTACAGCATCATCGATAAGTGTGTAGAAATAGGTGATTCCTGCCTTTTCAAAGTCAGCCTTGAACTCAGCCTCATATACCTCATCAAAAATCTCTCTAAATCTTCTGTCATAGGTCTTTGAAATGGTATCCTTTGTTCCAAGCCAAAGCTCTTTTTTCTCAGAAAGAGCATACTTAAAGCAGGCTCTTGCAAAGCTCTGTATAGATGCATCAAGGTTGTGAACACCCTGAATAATGCCGGGGCCGTCAAATTCATGGATTGTCTCACGGATCTCTTTTCCGTCTGCTCCTGTAAAGACAAGCTCAGCCTTTCCGGGACCGGGAACCTTGATCTCCACATTCTTATAAACATCACCATAAGCATGTCTTGCCAGTGTAATCGGTTCTGCCCAGGTTCTTACATTAGGCTCGATTCCCTTTACCATGATAGGAGTACGGAAAACAGTTCCGTCAAGAATAGCTCTGATGGTTCCGTTAGGGCTCTTCCACATCTTCTTGAGGTTGTATTCCTCTACACGCTCGTTATTGGGAGTGATGGTAGCGCACTTTACGGCTACTCCATACTTAAGTGTTGCCTTGGCAGAATCAACAGTTACCTGATCATCTGTCTCATCTCTGTGCTTAAGTCCCAGGTCATAGTACTCACTCTTAAGGTCGATGAAGGGAAGGATAAGCTTATCCTTGATCATCTGCCAGAGTACTCTTGTCATCTCATCCCCATCCATCTCAACGATGGGAGTTGTCATCTGAATCTTGTCCAATGTAGTGCTCCTTTCTACTCTTTATGACTCAAACATATCTAAAAGGCCTTTATCGATCATATTCTCATAGGCATTTAACATATGCTGGTTTGCAAGTTCCTCGGCCTTATCCGGATTTTTTTCCCTGATAGCCTCCATGATGTACTTGTGCTCAACGTTTGAGACAGCACCACGATTTGAAGAAAGTGTCTTTTGCCTTACTCTCCAAACGTACTGGTGGTAGTCCTTAAGAAGGTGCTCAAGCATCTTAGAGCCAGAAGCTTCATAAAGGATGGTGTGGAATCTGTTGTCCAGCTCAGCCATCTGCTCCATATGGCCACGGGCAGCATGAAACTCTGCAAGGTAAATAATCTCCTCCATTTCCTCCAGCTGCTCGTCAGTGATATTCTCACAGGCCCATCTTGCGCAAAGCCCTTCAAGCTTTGATCTGATCATGTAGATGTCCTGGATATCCTTCACCTTGATACCGGTAACATAGGCACCTCTGTTGGGGATAATCTGTATAAGTCCTTCCAGTTCCAGCTGTCTGAAGGCCTCTCTTA
Organism: Butyrivibrio sp. AE2032; assembly: GCF_000702965.1. Classification (NCBI taxonomy): domain Bacteria; kingdom Bacillati; phylum Bacillota; class Clostridia; order Lachnospirales; family Lachnospiraceae; genus Butyrivibrio; species Butyrivibrio sp. AE2032. Next base: position 2,610,067 of record NZ_JNLF01000003.1, on the reverse strand, counting down.
CAGGTGTTCTGGACACTCCCAGTTCCTGTCCGATGGCAACCTCCTTAAGCTCCTCGTGATCCTTATATTTACCGTTTAATATATCTTCTCTGATCCTATGGAAAACGCGGCCTCTTAGTGAGTATTTGTCTGTAACTTCCTGCTTCAAATCCCGATTGTCCATACTTCACCAGGGTTACTTTGAAGTAACCACTTCTCCTTCCTTCACAACTATTCCAAGCTCTTTTCCAACTTCCTCGATCTTTTTTACAAGCTCGTTGTCGGTCATTACCGTCACTCTTCCGCCGGCATACTCTCCATCAACCCACTCTTTAAGCTTTACTACAAGTGGAGACTGCTTGGTAAGTGCATGTTCATCCCTAAGCTTATAATGAATGTTGATCCAATGGGCAATTCCTGCAAGTCCGGATGTATTTGAAACTGCGCTTACAGGTGGACGACGCAGGAACTTCTCTGTATCGAAGATATTGTAGATCTCCTCGTTCTTTAGTAGACCATCTGCGTGGATTCCGGCCCTTGTGACGTTGAAATTCTTTCCTACAAAAGGAGTGTTGGCAGGTACAGTAAAGCCAATCTCCTTCTCATAATACTCAGCAAGATCTGTGATAACCTGGGTGTTCATGCCGTTAAGGTGACCCTTAAGCTGAGCATACTCAAATACCATAGCCTCCAGAGGCGTATTTCCTGTTCTCTCACCGATTCCAAACAGTGATGTATTAACTGATGCACAGCCATAGATCCAGGCTGTTGTGGAATTGGTAACTGCCTTGTAAAAGTCATTGTGTCCATGCCACTCAATAAGTTCACTAGGCACACTGGCGTTGGTGTTGATAGCATATATGATTCCCTGTACACTTCTTGGAATAACTGCTCCGGCGAAGTTAACGCCATAGCCCATGGTGTCACAGGCTCTAACCTTTATAGGGATCTGGTACTCATCCTTAAGCTTCATAAGCTCGATACAGAAAGGTACAACAAATCCGTAAATATCAGCTCTTGTAATATCCTCAAGATGGCATCTTGGGCTGATGCCCTCCTCCAGGCAGGACCTTACTATGCTGAGGTAGTGCTCAAGAGCCTGTCTTCTGGTCATCTTAAGCTTTAAGAAAATATGGTAGTCAGAGCAGCTTACCAGGATACCTGTCTCCTTCATACCTATCTCTTTTACCAGTTTGAAGTCCTCTTCACTGGCACGGATCCAGCTGGTTACCTCAGGGAACTCATATCCCCTCTCCATACATTTATAAACAGCATCCCTGTCAGTCTTGGAATAAAGGAAGAACTCACTCTGTCTGATCATTCCGTTAGGGCCGCCAAGCTCATGGAAATAGTCAAAAATCCTTACTATCTGCTCAGTAGTATAAGGTGCTCTTGACTGCTGACCATCCCTGAAGGTTGTATCAGTGATCCATATATCCTTTGGCATGTTGTGGGGAACGATCCTGTCATTGAATGGAATCTTGGGAACTTCCTCATAGGGGAACATATTTCTAAAGACGTTTGGCTTTGCTACGTCATCAAGAATATACATGTGCTCCTCGATCTGAAGCAGGTTATTCTTGTTGTTCATAGTTACCGGCCGATTTTGGAAAGTATCATGATTACTCATAACTGCAGCAAAACCTCACATTCACAAATTATTGTACTAAAGCATGTACTATGTGCATAATTGTATACAATCATACCATCACTGTCAAGGCAGCGAAATTACGGCAATTAAAAAGGCTGCCACACTAAGTGTGACAGCCCAAGGTGCTTATCAAAACTGGTTCTTCCTGTTAAAGAACTTCTTCAGATCCTCGATAGGTGCAGGCTTAGCGTAATGATAACCCTGAATATAATCAAAGCCTCGATCTACAGAGAACTGGCTCTGACTCTCATCTTCTACACCTTCTACAAGAGTCACGAAACCGTTCTTTTTCAGAACCTCTATCATATAGGTAAGGATGTCATCCATCCTGTTATCATCAAGAGACTTGTAAAGCAGGTTCTTGTCGAACTTAACGGTCTTAACAGGACAGTTGATAACTCTCTCCAGAGATGAATAACCTGTTCCGAAATCGTCAAGATAAAGCTGAATTCCCTCGTTGTCCAGGATCTTCATGTTCCTGTCAGCAATATCTGAATCCTCGAACATGGCCGTTTCTGTGATCTCCATTCTGATCTTTGAGATATCAATGTCATAACGCTCAATAATATCCAGGAAGTCCTGATACATTTCATCGTGAGATAGCTCTTTTGACGAAACATTTATGGAAATGGCATCGAAATCGTAGTAATCTTCAAGGGTTTCAATGGCTCTGCAGACCTTATTCAGAATGATACAGGTAAGGGCATGTACACAGCCGGTCTTCTCAGCCACCGGAATAAACTTTTCAGGAGATATGATCCTGTCCCCAACCTTAAGTCTCATCAAAGCTTCAGCAACCCTGAAGCCCCCATGCTCTACGCTGTAGATGGGCTGCGCATAGGCGATTACTCTGTCATCATCATAGTCCATCTTATCCCTGATATCCTTGAGGCAAACACTGATCTCAAAGAACTCGGCGAAGTTATCATAATCTGCCGGCTGTACAACATAGTAACAGCAGGCATTCTTATCCAGGAATTTCTTTTCTACAAACTCATTAAGCTGTCTGACCTTCTTTGGGGAATCCAGGTCAGGAGTAACCTTCTCTACTATTATGTAGTAGTTAAACGGCACCTTAAGCTCTGCCTTTACCCCGTCAAAGACTGCCCGGATCTGATCCGCATAGAAAAGAGCTTTTTTCTCATCAGAAATATCGATAACATTTATAAACTTCTGATATTCGAGTCTGTACATGTTGATCCTATTGCTGATACGCTCAATGGTTCTGCAGGCGTTAAGTCCAATGTACTCCACATCCTTTGACTCATTGATAAAGTTCTCGCTGGAGGGCATCCTGAACTCAACATACATAAGGTAGAAATCTCTCTTCCCTGTATGTTTCTTTAGAAATTCATCCAGTGCGTTGCTGCTTTGACAGCCTGACTCCTCATCGTAAGGTATATTGTGGAACAAAAGAAACGCCAGCGTAAATGTAGGCACATACGTAAGTCCGGAAAAAACTGTCCTGTTGACAGAAATAGCGATCATCTGTGCCACAAGGATTATTATCTCTATAGGTACCATTATGCAGACCGTATGCCAGATTACTCTGGAAATCTGTGCCCTATTAGTCACTGATGCATAAAAACAAATAATGGCACATATAATTCCGGCAGTACAGTAAAATCTGGTAAAGTGCGAAAGATCTATTCCATCTACCGTGTAGGAATACAGGCCGGTTACAACTATCTCAACAACAATGCCCGTAACATACATAAGGGACAACACACTAGACATGGCGTTAAATTCTTTTCGCTGGCCTCTCCTTACCATGGACATCATGTTTACATAAGCAAAGATAAAATAAAGGACCCCATCATAAGCAAGAAGGAACAGTATCAACAGGCTCATGAACAGTTCCTTGCTATAATCGTCGGGATTATTGGCAATTGAAAGAATAGATATCTGGAGGATTAAGGCGATTATAGACCAGATTACTCCAACAAAAAGAAACTTGTAGACGTAGGTCTTCCGGGGTTTTGAATATATCATCACAAACACCAAAAGGCCTGCCAAAAGCAAGCTTGCAAATTCACCTATGTAATTGTAAATATACATCGCATTCATCTGCATGACATAATATTATCACAAAACCGTCAACCCGAACATAAAAACCATATAAATTTTCATTTTTTCGCACAAAAAGACTCCCCCGGATGGGTTTCCGAGGGAGTCTAATGTATATATGAATCTATTATTCTTCTGAGTTAGCTGCAGCAACCTTATCTGCTCTGGCCTCAACTTCCTTAGCCTGAACATCTGAAGGAGCCTGCTCATATCTTGCGAACTCGTACTCGAAGTCTCCTGCACCTCCGGTCATGGAACGAAGCTGTGTGCAATATCCAAAGAGCTCCATCATAGGAACCTCAGCCTCGATGACCTGCTTACCTGTAAGTGAAGGATTCATTCCAAGAACACGTCCTCTTCTCTTGTTAAGGTCACCCATTACATCGCCGGTGAAGCTGTCAGGTACAGTAACCTTAAGAGAAACGATTGGCTCAAGGAGAACAGGGCCAGCTTCCATGAAGCCCTTCTTGAAGGCACCTGAAGCAGCAACCTTGAATGCCATTTCGGAAGAATCTACAGGATGGTATGATCCATCATAGAGAACGGCCTTAACACCTACTACAGGATAAGCTGCCAGAGGTCCTCTCTGAACAGACTCTGCAAGTCCCTTCTCTACTGCAGGGAAGTAGTTCTTAGGAACTGCTCCGCCTACAACCTCCTGCTCAAATACATATGGTGTAAGTGGATCGCCTGATGGCTCGAAGCGCATCTTAACGTGTCCGTACTGGCCGTGTCCACCGGTCTGCTTCTTATACTTGTACTCTACATCAGATTTCTTACGGATTGTCTCTCTGAAGGCAACCTTTGGCTTTGTAAGGTCGATGTTAACCTTGTATACGTTTGCAAGCTTACTCTGGATAACATCCAGGTGCATATCGCCCATACCATAAAGAAGTGTCTGACGGTTCTCGGCGTCGTTCACAACCTTGATGGTCTGATCCTCAGCAGCAAGCTTTGCAAGAGACTGAGAAATCTTATCAATATCAGCCTTGTTCTGAGCGTGATATCTCATGTATGTATAAGGCTGTGAGATATCCATCTTAGCATACTGAACAGGTGTAGCCTTTGTTGAAAGAGTGTCGCCTGTTGCAATATCAAGCTTCTGAAGAGCGCCAAGATCACCAGCGTGAAGCTCTGTAACTTCAGTTGCCTTGTTGCCCTGAAGGACATAGAGCTTACCGATCTTAACCTCAAGATCCTTGCTTGCAACGAACATTGTGTCGTCGGGCTTAAGGACACCTGAACGAACCTTGATAAGTGAATACTTACCGATGAAAGGATCGATCATGGTCTTGAATACGAAAGCTGTCTTTGGCTTTGAGAAATCGAAGTCAGCTTCGAAGATCTCATTCGTATTTGTATTGATACCAGCCATCTTACGGTTCTCTGGGCTTGGCATATACTTTACGATATCATCAAGCAGTGTGTAGATGCCCTGGCAAAGTGTGGAGGAACCCATCTCGATAGGAACGATGGAGCCGTCACAAACGTTGCTGCGAGCTGCTGCTCTGATCTCAGCCTCTGAGAAGGTATCACCATTGAAGTATCTGTCCATGAACTCCTCTGATGTCTCAGCAACTGTCTCGATAAGAGTATCTCTAAAGAGCTTAAGGTTTGCCTCATTGTAATCAGGTACAGGAATCTCAACAACTTCCTTGCCCTGCCACTTAAAGCCCTTCTCCTGAATAACGTTTACGTAACCGATGAACTTCTCATTCTCACGGATAGGCAGATTGAATGGAGCCATCTTCTTACCGTACTTATCAGTAAGATCCTGAACTACCTGTCTGTAGGAAACGTCATCGATATCCATATCTGCTACAAAGAACATACGTGGAAGCTTATACTTTTCGCAAAGGTCCCATGCTCTCTCTGTTCCAACTTCTATTCCAGCCTTACCGGAAACAACGATGATGGCTGCGTCTGCTACGCTTATAGCCTCTTCTACTTCACCAACAAAATCGAAGAAACCGGGTGTATCAAGCAGGTTGATCTTATGGCCTTCCCACTCCAAAGGGATTGTGGTTGTGCTGATTGAAAAACCTCTCTTCTGCTCTTCCTTATCAAAGTCACTTAAGGTGTTTCCGTCCTCAACCTTTCCCATGCGGGAGGTTATGCCTGCAAGGTAAGCCATTGCTTCTGCGAGAGTAGTCTTTCCTGCTCCGCCGTGCCCCAACAGTACTACGTTACGAATCTTGTCCGTTGTGTAAACGTTCATATCTAGTCCTCCAGTTTGGCTATTTTGGGTAAAATGTATGAGATATGATACAGTCCCCCAAGAAAATCATATAACCATTTTACTAAAAAACATGTCCCAAAACAAGTATAATAGGCAGTTTTGCACAAATATATTGTTGTTGATTTTTGCACTTTAAAGTGATATAGTGAGATACGACACTCTTGATTAAATGGGAGGTTTTTCACAATTGGACCCAAAAACCTACGGTTTTATCGGTCTTGGACTCATAGGAGGTTCCATAGCAAGGGCCATAAAGCTCTTTTCACCCCAGTCCAGGATCATTGCATATACACCACACGCTTCCACTGTTGATGCTGCTTTTCAGGAGAAGATAATCGACAAGCCCCTGTACGAGATCGGCCAGGACTTTAATCAGTGCGATTACATCTTCCTGTGCGCCCCGGTAGAAATAAATAACGAGAATCTTAAGGCTCTTTTGCCTTATATTAACGAAAAGACCACCATCACAGATATTGGCTCCGTCAAGACCTGTATCCATGAGGTGGTAAAAGAGCTTTCGCTGGAATCCCAGTTCATCGGAGGACACCCGATGGCCGGCACGGAGAGGATCGGCTTTAGCAACTCCAAGGCGAAGCTTTTGGAAAATGCCTACTACATCCTCACCAAGACTGAGGCCACTGATGAAAAGAGGCTTGCAGACTACGTGGAACTGGTCAAAAACCTTGGGGCTCTGCCACTGGTTGTGCCCTACATGCAGCACGACTATATCACAGCTGCCATAAGCCACGTACCACACGTGATCTCAGCTTCCCTTGTTAATCTTGTAAAAAACAGCGATTCAGAGGATCAGCTTATGAAGACCATCGCAGCAGGTGGTTTCAAGGATATCACCAGAATAAGCTCCTCTTCCCCTGTCATGTGGGATCAGATCTGCATGACTAATTCCTTCAATATTTCAGAGCTCTTGGGAAGATATATAGATTCCCTTTGTGACATAAAGCTGGCCATCGACGAGCATAATGAGAAAAAGGTGCTGGAGTTCTTTTCTTCAGCCAGAGAATACCGCGAGTCCTTTGTTGATGCCGGCAGCGGACCTATCAAAAAGGTCTACGACATTCACGTTGAAATTGATGATAAGCCCGGTAATCTTGCCAAGGTTGCCACACTTCTTTCAGACAACCTTATCAACATCAAGAATATGGGCATTGTTCACAACAGAGAGTATGAAAGAGGAACTCTGCGCATCGAGCTTCCGGGTCAGGAAGAGCTTGATAAGTCAAAAGAGATACTCTCTTCTTCAGGTTATAGTTTCTATGTAAAGTGATTTTGCGGAGGAAAACCATGATCGCCCTTGAAAAAGCATCCCGTCCCCTGAAAGGAGACGTTTTCGTTCCGGGAGATAAATCCATTTCCCACAGAAGTATCATGTTTGGAGCCCTTGCTCAGGGAACAACTGAGGTCACAGGCTTCCTTGAGAGTGCTGACTGCCTCTCCACTATTGACTGCTTCAAAAAACTGGGAGTTCTCATCGAGCATTCCATAAGCCCCACAAACGGGGTTCCAACCATAACTGTTCATGGAAGAGGTCTGCATAACTTTTCAGCCCCCACTTCCACCCTTTATACCGGCAACAGTGGAACCACAACCAGGCTCATGTCAGGCATTTTAGCTGCTCAGCCCTTTGATTCCATGATCACCGGTGACAATTCCATTGAAAAAAGGCCTATGAAGCGCATCATGAAGCCTCTTGGCCAGATGGGTGCTGATGTCATCTCCGTATATGGCAACGACTGTGCACCTCTGCGATTCACCGGAGGAAAGTCACTTCGTGGTATAACCTACAGAAATCCTGTGGCTTCAGCTCAGGTAAAGAGCTGCATCATGCTTGCAGGTCTTTATGCCGAAGGGGACAGCGTAGTTTATGAACCGGCCCTTTCCAGGAATCACACAGAGATCATGCTCTCAGCCTTTGGTGCTGACATTCACAACGAAGTAGCCCGTGATGGAAGCGCTGTATGTATCCTTCATCCAGGAATGCCACTTCACGGAAACAAGATAAATGTTCCGGGAGATATCTCCTCTGCTGCTTACTTTATCGTCGCAGCTTTGATGGTCCCTGGTTCAGAGCTCCTTATCAGAAATGTAGGAATCAACAAAACAAGAGCCGGTATCCTTACAGTTCTCAATCAGATGGGGGCAGACATAACTCTCCTTAACCTTGATGAGTCAGGTGAACCTAAGGCAGACATTCTGGTTAAGTACTCAGAGCTTCACGGTAACGAGAATCGCCAGTTTGTTATCGGAGGAAAAGAGATACCGACAATGATAGACGAGCTTCCTGTTGTAGCTGTACTGGCGGCCACAAGGGACTTCGATACAATCATCAAGGATGCAGCTGAACTAAAGATCAAGGAATCTAACCGAATTGATGCAGTGGTACAGGGCCTTACAAAAATGGGCTGCGACATCGAAGCCACAGAGGATGGCATGATTATCCACGGCGGAAAGCCGCTTAAAGGCGCTGACATCGACTCCCATAAGGACCACCGTCTTGCCATGAGCTTCGCTATTGCTGCACTGGCTGCGGAAGGTACCACCAGAATTATGGAAGACGAATGCGTAGGAATCTCCTACCCAAGCTTCTTCAAAGATCTTCAGGCATTACTTTAAACCAATAGAGTAGGAGGCGGTGGCTAACCGCCGTCCTCTCACAACACCGTACGTACCGTTCGGTATACGGCGCTTTCAATAGTTGACGTGCACAGACTGATAGGCTGTGGCTAAATCATAGAAGCCACTGCTTATCAGTCTTTCTTTTGACATAGCTCGCTTCACCGCAGAAAGGTTGGAGCAGAACCAATGTCCTTTACGGCAATTCGCCGCCATGTGTGCATAGTACTCTGGTATACCCATCCGAATCAGATTTCTCTTCTTAGTCTTAGGCAATTTCCATTGTATCCATATGCACATGCGTATTCTGTGATAGAGCCATCCATTGATGTCATCTAAGTTGTTCTTCATGCTGGCAATCCCATAATAGTTAAGCCACCCTCTAGCATATGCCTTGATTTTCTCTAGGCTTGGCTTGATGGACTGTACAGACTTACGGGAAGATAAGTCTTTCAGCTTGGACTTAAACTTCTTCCATGACTTTGGATGAACTCGGACATATATGCCACTTCCGTTCCTTCCCAATGCAAAGCCAAGGAATTTAAAATTTCGGATTGCAAACACACTTACAGTACGGCTTTTCTCTCGGTTAACTGTAAGTTTTAGTTTCTCTTCAAGATATCTCGTACTACTTTCCAAGAGTCTTTCCGACGCCCGCTTGCTTTTGGCAAGGAGAACTATGTCATCCGCATATCTGATGCAGGGAACACCTCTCTTTAGAAACTCTTGGTCGAACTCATTGAGGTAGATGTTCGCAAGTAGTGGCGATAGGTTACCACCTTGGGGCGAACCTTCCTCTGTATCAATGACCACTCCGTCTTCCATAACTCCACTTTTCAGATAGCGCTTTATGAGCTGTACCACACGTTCGTCCTTCACATTCTTTCGGAGAAGATTTATAAGGATTTCGTGGTTCAGAGTATCGAAATACTTGGATAAATCAAGCACCACCGCAAATGTGTATCCTTGCTCTGCGTACTCTTTGACCTTTAGTATGGCTCCTTTTGCATCTCTGTTTGGACGGTAACCATAGCTTCCATCCGCAAACAGTGGTTCATAGATAGGCACTAACTGTTGGGTTATTGCCTGCTGGAGTGTACGGTCTATCACGGTAGGTATGCCAAGCTTACGCACACCACCATCTGGTTTTGGGATCTCAACTCGCCTGACCGGCGACGGAGTGTACTTTCCACGAAATATACGGTCGGTTAGCTCCTGTTGATGTTCCTTGAGATAAGGAAGTGCCTCTTCGATAGTCATGCCATCAATTCCTGCCGCTCCCTTGTTTGCCTTTACTCTCTTGTACGCTCTGTTAAAGTTGTCTTTATACAGTATCGCTTCTAAAAGTTTCGGCTGTGCACTGTCTCTTTCTTTCCATATCCGATTGAATGACCTACGCGCTTTCGCATACCCTTCATGTTCCGCATTATCTCTTTGCGAACAGCCATTGTTTTCAATGTTTTCTGCCATAAATGGTCATTCCTCCTTTCTCGGTCATACTCAAGACTCCTATTGATTCGGTCCTTCGCCTCTTGGCTACTATGACCTCTGCTGACTTCTGTGCGTTCAGCACCGCCTCGTTTCCTTGTACAGTGGTTACTCCTTTCAGAGCATTTCGCACAGACCTCCCTAGGTACCACACGTTTCTTCCTCTCCATCCGTCTGCCTCATCTATCATGCATGATTCCGTGTAGTTATCGGGCTTCGGCTTGATATGCAGTCTTACCCTCATGCATGACCTCTTATGAGATTTCTGTTCGTCAGACCAGAGATTTGCCCGTGAGTTAGTATGTTCCTCACATCCGGCTTCCTTCAGATTCCACCTCACGATGGACACCCTTGCCTTCGGCTATATCCTTCCCACTACCGGGCGGATTCGGGACTTTAACCCGTTAGAAACGTGCGCCGCTAGGCGCACATATAAAACAGGTCTGGGAACACGTGGGGTTCCCGGACCTGTATCTTTTTTAGTAGTTATTGTAGAACATCTTAGCAAGCTCTGAATTCTTATCAAGGATGATTGTCTTTTCACCCTTTCCAAGAGACTCCTCAAATGCATCAAGTGATCTCATAAAGTTGTAGAACTCTGACTTCTCAGGGGTGTTATAGGCCTCTGACAAAGTTTTCATGTACTCAGCCTCACCTTCACCGGCAAGCTTAGCTGCTGTCTTTTCAGCATCTGCCTTGAGGATGGCAACCTTCTTGTCTGTTTCGTTCTTGATCTTCTGAGCCTCAGCATTACCTTCAGCTTCATAGGAAGCAGCAATGTTGTTTCGCTCTGAGATCATTCTCTCATATACTGCTGTTCTGTTGTCATCAGGAAGGTCAAGGGCCTTGATCTCAGCTGTAACGATCTCTATTCCATATCCACCCATATCTGAGTTAGCATCTGTTGTGATGAGCTTTGTAAGAACCTCACCTCTTGAATCGATGACTTCGTCCTGTGTCATGGAAGAAATTGCTGTCTTGGTTGCGTTGTAAACTGCAGCCTCGATCCTCTCCTGTGCTCTTGCATCAAGTGCATTAAGTGACTGGATGTATTTTACAGGATCAACGACCTTCCAAAGAACATAAGTATCTGTGATCATGGACTTTTTGTCCTTTGTGATAACATCAGATGCCGGAATGTCATAGATCTTTGTTGCAGCGCTGATGCGCTGTGTGCTCTGTACGAATGGTGTGATCATCTTAAGGCCGGGATCTGACTCAACCTTTACGATCTTACCAAACTGTCTTACAGCAACGTATTCCTTCTGGTGAACTGTATATAAGGAATTTCCAAGGATTATTGCTGCAACTACTATTATTATGACTATTAAAGTCCCTGTGATTTTCTTCTTCATATTTTTTCCCTCAACTTATTCTATAGTTACTATGTCTACTTAGTTGCCCTCAGTAGTACTTTCACCACCGGCTACTCCTGTGGAGAAGCTCTCCAGTGGAAGCATCTGCTGTGTATTACCATCTGTGATGATAACCTTGGCATCAGGAAGTACATTCTCCATTGCCTCGTAGAACATTCTCTGCTTTGTTATGAGAGGGTATTTGCTGTATTCTTCAAAGATGCTGTTAAACTTTGCTGTCTCACCTTCAGCTTCTGCGATCCTGGCAGCCTTCTGAGCTTCAGCGTTCTGAACGATCCTGTCAGCCTCAGCTTCAGCAGCCGGAACCTGCTCGCTCTGGTACTTCTTTGCATTGTTTACAGCTGTTTCTTTTCCCTGCTTAGCTGTCTCAACAGCCTTGAAAGCCTGCTTGATATCATCTGTTGGTGGCTCAGCATCCTGAACGGAAAGATTAACTACTGTAAGTCCAACGTTCTCATCCTGAAGGGCTGTAGCCAGTCTCTCTTTTGCCTCAGCCTGTATCTGACCCTTGGCTGTTGTGATGACCTCGTCAACCGGATAGTCAATTACTGTTGAACGGATGCTTGCCAGGGCTATGTTCTTCATGATAACTTCGGGTGAATCCGTGTTGTAGATGTACGCCACCGGATCACTTACCTTGTATTCAAGATAGAAATCAATGTCTACAAAGTTGAAATCAGAGGTGATCATTATTCCCTCATCATCCACTGTAATATTCTGACCGTTTCCATCGAGAACATAACCGATTCCAATGCCGTGGGTTGTCATATCAACCTTGTGAACTCTCTGGATAAATGGGATCTTGAAATATAATCCCGCAGAATTGGTTGCCACAACTTTTCCGAACTGGGTTACAACTGCCTGCTCCTGCTCACTTACGTTGTAGAAGGAACCGAATACTACGGATAAGATGAATAACCCTATCACGATAAAAAGCGATGTCCTTCCAAATTTTGCTGCGTCAAATTGCTTTTTTTGTTTCATAACACTTCCCTCCTGTATATTAAAGACTATACCATCCCAAAATATCGCCCACAACAGACAAAACGGCGAAATATAGCTCTGTATTCCCATAAAAAAGGGGATTGCCGCAAAAGCAATCCCTAAAAGCCTGCATTTTACTCGTTTCCAAACAAATCTCTGGTATAAACCTTATCAACCACGTCAGAGAGTTCCTCTGTCAGTCTGTTAGCAATAATGAAATCGCACTCTTCTTTAAACTTAGCAAGGTCTCTCTCCACAGGAGAATTAAAGAAGTTGTCGTCCTTTAATGTTGGCTCGTAAACCACACACTCGATTCCCCTGGACTTGATCCTCTTCATGATTCCCTGAATAGCTGACTGTCTGAAGTTATCAGAGCCCGCCTTCATGGTAAGTCTGTAAACTCCAACCTTCTTGGGATGAAGGGCCCATACTCTGTCAGCAATGAAGTCCTTTCTGGTCCTGTTAGCTTCAACAATGGCTGTGATCAGGTTGTTGGGAACATCCTCGTAGTTTGCCAAAAGCTGCTTCGTATCCTTAGGAAGGCAGTAGCCGCCGTATCCAAAGGATGGATTGTTATAGAAATTACCAACTCTTGGATCAAGGCACACACCCTCGATGATATTTCTGGTGTTAAGTCCTCTGACTTCTGCATAGGTATCAAGCTCGTTAAAGAAAGATACTCTAAGAGCAAGGAAAGTATTGGCAAAGAGCTTAACAGACTCAGCCTCTGTAGAGTTCATGAACAGAACGTCAATCTTCTCCTTTTTTGCTCCCTGCTTAAGCAGATCTGCAAACAAATGAGCCTTCTCCTCAGCCTCTTCGCTCTCTGTGTCATATCCAACAATTATCCTTGAAGGATAAAGGTTATCGTAAAGAGCATGTCCCTCCCTCAAAAACTCTGGAGAAAACATGATATGGTCTGTGTGATAAGTCTCCCAAAGCTCCTCTGTATAACCTACAGGAATGGTTGACTTGATCACGATAAAGGCATCAGGATTCTCTTTTCTTACCTGATCTACAACGCTTACAACAGAGGAAGTATCAAAGTAATTAAGCTTCTCGTCGTAGTTTGTAGGTGTAGAGACGATGACAAAATCAGCATCTGCATATGCATAGGATGCGTCTGTGGTAGCCTCAAGTCGAAGGTCCTTTGTAGAAAGATACTCTTCAATCTCCTTATCGACTATTGGAGATTTCCTGTTATTGATCATGTCAACCTTTTCAGGGATGACATCTACTGCCTTTACATCGTTATACTGTGATAAAAGAACCGAATTGGAAAGCCCAACGTATCCGGTTCCTACTACTGCTATCTTCATGATTAGTTGTTCTGCTCCTTAAGCTGATCTTCTACGGTCTCATAAACCTCGATCCTCATCTTTTCAGAATCAGGCATTCCAATAAAGATTCCGCCATAATGGAATCCTGTCTCTGTCTGGACTGCTCTGACAATCTGAATGAAAACGTGGAGAACCTCCTTGGTCCAAAGTGTCAGATTTGCTTCATAGTTGTTCCCGACCACAAGCTGAGCATCTGTGGAAAAGCCAATTCCGTCACTAGAACAGTCTGTGATCTCGATGGTTGCATTCACAGGGCCCTCATTGCCGCCCAGATGCTTGATCAAAATCTCGCCAGTAAGTCCAAGTCTCTTGTGTTTTCTCTTGTCTTCCATAATGTACCCCCATGTTTATACTTTTATGAAACACTTCAAGATTAAGTATATCATACTTTTCCTTTACCTGTCGTAGAAGAAACACGCATCTCCAAAGGAAAAGAACCTATACCTCTCCTTTATAGCCTCTTCATAGGCACTTAAAACATGCTCTCTTCCAGCCAGGGCTGAAACAAGCATAACCAGCGTTGATTCAGGAAGGTGGAAATTAGTGATCAGGCAGTCTGTCACCTTAAACTTATAGCCAGGATAGATGAATATGGACGTATCATCGCTGCATTCACTCATATGTCCGTTCTCATCAGCAGCACTTTCTATAGTCCTGCAACTGGTGGTTCCAACGCAGATAACCCTGTGTCCTGACTCCTTAGCCTTATTGATCTTATCCGCAGCCTCCTGGGTAACCTGGTACCACTCTGAATGCATGTGGTGTTCCTTCACGTTGGTAACCTTAACGGGTCTGAAGGTACCAAGGCCAACATGAAGAGTAACATAGGCAAGATCTACGCCCTTTTCCTCTATCTTCTTGAGAAGTTCATTGGTAAAGTGAAGTCCTGCTGTAGGTGCAGCAGCTGAACCCTCGTACTTGGCGTAGACAGTCTGATACATGTTCTTGTCCTGGAGCTTATGAGTAATGTATGGAGGAAGTGGCATCTCTCCAAGCCTGTCCAGAACCTCTTCCCATATTCCTTCGTAAAAGAACTTTACCAGCCTGTTACCATCTTCCACAATGTCCATAATCTCAGCTGTAAGGATTCCTCCTCCAAAGCTGACTCTTGCTCCTGGACGAAGCTTTTTTCCGGGCTTTACAAGGCACTCCCACAGATCAGCTTCTTTTCTCTTTAAAAGAAGTATCTCCACAGCTGCACCTGTTCCCTCCTTCTCACCAAGAAGCCTTGCAGGAATAACCTTGGTATTATTAAGAACCAGGCAATCGCCTGGCTCTAAATAATTAAATATTTCACTAAAAATGTGGTGACTTGTCTCACCGGTCTTTTTATCTACAACTAACAGTCTGCACTCATCTCTTTTCTCCATAGGATCCTGAGCTATCAGCTCCTGTGGAAGATCAAAGTAATAATCCGCTGTAGAAAGACCTATTTCTCTATTATCACTCATTACTGCTCTTTCTAAATCAAATTACTCATTTCTGAAATCAATGTTCTGAAGGAATGAAACATATCCTCTGTAAGCCTCGAAAAGATCAGCCTTGCTGATAGCTTCCCATGGCGCATGCATATTAAGGACTGCAACACCTGCATCAATAACATTCATTCCGTAAAGTGCCAGGATGTATGCGATGGTTCCGCCGCCGCCAACATCTACCTTACCAAGCTCTGCTGTCTGGTAAACGATGCCATCCTTGTCATAGGCCTTTCTGATCTCTGCAATGAACTCAGCGTTTGCATCATTTGAGCCGGACTTTCCTCTTGAACCTGTGAACTTGCTGAATACAAGACCCTGGCCAAGGAAAGAAGCGTTCTTCTTCTCGAAGCATGAAGCATAGCTTGGATCAAAGCCGGCATTAACGTCAGAAGAAAGCATGCAGGAATTTGCCAGGCATCTTCTGAGAGAAAGGTCATTGTAGCCTTCCTTTGTAAGGTTCATAAGCTCTGCTACAGCGTTCTCAAAGAACTTTGATCTCATACCTGTAGCGCCTACGCTGCCAATCTCCTCCTTATCAACAAGGATGCAGCAAGCTGTTCTCTTTACGCTCTTAACATCAAGAATAGCCTTCATGGAAGGATAAGCGCAAACCCTGTCATCATGGCCATAGCCAAGGATCATTGATCTGTCAAAGCCTGCATCTCTTGCCTTTCCTGCAGGAACAATCTCAAGCTCAGCTGAAATGAAGTCATCCTCCTCAAAGCCATAGAGATCATTAAGGATAGCAAGGATACCACGTCTTACAGCTCCTGATACCTTTCCGCTCTCAGCTTTTTCAGCCTTCTCAGCGTCAATGGCATACTGCTCACCTGCTGAAAGCTTACTGTTCTTCTTAGCTGCCTTTTCCTTCTCCTCGCTCTCAATGACAAAAGGTCTGTTTCCAATGATGAGGTCAAGAGCCTCACCCTCGATAACCTTGGAAGCTTTCTTCTCCATCTGCTCCTGAGCAAGGTGAATAAGAAGATCTGATACGAAGAATACAGGATCATCCTCGTCCTCACCTACATTGAGCTGTACTGTTGTGCCGTCCTTCTTAACAACAACGCCGTGGATTGCAAGAGGGATTGCAACGTACTGATACTTCTTGATACCACCGTAGTAGTGGGTATCAAGATAAGCAAAGCCGCCATCCTCATAAAGAGGGTTCTGCTTAACATCAAGTCTTGGAGAATCGATGTGTGCTCCAAGGATATTCATTCCTGCCTCAAGGGGATCTGAGCCAATCTGGAACATTGCGATTGACTTGTTCATCCATACGGAGTAAACCTTGTCGCCCTTCTTAAGCTTTGTCTTGCCACCAATGAGAGTGTTCAGCTCTCTGTAACCTGCAGCCTCGATCTCGTTAACGATTGTATCGATGGCCTCTCTCTCAGTCTTGGAGTTATCAAGGAAAACCTTGTAGTTGTCAGCAAATTTCTCTACTGCCTTAAGCTGTGTAGCAGAGTATGTTGTCCATGCGTTCTTTCTGTTCATTTATTTTTTCTCCTTTCAAAAGATTGAGGATGACGTATTAACATCATCCTCATATAATACAGAGATTATTCTCTTCTTTTAACAATGAAATTTTACAACGTTTAGGATCTAAGTTCAATTCCCATGGTGAAGGAGAGCTTTCTGAGCATCTTATCTACGTATCCGCTTATAGCATCGTCAGTGAGTTCCTCATCCTTTGGTGTGAATGTGATAGTAAACGCCATACTCTTCTTTGTTGGAGGAATTGGAAGTCCTTCATATACGTCAAAGAGCTTAACATCTGTCACATACTTGCAGGAGCCATAGATTGCATCCTCTACCTCTCCGCAGGTAACTGTCTTGTCCATGATAAGAGCCAGGTCACGCTTAACCGTAGCGAACTTTGAAAGAGGCTCAAATGTAGGAGTCTTGCCATACCACTTCTCAAGTACGGAAAGATCAAGCTCACAGATATAAGCAGGAATTCTCATATCAGTCTCATCCTGGATCTCATAGGTGATCTGTCCAAGATATCCAACCTCTTCGCCTTCGCAAAGAACCTTAGCTGTTCTGTATGGATGGAGGAAAGTCTTTGTAGCAGTCTCATACTTAAAGCTGATATGAAGAGCAGCAGCAACATTCTCTGCAAGTCCCTTTAATGTGAAGATATCTTCATCTTCGCCAAAGACACCAATGCAAAGAGTAGCCTTCTCATCAGGATATTCTGTAAGTGGCAGAGACTTTGGAACGAATCTGTTACCAAGTTCGAATAGTCTTCCCTCTAAAGTGCCCTTCTTCTGGTTTCTGGCAATAGCGTGGATCATCTGTGCAGCCAGAGTAGTTCTCATGATAGAAAGGTCTTCATTTATAGGATTGAGGATCTTAATAGCCTTTCTCTCATCAGCATCCTCGGCAAATCCAAGGAGATCAAGATCTGAAGGTGAGAAGAATGAGTAATGCATACACTCGTAAGCACCCTGAGCGCAAAGAGCTCTCTTTATCCTGAGTTCTGTCTTCTGCTTAAGGTTTCTTCCACCAACAGTAACATTGCAGTCCTTAAGGAATGTAGCCTCAACATGGTCATAGCCATACATACGGATAAGCTCTTCTGCGATATCAGGATAATCTTCCATATCTACACGATATGCAGGAATCTTGATAGTAAGCTCATCGCCGTTTATTACTGGCTCAAAGTTAAGGTTTGTAAGAATTCTCTTTATCTCATTTTCAGGAACTTCAATACCAAGAACACCATTTACCTTCTTGATTGAAGCCTTCATTTCCTTCTTTTCAAGACTGTTTCCGGTGTTAACGTCCACGTGAGTCTTGGATACTTTTCCTGCACCAAGCTGTTCGATAAGGTGAAGTGCTCTCTTCATGGCGATAACTGTAGTATATTCGTAAACGCCCTTTGAAAAAGCTGCTGATGAGTCAGAAGACTGTCCCAGCGCTCTTGAGCTCTTACGGATGTTGTCACGCATGAACTTAGCAGCCTCGAAAGTTACTGTAGTTGTTGTATCACGGATTTCTGAGTTAAGGCCGCCCATGATACCAGCTAAGGCTACAGGCTTAGCACCATCGCAGATAACAAGGTTATCATTTGTAAGCTCGAATTCATTCTCATCGAGAGTAACAATCTTTTCCCCTGCCTTTGCGCGTCTTACAACGATCTTGTTGCCTTCAAGGAAGTTTCCGTCGAAAGCATGCATTGGCTGGCCTAGCTCTCTCATAATATAGTTTGTGATATCAACGATGTTGTTGATGGCGTTGTTGCCAACCATGGCAAGTCTTCTCTTCATCCAGAGAGGACTCTCAGCGAGCTTAACATCATATACGTAATGTCCGATGTATCTTGGGCAAAGATCAGGGTCTTCAACTGTTACGCTAAAGCCTTCGTTCTCAACATCAGTCTCTGTGTAGCTAAGATCAATCTCTTTTAATGGCTTATCTAAAGCAGCAGCTACTTCTCTTGCAAGGCCGTAGATGCTCTGACAGTCAGGTCTGTTTGCTGTGATGGATACATCAAAGATCCAGTCATCAAGGCCAAGAAGTGGCTTAACATCAATACCAACCTCTGTATCCTCAGGGAATACTAAAAGTCCGTTGTAACCTGCGCCTGGGTACATATCCTCGTTTACGCCAAGCTCAACGCCTGAGCAGAGCATACCCTCTGAATCATAGCCACGAAGCTTACCCTTCTTGATGGTTGCAACACCAATAACTGTTACATGGTCTCTCTCAGTCTCAATAACTGTTGCACCAACAAGGGCAAGAGGATACTTACCACCTGCCTGAACATTGTCCGCACCGCAGCAAACCTGGAAAGTACCGTGCTCACCGGCATTTACTGTGCATACATGAAGGTGGGTATCAGGAATAGCCTCACAGGTCTCTACCTGTCCAACTACAACCTTAGATATGTCTTTTCCTACTTCCCAGCACTCTTCAACTTCAAAGCCACAGTCGAAAAGCTTTTTCTCAAGTTCCTTTGGTTCTAAATCTATATCTACAAAATCTTTAAGCCAACTTAAAGGTACTAACATTTCTATATCCTCCCATTATTCGTAGTGATCGATCTGCTTAAGAACATCAAGGTCTGACTCATAAAGAAGCTTGATATTGTTTATACCGTACTTAAGCATTGTTGCACGCTCGATACCGATACCAAAGGCAAATCCGCTGTATTCTTCTGAGTCGATTCCGCAGTTCTCCAAAACCTTCTTATTAACGACTCCGGCTCCGAGAACCTCGATCCAGCCTGTACCCTTGCAGAGGTTACATCCCTTTCCTCCACAGGCAAAACAGCTGCAGTCAACCTCTACTGAAGGCTCTGTGAATGGGAAATATGAAGGACGAAGTCTTGTTGTTGTTCCTTCACCGAAGATCTTCTGTGCAAAGGTCTCCAAAGCTCCCTTAAGGTCACAAAGTGTAACCTTCTTGTCAACTACAAGGCCTTCCATCTGTGAGAACATAGGTGAATGAGTTGCATCATCATCTGAACGGAAAACCTTTCCGGGTGAAAGGATCTTGATCGGAGGCTTCTTGTTCTCCATAACGTGGATCTGACCTGAAGAGGTCTGTGTTCTCAAAAGAAACTCAGGACTTAAGTAGAATGTGTCCTGCATATCTCTTGCAGGGTGATCTGCAGGAGTATTAAGGGCAGTGAAATTGTAGTAGTCATTCTCAATCTCAGTGCCTTCATAAATCTCAAAGCCCATTCCGGCAAAAATATCTATAAGAGTCTCTCTCATCTGTGTTACAGGATGAAGATTGCCCTGATAACGCATCTTGGCAGGCATTGTAACATCCTGCTTCTCTTTCTCATATCTTGCCTTAAGCTCTTTTTCCTTCATCTTTCTGTCAAGTTCTTCAAAATGCTCAAGAGCCCACTGCTTAAGTTCATTTACATTCTTACCATACTCGGCACGATCCTCAGCGGCGATGTTCTTCATCTCCTTCATAAGAGCACTGATCTTTCCACTCTTATTGTCCAAAAAGCTCTTTCTCATCTCATAAACAAGCTTTGAGCTATCAAGCTTCTCGGAATTTGCCTTGATCTCTGCACGAATTGCTTCAATTTGCTGACGTAATGCGCTGTTTTCCATTTTTTCCTCCTAATGATACTCACTCTACACAAAGATAGTCCCTTGTACAGCAGGGCCATACAAAGGACGAATAATTATCAATCAATTCTCTTTGATCCCCAGAAGAACAGTGCAACTGTTCCAGGACCTGTATGACTACCAATTGTAGTTCCAATGCTGTAGATCTTAACCTTACCTTTAAGCTTGGGGAATTTCTCCTCAATGAGGTCTGCCACGGCTCTTGCCTCCTCATAGCAGTCTGAATTGGAGATGTAGCAGTCACCATCGTAGTCTGTACCACCAACTGCAAGCTCTTCCATCTTGGCAACCTGAGCCTTCATAACTGCGTTTATTCCACGATGCTTAGCACGTACAATAAGTCTTCCCTGAAAATCAACATTAAGAAGAGGACAGATCTTAAGGGCTCCGCCTATGATTCCGGCTGCCTTTGATACACGGCCACCCCTTACAAGATATGTAAGGTCTGAAACAAAGAACCAATGCTGGCACTCAAGTCTGTGCTCGATAACCCACTCATAAAGGTCATCAATGCCCATTCCCTCATCGCGAAGGTCTGCAAGCTTATTCATCAAAAGTCCGAATCCTGCAGAAGCTGCCAGGGAATCAACAACATAAAGCTTTCTTTCAGGATACTTATCCCTGAGCTGGTCTCTTGCAATAGTAGCTGAATTCAGTGTTCCTGATATTCCTGAGCTAAGTGTAAGGTGGAGTATGTCTTTTCCTTGCTTCAAAAAGCCCTCAAAGTATTCAAGGTATTCACCAACGCTTACCTGAGAAGTCTTTGTCATGGCTCCCTTTGCCATATCATCATAAAAGCTCTTAAAAGGATATGAAACTCCCAGATCATCCGGATAGTCTTTTCCATCCACTTCAAAATGGAAACAGATATAATCGATATTTCTTTCCTTAAAATGCTCCGCTGAAAGGTCAGCAGTTGAGCAGCAGCTTAAAATGTAATCCATTATTTCTTTCCTCCGCAAAAAACATCACGTCTATGATACCATTATTTCTCATTTTTTTATATAATAATTCTCAGAAAGGATAACATTTGACATGAATATTTTCAACTTCTTTGAAATGGAATTATCCGAAAAGGACCATGTAATCCTCTCTGCTGATGAGGGACTATATGATGCTCTGATGAGCGGAGTGAATGGATCCTTTGATGATTATATAGACGAAGCCTATAAAGACCTGTATCTAAAGGGCCTTTCTCTGGCTGACAACAAGTGGTTTGCAGCCGGAATCAAAACCAACAACGGAGTTCAGCTGTATTGTCTTAAGGTATCCTTTAAAGAAAAGACTAATACCCTCCACGTGGTCCTTGCAGGAATAAATGAGCTCATTGACAATAACAACTATCTGACAGATACCGTCACCGCCTTCAAGTCCCAGTTAGAGCTCTACGATGACGTTTATTTCGATTATGATCCGGAAGCCCAAAATGTCATACTTGCCAATACGCAGGCTGCTGAATTCGATGCAGGGCTCTACTCCATCGATGACATAGAAAACATGCTATGCAAAAAAGTAAGCCAAAGTAAGCAGGATCGTATAAAAGCTTTTATAGGCCAGGTTAAGGCTAAGGCCGGTCGTGCTACTACTCATATCGAGGCCAACCTTATCAACGACGACCCAAGTGTCCAGACCACAATTCTGGAAGCCAAGTATGTCAACTACTCCAGCCAGAAGGAACATGTAGTGGGACACATGCACCTGGAGCACAGAACCGGTGGTCCTCAGGTCTCAAGCCTTAAAAGAGACAGTCTTACAGGTCTTTTGGAAAAGGCCGATATCATGCGCATTGCCCAGGAGAGGATCAACGAGCGTCGCCTCGAAGGCACCACTCTTGGAATCATAGATATAGATTTCTTCAAGAATGTAAACGACTCCTTTGGCCATCAGTTTGGAGATACAGTCATTAAGCAGATAGCAGACATTATCTCTTTTGAAGTAGGCGCAAAAGGCGTTACAGGGCGATTTGGCGGAGATGAATTTCTCATCGTCTTTTACAACATTACTGAAGAACAGCAGCTCAGGGTAATCTTCAGAGCCATAAGGGACAAAGTAAGAGCTGCATTTATAGACAGGGAACTTCCTGACAATAATCCAATATCTGTTTCAATAGGATCTGCTTCTTTTTCCAGAGACGCAGACAATTATGAGGATGTATTCCTTTTGGCAGACCAATGCCTTTATATAGCAAAAGAAAAGGGTCGAAACCGCTACATTATCTATGACAGTGAGAAACACGGAAGCCTGGAAGATATAAAGCAGCAGGAAATGACCAAAAAGCTGTTCAACGACCGTGGGGACTTGTCATATGGCGATATAATAGTTAAAATGTATGAAGTTGCCCTTCACGGAAAAGGAACAACACCGGAGGCTTTGTTAGATGAATTTGCTCAGACTTTCAAGCTTCAGAGGATGTGCCTGATTGTTGGCACCCCATTTAAGCTCAGGTACGCAACAGGATTGAATGGAAATACCGGCTTCAGATCACCTGACGTTCTCCTGGGAGTTCTAAACTCTGATACCAAGGAAAAGTATCTTGCTGGCAGAGATTTTGTGGTAGTCAACAAGCTTGATACTCTCCCGCCACAGGCAGGCAGTATAAAAGCTTTCCTCAAGGAAATCGGTGTTTTATCCTACATACTTATGCGATTTTACGACAAGGATAACAACGAGTGCTTTATAATCGTTTCAAGTCTTGGCAAGGCTGTTCAGTGGAACGAATCGCACTTTATGTATTACAGGGCTCTATCAGATCTGATATCCAGATTCTCGTTAAAAGAGCCCTAATAAAAAGGCAGGAAATATATAATGAATTTTTATTTTTGGCTGATCACCAACAGCGTTATGCTGGGTGTTGGTCTGGCTATGGATGCATTTTCCGTATCTTTGGCAAACGGATTTGCAGAGCCACACATGAAAAAAGGCAGAATGCTGGAAATTGCCGGTATCTATGCTCTCTTCCAGTTTGCAATGCCAGTAATTGGGTGGCTTTTGGTTCACGAAGCAGTAACCTTTTTTACAGGATTCCAGAAATTTATACCCTGGATTGCTCTTATATTACTGGCCTTTATCGGCGGTAAGATGCTTATAGAGGGAATCAAGTCCAGAAAATGCAAAAACGGAATGGACTGCGACAACTGTTCCAACAAGGAATGTGACATTAAAGAGGATGTTAAGGCAGGAGAACTTACAACAAAGGTTCTTATGGTACAGGGAATTGCCACATCAATCGATGCTCTTTCAGTTGGTTTCACCATTTCAGACTACAACCTGGCAATGACTCTTGTTTCAGGACTTATCATCGGTGTTACCACATATATTATCTGCTTTGTAGGTCTTAAGCTGGGAGTAAAGTTTGGAACAAAGCTAGCAGGAAATGCCAAGATTGTTGGTGGACTGATCCTTATCGGAATAGGAATTGAGATCTTCATAAAGGGAATGCTTGGAATCTGAGTCCCTCACAAAAAGAAAATGCGCTGACATGATAATTCATGCCAGCGCTTATTATTTGCTCTAATCAGATCAATGGTCCTTAAGAAGTGGTGTGTTCTTATCTGTTGTATCTGTAATGGTGCCCTCTGCTTCCTTCTTAAGAACTGTCTTCAGCTCATCCATGAAGGTATTTACATCCTTGAACTCTCTGTAAACAGAAGCAAATCTTACATATGCAACAGGATCCAGATTCTTCATCTTGTCCATTACAATCTCACCGATAGCACGGCTGGGGATCTCCTTCTGCTCCATATTGAATACTTCAGTCTCAACAGCATCAACAATCTTGGTGATCTGCTCAGCACTTACAGGTCTCTTATGGCACGCTCTGAATACACCTGCCTCAATCTTTGCACGGTCATAAGGCTCTCTCACATCGCCCTTCTTGATTACAATAAGAGGAATGGTCTCAACCTTCTCATAGGTTGTAAACCTCTTGCCACATGAATCACATACTCTTCTGCGCCTGATGGAAGTATTCTCGTCAGCAGGCCTTGAATCAATAACTCTAGTGTCATCTTTACCGCAAAATGGGCATTTCATAGTTTTCCTCCAGATTATTGTGTAATTCGTCCACAGTATGTTGTGTGGCTAAGTTTTCACTCTACAAATTATTGTATCATTGATTTTCGCATTTTTCCACACTAATTACAGTTTTTTTCTGCTATTTTTAAGCGCTTTTACATAAAAAAACCCTCCGCAAAAAGCGGAGGG
This sequence comes from Butyrivibrio sp. AE2032, assembly GCF_000702965.1. Lineage (NCBI taxonomy): Bacteria > Bacillati > Bacillota > Clostridia > Lachnospirales > Lachnospiraceae > Butyrivibrio > Butyrivibrio sp. AE2032. Next base: position 2,585,535 of record NZ_JNLF01000003.1, on the reverse strand, counting down.
CATTTAGTCCGTTACATTACTTTCTCTGAAGAAAATCAGGAATCTTGAGAGACTTAGGCTCTACAGTACTCTTGATCTCTGAAGGTCTGTTAAGCGTAAGTGGTCTTGTTGCAGATGATGTTGCAGGAGCAGGTGCTGCAGCTGCCTCGCCATCAACCTTAGCCACTGGAGTTATTGGACGAATTGGAGTGATAGGAGTAACAACCGGCTGAACAGGAGTTACAGGTGTAACTGGTGTAACTACAGTCTCTGCCACGGTCGTAGCCTTAGGCGCTGCCTGAGCCTGTGCCTGTGCATTAGCCTGTGCAACTGCTGCGTTGTTATTTGACTTATCCTCAATTCCTGTAGCAATAACTGTTACAGTACATGTATCTGTCTTGCTCTCGTCATACATTGCACCGAAGATAACATTTACATCATCTCCTGCCAGCTGACGAACATACTCTGATGCATCGGAAGCATCTGTAAGAGTGATATCACCGGAGATGTTGATGATAACATCTGTAGCTCCGTTGACCTTAGTCTCAAGAAGTGGTGACTCAACAGCCATCTTAACAGCGTCTGTTGCCTTGTCATCGCCCTTTCCACTACCGATACCGATATGAGCAATACCTTTTTCCTTCATAACAGTTGAAACATCAGCAAAGTCAAGGTTGATAACTGCAGGAACATTGATAAGATCAGTGATTCCCTGTACAGCCTGCTGAAGTACTTCATCTGCCTTCTTGAGTGCGTCAGGCATTGTAGTACGTCTGTCAACTATCTGAAGAAGCTTATCGTTAGGGATAACGATAAGGGTATCAACATTTGTCTTAATATTTGAAATACCAAGCAAAGCATTCTGCATACGAACACGAGCTTCAAAGCTGAAAGGCTTTGTAACTACACCAACGGTGAGGATACCCATCTCCTTAGCAAGCTTGGCAACAACAGGAGCTGCACCGGTTCCGGTTCCGCCACCCATACCACAGGTAACGAAAACCATATCTGCTCCCTTAAGGGCTGCAGATATCTCCTCTGCACTCTCTTCTGCTGCTTTCTGTCCAATCTCAGGCTTTGCACCGGCTCCAAGGCCCTTTGTAAGCTTCTCACCGATCTGCAAAAGCTTTGGTGCTTTACATAACTGCAGTGCCTGTTTATCTGTATTAATACCGATGAATTCTACACCGGTAATATTCTCATCTACCATTCTATTAACGGCATTATTACCTGCACCGCCTACCCCTACGACGATGATCTTGCAGGCGTTTTCTGCCTCATTAGACTTAATCTCCAGCAAAACAACTCCTCCTTCATAAACCTCATAGACTCCTATTAGCTATGATACGATTTTTTTACTTAATTATCAACCAGTTTTTTTTTTAGAAAATTTTCATTATTTTGACGACAATTTATTGATTTTTCTCTTCAAATGTGATGTTTTTTGTACTATCGTCAAAATCTTTCATCTCCAAAATACCAGTTTTTCCTTCCAATTTTGGCAAAATATATTGAAGTTGTATGATTTTCTCGTCAATGAAGTCCTCAGTGCCAAGACTCACCTCAACGTTGCCAAAATACAGGTACACGTTGTACTCGCTGTCAAAGAATATCCTGTCAGCTCTAAGCTGGTATTTTGAAAGAAGCTGTGTGATATCCAGGATCTCCTCAAAAACCTTCTGGTTCTGGATTGGAAGCTTCTCATGCATGATCACATAGTCAAAGGAAAGACCCATAACCTCAGGTACGTTGTCAGAGGTCTCAAACGAGCTTTCGCACACTATTCCATCCCTGTCAAAGTACATATATCTTCCAAGGTAGGCTATGTAACCTGCCACAGCTTTCTCATAGACGTTTATCCTAATGGTATCCTTTGAAAGAATATCCACGTCCATCTTCTCTATAAAGGGAATGTTCTCAATACTCTTGTCCCTGTACTTCATGGACAGGAAAAAGGAATTATGACTGAGCTTTCCGTCCATGACCATAGCAATGATCTCATCATTGGTATAGTGTGTATTCCCCGTTACATATATATTGGTTACCGTATAATTATCATTTATATATTTGAAGGTAAGGCCTCCGGCCAGTAACAATACAAGTAGTACTCCGGCTATGATATACAGGCTTTTATGGAGGAAAAGAGATCTTCCCAGCCCCCGAACGGGGTGGAAATTCCTTATAGGATGAAAATCTTCTATCCTCTCTCTTAGGGATGGCCTGTATTCACTGCGCCTCTTCTTAACTTTTCTTCTCTTCTTTGCCATATCAAATGATTACTCTCTACCGATGTTTCGTGCCACATTAAGGGCGATCCCTATCTCAGCAAGCTGGATGATAACAGCTGATCCACCGTAGCTGATAAAAGGCAGCGTGATACCGGTATTGGGAATTGTATTGGTAACAACGGCAATATTAAGGATTACCTGAATGGCAACATGTCCCATAACGCCTATTACCAAAAGAGCTCCAAACATATCAGGAGCGTTGTTAGCTATGATCATAAGTCTCCAGATCAGCAGAAGGAACATAAGCATAACAGCTATTGCTCCAAAGAGCCCCAGCTCTTCGCAGATAATGGAGAAGATCATATCATTCTGTGCCTCAGGGATAAATCCCATCTTCTGCATACTCTCGCCAAGACCCTTACCAAAAACTCCGCCGGATCCGATGGCGTAAAGAGCCTGTAAGGTCTGGAATCCCTTTCCTGAAGCATGAGCTGTAGGATCAAGCCAGGCAAGAACACGTTCGAAACGATAGTTCATACCACTTGTCTGATCTGAATTAGCAATTATAAGTACCAGCACAGCCACAAGACCAAGAACTGCAACTGCTGTAATAATGTATCTCTTGTAACCCGGAGTAGAAACGAACAGCATGATCATGGTGATTCCCATGATGATAACAGCGGAACTGAGGTTCCTTGTGATAATGTAAACCATTCCTGCAAGAATTCCCGGGAAAACCAGCGCTGCTCCAAAGCCCTTGGAGGTAAGAAGGTTCTTTTTAAGCTTAACGATCATTGTTGCTGTAAAAATAATGGTAGCAACCTTTGCGACCTCAGCAGGCTGAATTGAAATACCCATAATGATCAACCATCTTTTAGCACCATTGATAGTCTTACCAAAAGGAATGATCAATATCAAAAGAGCTGCTGAAACAAGATAGATGGGCATTGCAAACTTTGCCAGTACTCTGTATGGGAAATAGGACATTACAGCCATTGCCCCGACACCAATAAGCACCGGTCCAAGCTGATGCTTGAAATAATACGCAGAATCCCCGAAGTCAAGATTTGCCTCATAGGAACTGGTGGAATAGAGCATAATAAGCCCAAAGGCCACCAGAAACAGAATGACAAACACCAGACTGTAGTCTATATAGTATTCTTCTCTTTTTCTCCTTAAATAGTTAGCAAGCTCCACTTCTTCCCCTCACAGGATCACTCAGTGATCTTGTTTACATACTCCTTAAATTTCTTTCCCCTGGTCTCATAATTCGGAAACATATCCCAGCTTGCGCAAGCAGGTGACAAAAGAACTGCATCCCCACTCTTGGCGCTTTCTGTACAAAACTCCAGAGCCTCCTCAAAGCTGTCCTTAAATACATAGTTAGTAAAGCCGTGCTTTTTAGCGCACTCTGCTATCTTTTCCTTAGTCTGCCCGATAAGCACCAGGAGCTTTACAGTATCTCCAAAATTCTCCAGCCACTCGTCGTACTCACTGCCCTTGTCGTAGCCTCCGCCAATAAGGATTGTTGGCTTACTCATGGCTCTGATACCTTGAATAGCTGCATCCGGATTAGTGCCCTTTGAATCGTTGTAATAATCTACGCCTCTCTTTGTGGCAACGAACTCAATTCTGTGCTCTACTGCCTTGAAATCCCTGATAACTGCAAGGATTGTAGAAAGAGGTACTCCCATGGCAAGGGACATAGCGATGGCAGCCATTACGTTTTCAACGTTGCAAAGTCCCACCAGATTCATGTCATGGATGTTCATTATAGTCATAGGATTTCCGGCGGTGCTCATGATGATCTGGTCACCCTCAAGATAGAATCCGTCCTGAAGCTTTTCTTTTGTTGAAAAGAAAACCACCTTCGCTGGACATCTGTTCCCGAAATCCCTGGTATATTCATTATCATAGTTAAGAACACAGGTATCGTCCTTTGTTTCTTTATTGGTTATGTTCTCCTTCATGGATGCATAGCATTCCATGGTGTGATGTCTGTTCAGATGATCCGGAGTGATGTTAAGGATTGCTGAGACATTTGCATGGAAGTTGTCCACTGCCTCCAGCTGGAAGGAACTGATCTCTCCTACTGTCACTGTATCCTCTGTCATCTCAAGGGCGCTCTCAGCAAAAGAAACGCCGATGTTTCCAACAACATAAACAGATTCAAAGTGAGCCTTCATGATCTCCCCCACAAGCGTTGTTGTGGTGGTCTTTCCGTTGGTTCCCGTAATAGCAACCATCTTTCCTTTGGAGAAGTTATAAGCCAGTTCGATCTCGCTCCAGATAGGTATCTCTTTTGCCTTGATCCTCATAACTGTCGGAGAATCAAGAGGAACTGCAGGTGAAGGCACAGTGAGTGCGATTGAATCAAGAACTTCATCGGAGATCTCGCCGATAATGATCTCAGTGCTGTCCCTATCCTCCTCGTGAAGCTTATTTATAATGTCTTCCTTAGTTACCTTTGTATTTTCTTCCAGCATCACAGGAAGCGCTCCAACCTGTGAAAGGAGTCTTACTGATCCCACTCCTGAAAGACCTGTTCCGATAACAAGAACTTTTTTACCCTTTAAATCTGCATTCATCAAACTATCCTCGCATTATAAGCCTGCATAGGCTATGAGACAAAGAAGAATTGTAACTGTTGTAAATACGTTAACTACCTTGGTCTCAGACCAGCCACCCTTCTCAAAGTGGTGATGGATTGGGGCCATTCTGAAGATTCTTTTACCATGGGTCAGCTTGAAGTATGAGACCTGCATGATAACTGAAATTACTTCAAAAGCATAGATAAAGCCAACGATCACAATAAAGATAGGCATCTGCATAACGTAGGCAATTCCGGTAACAAAGCCGCCAATGGCAAGTGATCCTGTGTCGCCCATCATTACCTTTCCGGGATAAACATTGTAAACAAGGTAGCCCAAAAGTCCGCCTACCATGGCGCTGGACATAACCTCAGCGCCGGTTGCTCCGTAGTGCATGCCTGCCACAGCGAAAAATGCTGCAACCACAGCTGTAACTGAAGCACAAAGCCCATCTACTCCATCAGTGAAGTTGGTTCCGTTGGCTGTTCCAAGGGCGATAAAGAACATTATTGGAATGTTCCAGATACCAAAATCAAGGACAATGCTTGTGAAAGGAACTCTCATGGCAAGGGAAATATCAGTAAATTTAGTGACATACACAGCAAAGAGCATAGCCACTATAAACTGCCCAAGTATCTTTTGCCAGGCACGAAGTCCTAAATTGTGCTTTCTGACAACCTTAATATAGTCATCCAGAAAGCCGATGATACCAAAACCTATGGTAAGGATCAGCACCGGAATAACCTCTTTGTGAGAAGTTGCATAGAAAACTCCGATAAGTACTACAGGAATAAGGAAAATGATACCGCCCATAGTTGGTGTTCCGGTCTTCTTCTGATGGGACTCAAGTCCCTCAACGCGCTCCGTCTGGCCTGCCTTTAACCTGCGCAGCATCTCGATGATCGAAGGTCCGATGAGTACTGCGATGAAAAATGAAGCAAGGACAGGAAGAAGTGTTCTAAGTAGATAGTTGTTCATAATAATCTCCACACAAACTTAATTACTATTTCCCTCCGACGACTCTTCTGTTACTGGTTCGCCGGTAAAATCGGGAAGTGTATCTCCTCCAAGTTCATATCCGTTGGAGTCGATAGGATTACCTGTATTCGGGTCAATATAATACCCCGTTGCAGGGTCTACGTCAAATGTCTCCCAGATTGAGGAAGACTCCTCTTTTACCTCTTCAGTTTCCGTTGTTTCCTCGGTTTCTTCTACGTTTTCTTCCTCTGTAGTTTCCACCACCGGAGTCTCAGGAGTAACCATCTTCTCACGAAGCTCAGCAAGCTCAGCCTGCTCTTTCTCTGAAAGCTCAACAGTCATTGGATAATTAAGATAAGGGAGAGCCTCTGTAAGTACCGCTCTTACTATCCTTGTGGCAAACTTGGCATCGTCCTGATATCTCGTGTTAGGCCTGTCTACTACTACGTAGATGGCAATCTCGGGATCATCTGCAGGAGCATATCCCATGAAGGATACAACGTACTGCTGGTTACCACGGGGAAGGGTCTGAGCTGTTCCGGTCTTTCCGCCTATCATGTAACCTGCAGGTCTTGCAGTCTTACCGGTACCTTCTGCTCCGGCAACTACCTGATTGCAATACTGTATTATCTTGTCAGAGGTACTCTGTGAAACTGTTTGTCTCAGGATCCTTGGTTCAATATTCTTGATGGTTGCTCCACTTGAGGAGACAATCCTCTTTACTACATGGGGCTCATAGTAATAACCTCCATTAATAAGGGAGCAAAAGCTTGTTATCATCTCGATCATATCTACGTTAAAGCCCTGTCCAAAGGAGTTGGTTGCAAGGTCTGTAGATGTCATGTTAGCTGCGCTGTAAGTAAGGCCTTCCGTTCTCGCCTCTCCTGCCAGGTCCACGTTTGTCTTAAGTCCAAAACCAAAGTCTTTCTGGAACTTGGTAAACTTGCTGACACCAATTGCCTGGGCAATGTACATCATGGCAACGTTGCAGGAAATCTCAATACCTCTTTCAACCGAGACATAGCCATCACCATATCTGTTGTGGCACCTGATCTCCCATCCACCTACCTCAAGCTTACCGGTACAGTTGTAAACCTCATCGCCGGTGATAGCTCCGCACTCAAGACCTGTAGCAACAGTGAAAGGCTTTGCTACAGAACCGGGCTCATAGGTATCTGAAATACAGAAGTTCTTCCAAAGAGAGTTGTAATTCTGATACAGCTCCTCGTCGGTGAAGCTTTCAAGCATTTCCTCGGTAATATATACACCTGAATCCAGGACTGATTCGCCTTTTACCTTATTTCCCTTTTCATCAACCGCCGGCATTCCAATAAGTGGTGCCGTGTCTCTTGGGTTATTCAGGTCAAAGGCTGGGTATCCGGCCATTGCCAGGATCTCGCCTGTATTAACATTCATCATGATACAGCCCACGTTATTGGCTGCATTCCCCTGACGGAAGTTGTTTGCGTAGGTCTCGTTGAACTCTTTTAAGTACTTCTCTACTATATTCTGAAGGTTTCCATCAATGGTAGTAACAATGCTGTCACCATCAGTTGCAGGAATTGTGGTCCTCTCAAGGTTTGAATCTTCATCAAGATAACCGTACTCTCTTCCTGTGGTTCCTGAAAGAGTGTTGTTGTAATATTCCTCAAGGCCGTACATACCAGTGTTATCACTGGAGGTAAAACCAATGATGTCACAAGCCAGAGAGCCGTTTGGATATTTTCTTATATAACTTGATTCAAACCACACACCCTGGATATCAGGATCATACCCCTCCATTCCCGGAGTTATCATATCCTGAAAGGTCTTTATCTCATCATAAGAGAGCTTTTTTGCCAGAACATAGTACTGGGATGTGGGGTGGTCCCTTAAATAATCTCTGATCTCCCCTGAATCCAGCTTGAACTCTTTTACCAGAGCCTTTATGGTAGGCTCCAGATACTTTTCATCTCTTAAAAGCAGCTTCGCATCAAGGATTACGTTATATACCTTCTCGCTATAGGCAAGGATCGTACCATTAGCATCCAGTATCTCTCCTCTTCTGAAGGGGAGCGTTGTGGAGTCGTACTGTTGCTGAGACAGTACCTGTTTCTCGTATTCCTCGCCGTTATTCTTGGTTATAAGGATGAGTCTCACCCCTAACCCAACGAAAGCCAGTAGTACCAATACAAACAGTACTACCAGCTTTTTCTTCATTCCTATGGTGAATTTCTGATTATTCCCCGTTTTCTTTCTTTTCAATGTTACTACAACTTCCTTCCAGATTTTAACCCAAGCTCACTAATTCTTCGTCGTCTCAGGTATTGGAGCAATCTGTCTGACATAGTCGTTGCCACCGCCGTCAGAATATGTAATGATCTGCCCCTCTGTCGCATAGGTCATACCATATTCCTGGATAGCAATTCTCTTTACTTCATCCAGATCTACATTTCCATTTGCTCTATTATACGCCTCATCATTGTCCTGTTTCAAATTATTAAGCTGACTCTCCAATGCAGCGATATTTTTTACACTGTTTTTAATCTGTGACTGAAGATTGATGTAGCTTGCCAGTGTCCCAACCATCAGAACCATTGCAAGGGTCAGGAAAAGCAGGTAACCCAGGCTCATGTGATGTTTCTTCTGACGCTTCGAAGGCTGATGAACATGGATCTGGCGCTGGTCATGTTTTTTATTTGGTTTTCTTACGGTAGTTCCGCGGATGTATTCATCTCTTGCCATGTTCACACCTCCTTTTTTGTATCTTCGATACAAAATTCGTTTGCCCATTAAAGTTGCCTTTGGCAAAGGGGCAAACTCACATCTGTATCATTTTCGCACGCCCTCAGCAGCGAAGTGCTTCGGGCTGTAATTTAGATCTTTTTCTCAAATACTCTCAGCTTCGCGCTCTGGGATCTTTTGTTTTCCGCAAGTTCCTCGTCGCTTGGCAGGATTGGTTTTCTTGTGATCACCTTTCCCTTGGACTTCTTACCACACACGCAGACCGGAAAGTCCGGCGGACAGGTGCATGGGTCCTCAGCAGTCTTGAAGCTGCTCTTTGTTATTCTGTCTTCCAGTGAATGGAAGGTAATAACGCATATCCTTCCTCCTGGATTCAGGAAATCTATGAATCCCTCCAGGGAATTCTGCAAAACATCCAGTTCCCTGTTCAGCGCAATCCTTATGGCCTGATAGGTTCTCTTGGAAGGATGGCCTCCCTTTTCCCTCATTCTGGCCGGTATCGCTGCCTTTATGATGTCGTTAAGCTGCCCCGTTGTCTCAATAGGAGCCTTCGCTCTTTCGATACATATGTGCTTTGCAATGTTCTTGGCGAATTTATCTTCACCAAAATCCCTTATTATATGAAAAAGTTCCGTTTCCGAATAATCATTTACGATATCTCTTGCAGTAAGGGTCTGTCTCTGGTCCATCCTCATATCCAGAGGAACATCTTCCTTATAAGTAAATCCTCTCTCAGCGTTATCCAGCTGGAAAGAAGAAACTCCAAGGTCCAGAAGAATTCCATCAACCCCCGTAACCCCAAGAGCTTTAAGCCTCGTCACAGCATTCTCATAATTGTCTCTTATGATGGTGACCTTGTCCCCAAAAGGCTCAAGTCTCTTAGTGGCTGCAGCTATGGCATCCTCATCCTGATCGGTGCCATACAGATGTCCCGTGGTGAGCCTTTCGGCAATGTGAAAAGAGTGCCCGGCTCCTCCAAGGGTACCATCCAGATATATTCCCTCAGGCTTAATATTCAGATTTTCGATGCATTCCCCAAGAAGCACTGAGTAATGTTTAAATTCCATCTGCATTCCTCCCGCCGTGCACCCGGACTCGGAATTCTTCGAATTCCTCGTTGGAGGGCAAACGCCCTATAAATCTGCTTTGTCATCCAAATGTGCATGCGAGCATCCGCATTTGAATAACTCGCACATTTGCACGGCTAAATGCTTAGACCATATTCGCTCATCTTCGCCGCAATTCCATTGATATCATCAAAGGTACTTGCCTTCTCCCATTCAGCCTTGCTCCAGATCTCGGCTCTGTTACCAACACCTGCAATAACAGCTTCCTTATCGATCTTGGCGTGCTGAAGAAGATTCGCGGGTAAAAGAATTCTTCCCTGTTTATCAGTTTCTGCGTCTATGGCTCCGGCGATAAAGAAACGTCCAAGCATTCTGGCTTCAGGTTTATCCATTGGCAGAGCTTGTAGCTTAGCTTCAAACTGCTCCCAGCCTTCTTCGGCAAACACAAAAAGACACCCGTCAAACCCCTTGGTTACCACAAACTGTTCACCCAGGAGCTCACGGAACTTAGCAGGCATTATGAGTCTTCCCTTGGCGTCTATGGAATGACTGTATTCACCTTTAAAAGCTGTCCCCAATTATTTTACCACTTTTCTACCACTTGTCACCACTTTGTGACACTTTTTACCACCTGTCACCATTATATATGAGAAAAATGTGCTTTACAATAGTGTTTTCCTAGTTTTTTCTAAAAAAATGATTAACCTCTTCGTGGCAGACAAAAAAATCGCCTATCTGGTGTTTGTGCTTTGACACATCCACTAAATAGGCGATTATTCGTCAATTATTTTATTGTAATAATATCAGGATTTAAACAGTGTTGAGAGGATTCCTCTTCCAAGACTTGCTCCCAGGTTACCACCAAGGGTCTTTCCAAACTTACCAAACTTACCGCCAACGCTCTTTCCAACCTCTCGTCCAACGGTTCCAACCACGGAATTTCCTATTGTCTTGGCTGTCTGTTTCTTCTTACGATCTTCAGCAGCCTTCTTCTTGGCTTCTTCCTTGGCAGCCAGGGCCTCTTCTTTTTCTTTTGCCTTACGTGCAGCTTCCTCTTCCTTGAACTTAGCTTCCTCCTCAGCCTTTGCTATTCCCTTTCTCTCAAGGAATTCATAGGCTGAGTCAGGATCATGAGGCTCAAAGTACTTCTCATAGAACCTGCTGCTGTTTATCTCCTTCTGCCTTGTAAGGTCATCAATTCCACCCATAAGAGACTGAGGTGGAAGGATCTTAACCTTCTGGCACACTGAAGGTGTTCCATCCTCCATAAGGAAGGAGCACACAGCCTCTCCTGTTCCAAGCTCCTGGATAACATCCGCAGTCTTGAACTCAGGATTCTCTCTGAAGGAGTCAGCTGCTGCCTTTACGGCCTTCATATCTGAAGGTGTATAGGCATGAAGTGCATGCTGGATCTTGTTTCCAAGCTGAGCCAGAACTCCGTCGGGGATATCCTTTGGATTCTGAGTCACAAAGTAGATGCCAACGCCCTTGGATCTGATGAGCTTAACAACCTGCTCTATCTTATCAATAAGAAGCTTTGGTGCATCCTTGAACAAAAGATGTGCTTCATCAAAGAAGAACACCATCTTAGGCTTATCTGCATCTCCCACTTCAGGAAGAGTCTCGAATAGTTCAGACATCATCCATAAAAGGAAGGTTGCATACAAAGTGCCGTTATTTATAAGACTTGTGGAATCAAGAATGTTTATCATTCCTCTTCCGTCAGAATCTGTTATAAACCAGTCCTTAATATCCAGGGCAGGCTCAAAGAAGAAATCCTCTCCGCCGGCCATTTCAAGAGCAACAATGGATCTTACAATAGCAGCCACAGAAACAGGGCTCACGTTGCCGTACTCGGCAGCAAAGTCATTTCTGTTCTCGGAGATATAGTTAAGAAGCGCCTTAAGGTCTTTTGTATCTACTAATAAAAGACCCTCGTCATCAGCGATCTTGAAAGCAATTGTGAGAATATCCTTCTGAAGGTCGTTAAGTCCCAGGATCCTTGCCAGAAGAAGTGGTCCCATCTCAGAGATGGTGGTACGAAGAGGAATACCCTTTTGTCCAAACACATCCCAGAATGTGGCAGGATATTTTTTATACTCAAAGCCAGCCTCAGAAAGTCCGAACTTCTGGATGCGTTTTTGCATATCCTCGGAATCCTTGCCCTCCTGAACCATTCCTGAAAGGTCACCCTTTACATCAGCAAGAAATACAGGAACTCCCATGTCACTGAAGGACTCAGCCAGAACCTTTAAGGTTATGGTCTTACCTGTACCTGTAGCACCTGCAACAAGGCCGTGGCGATTGGCCATCTTTGGCAAAAGAAATACATTCTCACCGGCCTCAGTATTAGCAATCCAAATCTTTCCGTCTTTTAACATTTGCACCCTCCCAACAAGCTTTATTCAAAATAAAGAACCTTTATTCAGTATAGCACAACGTCAGAAACCCGCGCATGATAACATTAAATTCTGGTAGTCCACTTGGTGCAGTCGATGACTTCAGTTGCCAGATCCTGATAAAAGTCAGGCTCATGGCAGACCATAACCACGGTTCCCTTGTACTCCTTAAGGGCTCTGTGAAGCTCTTCCTTGGCATCCACGTCAAGGTGGTTGGTGGGCTCGTCAAGAACAAGAATGTTTGACTCCCTGTTTATGAGCTTGCAGAGTCTGACCTTAGCCTGCTCTCCTCCGGAGAGGACCTTGCACTTGCTCTCGATGTGCTTGGTGGTAAGTCCGCACTTGGCAAGGGCTGAGCGGACCTCGTACTGGGAAAAGCCCGGGAATTCATTCCAGATTTCCTCCATACAGGTGGTCTCAATGTTCGGTGGCATCTCCTGCTGGAAATATCCAACCTCAACATTCTCACCCCTTTGTACCTTTCCTGAAAGAGCCGGGATAAGTCCAAGCATGCTCTTAAGGAGCGTTGTCTTTCCTATTCCATTTGCTCCGGTAAGGACAATGAAAGTATTTCTTTCTATAAAAAGATTTATTGGCTTTGATAAAGGCTCATCATAGCCTATTACCAGATCACTTATTTCAAACAGGAACTTACTGGGAGTTCTGGCTGTCCTAAAGTTAAACTCAGGCTTTGGTTTTTCCTGGATCTTCTCGATGATCTCCATATTATCAAGTTTCTTTTGCCTTGCCATGGCCATGTTCCTGGTGGCAACCCTTGCCTTGTTCCTGGCAACAAAGTCCTTAAGATCAGCAATCTCCTGCTGCTGCCTGTTGTAGGCCGCTTCTCTCTGGGCCTTTCTGGCTTCGTAGACCTCCATGAACTTGTCGTAATCCCCTACATATCTGTCCAGGCTGTGGGTCTGACCATCCATGTGATAAATGATGTTTACCACGCTGTTGAGGAACGGGATGTCGTGGGATATGAGAATAAAGGCATTCTCGTAGTCCTGTAGGTATCTTGTAAGCCACACGATATGCTCTGCATCCAGGTAGTTTGTAGGCTCGTCAAGAAGCAGGATATCAGGTTTTTCCAAAAGAAGCTTTGCAAGAAGGATCTTTGTTCTCTGGCCACCTGAAAGCTCAGTAACATCACGGTCAAGTCCCAGTTCCAAAAAGCCCAGGGCTCTTGAGACCTCTTCAATCTTGGAATCTATCAGATAGAAGTCACGATTTGTGAGAAGGTCCTGGATCGTGCCAAGTTCCTCCATGTACTCCTCAAGCTGCTTCTCATCTGCCTCTCCCATGGCATCGCAGATCTCATTCATCCTGCGCTCCATGTCAAAAAGATCATCGTAGGCTGAGGCGAGAACGTCCCTGATGGTCATTCCCTCTTTTAACACCGCATGCTGGTCAAGGTATCCAACCTTAACATTCTTAGCCCATTCGATCTTACCTGCATCAGGCATGAGCTTTCCTATTATTATGTTCATGAAGGTGGACTTTCCTTCTCCGTTAGCTCCAACAAGTCCGATGTGCTCTCCCTTTAAAAGCCTGAAAGAAACATCATCAAATATGGCCCGGTCACCGAATCCGTGGGTCAGGTGCTCGACGTTTAAAATACTCATTAAATATCTCCTGTTTAAACTTAGTTCATTTGTCAGGTTCACATTATAGCAAGGGAGCTTTCTATTTGACTATCCGAACGTTTGTTTGTATAATAAAATCATGAGTATTCAGCGTGAAAGAGTGTACATCTGCATAGACTTAAAGTCCTTCTACGCCTCTGTAGAATGCGTGGAAAGGGGACTTGATGTGATGACTACCAAGCTTGTTGTTGCTGACCCCGAGCGCAGCGACAAGACTATTTGTCTTGCAGTTTCACCGGCTTTAAAGGCCCTTGGGATTCCCGGAAGGTGTAGGGTCTTCGAGATTCCTAAGCACATTGAATACATCATGGCTCCTCCACGGATGCATCTATACCTGGAGTACTCCGCCCAGGTTTATGCCATCTACCTCAAATACATCTCCAAGGACGACATCCACGTCTACTCGGTGGACGAAGCCTTCATGGACGTTACGGAATATCTGTCCTTGTACCATATGACTGCCAGAGAACTGGGTCAGCGAATCCTGGACGACATCTTCGAAACCCTTGGTCTTCGTGCCACCTGCGGAATAGGCTCCAATCTCTTCCTCACCAAGGTGGCTCTGGATATCACAGCCAAGCACTCCCCTGATTTCATTGGCGAGCTGGATGAAAAGAGCTTTACCACGACTCTCTGGGATCACAGACCTCTGACAGATTTCTGGCGCATAGGCCGGGGCATCTCAAACCGGCTTGCCACCTATGGCATCATGACCATGAGGGATATAGCCCACGCAGATGAAAACCTGATGTACAAACTCTTTGGCGTAAATGCAGAACTCCTCATAGACCACGCCTGGGGTAGAGAACCTGTTACCATAAAGGACATCCGAAACTATACCTCCATGTCCCATTCCCTGACCCAGGGCCAGGTCCTTATGTCTGATTACAGTTTTGAAAAAGGACTGGTGATTGCTAAAGAGATGATGGACGTCATGTGTCTTGACATGGTGGACAAAGGGCTGGTGGCCAAGTCCTTCACTCTTACCGTAGGATATGCAAAAAGTGCTCCTCTTTCAGGCACCAAGGGCACCTTTTCTCTTGACACCGAGACCAATGCCGGCAGCATACTGATCCCCGCCATTGCCCGCCTCTATGAGCAAGTGGTAAATCCCGCCTATGATGTAAGGCGTATGTTCGTTGTTGCTAACGGAGTGGTTCCTGAGGAATTTATGCAGTACTCCTTCTTTATGCCCGCAGAGGACCTGGAACGTGACAGGAAGGTTCAGAAGGCTGTCCTTGAGATCAAGAACAGGTTTGGGAAGAATGCCATTTTAAAGGGTCTGAATTTTGAGGAAGGCGCCACCACAAGAGAGCGCAACAATCAGATTGGAGGTCACAAGGCGTAATGGCAAGACAGAAAATGCCTATGGACAAAAGGGCCGCCCAGTTCCTGCCATTCCAGGCAGTAAAAGGTCTTGATGAAGCCCTGAGGGCAAAAGAAAAGATAATAGTAGAAAAAATCCAGCTCTCTGAAGAAAGTCTCCATGAGCTGGATCTTAAAATGCATAAAGTTAAAAAGGGAATGATGGTTACAGCCATCTATTATGATAAGGGTGAGTACCTGAAGATCACAGGACTCGTGGCCCGGATAGATGAAACCTCCAGGATACTCCAGATAGTAAATACCAAAATCCCCTTTGACGATATCAGAGATATCATATTACCAGAAGAATGAGTTCTTAAGGAAATCCTCTCTGAGAATCCTCTCTTCCGGTTTTTATTTTTCGAAGAAAGCAAGAGCAATAGCCCCGGGGCCTGCGTAGGTTCCGATAGTGGCACCAACAGAAGCATACTGGATCATATCCTCATGTCCCTCGTAAAGCACCTTTGAATCCTCTACGTACTTTTTGATTATCTCATCAGTAAATCCAGTGTAGCCAAGGCAGGCAGGTTTTGTGTAATCAATCCCTCCCTTGTTCTTTACAAACTCCATCAGCATGTTATGGCTGTTTTTGGACCCTCTGGCCTTTCCAAGGATCTTTACCACTCCATCCTCTATGGTAAGAACAGGCTTGATCATGAGAAGATTACCAGCAAAAGCTGCTGCCGAAGAAATCCTTCCGCCAAGCTTCAAAAATTCAAGAGTTGCAAAAGCAGCAATAACATGGGCCTTTTTCATGTCCTCCGTAACGGTGTCAACTATTTCTTTTGCTGAAAGGCCCTGATCTCTTAGCTGAACAGCTCGCTGAACTATTATGAGTTGAGAGATGCAGAACTGCTTGGTATCAATAACATGAATCCTGTCAGAGAAGTCAGATGCAGCCATGCATGCACTCTGATATGATCCGGATACACCTGATGACAGGGTAAAGCAGATAAGATCATCCCCCGCATCCTCTGCTTCCTTGAACACCTGTGAATAATCGTAGGGTGTGATCTGACTTGTCTTCGGGATTTCATCAGTCTCCACCAGTTTCTTATAGAATTCCTGCGGGCTCAGTGTTACGCCATCAAGAAATTCCTCATCCCCAAATCTCACTTTAAGTGGCAGGACCTGAATCCCCCACTCCTTTGCCTTTACCTGCGAAATATCGCTGGCTGAATCTGTGACTATTCTTATTGCCATTGTTTTCTCCTCCGCGCTACCATGCTTTCCGATCTACCCCAAGCAGATCTTCAGTTTCCGCAAACATGGCAATGAATATATCACAGAAAAACATTGGTGTCTAATTAGTTTCCACTTTTCTTTTTAGGATTAAGTCTTCCTTTCTCTTCATTCATAAAAGATTTCACACTCATGACCGAGTAGTGATCAAACATAAAGAAGAATGTATCCAGTGGTATCATAAACGCTCCGGTAGCGTATTCTGCACTGGCTTTCCTTATACTTATAGCTCCGGTAACCTTGTTGATCTTAGCTTCAACAGTTCCATAACCCCAGGGATTACGAAGTAATATCATAGGCACTCCACCTACCGTATCATAACCAAGGACAGTATAGGCGTGTTTGGAAGCAATTCCGCGCATCATCTTTTCGCCGTTAAGGCCAACTCCCTCTTCCAGCTCAAAGTCATGTCTTGAGCCTACTGTAAGGATCTGATGTGAGTTCTCATCATTAAGTTTCTTAGCCAAATTAAGGAAATTATATTCAGGATTCCCCTGAATAAACGTGCCAACACCATACTGAAGGTCATTATCAGATCTTTTTGTGATAAAATCCACATTATCACAGGTATTACCGGTGATTATCTTCATAAATTTGTCACTCAGGCCTCCGTCGATATTCTCATAGGACTTGATACCCTTTTCTTCAGTCTCTTGAATGAGCATCTTCTCATCATTAGAGAGTCCGGAATTCAGCTCCTTTACGACTCTTATAAGTCCGGAGGCTACAAAGGCCTTCTCTATCATCTGAACCCAAAGTGCCCCGGCAGCAAACCTGGAAACAGTTTTATTACCTTTTTGGGCCGGAACTGTCTTGGAGACAGTTACATATATCTTTTGTTTTCCATTAACGAATCTTACTGTAACCGTATTATCTTTTTTGTTTTCCGTCATCATATTTCTGATGAAAGAAGGATTCTTTTCAACCAGTGATCCAAGAGCAGCCAGCATGTAGCAATTTCCGACCGTACCCTGAACCACGTCATTAACACATGGCTCATGTGAAAACAGCGGTTCATCCACCTGTTTCCACTCATAGTTCTTTTTGGTGTTCTCCCAGTCATCAAGCTTAGAGTTTTCAAGGTCTACAAATTTATCATCTGTGACCGTTATTACATTGGGTCCCTGTTTCGGAACAGTCAGTCTACCACTGGTGATCTCATCGATACGTTTTATATATTTTTCAAGTACCTCTTTTTCCTTGCTTACTTCATTCTCGGGAAGTAAGTCCAGGCGCTCCTTAAGCAGCTTATCTGCATTCAAAAGAGCTGTTGCTTCTTCATGGGTCTTTTTTTCAGTCTTTTTGAGCTTCCCATATTTCTTTCCGTTTTTCTCAAACTCAACTATCTCATAAGCATCCTGACCGGTGACATCCATCGTAGCATAGCTCTTAAAGGCTTTCAGGGCATCATAATACTTATTATCCATTCCCTGAAGTTTAAGATCTTCCGTAAGGTCATCCTGAAGCTGCTTCTTTATAGAAAGTCTCTTTTTCTCGGATTCAGGCTTAAATTTCGCCTTGTATTCTTCTATATCTTTTATCTGCTTTTCTACATTTCCAAGGCTGAGTGTATATGTCCTATAGGCCTCTCTTCCAAGTTCCTCCTTTGTAAGGTCTGCAAATGCCTTTTCATCTCCAAGATTTTCTGTCAGGATTTCCTTTCGTGCATAACCGGTATACTGCTTGGTCGTCATAGCCTGGTCAAAGCTTTTTACAAACTGATTCTCAAGGGCAAGATACGGATGATTATTATAGTGAATCATCTTTTTCTTTTCCTTCACGAAAATTCCATGATCTGGACCAATCCCTGCAGAGATATAATTTTCTATCTGTTTTACGGATTTAGCGACAATCCTTGCGGCAGCCTTTTTCTCTTTTTCCTCCTGCTTTTTTCTCCAGCCGTTTTCATCTGTCTTATCCAGCAAAAGAGCTGTTTTCAGCTTGTTATAACGTGTAGTGAACCCCTCTTTCTCCTGGGCTGTCAGCTTTATTCCCTGACTTTGGAGATTGGCAACAAACGCTTCCGGCTCCGTTGCCAAGATCTTATCAGCCATTGTCCTGTCGTAGGCAGGAAGTCTAAGCTTACCCTTCTCATCATAAATTGAGCCCTTCTCTCCATCCTTCAGTTCCGCATTTGAAGGAATTGAAATAGGTTCCTCAATCCTTACAGAATCAATAATAAGGGTTGGCTCTCCAATTACTACATCAATCCTTCCCAGATACTTAAGGGAGTTTAGGGATCTGTTTCTTATGCCCAGAAGCTCATCCAGGATCTGAATTGAGGAAAGCTGTCTCAGGGCAGTATCAGAATATACCATGTTGCTCTTGAAATTCTGAGCAGCCCAGACAATATCTCCAAAAGTCGTCCACTTCTTGTTCACTTCGTCTAATGTGGATATGACGGACTTTTGGTATGTTCCATCCTCCTTTTTTACAAGAGCCTCCTCGTAATTCTTGAACATTCCACTCTCAAAGCCAAGGGTCTTTGCAGCTTTAATAAAGGAGTTGTCTTTTATGGACGTCTGGCTGGTGATAACAGTTATTCTCTCCCTGCCATCATCAGTCACGTAGCCTTTTCCCTTCTTTTCAACATAAACTGCTCCGCCTGTCAGGAGTTTTTCCCAGCTTTCATGGGCATGAGCCTTATAAATCTCATAATAATCAAGAGCTCGGATCCTGTTAAGCTCAGTAATATAGGTCTGTCTAAGTTCCCTTACCTTGATCATCCTGTCAAAATCATGATTTTTCTTAAGATATTTGTCACATTGCTTAATAAGGTCAGTATATTTTTGCTCAATCGTGCTCTTGTCAACTTCGAAAGTCTCAAGTTTTACAGGAATCTTTTCCCTGAGCTTTTTCAGGATTTCCCGGTGATCATAGGCATAGTCGAAAGAGCTTCCTTCAGAATGAAGAGAAAGGGTATAATTTTCTGCTTCAACATGTCTTTTTCTTTCAACCTGTCGCCTTGTCTTTTCCTCCTCTAAAGCATTCCTTTCGATCTGCTGGCCGGAGTCACGCATAAGGTCAGCTGCTGTCTTGTTCTCCACTTCAGGTTTCAGCTTGTTGTATTTTTCCTGGGTAAGCGGCTCCCAAAACTGTCTGGCCATTTTGGCAGCTTCCATAATATTGATGACACTAAGATGCCTTCGGGAAGTGTCTTTTCTGACGTCCTTGACCTTCTTTTTAACATACATGTTGCAGGTTCTCTCCAGCCTTCCCAGGGTGTCAATTATAGGTATCTTAACCTCTTCCAAAAGCCTGCCTTTAGTACCTGCGTTCAAAAGCCGTTCCACAGCATCTACTTCTTCTTTAACCTGTTTCATCTCGTTGCTGTCACCCCAGATGCTTCCTGACGCACGAAGATTCCTGATGGCATCGCTAAGAGAGCTTGCAGCATATTTTCCTGTATTCTCATCCTGGCAGTACTTTTTCTTCGCCCTTGACATGAGTTTTGTTACATACTCATTCTTCGGTAAAATGAAGCCATAGCTGAGCATATCCATAGCACCTACTCCATTTACACGAAGAAGGCGTCTGCCAAGTATATAGGTATTGACCAGTTTTTCAGCAAGTTTTCTCTTGGCTTTAGGAGAATTCGCGTCAACATCCAGACTAAGTTCCTCATTATAGTGATCAATAAAGTACTGGTCCGTCATAACGGCCTTCCTGGCATCATAATAGAAGGCGATGGTATGAAGCTGGGTAAGCTTCTTCTCTATCTTTTTCCTAACATCCGCGGAAATGGAATCAAGGAACTTAGGGTTCTTTTCAAGGAGCTTATCATAGGCCTTCATCTGACAGGAAAGCTTCTCCAGCTTTGCAGCATTAGCTACTATATCCTCATCGTCCGCCATATGTAAGTCACAGATATTAATCTTAAAAAGATATACCGTCAGCTCATCAAGTATTGCCGGAATACTATTTCCATTCACAGCAAAATAGGTCAGGCTCTTTATAGTCTCCTCGTCGAAATCAGGGAACCTGTTCTTAAGGGCCTGAATCTGCTGATTGCTACGTGCCTCCCTCTGTTCCTGGGCAGTTTTCAGTGCCACGGAGTTCTGATCCTTCCTGTAGAGCCTGGACTTTACGTTGTTCTTTTTGGAAAGGCGCTGCTGATCGCCAAGATCTGCCCGTAGCTGACCCAGATACTCCCTGGTGAGAGTCATACTTCCCGGAAGAAATCTTACAGCATGAACAGGTCCGGCATTTTGCAGAGCGTCCTGAATCTGGCCATTAAGGTGCTGACCATGAATCTTTCTTTCATTCTGCTTCTCCTCGTCAGCCTCCTCCATCTTCTTCAGCTTCTCAGAGACATAGTCTTTCTCTTTGACTGATTTTACGGAAGCCTCCTTTGACCTCTTCATCATTTCAGGGTCCGGGGGCTGAAGATGGAACACCTCAGGCATCTGAGCGTTTATATCGTCTAGACTTTTAGGCACATGAATTTCATTAGATTTCTTTTGTTGCTGTTTATAGAGATCTCCACCACACATGGTTTTCCCTCCTGCTTAATATTTTCTGATTATTTTGATTGGTTAAAGAGCCAGTCGGCAAACTCCGGATAAGCCATTACAGCATAGTCTGCCTGATGGTAGCCGGTCAGAGCCCCAACAGAAAGCATCTCTTTATCTGTGAATTCTGTCAGGCAAACATCCTTAGCTCCCATTCTTTCAAGGGTTTCAACAGCCGATTTGCTTATGGTGACTGGAATCACGTTGTCGTTTGTGGCATGTGCAAACCATGTGGGAACGTCCTTCATAAGCTCAAGATTTCTAGTGGAATCCTGAGAATAGCTAAGGGCCGGACACATAACGATGGCTGCTGCCACATCTTTTGCATACTTTTCAGTAAACTCAACTGTAGCAAGACCTCCGAAGGAATTGCCACAGACATATATTCTATTTGGATCTATGCTGCCCTTAGAGGCCATTTTGTCTACTATGTTCTTTACGGCGATGTAGAGCTTATCCCTGTCTGACTGGGCAAGGTACACATCATCCTCAATGCATGGTGAAAGAACAAAACATGGATGAAGGGCCTGGTTCTCATCCCCCGTCAGGGTTGTAACTACCTTTGTGTCCATGACGGAATAGGTTTCTCCGAAGCCATGGAAGTAAATTACTACCGGTAGCTCTTTTCCCTCTTCGGGGCTATACAGAGTGTAATCAAAAGAAATATCGCCCTTGGAAGTCAGTTTCTGAAAGCCCTTTGGCAACTTTGCCGTGTCACTTTGTCCGCAGCATGTTATGGCTGCTGATAGCATAAGGGTTGTTATTATGGCAAGAATTCTTTTACGCATCTTTTCTTTTTGCTTTGTGTTCTCTGGCAAAGCTCTTCATTTCCTTGGTAAGCATCAGGCGTGTATTATTCTGGTCATCGGTACGTTTTTTACTGGGAGTAAATCTGTCGATACTGCCAAGGATCCTTCTCTCGTTGAAGGAAAGACCACTAGCGTGGAGTTTTGAGAGATTCTCTTTTGCTCCACTGACGCGCTCAGCCATAGCCTGCTTACCTTCATTAACCCTTGTCTCAATGGAAACAACTTCGTCATGGACTTTCTCATAATTAGCCTGGGATCTCTCACAAAACTCAGCATGCATTCTCTCAACATCCTTAAGCAGGGATGAAAGGCTCGCCTCAGTCAGGGCGAAGTCTGCGCCGAAGATACCGGCAAGAACAAGGCCCAGGATCACATATATGATCTCCGGTATGGTCTGATGTAATCCGGACATGAAGGGTAAAAGCCACTTCACGATCGCTACTCCTGCAAGGCCAAAGCAGATGCTCACAGGAAGGCATATCCTGCCCTGAATATTAAGTGGCATAGAGCTGTAATCCCACCACCTGGCGTTAAATCTCTTTTCCAGAACCCAACTGGTAGCGAACTCTGCAATAGCGCTTCCGATCAGGCATATGATGAAGGTGCCCCAAACAGGGAATGTGGGATCCGACAATGCCGGGATAAGGCTAAAAAGTACTGTGACTCCTATGACACAGGAACCATATATGGGGCAGATTGGTCCAAACAAAAATCCCCTGTCAGCCCACTTTTTTTCCATAATCGTGCAGTATATAGATTCCCATACCCATCCTAAAAAGCTGTAAAAGATGAATTCTACAAAAAGCATTGCTACAATCATTTTTTTCATCTCCTGACCCGGTCATTTGACCGGCACACATTTTTTCACGTAATCCCACTAATAACATAATATCATGGCAAACGTACCTAAATTATTAAAAAATTATTATCCGTGTGCTGCAAAAAAACGCTGTACAGGTTACATAAGTAGCCTATACAGCGGTCTTTATAGATTTATTGTCCTGTCAGCCTCGTGGAAAATCATCGTGGATAAGGCCTCGTTCCTGAGGTTCATCATCCCAGTCTTCTATGGAGCTTTGAAGCACCTTCGCATACTTTGGATCTGTCAGGATAGCACGGAAAAGCCCGTGGCAGCCCTCAGACACATCACGCCAGGTAGCATCGAAGTTTCCGGTATACCAGGGATCAGCCACGTCTCCGTCCCTATCTGTGAAATCCAGCATCTTGAAGATCTTCCCCTTAGGGTCTCCTCCGTAGATGTGGTTCATATTGCGAATATTGGCGCTGTCCATTCCGATAATGAAATCGTATTTAGCATAATCAGATCTGGTGGTGAGCTTAGCTCTTTTCTCACTAACTCCCAGCTCATTATCATCTGTTCCAATCCCATGTTCCCTCAGCTTCGCCCTTGCAGGGGGATACACCGGACTCCCCATTCCATTCCAGATCTCATCTGTGTGTGTTGCACCAGACTCAATGTGGAAGCTGTCATATAGCCCCTGTTTATTCACTATGTCCTTCATCACAAACTCTGCCATTGTGGAACGGCATATATTGCCGTGGCAGACGAATAAAATTCTTATCATTGCTCTAAAGCCCTCTATTTCTGCGGTTTCCCGCATTTTGTGTTTTTGTTATTTTGTGGCTTACACCGCATAAGATGGCATATCTTGGTGTAAATTAGTCGGCAAAAAGGGTAAAAAACAGGGTAAATTCCAAAAGCTTACCCTCACTGTTTGTGCACATCATTCTCCATTTTCATTATCATTTTCATACTCGATATCTATAATGTTCTCTATAAGCCCAACAACAGCATCATTAAGTTGCATCGCATTTTGACTTGTGATGACGGGCTTACCGGTTTCTGCCTCAATATTCTTTCTGGCATCTCCAGCAATCTGTCCGCCTCTTTTTGCTATCGTTTTGTTTTCATCAAGTCCCTGCGGATTATGTACTTTAGTTAGCTCAGTAGTAGTTGCTTCTGCCAACATATTTAATGCAAGCTCAAGAGTACTCATGTTATCTCTTAGGTTTTCTTTTTTGAGCCCCTTAAGATTCTTGTACTGTCTTGTTGACATGCCTGACCAGGCTCTGGTAACTTCATCTGTCAAGATAGCAAACTCTTTTCCCTGCTTAACACCATGACCTTTCCACTGATCCGTTAGCTCTTTTCTTGCACGAATTGTCTGAAGTCTTTGATTAATCCAGTCTGCGTCATATCCAAGTCTTGCATATGTTTCCAAAGCGCGATCTATCGTAAGCTCAGGGTCTATCGTCTCCTCTATCCTTTCACGACCAACCTGTGCAAGCCACATCTTAAATGGTTCAGCCTTCTTGGAAGGAATTGACTGGATAATTCTTAGAAGTTGTTCAGTATTTGCTACATCAGTAAATCGCTTTCTCCCATCTTTAGCAGTCATTTTCAAAGCGTGACAATTTGTCACGGTTTCATTTCCTTCTTCTTTCAGTCTTTGCTTTAGTTTCCTCCAATATGTAGTCGGATCCTTACTTTCAGTTAAAACACCCGCCACATCAACTATTGAGAAATACCACTCTTCTTCGTCCTCTACCCAAGCCGTTCTAATAGGCTGATTTTCGAATAATTGTACCTTATCTTCCATCATCGTTTTTCCCCTTTTCCCCACTCCTATTGCTATCACCTGCAAGTTTTTCCATCTCGATTTTATACGCCATCAATCTCAAAAGATAATCTGGCATTTTTCTATTTCCCAATTCCCAATCCTGCAGTGTACGATACGGAATTTCAAAATACGCACAAAACTCTTTTCTCGACATTCCAGTACTGTTTCTTAATTCTATCAAATAATCTCTGCTATCCATGCAAGTCACCCCGTTCATTCAATGCATTTATACTCATTGCGTATTATCAGTATATGCATACGCGATGCGTGTTGTCAATAAAAAATGTCGATCAACTATACAGTCAACCGACATTTTTATTATTGTTGTTTACCCGATTACCCTAACGACAAGTTGCAATTCATTGCTCCGTACAACTCAGTATTTATCAGGCATTTGCACAGATTCTTCCCATCTCTTATTTGGCATCATCGATAGAAAAATGTGTATAGGTATTAAGCGTTACACCTATGTCTGAATGTCCCATAATATATTGCAGTGTCTTCGGATTCATCCCTGACTTAGCCATGTTGCTACAAAATGAATGGCGGCAAACATGAGGCGTAATCTTACCGACGTGTGATTTCCATATCACGTTGTAAAATCATGAGGAAATCAATTTGTTTTTCTTAAACCACTGCGCGCTAAGAGTCAGACTTTTTATCGGATCATTGTCAATCCAGTTTTTATGAGTTTCCAATACAATTGCCTTTACTTTGGCAGCCTCCTGTACAGTCTCCAAAATACTGCCAAGGGCCATATTCCCTGTTCCTAGTTCGGCCGCATCTTCCTTGAGAATAGGCGTAATGAACGGTCCTTGTTTTCTGCAGCCTCTGTCATTTATATGCCACATTACCATTCTGTCTGACAGTTTTTTCACCAGGGCAGTAACATCTGCTCCTCCGTCTGCAAGCCAGTAGGTATCAAGTTCGAAGTTAACATATCCGGGGTCGGTGTTCGCGGCGATAAAGTCCAATGCAGTTTTTTCTTCTGAGACCTTCTGTAACTCGACATTGTGATTATGATAAAGAAGTTTTACTCCATAGGGTAAAAGAGCTTCTCCCGCCTTATTAAGCCTCTCAGCAAGTTTTTTTACCTCAGAAGCATTCCCGTAATCAAACCTGTACATACCGGTTATAACAACGGTATCTGTTCCAAAGCTCATGGCTTCTTTAGCAACAGCCTCAGGGTTTTCTTCAATGCTGTTCAGATAGCTGTGCAGGCTTATTACTTTCAGGCCGCTCTCTGAGATCAGCTTCTTCCAATCGAGTTTTCCGCCATTACCAGTGGGCATACCGGCAAATTTTGTAAGCAGCCTCACAATAAAAGGCGTTGGCTTGATCATGAAGTCATTTAGTTCAATGCCGTCATAGCCGGCACTCTTGATGCTCTGAAGTGTGCTGAGTGCACTCTCATAACTATTGCATCTGCTTCCGATCATTATCTGTTGCACACCCGTCAGTACTGTGTCTTTCATTATTTCAAATAGCCTCCAAGATGCTTCAAACTGGGCTTTGGTGCCCTGATCTGTGTTTTCCTGTCAACTGCGCAAAGACCAAATGTCAGCGCATAACCTTTCTGCCACTCAAAATTATCGATAAGTGACCAGTGGCAGTATCCGATGACAGGAATTCCATCATTTATACAGCTCTGAACACCCTCAATTGCCTTGTCGATAAACTCAACTCTCTGCTTATCATCTGCTGTTGCTATTCCATTTTCGGTAACCATGATCGGAACATTTGGCATCTCTCCATGTACACGTCTTATTACATGCTCAAGAGCCTCAGGATATACTTCATAATCCATCTGTGTCATGGGTGTTCCCTCCGGAACAGGCACTATTCCATCAGGGCCGTAAGTTGTTCTGGTATAGTTCTGAAGTCCAAAGAAATCATCATCCTTGATATAAGGAATGTAATGGCTAAACTCCTCATTCCAGTCGCTGTCTGCGCGCTCCTTGCCACCTTCTATGTACTGGCAGTCGTGCAGGGAAAGCGTAATACCAACCTGAATATCCGGATTAACAGCCTTGATTGCTTCCCTGGCTGCCTGATGCGCCTTTATAACTATCATATCGCCATTTGCATCTGTTGCAGAAACAAATGTATGCGGTTGAGGATCTCCGAATACTTTGGCATTCTCCATTGCTGCCAGCTTCATTTTCTCCATCGGGTCAGAGAGATTAAGTCCAACCTGAACCTGTCCCTCCATGGAGTCACCACTGCTTTTGGCTGCATTTGCCATTTTCGCCATCATCTGCTTCTTAAATCTCTCCATGAGAGCGCCTATCTGAAGTCTCATGTTGGCCTCATTTATGGTGCAGATATACTTTATCTCGCTTCCAAGCTGCTCTGTGACGAACCTTGCATAGTTGGCAAAAAGCTCTACAACCTGCTCATTGTCCCAGCCTCCCAGTTTTATAAGCCACACAGGTGATGTGAAATGCATGAGGGTAATAACCGGCTCAACACCATTGTCCCTGCAGCATTTGATCATCTTCCTGTAATGCTCGATCTCCTTTTCATCAAACTTGCCCTGCTCAGGCTCAATACGTGCCCATTCAACAGAGAATCTGTACGTGTTAAGGCCTGCATCCGCAAGCATCTTGATGTCTTCTTCGTATCTGTTATAGTGATCCACAGCATCCAGTGAAGGCTCAACAAACTGTGAATACTCCATATTCTCCATTACCCAGTAATCTGAATTTGTATTGTTTCCTTCAACCTGGTGGGCTGCAGTAGAAGCGCCCAGCATAAATCCGTTCTCGAACTTGTTCATTTTCCTATCCTCCATAATTTAAATCTCATAACTTCCGCTTGTCAGAATTCTCTTTTCCCCATCGGGGAGCTCTAACTCTGCTCCCATTCCTTCAGGAATTTCAAAACGGTAGGCAAAAGAATTCGAGCTCTCAATATATTTCCATTCAGAAACTATGCGGCCTTTCGGCGAATCATAGTAGCCCTTTGCAAACTTAAGTCTTTCATCCGGCAGAGGCTTTATCAGGACTTTGTCAAAATCGTATCTGATTCCCAAGACACCGGACAAAAGCCATCCGGAAACAGCTCCGTAGGAATAGTGATTCAGCGAATCATGTACAGTGTCGTCTTCCCTGATACCATCCCACGTCTCCCAGATAGTGGTAGCACCTTTCTCCACCGCATAGAGCCACGAAGGATAGCTTTTTTGCAACAGCAGTCTGTATGCAGTATCCACATAACCGTAATCTGCAAGCACGCTGCACAGGAAAGGTGTTGAAAGGAAGCCTGTATTAAGATGATAGTCATTTTTCACTACCAGCTCATTTAAGTCTTTAGCAGCTTCCACTGCCTCTTTTACAGGTAAAAGACAAAACGCAAGAGGCCTTACGTATTCGCACTGCCTGTCAGATCTTATATGCCCGTCTTTCAGAACCAGATATCTGTATGCCTCAGTCGCCTTTTCCGAGATCTCTTTGTACTTATCCGCATCGACGCCATTTCCAAGGAACTCTGATATTTTGGCGAGAATCCCAGATGAATATGCATAGTAAGCTGTTGCCACTTCAGGCTGGCCATCCTTGAATGCAGACATCATGGTCTTCATAACATCTGCCCCCGGCTCGCACCACTCACCGTAGTCCATTCCGGTATCGATGATGTATTTCCTGTAAGGGTTCTTTCCAAAGCGGTTCTTGAGCTTGCTCTTTCCTGCTCTTCTTCCGAGGAAATCCACCCACTTCTTCATCATTTCATAGTTGTCTCTAAGTATCTGCTCATCGCCATATATTCTGTACAGATTCCAGGGCACAAGAACCGCCGCATCGCCCCATCCGACAGAAGCCGAGAACATCTCTGCTATCTTGCCCGGATTTGAGTTCTTGGGACAGATATACGCCATCTTGCCATCTGAATGCTGCCCTATCCTCACGTTCGCAAGCCATTTCTCGTAAACTCCCCTGCAGTCCATAAGGTACGCACCGGTCCTCACAAAGACCGCCGCATCACCTGTCCAGCCGGCTCTCTCCCTTGTGGGACAATCAGTAGGAATGTCACAGAAGTTTGACTTCATAGACCATACACTGTTTTTAAAGAGCTTGTTTACTTCATCCACGCCACATTCAAACCTCGCGGTTTCCTTCATGTCCGAATAAACAGCAATGCTCTTTATTTGGATGTCAGACGGCAAAATATCACCCGTTATCTTTGCATATCTGAATCCAAACATCGAAAAATGAGGCTTAAACTCATTCCTGCCCGGCTTGCAGATATAGTTTATTTCCTGTTTTATTCCGCCTGATTTGTTCCTGTCTCCGGGTTGGAAATTACTGATCGTGAAGTTTCCGTTTTCATCCAGGGTTTCACCGTGAACGAGGCAGATCTTCTCACCGCCTTTGGCGTTTTCTACAACAAAAAACGTATAACCTGCAAGGTTCTGTCCGAAATCAAATACGCTCTCTCCGCTCGGAGTAGTGATGAGCCTTCCTTCAAACATTTCATGTTCCGTAACAAACGGCGATGTCTGGGCTATAAGATTCCCTTTGTCAAAAGACATCTCTCTTGCCTTATGCCACTCACCAAAGCCCGAACCGGCATCACAAGTTTCTCCCAGTTCAAGGTCCGTAAGCTTAATGGGCCCGTTTTCACAGGCATCCCAGCTGCAATCCGTGACAAGTATCGGATTCTCCATGTCTCCATCGCCTATTATCGCGCACAGAAATGAAATATCCTCTCCGTACAGATTTCTCACACCGTCAATCCCGTTGCATCCTCTGTACCAGCCATCACCAAGCGTTATAAATATCTCGTTTTCACCGGGCTTTAGCACTTCAGTGATCTCATACTCCTGATACTGAAGCCTTTTATCATACTCATCACATCCCGGTGTCAGTCGTGCATCCGTAATTTTCCGGCCATTTATCAATATTTCATACAAACCATGGGCCGTAGCATATATGCTAACTTTCCCCTCTTTATAAGAGAATGTAGTCCTTAAATAGCCTGCTCCCTTTCTCTTATCAGGTTCTGCCACGGTTTCAGGTGATATCCACTTTGCTTTTTCAAAAATCTTCGCCGCTTCCATCTAACACCTCTTGTGTTCTTTACTGCTTTTTAATATTCATAAGAGCATTTGAAAGTGCCTTAATCTCGTCAGATTCTATATCCATTCCGCCCTGTTGCAGGAGCTTCTTAAGGGGCTGGCGGGCAATCATCTGCTGCATTGCTTCTGAAATCTCTACGCCCTCTCCCATTCCGCCTGCTGTTCTTGATGTCATTGCTGCCATCATCCTGTCGAGAATTGCTTTTCCTTCAGGTATGGCCTGAATCTCTGCCATTGTACTTGAAAGGGAGAGATATCCCTCTTTTTCCTCAGGCTCATCTTTCTTGTCAAACCAGTTTCTGACCTTTTTATCCGGTGCAAAATATGTCGGATTGGGCTCGGAAACCTTTGTTATCTCCATCTCATCCGAAAGTTCTCCGCTCACAGCCTTTATGGTATGAACTCCGCTTATGGGAACATTAAACTTAAAGATGTGTTCTCCACTTGCGTTTCCTACTTCTACGCCGTCAACAAAGAGAGTTACGGACTTTTGGTTTGAATATACCTTAATCTCTGTGTTATCCTCGATGCGGTCGTGATATCTTTTTCCGCAAAGATGGATGAAAGGCTCATCTGACCACCATGCTTTATAAATGTAGTAGGCGTCTTTCTTCTGCTTTCTGTCAAAGGTGATGACACCCTTGTGGTTTTTGCCCGGATCTCCTGCCTCATCTCGTCCTGCTGCAGCAAATTCAAACATATTCCAAAGATATGTTCCCCAGATATATGGACGGGTGCTGAACATTTCAAGCATATGCTCGTGATAAACAGCCTGATAGCTCTCTGTATAATCGCCTTTTTCAGGTATTGGAGACTGAAGCGTAATTACTGAATCTGCGCCATACTCCGTAAGTCCTATTGCCACATCGGGATGCTGATTATGGAAATCGTCAAACCACTTGTCATTGTCCTCCATCTCGCCTACATACCAGCCATAGTAGAGGTTGTAGCCGCGAATATCAGGCAGTGTTACAAGAGGCGAGTCTGTCTCAAGAAGGAACAGATTTGCCATGGCAGAATATCTGATAGGATCCATCTCGTGGACAATATCATTTAATATCCTGTGGTTCTCCAAAAGATCTTCAGTAACACCCTGCAAAGAGATTTCATTTGAAAGTGCCCAGCACATTATCGATGCATGATTGTAATTCTGGCTTATCAGCTCTTTCATCTGAGATATGGTGTTCTCTCTTCCACTGTCCATATGTACAGTGATATATGGAATCTCAGCCCATACTACTATTCCCTTTTCATCACAAAGATCATAGAAGTACTGATCATGCTGATAATGTGCAAGCCTTATGGAATTGACACCCATGGAGAGGATGAGATCAATGTCCTCCTTGTGCATTTCTTTTGTCAGTGCATTGCCAACTCCTGCCCTGTCCTGATGTCGTGAAACGCCTCGAAGCGGATAGCTTTCTCCATTGAGGAAAAATCCTTTATGAGGATCAACATGAAACTCTCTTACTCCAAATCTGTCAAAAATTCTGTCACACTCTTTTGTTCCATCCAAAAGAGTTGCTGTTATGTTGTACAAGAACGGATCCTTGAGACCGTTCCATAAATGTGGCTCTTTTATCGTGATCTTACCACAGGCAACATATCCACAGGATGCATCCTCTGCCGGAACCACCTCAAACTCCTGCTCTGTTACAGCATCTATTGATATTCTTACGCGCTCTCCGCCGCTCGTGTATGCCTTTATTTCAATTTCAGCTTCATTTCCGTTTAGTCTTGGTGTGACGTACAGTCCTTTTCCACCATAATAGTCCATGTCAAAGTGCTTTTCATCCACAACCACAAGATAAACATCCCTGTAAATGCCACCATAGAAAGTGAAATCCGCTTTCTGTGGATACACCCTTGTATTGGGCTCGTTGGAAACAGAAACTACCATCTCATTTAAATCTGAAAGTGCCTCTGTAATGTCCGTCCTAAAGCAGGAATATCCGCCATCATGGCTCGCAACCTCACGGCCGTTTAAAACAACTTTTGCAGAGGAGTTAGCGCCTCGAAATTCCACAAACACCCGCTGTCCCTCTTCCATTACCGGTCTTTCAAATGTCTTTTTATAAAGGCAGGTTCCTCTGTAATACTGCTCAGGCCCCGTCTGTCCATCAACAGCATTCCAGGTATGAGGAAGAGTTATGCTTTTGCTCTTTCCCTCTTTTTCAAATATCCAGTTATCATTCCAAAGAATTGTTGTTCGCATGTTTCACCTCTCCAGTTTTTTACTGACCCATTGCAGCCTTTTTCTTCTCGCCGATACTCTTCTGGATCTCTTCCATCTTCTCGTATGTGAGCTCAGAATTCTTCATTGCCAGAAGTGTGCAGATCCATCCCACTATAGGGAATCCGATAAGAAGTATTACGGTCATAACTCTGACGCCGAAGGTAAGCGGATCACCCTGCTGAGGCGCTGTAGTTGTATATCCTATAAGTCCGATCATGAGTGTTGCGATAGTTGCACCAAAGGATGAAACTATTTTGTCAATAAAGCTGTAAGTAGCGGATACTGTCGCAGGCATGTATTTTCCTGAGCGATCCATCTCATAGTCAACAACATCCATTCTGAACGCGCTTGTTGATACAGAAACAACCATCTTCATTGCGTTATTTCCAAATGTAAAGAGTACATAAGTGATTGCCATGAGAACTGCTCCGCTTGATAAGTTGCCACCGAATACTGTTCCCACAAGAGTTGTAGGTGTGAATAAAAGATATACTGCAAATGCGATATTCAGTCCGATACAATTCTTGGTCCAGTCGATCATGACCTTTCTGCTACCCTGTTTGCCGGCAATCTTCGCACCTATGATCGCGAAAATAATGGATGGAAGCATTGCCACAGCAGAAAGAATTGATGAAATAGCCATTGATCCAAGCATGATTCCGTTAAGCATCGTGGATACTACCGCTGCAGAGCCTATTGTCTGAGCCAGCTTATCGGATGTTGCAGCCATGATGAATCTCTGAAGCTCTTTGTTTTCTATGATCAGAGCCAGCATATCCTTAAAGCTTGGCTTTTCATCGGTTTCGCCATCCTTTTTGATTCCTTCGAAATTCTCGGGAATGTCATATGGAGCAATTCCTATGCATGCCAGAATGTAGAAAAAGAGTGAAACAAGTATTACCACTACATTGTAAGTTGCGAAGTATTCTGTTCCCTGAATGTTATTAAATCTTGGGAGAATCACAGCCGATGCCACAACGCTCATGATCATCGGAACCAGATATGAATATGCTGTACTCCAGACACCGATTGTAGGACGCTGCTTAGGATCGTTGGTCAGAATGTTCATGTTGATCTGGCCGGCTATACTTACGAATGTATAACCAATGATATAGATCACATAACAGAGAACAAAGAATGCTATTCCTGCTGCGCCCGTAAGTGACAGCTTTGCCCCTATATTGCACATCAGCGTCGTAGCAATAGCCATAAGAAGCCATCCAAACATAATTGAAAATCTTACTTTTCCAAATCTGGAATTAAATCTTTCCAGGAAAAAAGCTATTACCGGGTCTGTAATTCCATCCAAAAGCCTTGATCCTGTGATAATAAGTCCTGTAACTGCAACAAGAATTCCAAAGTTGGAATTTCCAATATATGTTGCACCATTCATCAGCAGATAAAATGCCATCTGCCCTGCACCTGTCATCATCGCAAGCGCAATATGCCAGGTTTTAGCTCTTTTATAGGTTACCCCATTTTCTTCTCTTATCAGAGATTTGTCCTTACCCATTATTAACCCCTTTCAGTTGCATGATAATCTTTGAAAGCTTTCCTGTTATGGTCATGGTATCATTTAGTTTCACAATATGTTAGAATTATTTTATCCCGATTAGTATTATCTTATTGTTTTGAGGAATAAATATGGACCACACTCTTTTTTCAGCTCTTTTAAAAAACCTGCTCTCTGTGGATGTCACGGATGCAACAGACATGGACAGCTCTCTTTACGCCTTTGAAAAGAAATACTGCTTCAGCATAAAGATGCAGCCCATGTTTACAAGCAAGGCGCTTTACTATCTTCTGTCCTCCTCCAAAGAAAGCATGATCTATGAGCTCATAGACCAGCTCGGTATCTGCTTGTCCTTTTTTACGTTTGATAACAGGATTTATATAATCGGACCTTATGTAAAAGAGAAATATTCAGAGCTTAAGACAGAAACCGTACTTGCAAAAAACGATGAATCCTCATCCAAATCATTGGCGTTTAAGCTGTATTACACAGCATTTCCCATTGTGTATACCGAGCAGATCACCAGTGTTGTAAATAAATGCATAATCTCTTTTTCCCCTACGGAAAGTGAGTATTCATACAGAAGACTATCGGGATTTATTCAGGATGTATCTGAAGAAGATGATAAGACAGAACTGTCCGAGAAGAATTACAGTGAAATCTACAGGAGATATGATCAGGAAAAGCAGTTCCTTTCGATGATAAGAAACGGGGATACCAAAAACATCCTGTCCGCATTTGAAAAATTGTCCGGTCCGGAGGCTCTTTCCGATTTTTCCAAAGAGACTCTTAACTACTATGCCTCGGGCTATGGTCTGGCAATACTTAAAGCTCTTTCCAGAAAAGCTGCGGAAGAATCAGGTCTTTCAGTCATTACAATAGATGAGATAACCCAAAAATACACCCAGCTTTCATCAGCTACAAACAATGCAGAACTTCAGAAGCGCTATCAGATCGATATGATCGTTGAGCTGACAAAAGCTGTTCACAACCACAAGCTGTCTCTGGACAAGTATTCTCCCCCCATTCAGAGGGTAATGGAATACATCAATCTTCATCTGGGGGACCATATATCAAACGATGATCTGGCGGCAAATGCCAGTATGTCCATCTCTCACCTGTCTAAGGTGTTCAAAAAAGAAACCGGCGGGACCATGACGGAGTACATCGCACTTATGCGATGCAAAAAAGCTGCCGGACTCCTGAAAAAGACAGATCTTCCGGTCCAGGAGATCAGCAGCTACGTCGGATATTCTGACAACAATTACTTTGTGAAAGTATTTAAAAAAATATATGATCTGACGCCCTCAGAATATAGAAAAACGCGTATAGTAAGCCTATAATAGCTGTGCCACTTTATAAAAAATAGTATTATACGTTTATAAACTTCTTTGTACTGTCGCTAAGTTTGTTCGTAACCTGATTGTTATTATCCATGGCCTCTCCGATTTCTTGAATTTCTCCCACAATCTCCGTAGAGTTGGAAGCTGAAAGGCTGATGGCCTGTGTGGACTCTTCAACGGAATCGGTGATTGTAAGAATTGAGTCTGCCATGCTGTGCATTGTGTTATCAAGAGAGTCTGCCTTCTCAGTAAAGCCTTCAAGAATTTCATTCATTATCTCTGCTGTACTCTCGTATTTCTCTCCTGTCTCAACAAAGGCTTCATAATCGGCAATAACAGTATTGTTGATAAAATCTACAACCTCGATGGCATTATTCGAAAGCTCCTGAACAGCCTTTGTCACATTCTCACTTATAGTCTGAATATTTCCGGCTGTCTGTCTGCTGTTATCGGCAAGTGCACTGATCTCCTGCGCAACTACCGCAAAGCCCTTGCCGGCTTCACCTGCTCTTGCAGCCTCAATGCTGGCGTTAAGTGCAAGAAGGTTTGTCTGGGAAGCTATATCGAGGATAACCTTGGTAAGTTCTCCGATCTGATTAACCTGCTCACTTTCCTTTACTGACTCATCAAGGGTCTTGCTGAGCGCCTCAACTCTGGCACCTGTATTCTCCTTCTTCTGCATAGCCTCATTCTTAATGGTATCAGCTTCCTTCTGGATCTCGCCTGCACGCTCTTTTCCTGAAGCAACCTCATCGTTGATGCTCTCCACCGCATCTCTTACATCATTGAGCTGCTCCTTAATGTGAGAAGCTGTAGTTGACACATTGTCCATGCTGGCTGAAAGCTCCTCAAGCGCCGCT
Source organism: Butyrivibrio sp. AE2032 (assembly GCF_000702965.1). Lineage (NCBI taxonomy): Bacteria > Bacillati > Bacillota > Clostridia > Lachnospirales > Lachnospiraceae > Butyrivibrio > Butyrivibrio sp. AE2032. Next base: position 2,550,325 of record NZ_JNLF01000003.1, on the reverse strand, counting down.
GATGTGTTGGTGATGTTGTCGTTAGCCAAAGCGATCTGTGAGGTCATCTTGTCTGCGGAATCTGTAAGAATGAGTGTTCCGCTCTTAACATCTTTCATTACGCCCTGCAGGGTTTCAATAAAATCATTTATGCCGTCTCTTATAAATACAAGCTCATTTCCGGTCTTAACATTTACTCTTGCTGTAAGGTCACCCTTTCCGGAGTTGATATCATTTATAATTTCCTGAACAGAGTCGGAAATCTTAACAATAACTTTGGTGATAAGAACAAATGAAACATAGAGGTTCAAAAGAAGGCACACGATAAACACAACCATTCCTGTTACATTCATGACAGTTATCTTACTTCTTGACTGTGCCATATAATTTACAACATTACCCTGAAGTGCCTCCACCGATGCATCAAGGGTTGTCATGCCTGCTTTGACACCTTCCATGTTAGTCATATAATCTCCGGTAAGTATCTCCGAGGCAACACGTCCATCGCCAGTTGTCATCATGATATTGAACACTTCATCAACGTTCGCAATAAGAGCATTTGCCGAAGCATCAAGCTGTGTCGTTGCGTTTGGATTGCCATACATAGTAAACTCATCGCCGATTTCTTTTACAAGAGTGGTCACTTCGCTCTCGTAGGATTTAAGCTCGCTTCCGATTCTCTCTTTATCAGCATCAGTGTAATATGACCATAGTCCCAGTGCGCTCTGGATCGTTCCGTCAATCCTGGCCAGATCTTCCTTAACTGTTCCCTCTTTATGAACCAGCTCGGTTACTCCGGCAATTATACCCTGAGCACTGTCAGACATGGATGATATTCCATCGTTAACAATGTAGCTTACTATGTTAAATACCAGCAACATCAGAATATTAAAGAACAAAATCTGAACCGGAATAGATTTGAAAAAACTGACCTTATTCTTCTTGTTTTCAGTTGTCCTTGACATAACGACACTCCTTTCAATATAATAAATATTCACCCACATACATTATATAGCTAAATAATGCATTGTTTTACGTTTAATATTTTTTTAATAAAATTAAATAAAAAATGCATAAAAACACAAAAAAACAGGCAGCCTTACCAGCTACCTGTACAATCTTTGCTTTATTCACGGAACCCAGGTGATAAGGACCTCGGCATCTCCGTCAGCTATATTTTCAACAAATCTAAATAGAATCAAATACTATTCATTAAGCATCGATACTACGTGCCTTAGTAGTAAGGTTGGTAGTATCTTTTTATTTATCTACTATAATCTGCAAAACTTTGCTCCATTATGCAAAAGCCTGCATTGTCATTCCTTCGGAGTGCCGTGGCACATAAAAAGTATATTTATCATATGTGGCCACCTTGTTTTATTCAAAAGAAATGAATTTTGTACCTGAATATACTAGTGTTCCCTCTTCTCCAACATTAAGCAAATCGTAAATCTGACGTTCTACCTGAAACTCTTTTGTTTTATCTCCAGCCGAGAAAGATACCCAATAGCGTGTTACCCTGTCCCACATAGTTTTATTTTCATCTTGCATTGCTGCCATTCCAAGCATCGTGTTAGCACCTGAAGCGGCAAATACTGGTGGTTCCTCTAATTCTTCGATATTTTTACTTAATACTTTTGCTTCAACACTTTTTTTTCAATAACATAGAAATACCCTCCACGAAAATCATAATTGTTTTCTCTTTTTTATATAATAATATGCGTCTATTATGCGGTAAATATCATATTCGGCAATTATTGTAGGGTTATTCCGCCCGGTTACGGAATAATTAGGCTTCTAATATGGCTATCCTATGAACTACCCCCACCGACTCCACGTCGGAAAGGGTTTCTGTTATGCCGCATGGCGGCATGAACCTGCAGGATGCTCTACGCACCCTGCAGAACAGGGCATGTCCACTATACCCCTATCCCATTGGCTTACCTTTGGGAATACTTTTCTTAAGATGTTTGCAGCTCCATTTATGTCTGCATTTGTTATTGTACCATCGTAGTGCTTGTAAAGTCCCCTCTGTATCCGCTTTCCTGAAAAATTGGGGTTATCCTTCGCATTCTTTTTATATACAGGGATATAGTCCTTTGCAAGGTAGTCTGCCTTTGATGTGTAGCTTTCTTCTGTAAGGACAAACCTTATACCATATTCAGCAAGTTTGTATCTGAGCATGTCTGCAAATATCAGCATTGGTATCTGCACAAAGTTCTGATTATTGACATTTCCTATACCTATTTTCTGTTTCTGGTATGTGTTATGGCCCATCACCACTATGTCTACATGGTTATCCCTTGCATAGTCTACCAGATGTCTGCTCACCTTATGGAACTGATCTTTTATCCTTCTGTTCCTCTTTTCAGTAAGAGCCTTCATTTTCCTTGTCCTGTACCTCTTGTTGCATGTCATGGCACAGGAAGAGAGTCTTTTCATCTCTTTGTTGTAAAGCTGGTTGATTGACTTGATCACACCGCCCTTTATCACAAATGGTCTTGCACCAAAAGTGTTTACAACAGCGGCGATATTGTCTGTTCCAGGATCTATAGCCATCACTCTCAGATTTTTCAGATCCTCTACAGCCGAAAGGTCAGCGAGGATATCCTTATCAGCCATGGGGATTATCCCTTTGTCAGGCACTGAAAGAACTACATCCAGAACAAAGCTGTTTCCACCGGGCTTTATACGGACTTCCTTAAGGCACACTTCTTCAGGGAGCTGGCCAAGAGACAGCCTATCCTTTGTCCCCGGAAACTTTAGATACCCATCCTTGATCCTGCATATCTGATTAGTCAGGACAGCTGTCTTGAATGATCCCTGTGACATATATCCCGGCATCTTGGGGCGACCAGTAAATGCCCCAGGATTCCTGCCATAAACTTTTACAGCTTCAAAGAAAGACTTATAGTCTCTGAGAAGAAGTTTCAATATCTGCTGATTAGCCTGGGCCGGAAGGGCATAGTATGCCTTATCCCTTGTTACCTTTAGCAGATGATCAAGGGCATTATATGAAAGCCACTTGCTGTCACCAAGATATTTGGTTCCAAAGAGACTATCCCTTACGAGCTTGTAAACTACCATCTGATTTGGAAAAAGAGGCTTGAACATGGCCATTGAATCGACCGATGACGAATACTGCCTTAAGATGAAATTTGCCCTGTTGTACAGGATGGCTGATGATCTGCAGATATCCCTGAAATAGTCATAGAGTATGTGGTTTTGGTTTATCCTGTATTGCCTTGTTCTGTACACGGTTGTAAATTCCTTATTAGTATTCTATAGTTAGTATTATAGCACATATTTCGGAGTTACACAAACATTTGTTCTTTTTGGATGAAGAAAAATATGCAGAAATCAGCAGCAAAATCAGTAACAAGATCAGAAAACCTTGATGACTACAGAAGGGGCTCACATTCCGTATACAAACTCACATACCATGTGATCTTTGTGACAAAATACAGAAAGAAAGTGATCACAGATGAGATTGGTGATTTCATGAAGAATTACGCCGCTTACCTCTGCGGGCGCATGAACAGTGAGCTCATTTCTGCAGAGACAGATGTCGATCACATGCATCTGCTCATCTCAATGCCACCTGATGTTGCTCCTGTGAAGCTCATCAACTCATTAAAATCACAATTATCCAAGGAAGTAAGGAATACATATAGACTACACGTAGAGAAATACCTTGGGGGAGATTCCCCCTTCTGGAGCGCAAGTTACTTTTGTGCCACTACCGGAAGTGTTTCGCTTGATACTGTTAAGAAATACATTGAAGATCAACGCAAAGAAGAACACAAACGCAAATACATTAAGACGGGGAAATACAAAAAGAAAAACTAGTGCGATTCATCCCACAACCGATTTCATCGGAAGGGGTTTTCTCGCACGATATTTATAATGTTTATTCTCCTCTGAAATTCATCTCATCGACTATGACTGTCGGCTTGACAGTCATTTCTACCCACGCAGGAATAAAGCCACTTTTTGCTGCATTTCGAGCAGATCTGATATTGGACCATGCTGAGCAATAAAATGGGACTTTTCCCCGATTCAAAATTTCACGTGCCAGTTTGCTCGTCAAAGCTGATGCGATTCCTTTTTGTCTATATTCTGGAAGAACATCCACGCCTATCTGCCACATTTCATCACAATCGGCTGAGCAGGCTGCAAAACCGATCAGTCTGTCATTATCGTAAGCTCCTATGCCAAGCACATCCAGATTCTTGCGATCACTACAAAGGGCATTACTCCATTCAGGCAGATACAAATCCTTGAAGTCCTCTTGAACCAATATGCGTGTTTCATACAAGCATTTCGCATCAGGTATTCTGTTTACATCGGGAAGGTAATACTCTGCCATGAAGCATACCTTATGTCCTCGCTCTGCAAGCTTGTCATTGAGCCAATGCAAATTCGGCGTTTCAAAACAATGATAAAACTCAAACTTGCCAATATACTCTGTAACAAGATCAGCTACTTCTTCTGTTGTGGCTGCAACGATATTACTCCCGTAGGAAACGAAATTGCTCGTAATTGGCTCTTTATAATACTTTCGCGCGTTCTTTCCTAAACAAAAGGGCACAACAATATTCTTATCTAACATAAAATCATCTGACTGACAGCCTATATCCTCTGCAGATTGTCTTAATGCAATTTCCTTTATCTCACTATTTGTCAACAGTCAAAACCTCGAAAATCTTAATATCTTTTATACTCCAAAACGATATTCGCTCTCTTCCTTATCATTCGGAACAAGCCCATATTCTTTGTTTCACTTTCTGCTCCACAACCGGAAAGTACCAATAGCATTCCGCAAATACTTAGTATCACCCTCTTTTTCAAAACTTACTCCTCCTCATACTGCTTTCTATATTTATCCGTGTACCACTTGGGAATACATTCCTTAAAGTTCTCAAAATCATCGAAAGCTTGTATTGCTCTTCGTGTCATGCCATCAATTTCATCCTGACCAAATTTCTCAGCCCACTTAATTGAGTAAAGTGAAGCATGTGCGACATATACCGCATTTACAATCCAGAAATCCATTGGTACATCATCCTGAAAATATGCATCTATCTGACCAATACAGTAAGGGACGCTGACTTCAATTCCAAAACTTTCCAGCTTGTAAAACTCTTCGTAGGGATCCCCCACTTCCCACCTATTGAAGTCGATAACTCCTATAGTGCTATCTTTCATGTAGATCAAATTCCCCGGATGATAATCCCCATGAAGATATACAGGCTGCTCTTTCCAAATCTGGTCTATATTATCTTTTACATATTTAACAGCTATCTCATCATCAGATACTCTTACCTGTGAATCCTCGTATTTGGAAAGCTGCAGTAGCTTTTTTTCTTTCTTGGTCTTCTGAGGAATATCGTCTTTATCAAGGGGAACCGAATGTATTTTTCGAAGAATAGTACCGGCTTGTCTTCCCAATAAATACTGCTCTTTTTCAGAAAGCTTCGGCAAAGCTTCCTCCAGATCACTTCCTTCCACCCAGGAAAGAAGCATATATACACTTCTTCCTTCATTGCATGTGCCAAATTCTATAGGCTTTGACATATTGAAGCCAAGCTCTGAATACTTTGTTATTATCTCAAATTCCTTTTTCTTGGCATCAAATAGCTCTATGTCTGACACTCTAAGGAGCAGTTCTTCACCTTCTTTAGTCCTTATCTGGTACTTCTTATCACTTGACCAGCCCTTTGAAACAGGAGTGACTGATTCCCAATCTACACTAGATTCAATATCCCCAAACACCTGTAATATCCTTCCTTATCCGTTTTACTTTTTCCTTATATACCAGCTGTATCCATAGAATATAAGCTGTTTTTCCCCATCACCAAAAACAGATGATAAAGACTGTATCATCCAGTCCCTTGCCTGCTCGGCGCTAATACTTCCACTCTCTATCTGAGCATTCACATTTGACTGGATCAACATAAAATCCACAAATGCATCAAGCTTAAAAGAGTATTCCATGTCATAGTCTGTCTGCTTCTCCATGATGAATCCTTCCGGAAGATCATCCTGGGTCCACTTGTTTTCTTTCCTTGGTGGCTTTGGAAATCTCTTTAGATATTCATCCTGATACCATCTGGTATAAGCTTCATTTCCTGCCATCCTGTCTGTGATCCCAAAGTCATATATAACGATCAGACCATTATCTGCAAGAACATCTGACATATTCTCCATGAATTTCTTTTCATCCACCCAGTTAATACATCCGGCAGCTGTTACAATGTCATACTTTTTTTCAGGTATCTTAGTCTCTTCAGCCTTTGCAACATAGAAGGAATATGCAGGATCATCTCCATAAAGTTCCTTGCACACTTCAACCATTGCATCAGCAATATCTGTTCCCGTAACTTTATCGCAAATAAGTCGTAGCGCTTTCGTGGAGAGTCCTGCTCCGCATCCCACATCTAGGCCATTTTTAAATTTTAAGTCTTCATCCAGATCACAATCTATCTTCATCTGCTCTATCACAGACTTGTGAAGCCATGGCCTCTTTGCATATCCCAATGCTATTCTTTTTGAATCAAATGATTTATTGTTCATTTCATACATCTTTCCGGCAGATATAGAGCAGATGATTGGTATTGCCGAGGAGTTCTCTTTTCTCAGAAAAATGCAGATACCAGTCAGAGAGCTTCTTAAAATCTTCATCTGTAAAGCCAAAATCTGCCCTGTGTTCTATAGGCTCTATAAGACCATCTACGCCTGTGGTGGTTATCCAGGATACCTTTTTTCCTTCAAAGAGCTGCTCAAATTCAGCGATATCATAGCCGGTAAAGAGCTGTTCCTTAAAATGCCTGATATTATAATCTTCAGTGAAGTTTTCCTCCTGACCGGAAGCCCAGTTCCCATAGAAATAGTTGGAATACATGATGGCGTAAACAGAAATAAAGGCAAACAGTATTACTCCGCCGGGCTTTGTTACCCTGATAGCCTCATCGATTGCAAGGTTCACTTCATCAGGCTCATACAAATGGTATAGTGGTCCAAAGACAAGAGTAACATCATAGGTATCGTCTGAAAGGCCATCCAGCCTTGTGGCATCCCCCTTAAGGGCCCTGATATTGGAAATGCCCTTGCTGTGTTCCCGAAGCACTTCAAGATTCTTGTCCACCAGTTCAACTGCAGTTACATCCATCCCCTCTTTTGCCAGAGCAATGGAGTATCTCCCGGTACCGGCTCCAATTTCCAGCACCTTTGAATTTTTATCTGCATATCTGTGGATGTAATTCATGGTTGTGGCATATTCAAGCCTGCCATGAACTGATCGCTCCAGGCGTCCGTCCTCTTCATACTGAGTATAGAATTTGCTGACAATCTCTTCCCTTGAAGCCCCATCTGTTATCTGATCTATTCTTGTAAAGTACTCAGTATCATTCTCATGATGAATATACGCACCGTTTTTTTGCTGAACCCGAAGGCTGGCAGGATTATCCTTATTAACAGACATATACACCTCATGAATACACATCTGTCTTGCCTTTTCCAGGGTCATCTCCAAACCTTTCGTGGCGTATCCCTTTCCCCTGTATTTCTTTGATATACAGTAGCCTATATGTCCCGGTCCTTCCCTGAGAAAGTCATTCAGACAGTGGCGCAGGTTGAAAACTCCTACGTAATTATCCCCATCTGCCAGCACATAGGTGGTATCCGGTACAAAACCCTCCGGCAGCTCTTTTCCCATAGACCAGTTCCGCTTCATTTCGATCCAGGTCAAAAACCTCTCATAATCAAAGCCATAGACATTATTCATGTAGCCATTTTCATTTTCAGGAAAAGACATATACAGCTCGTAAGTCTTTTTGTAGTCTGAATCCTGTACCCTGATTAGTTCCATACTTTTCTCCTCCTGACGCACCTGATAATATTCCACTATATCAAAAAAAATGCCTTTTAACAGCTAATTATGCTGATAAAAGACATTTTTTCTGACAATTCACTTATCCTCAGGCTGCATCATCCTCTGCCTCTTCAGGCTCAGTATACTGGATATCAGACCTCTTTATGGTATCCGGATATATCTTCAGGAAATCATTTTTCATGGAAATAGGCACATATCCCTTTTCTATGTATTCTGCAGACTTTTCTTCCCAGTTCTGCGTACCCCACTCCCTGACATCATCATCTGCCACAACCATGTAAGCCTGGGCTGGGTATGGATTTCTTTTATCCAAAACATAGTTCATCATACTGGTATCAGAGCCGCTGTTTCCAAAAGCCAGAACCGGACGCTGACCAATCTCACGCTCTATCCAAATGGATTTATTGGCGTTCAGATTCTTCTGCACGAATCCACCGGTGAAAACAAGTTCATCTCCGTCAGCGTACTTAAAATCCATATTGGAAGCTACGTCTTCGTATCCCCTCTCCTTAACTTCAAACTCTGTTCCTATAATATGCGAAGGGGAAACATATTCGCTAAAAGGCGAGTTAGCAATAATGGCCCTTGTGGTTGTGCGTTCTGTTCCGCTGACAACATAGATGGTAAAGCCATTGTCATAAAGATACTTAACCAACTCCACCATAGGCAGGTAGGGGCCATCGAGATAGCGCATGTTGATAAAGCTCTCCGGCTGCTTCTGGCCAAATTCCACGGCGTAGTCATAGAGCTCTTTTATAGTCATACCGGCGTATGCCTTGGCAAAATTTCTGGCAAGCGCTTCTCCTGCACTATATCCCGGTTCTATCTCTCTGGCAGCATCCTTAAGTTCATCAGATACTTTTTCAGGATGATCTATCAGACAGTAGTTAATAAACATCATGGTGTCAAAGTAGGTAAAATAGGTCTCACAGACCAGAGTTCCGTCCATGTCAAATACGGCAATACGGTCCTCTTCCGGGATATAATTCTCTTTATCCATTTTATTTGTAACTTTTGTCACATAATCCCTGAGGCTTTTGGCAGCACTTGAATCAGGTGCCCAATAATTTGACATTGATCCTCCGGGAATGTTTCCGCATCCGCTGATCCCTATACATGAAAAAAGCATGACCAGAGTCAAAAGTAGTGATATTATTCCTCTTCTTTTTTTCATGTTCATAATCCATCCTTTTCGCTTGAATTTTATCGCTATTACGATTATCTCACAGAAGGATGTTCCGGAATGTCAAATTTTTATAAAAAAACAATAAAATCACTCTATGTTCTTGAGAGCCACATCCAGTGGTATTCTCTGAATCCGCCTGAAATCCAGGGCGGAAACGAATGCGTAACCAATAAGTAGATAAAGCACAGACATCAACATGGATAGAGGCTTCATAAAGAAGGCAAAATATCCGTCCATCTGCAGCATAAAAATATGGAAGATCCACACCATAAGATAGTAACCGATCACAAAGCTTATTACTGAAAACAGTACCACTACTATGGCTGTAGGAATGATGTACAAAGATCCTATCTCGCTGTTCTTGAAGCCCAGTATCTTCACCATGGATATTGAATGCTCATTTCTCTCAATGATAATCTTAGCCAGCAGATAGATCAGGGACGCAGAAAGAACTATCAGCGCGTATTTAAACACATCCATAAAATTACCCATGGAATGCATCAGCTGATTTGTCACCTTCAAAATATCTTCTTCGGTGATAACGGTGGCAATATACTGATCATCAATGTCAGTGATCTCATTCCTTGAAAAGTACCCCGAGAATTCATCCGGCTCTTTTTCAAAAATCCTGTTATAGCTGTCAACATCAAGAAAAGCAGCTATTCCGCCGTCATAATCGATTATCCCTTCCACCTTAAAGTTGTAGGACTTATTCTCATACTCTGCATTAAGAGTGATGTTGTCTCCCTTAGACAACTCAAACTTTTTGGCAAAAGCACTGGAAATATATACGCTGTTATCGTCGCTGCTTTTATCAAGCTTGATAAAAGAGCTATCGGCCAAAATGCCATATACCGTAACACTCTCATCTCCGCCGCTTCCCATTCCTTCCCGGAATGAGGACCTATTCTTTGGATACAAGAGCTCAGTCATACTAAAACGCTCCGCACTATCTTCCGAAGTTTCTATGACATTTCCATCATCGTCCAGATAGTCCATGAGCATATACTGGTACTTTGCAAACATCATATCCGGAGCTTCCTTGGCATAATGGGTCAGAGAATCCGGGAGTCCAAAGGCAAAACACAGCATCAGTTCAATAAAGATAACTCCAAAGATCAGCACCAGGTAATTGGGCATATTCTGGAAAAGAATCCTGAGCCTGAATCTGCGAAGGAACTTCCACCTTGGTAGTCTCATGGCCTTGGTCCTTCTGGTCCTTACCAGGTCATGTCTAAGGAATCTCAAGGGACTAAGCTGAAGCTTTTTTACTATTACAAAGAGATTTATAAAAAACATTAATAGAAGCGGAATTATTGTGGTCTTTATAAGGGCTGTATTACTCCAGACTGCATGGCATACCGGAAGACTGTAGCTATTGTAATACAGATAGACCGCCATGTTCCTGAAAGCTGTATACCCAAGGATATTGCCGATAATTGCTCCTAGAATTGTGACAATAACTGGCATGGTCATATAGTGAACAACAAGCTCCGATCTGCTGTAGCCTGATGCCCTAAGGGTTCCGATAACCGAAGCCTCTTTATCAATGGTATTGCTGATTATGATAGCAAAGATAAAGGCTATAACACCGATAAGTATGTAGCACAAAATGCTTGTTCCCGCTGAATCTCCCTCAATATCTGATATAGCAAAGTTGCTGGCCTGCCTCAGATACTCGGGTAGATAATCATCTATTTCATTATCATTAACAAGAGTCTGTGTGATCAGAGCCTTTAAGAAGTTATCTGAATAATCCGCCTGCTCCACCTTTGACTGTGGTTCAGCATCATATTTATATGCGTAGCTGAAGTGGATCCTGGAATGGAGCTTGTTGAAAGCCTCTGGAGTCACCATTGCCACATCGAATCCAAAGGCATCAAACATAAGATCCGTATTGGATTCATGAAGGGTCAGGTAATTCACATAAGAAAGAAGTCCCACTATTTCAAACTTCTTTCCTCCAACAGTGATGGTGTCTCCAATCCCCACACCTACGTTGTCAGCGTGCATTCTGTCAATGGCGATCTCACCTTCTTTTTCCGGGGCTCTGCCCTGGTTAAAAGAGGCTTTATCTATCTCAGCATCGCTCTTAAAGATCCTGACGTTTGCATCCTCCAATCCGTCATTGTTGTTATCCTCAGGCTCTTCCCTGTAGAAGTGTTCATAGATATTCACAGCTACGGGCTCAAAGTCCGGATCATCAAGACTGTACCTGTCTGAAACTTCATCCCACTCTTCATCCACTTTTTTTACAACTTCTTCATGGGCTTCCTCATAGGCCTCGTCTACAGCCTTTTCGTACTCCTCTGACTCTTTTACCTGCTTCAGTACTTCGTCAAAAGAGTCTATAACAGCCTTATCGATCTGCTGCTTTATTATCTCTTCATCTGCGATTCCAAAAGCAGCGCACTGGGCACGAACACCTTCCTCGATTATGTTCATTACCTGTTCGTTCAGCTTTTCATCAATGGCCTTTGCCACTTCTTTATCTGCTGTTTTTGTACCTTTTTCGATGTAATATGTCCGTACATCAGCTCTTTCTCCGGAACTGATGCCGTCCAGGAGCTTCTGTGAGGCTCTTTTGCTCAGTTCAAAGCTACCGTCCTCCAGATTGAGTTCATCTCTCCCTGCATAAACTGATGAGAGCATGCTGTCGTGGCCAACATACATACCGGAAATTACTCCGATCATGATGACCATGAACACAATGATAACAAGATACTTATGCCAGTCTGATAAGAGTTCTCTGGGAACTCTTTTGATAAGAGGATTCTTCATGTTGCACCCCCTTACCACTCAAGATCCGCTGCTGCAATCTTGTTCTCATTAATGTCATTATGGCGGACCACACCATCTCTAAGCTTGATGACGTGGTCAGCCATATTTTTGATTGCTTCATTATGGGTGACCATTATCACAGTACTGCCAAACTTGTTGTTGCAGTCCTCGATAAGGGCCAGTATTTCTTTTGACGTCTTGTAATCCAGTGCTCCTGTGGGCTCATCGCACATAAGGATATCAGGATTCTTGACTACCGCTCTTCCGATGGAAACTCTCTGCTGCTGTCCACCGGAAAGCTGGTTGGGGTATTTGTACTTGTGGTCCTGAAGTCCCAGTGTGGTCAGAACCTCCTCCACATCCAGTGGATTGTCAGACAGATATGCTCCAACTTCAATATTTTCCTTAACGTTCAGATTCGGAATGAGGTTATACATCTGGAACACGTATCCCAGGTGCTTGCGACGGTAAAGCGTAAGCTCCTTTTCGTTCATCTCTTCCAGCTTATCACCATTAATACTCACAAAGCCTTCGTCAGGAGTATCTATTCCCCCAATGATATTCAGAAGCGTGGATTTTCCTGAACCGGAAGGTCCTAGAAGAACACAGAACTCTCCCTTTTTAACAGTAAAATTCATCCCTCTAAGAACATCCTGCCTGGCCTCTCCAACCCCGAAGCTCTTTTTCAGATCTTTGATCTCAAGAAATTCTTTCATAACGTTCCTCCTCACTTGTTACCTTATGCTAACATAATTATATTGCAGCTGCACTCAGTTAGCAACACGTAACTTTATGCAGTCACAATGAGTATGTCAGGGCAATCTTAACTAACAATAAAATTAGTACTTGATATTTTTTAATATGGCTGTTATATTATACATAAATCTGTATAAATATACATTAATATGCATAAGAGGAGGCCATTATGAAAAAGAAAATTTTAGCAGCTGCCATGGCAGCAATGGTAACAGTAACAGCTCTCACAGGATGCGGAAGCGCAGCTTCTTCAGATTCAGGAAGCACCGGCAAGACTCTTGTAGTCGGCACAAACGCTGCATTCCCACCATTTGAATATGTAGGTGATGACGGAAAGCCAGACGGATTTGACATTGCTCTCATCAAGGCAATCGGCGAAAAGGCTGGCTATGAAGTTCAGATCCAGGATATGGAATTTGATTCTCTTGTATCTTCCATCGGAAACAAGATCGATGTTGCCATCGCAGGCATGACAGTTACTGAAGAGAGAAAGAACACTGTTGATTTCTCTGATCCATATTACGAAGCAGTTCAGAACGTTCTCGTTCCTAAGGGATCAGACATCGCTACTGCTGCTGACCTTCAGGGTAAGAAGATTGGTGTTCAGCTTGGAACAACAGGTGAGTTCATCGCAGACGAGATTGAAGGCGCTGAGGTTTCTGCTTATAACAAGGCTGTTGATGCTGTAAACGACCTGAACAACGGACGTGTTGACTGCGTAATCGTTGATAAGAACCCTGCAGAGGTATTTGGTGCTCAGTTCTCTGATAAGGTTGATGTTCTTGATGGAACCAAGTTCGATTTCGAGCCTGAGAACTATGCAATTGCCCTTCCTAAGGGAGACACAGAGCTTGCTGACGAGATCAATTCTGCATTAAAAGAGCTTAAGGCAGACGGAACCTATGACAGTCTCGTTAAAAAATACATCGAGGAGTAATCAATAAATAAATGACTTTACAAGAACGCTTTGTTGCAGCTTTTATAACCGGTGATCGCTGGAAGCTTTATCTTTCAGGTCTTGGAATAACCCTTGAGATAGCTCTTTTTGCCGGAATCCTTGGAATCATAATCGGCACTATCACTGCCCTTATGAAACTGTCCACAACTGAAGACGGAAAGCCCACTGTTTTTAACTACATAGCCACAGTTTATGTGGATATTATCAGAGGAACCCCCAGTGTTCTTCAGCTTCTTATCATGTGGTTCATTATCATGGCTTCATCCAATAATGGTATCCTGGTGGCATCTCTTTCCTTCGGAATCAACTCCGGAGCCTATGTGTCTGAGATTGTCAGAGGCGGAATCCTGGCGGTTGACAAGGGACAGATGGAAGCAGGAAGAAGTCTTGGACTTTCCAAGGCAAAGACTCTTCGCTACATTGTTCTTCCACAGGCCATCAAGAATGTCATCCCACCCCTTGGTAACGAGTTCATTACTCTTATCAAGGAAACTGCCATTGTGGGATATGTCAGCCTTGCGGATCTTACCCGTGTTGCCAATCAGATTGCCTCAAGAACCTATGATGCTTTCATGCCTCTCATCGGTGCTGCAGTCATTTATTTTATAATCATCAAGATACTTACTATTTTGCTAAACGAGCTGGAAAGGAGGATGCGTAAGAGTGATAGACGTTAAGAATCTGCATAAAGAATTTAAAGATCCTGACGGAACTGTGACTCAGGTCCTCTCCGGCATCAATTACAAAGTTGAAAAGGGTGAAAAGATTGTAATCGTTGGGCCTTCCGGCTCCGGAAAAAGCACGTTCCTTCGATGCTTAAATCTTTTGGAGCGCCCCACTTCCGGTCAGATCTTTTTTGACGGCGAAGACATCACTGCGCCAAAGGTCAACATCAATCAGGTAAGAGCCCGCATGGGAATGGTGTTCCAGAACTTCAACCTGTTCAACAATCTTACAGTCATGAACAACATTATCCTGGCTCCTGTAAAGCTGGGAATCATGTCTGAAAGTGCAGCAAAAGATAAGGCAACTCAGCTCCTTAGCAGAGTCAACCTTCTTGACAAGGCAAATGTCTACCCTGCATCCTTATCAGGCGGTCAGAAGCAGCGAATCGCTATTGTAAGGTCCCTTTGCATGAACCCTGAGGTGATGCTCTTCGACGAGCCCACTTCTGCTCTCGACCCTGAGATGGTAGGTGAAGTTCTTGATGTTATGAAACAGCTTGCTGAAGAGATGATGACCATGGTTGTGGTCACCCACGAGATGGGCTTCGCAAGGGAAGTTGCCACAAAGGTTCTTTTCATGGATGAAGGAAACATCCTTGAAGAAAACACCCCAAAAGAATTTTTCGAGAATCCCCAGAGCAAACGCCTCCAGGAATTCTTATCAAAAGTATTGTAAGGAGCTCGGGTAGGCTATCGAAGTTCCAGGGCCGAAGCCATCCATTCGCAAATGCTTGTTTGCTCCTCGTCGTGGATTACTAAATTTCAAAAACAGCCAAAAGCCTCATTTCATGTTATTCAGAGAAATCGGCCTTTGGCTGTTTTTTCTATTTGTACTCCATCTCCTCGTGCGAGAACTGCGCATTTCCAAATAGATGGCTTCGACCTTGGGGCATACGAAATATGCCAAACCAGCGTTCACGACGACCAACATCTTGCGGTTGCAAATTCGAACAATTGTTCTTATAATGTAATTATATCGAACAGTTGTTTGTGTATTTGAAGCAGTACTCAGGCGAAAGAGAGGGCTTTTGCATGGTTTTTGCGGTTGATTTTGATGGGACACTGAGTTTTGGAGAATGGCCTGAAGTTGGTCCGGCTAATCATAATCTCATAGAGTATCTTAAGGACAGAAAACATTCCGGTGACAAGCTGATACTTTGGACTTGCCGTGCAGGAGATGCACTGGATGCTGCTGTAGACTGGTGCAGCGGAAATGGTCTTGAATTTGATGCCATAAATGATAATTTGCCGGAAGTCACCGAAAAATATGGGAACAACAGCCGAAAGATAAGCTGTGATGTCTATATCGATGACAGAGCGGTAAATGCAGGAGATTACAGGAAGGTGGTCCATGTTGGCACAGAGGCTTTTGATTACGAGCTTGTTGAGAGAAAGCTCATAGGTTTTGCTGAATCCTTGGTGAGGTGCTCATGAAAATGGACCCGGTAAGGGCATGTTATGAGTAGGATTATAGATAAAGTAGATGTGATATGCGAACATAAAGCTGATGGAAAAGTTATCCCCATGCGCTTTAGGATCATGAATGAAGACGGAAGCTATGAGGCGTACACCATAAAGGGATATCGTGAGATCATGAGAAAAGACTGTTACACGACTCCTGATGGTGTAACAGTCTGTAGCAAAGACTCAGTATTTGAGTGCAGGGTCCTAATCCTGGATCTGTACAGGACAGTAAGGCTGTATTATAACAAGGACCGGTGCTCATGGAGGATAGCAATTTAATCTATCATCTTGTTTTCTCTGCCAAAGCTAGGGCTCTGAAATAGCTCAGTGCTGCCAAAGCGGCTGCTATCAGTGTAAAGATGATAGTCAGTAATCTGTGATTCATGAAGGTTCCCAGGAAAACAACCAGTACAGTTAATCCCATGACAACGAACATGTTGGGAAGCATGTAGATTGCTACTGCTGCCCCCTGCTTGATGACCTCTACTTCATTCTCCCAGTCGAGGCGCATATGCTTGATTCCGCAGGCACAGCCCCAGGCTGTTGAGAAGCAGCAGAGGATAAATCCCATGAGAAGATAAAGGATCGTATCCAGCACAGAAACCTTAGCTGAAATGCAAAAACAAAGTGTGGCAAACGCCATGAAAGGAACTGTCAGATACAAGTTAAAGAGCATCTTGCCCTGATAAAGTGTCTTCTTTTCAATAGGCAAACTCTGTACTATCCAGTAGTTCTTTCCCTCCAGAGATGGGGAACAGGCTGTGGTCGCCATCATTCCAATCAGGAAGTACACGATAAAAGGAATCGCGGGACGAAGTATAGCCGGATCAAAGGGTGCATTCTGGGTAATTATAGCCACCAGCTTATCAAAGCCAATTATCAGAGTAACTACTCCAAGTAAAAGCGCCAAAATCATTCCCATGCCACCGTTTACAGTATAATTTGTTGAACCCAAAAACCTTCTGAATTCCTTAAAGGCAATTGATTTAACAATACTTCTCTTCTTCTGCCCTGTCATCTTATATTTCCTGGCTGCAGCATGGGACTTAAGCGCTGAATTGATATTCCTGTAGGATCTGCCAACAAGGTAGAACAGTCCTGCAAACAAAGCCACGCTTACAACGATCAGCAAAAGAGCCATAAGCACATTTCCATTTGTAATGGCCCTTGAAAACCATCCGGCCGGAAAATAGATCTGTCCTGCCTTTTCAGTTAACTCAGAGGTCTTTTCCAGGGTTGCCTGAACCTGATCTTCCCTAAAAACCGCATCAATGATATATCTCAGCGAGAAGCAGAATATCACAAAAATAAATGTGAGTACGGTCTGGATAACATTGTTCTTCCTAAAGCCTGCGCTGATCCTTGCAATCAGGAATCCGATAAACGAAGCGCAGAGCATCGGTATTATTGGCAATACAAAGGATAGAACCAACCAAATCACAAAGACCAAAAATGATGCTCCGGCAAAGATCATGTATCCGATCATCATGGCCAGCGAAATTGATAAGTACCAGGGAAGGCTCTTTATGTACATGTACAGGAACTTGCACCCTGCCACAGAGCTACTCTCAAAGGGCAGCGACATGAGCATGTCGTATTCCTTGAAATTAAACAGGTATCCGTTGGTCTTAAAAAGAGTGAAGAAAAAAGCAATTCCGCTGACAATTAGAGCGCACATCACAGGGGCAGAATCTATCATCCCTACAAAGCCGTAACCCAGACACATCATCATGCTGTAGATCATGATCATTGCGTAGATGATAAAAGCACCTATTGTGCTTCCAACTATCTTTTTTTTCTTCTTTTTGTCGGTTGTATTCTTATAGATATTCCGCTGACTGGTGGATAAAAGCAGCGTGCGTAAAAGGAGTAAATTCTTATTCTTCATTTTCGACGCCTCTTCAAGTACTCTCTAAAAATGTTTCCTCAAGGGACTGCCCCTCAGTGATCTCCTCCATGGTTCCCTGTGCTATTATCTTTCCCTGCTTGATGATCGCCACCTTATTGCACAGCTTTTCTGCAACGTCCAGTACATGGGTGGAAAAGAAAATAGCCGTACCTTTTTGGCACATCTCATGCATGATCTCTTTAAGGACGAAGGTTGCCTTTGGATCCAGTCCCACAAAGGGCTCATCCAGTACCAGAAGCTTAGGCTCATGGATAAGCGCAGAGATTATTGCCACCTTCTGCTTCATACCATGGGAGTAGGAACTGATCAGATCTCCTAAAGCATCAGTAATCTCAAAGGTATCCGCATATTTCTTTATCTTCTCTTCCCTCTCCTGTCCGCTTATGTCAAAAACATCTGCCACGAAATTCAAGTACTGAAGACCGGTGAGATTCTCGTAAAGATCCGGATTATCCGGAATATAGGCAGTAACTCTTTTGCACGCCATAGGCTCATCCTTTACAGAGTGACCATCAATAAAAATCTCTCCCTCAGTAAAATCCAACACTCCAACCACCGCACGGATGGTCGTGGATTTTCCTGCGCCGTTGTGCCCAATGAAGCCAAAGATATCTCCGCCCATAACAGAAAGGCTCACATCATCCGCTGCCTTTTTCCCTCCGCCATAGGACTTGCTATAGTTTTTTATTTCCAGCATCACTTCTGACATTTCTCAAGACTCCCTTTCTTTAGAACAATCTCACTTTTCCAGAATATCTTTCCCGTCAAGAACAGCCTCCCTCAGGTTGTCCTCCTTATCATAGGCCAGCTTCATGGAAAAGAAATCCTGCCTCTCCTCCAGGAGTCTGAAAAATATCTTGTCTCCCTCCCAAAGGTTCAGGTCATACACATCCTTCTTTTTAACAAAAGCAAACTCTCCCTCATCGCAGGGAGCAGGCTCCTCATCAGGACAGGGCCCTGTAAAAAGACTCATCAGCTCATAGTCACCCTTATCCGAAATAAAGGTGATAATGCCCCGATAGGCAAAATCGGACAGCGGAATATCATAGCCGGTTTCCTCCAAAACCTCCCGCTTTATGCACTCTTCGGGACTTTCCAGATCTTCAAAATGACCGCCTACGCCAATCCATTTGTCCTTATTAATATCATTCTTTTTGGAAACTCTGTGGAGCATCAGATATTCATCTCCACGCTCAAGATAACAAAGAGTTGTAAGCTGAGACTTCCCCATCAGAACATACCTCCAACAATCCTCATCTTTGCCTCAACATCTACTCATAAATATAACACAATAAAACGTGATAAGAAAAGAAAAAGTCCGCTTGAATAAACGGACTTAAACTCATTTACTAATTCTCTTTATCCATTTGCCGCTGTGAAGCCTTTGGAAGCACCAGACACATTTAATGATCTGATCGATCTTAATACAAAAATACACCCAGAATGCCGGTAGCTTAAGCACTATTCCTGCAAGTATTCCAAGAGGAACGGATGCAATCCACAAAAACAACACATCTGCGAGCATCAGGAACTTGGTATCCCCACCGCCTCTTAGAACTCCCTTTGCAAGGATGGAGTTGGTGGACTGAAATACCAGAATAATGGAGATAGCTCGCATAAGCTGCATAGCAATGTCTTTTGTATCGTCTGTGATGTTGTACATCCCCACCACAGGTCCGCTGACAAGAAAAACTATAGCTCCGGCTATAGCTCCCATTATGAGCCCAAACACCGCAAAGGTATAGCCCTCATCCTGAGCTTTTGCCACCTCTCCTTTTCCAAGGGTATGACCGGTGACAATGCATCCAGCCTGGGCCACGCCCTGAGTAAGGACAGTTGTAAGCTGCTGAGTAACTGTAGTTATGGAATTTGCAGAGACAAAATTCGTCCCTATCCTTCCCATGATCATAGCTACTGCGCTGTTTCCCAGTGCCATAAGAGCATCGCTTATCACAACCGGAATACTGATAACAAGGTACTCCCTGACCAGATCTCCACATTTCATGAACAGATCTTTTATCCTGTACCCCAGCTTCTTTTCAATAAAAAAGAAATATCCCCCTATCATGGCAAACTCTATGATCCTGGAGATCAAAGTTCCCAAAGCAGCTCCTGCCACTTCCATTCTGGGTGCTCCAAGCTTTCCGAAAATGAACACCCAGTTAAAAAACAGATTTGACATAAATCCAAGTATAGAGCACACAAGAGGAACAACGGCGCTGCCGATACTTCTAAGAACCAATGTGCAGTCCAGTGAAAGTCCCAAAAGAAAATAGGTAGGAATAGAATAGAGAAAATATCTTACTCCCTCTCTTATAACGTCCTCTTCCGGCGTGTACATGCGCATTATCTGTCCCGGGAAGAAGGCTGTCAAAACAGCAAATACAAGGGCAAAGCCCAAACATAACCTCAGCATTATGGTTACAGACTTTTTTAGAGAGTTAAGCTCCTGCATTCCCCAGAATCTGGAAACAAGGACTGATGCCCCCATTCCAATTCCCATGCTGCAGATATGGTAAATTGTAATGAACTGATTGGCCAGGGCAGATGCAGAAAGTGCCGTCTCTCCAAGCGTTCCCAGCATTATCGTATCCATCATGTTTACACCGATCTGGATCAGGTTCTGGAAAGCTATGGGGAGCGCTATAATGGACACCCTCTTATAAAACTCTGCATTTCCCAAATACTTTTTCATTATTATAAGTTCATCCCTTCATAGGCAAGGTCTCTCAGCATAGGGTGGATCTCCGCGTAAACAAGAGGGAATCCCATGATGTGCTGTGCATAGAAAATGCTCACTTTATTGATAGGATCCACCAGTACGTAAGCTCCTGCTGCGCCATCCCATCCAAATTCACCTAAAGGAGATCTTGATGCCTTCTCATCTGTCAGGACCCTGACACCAAGGCCATAGGAATAGCCCTTCTTTCCGGTTATCTCAAATTGCTCCTGCATGACTCCTGTAGTGTAAGGAGTCATAAGCATCTTCACTGACTCCTCTGAAAGAATCCTGTTGCCGTTTCTACCAACTCCTCCGTTTGCCAAAGCATCAATGATAACACTGTAATCCTTTACAGAAGCGATAAGACCAGCTCCGCCACTTTCGTAATTGTCTGTCACTTTAAAGGTGTCTGCGTTGGACTTACCCTCTTCAAGCTCAATATCCCTGGTTCCGAAAACTCCCATGTACATTGCAGGAAGACGTTTCTTGACCTGCTCATCTATAGTAAAGTAAAAATCAGATATTCCAAGGGGCTCAAAAATATTTTTCTTCAGATATTCACCAAAGGTCATTCCGGAGACAATCTCAATGACTGCTGCTACCACATCATGGGCAAGACTGTAGCCCCAGCTGGTCCTGGGATCATACAAAAGAGGTATCTTAGCCATTTCCTTTACAACCTCTAAAGTGGTGGCTTTGTTACCTGTCTTTTCCTTTATTGCCAAAAGCTCAGGAGCAGTTGTGTCATAGTTCATGCCTGCTGTCATGGTCATAAGGTCAATTATCCTGATGGAGTTATGAGCCAGATGGCAGGGCTCATCGCTGGTTGGCCAGTGAAGCGGGAATTCAAACACGAATTTATCTGCCACCTTGAGTTTTCCAAACTCCGGAATATAGTCAGTAAGATGATCATATAGTCCCAGCTTTCCCTGCTCAATAAGCTGCATTGCAGCTGTCATGGTCACAACCTTGGTAGCTGAGAATAATCTGTAAAGTGCATCCTCAGTAATTGGCTCCTTATTATCAACATCGGAAAAACCTGCAAGATGCCTGTAAACAACCTCATGGTCCTTTGTTATTATCATATCGCAGGCAGGAACACCGTAGCTGCTTTTAAGTCCATCTATATATTCAGTAAGCTTTTCAAAATTCATCTCATTTCTCCCTACTTTTAACATTTGATACCATCCAGTCCAGTATACCTCTTTCATTGCAAAGTACCGGGATCCATACATTGTGGTTCTCTGCAAGAAGTTCCCTGACTGTCAGGTCAGGATTTGTTCCAATCCCAAATTTAGCCAGCTCCTCTTCGGAAAGCATGGAAAACTGTATGTCATCTCTGCCATCCTTCCAGTTCTTGGAACAAGCATCCAGAATATAACTGTTTCTACTCTTCTGATGATCCACGTAAGCAGCTGCAATCCACAAAGGAAGCTTCGGAAAGCTTCTAAGGATCGAATAGGTCTCACCATTCATGCTTGGACAAATGGCCACGGCTCCTGCAAAGAGCTCCGGATCCACTGAACACATAGTAATGCATCCTCCGCCTCCCATGGAAAGACCTATTACATAGACTCTCTTTTCATCTACAAGACCTTCATCGATCAAATCCCTTATAATGCCGGATACCTTTGAAAGATAATCCCTGTTCCAGCCATACTCTCCCTTAAGAGAAAAAGGTGTATCGCTCATGTTGTTCCTGAAGGGATTTCCTCTGGACAACATCTTCTTGAGATTTTCATCCATGGAGATTCCATTCCCATCCGGTGCCTGAGGTGCCATAACATACATATCTGAATATCTCTCAGCAAGCTTTATTGCTCCAAGAGTTCCGGTCATCTGGGAAATGTTATCACTTCCGCACTCTCCGCCACCATGTAAAAACAGAATAAGAGGTCTTTTGCTCTTTACATCCGGTCTGTAAAGTCTGTATACGACTCCATTCTTCTCGGCTGCTTCAAATCTGTCAAGGTCCTTAACTGATACTTCCTTAACATCGCCCTTTGCTACGTGAACTGTTTCCCCGTCCACTTTCAGATCAAGTTCAAAATCGTACCTGTAGGGAAAAGGCTTAAAGCACAGCCTAGTCCTATACTTTGCCCCACGCTTTGTACTCTTTATATCTTCAATCTCGGTAAGAGGTACCTTTCCTGAGGCATCAAGATATGCCCCCTTTAAGGTCACATCTTTTTTCCCTAAGCTAAGTTTCTTTTCAGTAAAAATCTCAAGCTCATGGAGCTCCTGTCCAAAGTTTCCCACAACAGTTATGGCCTTCATGTCTTTAGCTCTCATTTCCTGTCCTTCACTCCTTCCGGCTGATTTCTGACGCACTCAAACTCTCCCGGCTCGATGTATGCCTTTCCGGAGAGCATATCCCTGATAAGATCAGCCATATTTGCAGAAAGATCAATAAAGTGGTCAGTTATATAAATGACATGATCTACCAGTGATACATGCATATTGAAGATAAATCCAGCAAACCATTCTGCAGAAACCAGAAGTTCCCCTTCTCTTTCCAAACATTCGCAGTACATCTGCCTTGGATCGTTATCAATAACACAAAGGATACTGCCCCTTGCAAACTGCAATTTCCTTCCATCCTTAAGTTCCAGGATACAGGAATGACCCTCGTCCATTGTTTCATACTTTGCTTCAAAAGCTTTAGCAAGGAATGACAGAGGAAGGCACAGGTACTCGCCCCTGGCGATTATTCCACCATTCAGGCCGTGATACTTAAGCTTCTTCCACCAAACTGCCTTTGTCTCCATATTTTCTATGCGGTTTTTAAACCAGACCTTATCCAACCCTTCTGCTGCAGCAATCGCAAAGCCATCTCCCTTTCTCTCGAAGCGCGCTCTTCCGCTGTCAATGCTGCCATCAGGAAGCCTTCTGACTCCGGCAAAGAGGTAATCCCAGTAAAGGAATGCCTCATCAAGGGTCTGTCCGTGATCTCTGTTCTTGATATCAAGATAAACAAGGTCAGCTTTCTTTCCCTTATAGAATGCAAAGTTATCCTCTCCCTGTATGGAAATTTCCGGAATAGGATCACATTCATTTATCTTCATCCAATAGAAACGGTTAAGCTTGTTTACAGTGAACTCATCGTAGACCTTTCCCGGTGGAAGCCCGTTCTTTTCAGGTCTGGACTGCCATATAGCAAGAGCTCCCGCTTTATTCTTTATACTTCCGTCTCTGTTAAACAAAACAAAGGGCTCAACTGGTCCACCGGATCCTGCAGCACCAGCCAGTACATCTCCGCAGTATCTTGCAAACTGACCGGTCATGAGATTTCCCATGCTCATTCCCTGCATGAAGATCCTGCCATTGTCGATGTTGTAGTCCTTTTGCATCTTCTCGATAAGGCCCATAAGCATGTTGTTGTCATGATTGTCCTTTATATCAGCAGGAGGCAGCACAACAGGAAGCTCCGGAGCAGCTTTTGGATCAAAGGTCTCAGCAATGCCCTCTACAGGCCACATTCTGTGTGCATGAGCATTTGGGAAGCAACAGATAAATCCTTCTCTATCAGCCACAAGGCACCATGAAGTATAGATAGCATGCCCCCAGCCAGTCATAAGTCCACCATGACAGCCGATAACCAGCGGAACAGGAGTCTTTCCGTCATAGGACTCCGGCACATAAACATACCACTCATCCTCCAGTCCGTCGCAGATCACTCCATGAAACTCCTGAAGCCTTTTGGGCATAACAATTGAATTATTACCATTCTCATTTACAACAATATCTGTAGTCTTGCACTTTTCAGGAAGATACTCCCTGTTATCATCATCCGGTACCCCGGGCAAAACCTTTACAATACCCTCTGTCATTTTTGTCCCCTTTCTTACGCGTTTTTTGCCACTTCAGACCACATATCCCTGCAGAGAAGATCCCTGATAAGATCGGCCATATTGATTGCCAGCTCTGCATGGTGGTCTGTAACATAGACGATTCCGTCGCACTCTGAGCTTGTCCAGCCCATTATCATTCTTGCAAACCATTCAAAAGAAATATAAAGCTCGTTATGTCTAAAGATGGTCTCGCAGTACATCTGCCTAAGGTCATTATCTATAATGCAGCCTATGCTTCCGGTAGCGAACTGCAGCTTCCTTCCGTCAGGCAATGTAACATCTGCTTCTTGTCTGTCATTCTGATACTCCAGCTTTGCTCCTGCGCACTTCTCAACAAATGACAGTGGAACCATTATGTAATCCCCTCTTACCAGCTCTTTTCCGTTCTGCCCGTGATACTTAAGCTTCTGCCATCTCATTACAGGCCTGTCCAGATCAATGAGCTGATTATTCAAAAGAACTGTATTTGTGCCTTCATACAAAGCTACATTGAAGCTGTCACCCTTTCTTTCCAGCCTTGATCCCACATCCTCGATACTTCCGTCAGGCTTTTTTCTTACTCCGGAAAAGAGATAATCCCACTGGAGAAAGGCCTCATCAAAGGTCTGTCCGTGATCTCTGTTCTTTACATCCAGATAAACGAAAGGTGCTCCCTCTCCCTTGTAAAAAGCAAAATTATTTTCCCCCAAAATTGAAATCGCAGGCACCGGATCGCACTTATTGACCTTCAGCCAGTACTCCCTGTTGTAGCGGTAAAGCTCCAGGTCAGTGTAGGATACAAAATCCGGAACACCGTTTCTTTCAGGTCTGGTCTGCCATACAGCCATAGGTCCTGAATAGTTGTGAAGGGATCCGTCCTCATTAAACAAAAGCCCCGGATCAAAGGTAGGTCCGGCAGACTCCCCAAGTCCCGTGATCCTACTTCCGTAATATCTGGAGAAGAACGCTCCCATAAGGTTTCCTGCGCTCATTCCCTGAATGAATATCCTGCCTTCATCGATGTTGTATTTCTCTTTTGCCCTGTCTATAAGATTGAGTATCAGCCTGATATCATGGTTGTCATCCGGATTTTCCGGTGGTACATCTGCATGAAGTTCCTCAGGCTCATCTGCCATAGCCTTGTTTATAAGATCCTTCTGTGAGTATTCCACAAGCCACATACGCCTTGAAAAGGCATTTGGGAAAAAGACAATGCAGTTATCCCTGTCAGCCACAAGGGTCCAGGAGGAATAGATAGCCTGTCCCCAACCTGTCATAAGTCCTCCGTGAAGAGAAATGATTAGTGGTACTTTTTCTGAACCGTCGTAGCTTTCCGGCACGTACTCAAACCAGACATCTTCCTTATCCTTTTCCACAATCTCTTCATGAAACTCCTGTAGCCTTTCAGGATATGGCTGGGAGTTGTTTCCATTTTCATTGACTACCATCTGTGAATGGTATATTGCTTCCGGCAGATAATCCCTGTTTTTGTCATTGGGAACGCCGGCTTTTAACCTAATCCTGTTTTCCATTATTTAGAAATCCCCCATTTCATCGTAGTTATCCGGCACAGCCCGGTCATTCAGGATGTCTTTTATCAGATCTGCCATATACAGTGAAAGATGGCTGAAATGATCTGTAATATACAAAACGTCGTCACAGAAACTCACTGTAAGATCGTAGGCTGCCCTTGCAAACCACTCAGCACTGATATAAAGCTCCCCGTTTCTCTCAATGGTCTCGCAGTACATCTGCCTGATCTTATTGTCCATGATGCAGCCGATGCTTCCTCTTGCAAACTGCATCTTCTTGCATACCGGCGCCTGCTTTCCACATTTCTTTTCCTGTAAAAGAGCTACCTCAGCAGTCAGTCCATCCTCCGAATAGGAAACTTCTACCGGAAAGGCAGCTGAAAGCGCTGACAGAGGGATCATGGTATATTCTCCTCTTACCCTTTCTCCGCCATCAAGGCCGTGATACTTGAGCTTTTGCCACTTTATCACAGGCTTTCCTGTATCAGATACTTCTCCGCTTACCCAGAGCTTTTCAGCTCCAAGGGCCAAAGCTACAGCAAAGTCATCGCCTTTTCTTTCCGATGCGCTTAACTTTTTTTCTATTCTGCCATCATCTCCCCTTCTAACTCCTGAAAAGAGATAATCCCAGATAAGAGCTGCATCATCAAAGCTCTGCCCATGGTCTCTGTTCTTTATGTCCAGATAGACCATATCCGCATTTTTGCCGGAGTAAAATGCCAGGTTATTCTCACCCTGAATGCTGATCTTGGGTATAGGACTACATCCGTTGATCCTCATCCAGTAAAGTCTGTTGTACTTGTTTATTCTCTTTTGTAGCTGCGTATCCTCGGGGATGTTATTTGTCTCGGGCCTTGACTGCCAGATAGCCAGTGGTCCTCCCTGATTCTTTATCTTGTAATTCTCGTCATAAAGAAGTGACAGGAAGGTTGAACAGCCTGCTCCTGCTGCCCCTGCAAGCCTGTCACCAAGTTCCCTGGCGAAAAGACTTGTCATCATATTTCCCATGCTCATGCCCTGCATAAACACCCTCTGAGGATCTATTTCATACTTTTCCATAATAAGATCCATTAAGGCCAGGGTCATCTTCACATCGTGGTTTTCCAGGACATTTTCAGGACTTTCCTTAAGACCCGCAGGGTGTGAATTGATGTCACCCGGGGCTGTCTCACTGCTGTTTACTCCCCAGTAGCCCCACTTAAGCTCCCAAGCCCTTCCCTCATGTGCATTGGGAAAGACAACGATAAATACGTCCCTTTCTGCCATCAATGTCCAGGAAGTATAAATAGCCTGTCCCCAGCCTGTCATAAGTCCCCCGTGCATGGAAAATACCAGCGGAACCTTGCTGCTGCCGTCATAGCTTGCCGGTACATATTCATACCAGGTATCCTCCACACCATCGCAGAGGGTCATTGTGAATTCCTTTAATCTTTCCGGATAGGGCTGCGAATTGTTGCCGTTTTCGTTTACAACTATGTCAGTATTCTTACATTCTTCCGGAAGGTAATCCCTGTTATTATCATCAGGTGTTCCGGCTCTTAAGCTGATTTCCATATGCTATCTCTCCCATTCAGGCACTATAAAAACGCCCAATTTTTCATTAACATCATGATACCAAAGACACCTTTTTTGATACTGTCAGTTATCTGACAGGAAATATCACTTTTCAAAGAAAAAAGTGATAGAATTTGTGTATTATTATTTTTCTTTATTAGTTAGGAGAATGTTTTTTGAAAAGGAAAGACTCCCCCGGACAGCTCCGGATAAAAAGAACACTGCGCATTGCCTTCTGGGCAATTATCCTTGTGGTAATAGCCCTCATGTCTGTAATAGCGCTCATATCCATAAAGACCTTTCAGCATCAGTCCAGAGACAGTTCCTCAGAACTCCTTGGTTTCTATTCAAGGGAACTAGAGCTGAACGCCTCGGATCTTGAGAACATTGTCCAGAATATACATAGTTCCAATCCAAGCTTTGAATTTCTTTCATCAGGGAATCTTTCCAGCTCAGATGAGATTCTGCACAGCTATCTGCTTAGGAATCACATAAACGGTAGCGTCAGATCCGGAAGTATGATCCTTTGCTTTGACGAAAACAGGGACATCGCTATCTGGCAGGTAGGCTCAGGTTTTGACAAAAAAGATTTCAACAAAAACTACGCACTGGAAATATCGATAGAAACCTTTATTGAAGAACTGCCGGTTCAGCAGCTTTGGCATTGGAATCTGTATTATAATGGTGACGATGCACTGCTTGTCCTTCCCTGCAAAAAAAACGAACTATATGTAGCTGCTGCCCTGGATCTGACTAAATTCATCGCCAAGGACAGAGACTTTACAACTATGCAGGACTATGAGATTGTCTTTTTTGATGATAAAGAGGTACTTACCAACAATCAGGTCCTTGAGCTCTACAACATATCCTTTGATGACCTTTTAAATGACAAGCACGGTTTTTTTACAGACCTGAGATATATCCTCCAATCCCAGCAGATACCGAACATGCCTGTAAACATTGCCAGTATCATGTCCGTATCAAAGTATTTGGCTCGTTATATTCCATATCTCTTTCTCATGATAATGGTGGTTTTTCTCATGGTAATCCTGGCCATCAGCCTTTATGAGATGATTTCTCTCACGAGACAGAGCGAAGCCAAGAATGCCGAGAAGGAACACGCCCAGCTACAATACTTTCAGCTCCAGACCAGGTCACACTTTTTTCTAAACTGCTTAAAGAGCCTTTACAACATGTTGGAAATGGGTGAGTATGACAAGATGAAGAGAATGATAATGAATTTTTCAGATCATATTCGCTTCATCTTCCACGACAATCTCTCCCTGATAACCCTTAAGGAGGAACTGGATGAAGTCAATGATTATGCAGGCATAATCCAGATTGACTCAAGTACTCCCATAATGCTTATCCAAAAGGTACCCTCTGACTATTTTGACTGCATGGTACCTCCACTTATAATTCAGACCTTCCTTGAAAATGCAGTTAAATACAATGCCCAGTACAATAAAATGCTGCGCTTTGTCATTGAGGCTGAAATAACAGAAGACAAGGAAAAGAAATATCTCAGGATAAAGATGTCTGATAACGGAACCGGCTACGACCAGGAGATGCTAGATAAGCTTAACTTTGATTCAGACAGAGAATATGAGCAGTACCACGTAGGAATCAGCAATCTCAAACGCAGAATGGATATTTTATTCCACGGTGACTGCAATCTTGCTTTTTTCAATAACACCGAACAGGGAGGTGCCATGATCATGGCCTATCTTCCCGTGATCTATTCAAAAGATGAGGATGCAAAAAAATGAATGTTTTAGTAGTTGATGATCAGACCTCGGTACTTAGCGGAATTGAACATGGAGTTAATTTCACAGGCCTTGGATTTGATAAGGTTTTCTATGCCACAAGCTCCCTTGAAGCAAAAGAGATCCTTAAAAATGACAAGATACACATCATGATGTGCGACATAGAAATGCCAGGGGAAAACGGACTTGAGCTAAATCGCTTTGTAAAGGACAACTACCCCCATATCATAAGAATACTGCTTACCAGCCATGCAGAGTTCTCCTATGCCCAGGAGAGCATAAAGCTTGGCTGCTTTGATTACATACTTCAGCCTGCTCCTTACGATGAGATTGAAAACAGTCTCCAAAGAGCCATCGACAGATATCATCTTGATGAGGAACACAGGGCTGTTTACGAAAAAGGAAAGCTCTTTGAGGAACTTCGTCCTGAAATGTCAGACAGGATAGTCCTTAATCTCTATGCCGAAAACCCTGAAACCTCCAAAGAATCCAGACATATGCTGGAGCGCATGGGATATCCGGTGCAGAAGGATTCCAGGATAAGGATCCTCATGATGGACATCTATGCCTACGTATCAAAGGCTGATCCCAAATATGGTGATATCACAATAAGGAAATGCTTTGTGACCTCAATAGAAAGAGTTGGACTTCCACGAAACATTTACAGCCTTCTCACTGTTAACAGGTACAGAAGGTATGTAATGCTTCTGTTCTGCAATGATGACACCCTTGAAAGTCTCCCTGATGAATGGTACGAAAAGCTCTACGGAGATCTCAAGGCTTCACTTGGAGTAAGCTTTGGACTATATATTTCTGAGTATGAACACTACCTGAATCTTCACCCTCAGATAGATCTTCTGGAGAACACTCTGGCCAACAATATATCCTTAGAGTGCGGCGTTCACTTCGCTTCTTCCGAGGCAAACACCCATGAACTAGCCTCCTCAGATCTGATGGAAAATGCAGACAGATGGAAAAGAATGATAGACAATGGCGACTTTGTGCAGATGAAAAACTCCGTAGAATCCTACCTTTCATTCATTTCATCTGCTCATCTGGCAGGCTTTAACAGCATTTGTGACCTGCATCAGCAGCTGACACAGATTTTCTTCAACTACATGTATGATAACAACATCGAGATTGGCGATGTATTTGATGAAACCTATTCCTACCAGGAAATACTGGATGCCTATAAGAACATAGATGCCCTGAAAAAAGCTACTGAGTTTATGTCAGGTGCACTTGAGAATCTGAAAAAGAATGACTCCGAAGAGGATGATATCAAGAAGGCCAAAAACTTTATCCTTAACAACGTAAACAGGGATCTAACCGTTAAAGAAGTGGCGGACCATGTCCACAGAAGTCCGGAGTATTTTACAAAGGTCTTTAAAAAAGAAACAGGACAGAATATCAAGACCTACATCACACAGGTAAAACTTGATGTAGCCAAAGATATGCTGTCCAATCCCAATATTCCAATCAGCCTCATATCCTGCGAGATAGGATATACCAATTTCTCACACTTCACACAGATGTTCAAGAAGTATGAGAACATGACTCCCACAGAATACAGAAAAGCCAAATTGGGTTAAATATCACATAATTGTCTTAGGAAGTAAGGATACGGTTTCACCGGGCCTTACTTCTATTGTTTTACAGTCAAACACTCCACCGATCCATACTGAAATTGCAGATGGATTAGTGACATAATCCGAGTCAGCACTGAAGATAAGATTTTTGTAGGCTCGTACGTACTCTTCTATCTCAGTGTTTGTGGCATACCATACATCTTCCCTTCCGGATACCTTCTCCACAAACTCCTCGATCCTGTCCCAGTTATCGCACTGGTCAAACTCGTAAGCATGTCCCCAGACATAAAATAGCTTTGCCGGACTGTAAAAGTTAAAATAGGGTTCATCTGATAAAAACTCAGAAAGCAGATCAAAGAGCTTTTCATCATTGTGATGACAGGTCGGATCCCAGAGCAAAAAGTCCTGAGGAATATCAAAATTACAGGTTGACTTGATTGTTCTGGCATACCTGAGGCCACTCTTTTTCACCGCGTCCACTATTGTCTCATCTGCAGCTCCAAAAGCGTAGGCAAAGCCGGTCACAGGATGCCCAAGGAGTTTTTCCAAAGCTGCCCTGCTGTCCAATATTTCTTTTACGCATCTGGCACTGTCCATGCCATACATTGATGTATGTAAAAAGCCATGAGCAGCAATTTCATGCCCACTGTAGGCGGAGGCTATCTTTTCTTCCCCAAGCTTTATATGGGATACCTCCTTCTTTCCGGCGGTAACGGTATTCTCCTGTCCAAAAAGCCCCGGATTCAGGTTAAAAGTGGCTTTCACACCCTTTTCATTAAGTATTTCCAATAGACGAAGATCCTGTGTCACACCATCATCATAGCTTAAGGTGAGACATTTTCTTCTTCCCCCCGGCCAGTAAAGCCTGTCATTTACTATGTAGCTCATACTCTTCTCCTGTTCTTGCGAATCATTTTTATAGCAGATCTGAGATCAGCTTTGCAAAGTGCTTGGAGAGCTTTCCGTTGTGATCTGAAGCATATAATACCCCATCACTGGTACAAACATGCATATTCAGAACATCCTCGCACAGCCATTCAGCCGATATATACAGCTCACCATCTCTTTCAACAGCCTCCACATACATATCTCTGATCCTGTTGTCAATTGTGCAGGAAATGATTCCTCTGGAGAACCTGATCTTTCTGCCATCCTTAAGAGTCATTTCGCCCTCACCACTATTCTGACAATACTCTGCACCAAAGATATTTGCAAGTGCTCTGGCAGGAACCATGACGTAGCTGTCCCTGACAATATAGTCGCCGTTAAGGCCATGGTACTTGATCTTATTCCAGATAAAGGTCTCTCCCCCTATATCAGTCTTCTTATTATCAAACAAGACATTCTTCTTACCGGGAGCAACTGCAAGAGCGTTTTTATCCCCCTGTCTTGAGCAGGCTGTAGCGGTATGTTCAAGGCTTCCGTCCTCAAGCCTTCTCACTCCGGAAAAGACATAGTCCCATGCCATCTCAGCATCATCAAGAGTCTGTCCATGATCTCTGTTCACAACCTCTCTATAGGTAAGATTTGCCTTTCCTCCGGTATAAAAAGCCAGGTTATTGACGCCGTCAATACTGATCACAGGGGCATCCTTACACTCTCCAAGCCCATTCCAGTATTCACGGTTCTTTCTGAAGGTATATTCCAAAGGACAGTCTTCACCGGGAGCATTGATGTCATTTTCCATTCTGGTCTGCCAGATATCAGCATGGCCGCCATCGTTCATTATGTTGCCATCCTTGTCAAAAAGGATCTTTGGACTTACATGTCCTGCTGAACCTGCGAAGGCAGCAAATTTATATGCGTAGTGCCGTGCAATGGTATTCGTCATGGCATTTCCGCAGGACATTCCCTGCATATAGATCCTTCCATCATCAATGTTATACTTGCCCTTCACTTCATCTATTATGGAAAAGATCTTATTGATGTCATGGTTCTGTCTGTAATCATCAGGAAAATCATTGAAAGTAAATTCAGCAAGCTCCGGATTACATACCTTTTCCCTTATCTCCTGAGGATGCTCCACTAGCCACAGTCCCCTGAAGCTGGCGTCCGGGAATACTACTATAAATCCCTCTCTGTCTGCAACCATGGACCAGGAGGTATATATACACTGTCCCCAGCCTGTCATAAGTCCTCCATGAAGTGCCACCACTAAAGGAGTCTTCTTTGAAGGATCATAGCTATCAGGAACATATTCATACCAGGTATCCTCCACATCGTCACAAAAGATCTTGTGAAACTCCTTAAGTTTATCAGGATAAACATGGGAGTTATTACCATTTTCATTAACTACCACTTTGCTGTTTTTAATCTTCCCGGGAAGGTAATCTCTATTATCGTCATCAGGCTCACCTGCCGGTATGCTTATTATAGGTTTCTCAATAAAATCCTTAGTGCTATTTATCATCTCTTTTCTCCCTGTTCTTTCCCTTTACAAACTCCAGATAAATAAAATAAACAAGCCCAATAATCAGTAGTACTCCGCTTAGATCAAAAGATAATCTGTATCCCTGAAGACCTGCCACTTTTCCAATTATCAGTCCGCCTATCATGGGTGCAGTTCCCTGACAGATATCTCCCCCGAGATAGTAAGTACTTGTTGCTACTCCGCTTCTTTCCTTACCGCATTTGTTTATGCAGCCCACCTGAAGTGAGGGTTGTGCAGCCCCCTGTCCAAGACTCCTTATGGCGCCGGAGATAAGAATAGCTATGAGTCCTGTCACTCTACCCAACATAAACATTGAGATTATCGTACAGATCATTCCGGGAATAACGGTGTATTTAATGCCCTTCCTGTCCATGATCTTCCCTGACATAGGTCTTGCTATCATCAGCATCACAGCACAGACAGTGAAATATGTGCTTATCCCAGCAACTCCCAGTTCATCCGCATACAACACAAGATAGGAAGCAATTATGCCATTTACAAAAGAAAAGCCTCCGGCAATCAGCGTATAAGGAATAGCTTCAACACCTATCATATCCTTAAGACTAAGCTTAAAGTTCTTTTTCTCCTTCTTCTCTTCAGCGTTGTTCATAAGAAGAAGCATCACTATAGCCAGAACGCACATCAGGGATGCCACAATAAAGGTCACATTCATGCCAAGCCAGTCCGCGATCATGATACCAAATCCCGGGGCAACAGCTGAAGTAAGTGCCATTCCAAGTCCAAGGTATCCGATTCCTTCACCTCTTCTGTCGTCCGGGACAAATCTTGTGGCCAGTGTGATCACAGAGGTTCCAAGTAAAGCAAAGCCGGCGCCATTGATTATCCTGAAAAACACAAGGA
This sequence comes from Butyrivibrio sp. AE2032, assembly GCF_000702965.1. Lineage (NCBI taxonomy): Bacteria > Bacillati > Bacillota > Clostridia > Lachnospirales > Lachnospiraceae > Butyrivibrio > Butyrivibrio sp. AE2032. Next base: position 2,516,388 of record NZ_JNLF01000003.1, on the reverse strand, counting down.
GTCTGACGTCCGAAACGAATGCAAATCCCATAAGACCTATTGCCATAAGCACGTTACTTATCTTAAGGAGAGTCACATTGCTGAAGGTATCTGCAAGAATACCGCTAAAGGGCCTGCATACCAGTGATGTTATGGAGAAAAGCCCAACGATAACTCCTGCAACAGCCACGTCAATTCCTATATTAACCAGATGCTTTGACATGATTGACGACACCATATAGAAAGAAAAAGAAATAAGAACATTTATTAAAACTGTAGTTATGTAATATCTATTCCATAATGTTTTCACTTTTGTTACCTGCCAGTGGAAATATTTCTTTTAAAAAAGGGAGAATCCCTGGAAGGATTCCCCCTATATCAGCATTAGGGTCTGCTAATTATTTTGAAGCAAGCCATGCGTCAAGCTGTTTCTGCTTTTCTGCTATGATCTCATCGATTCCTGCTGTCTTAAGTGCTGCCTGGAACTCAGGAAGAGCTGTGTCAATATCAGTCTCACCGAGCATGATTGGGTTGTAGTACTGAGCAACCACGTTTGCGCAAGCTGTCATCTGATCTGCAACAGGAGTTGAATCAAACTGGAATCCAAGAGCCTTAGACTTATTAGCGTTTGCTCTCTTTTCAGCCATAACATCATAAACGTTGTCATCTTCATAAGACCATGAAGGGCAAAGTGTTACGTTTGGCCAGAATGCCATAGATGCCGCTCCCCAGCCGATACCTGAAAGGCCGTTCTCGTTAGGATATTCCATCTTGCCATCTGCATTAAGTACGTAGTCAAGTCCCTCAATACCATTTGCAAGAAGCTGTGCTACTTCAGGATCTGTGTACATTACATTGAGAACTCTCATAGCAGCCTGAGGATTTGTGCAGAATGTGCTCATGTGCCACATATATGTTGTAACCTCACCTGTTGTTGCAAGTGCATCAGTTACTGCACTTCCGATCATCTCCATGTTGTTCTGCTTTGATGTTGACTCAATACCTGCCTGAGCATCCCAGCTGTATCCAGGTGTTCCCTGTGCAACGCCTGCAAGGATGTTCATAAGTGTAGGGTTAGTATTTGAAAGTGGATCAGGACTGATAAGGTCGTTTTCCTTCCAAACCTTTACATGATCAAGGAAATCAAGGAAGTACTCTGACTCATAGTAGTTCTCTACAGTTGTGCTGTTTGTAGGATCTGTGAGAACACCAAGGTAGTTTGTATCACCAAGGTAGTCAATGCTCTTTGGTACCCAGTAAGGATCTGTTGATCCGGGAACGTAGTAGTGATCAGGATTGGCCTTCTTCATAGCTACCATTGCATCTGTAAGGCTGTCCAGGTCAGTTACCTTGCTCCAGTCGATATTTGCAGCATCTGAATCCTCTTTTCTTACCTCAAAGAGGTTCTCAGACTCGAAAGCGTATACGCAAGGAATTCCGTAAAGCTTTCCGCCAATCCTTCCGCAATCAAGATACTGTGCCATATCTCCTGAATAGATCTCCTTGATGCCCTGGCCATCAGACTCGATAAGATCATCAAGTTCCATTACCTGTCCGTTAGCAACCAGATTACTTTCTGTTGTGTACCAGAAAGAGTTGAAAAGATCTACTGTGTTATCTCCACCTGTAAGCATAAGGTTGTACTGTGTCTGAATGTTGGCAAACTCAACACCTACAAGATCGATCTTTGCTCCAGCCTTCTCAACCAAGAGCTTGTTTACTGCATCCTCAATTGCCTGCTCATCTGTTGCAGGGAACATGATGTTATAAGCAACTCTGATTGTTGGAACATCACCTGTCTGTGCATCAGTTCCTGACTGTGCTGCATCCTGAGATGCTGCAGGAGCTGCCTGCTCTGATCCTGCGGATTCTGATCCTGAGCTTCCACAGCCAGCTATCATTCCTGAAACTGTTGTAAGCGCAAGGACTAAAGCCAATACCTTCTTCTTCATTATGTTTTCCCTCCTAAATGTGTCCCATTTTTCGTAAGATTTTTAATGGGTTTTCTCTTAACCTGAAAACATGGTAGCAAAATCACAAACGGGTTTTCTATCATTTTTCTGTTCTGGGTTGTCAGTTTTCTAACCTTTGGAAAAGCTTCATTATATAAATAAAATAAATATTTTATCGTCAAGTATCAGTTAGCAGAAATCTGACAGTCCTAATCAGAAATCTTATAGTTTTGACAGGGCCCTAAATGTTAATCTTCATATTAAGCTGATAACAATGCTTAATCAGGAGGAAACCATGAAAAAGAAAAAAATAGCAATAAAAGACATACGTCGTTTTTCAGCACTGTATCTTATGTTGATACCCGGTATCATCTATCTGATCATCAACAACTACATGCCTATGGCAGGACTGGTTCTTGCCTTTAAAAAGGTAAATTATCAGATAGGTATATTCCAGAGTCCCTGGACGGGGCTTTCAAACTTCAAATACCTTTTCAGTACAAAGGATGCGGCTCAGTTCTTTAGAAATACCATCCTTTACAACCTGGCATTCATACTGCTTGGAAATCTTCTGGGACTTGTAGTTGCAATATCATTAGATTCCATTAAAAAGAAGTTTTTCCAGAAAGCAAGTCAGACTGTAATACTGTTCCCTTACCTTCTTTCAACGGTAATCGTAAGCTACATAGTATTTGCTATGCTCTCCGGAAAGAACGGTTTCATGAACATGACAATACTTCCGCTTTTCGGAATTGATCCTATAAGCTGGTACAATCAGCCAAAATACTGGCCTGTAATCCTTACCATCACATATCTGTGGATGAGCTTTGGATACAGCTCAATCCTTTACTACAGTACCTTGATCGGAATTGACAAATCACTTTATGAAGCTGCTGTAGTGGATGGAGCCGGTGTATGGGCTCAGATCAAATTCATAACAATCCCTGCCATGAAGACCACAGTTATCACACTGGTACTTATGGCCGTTGGACGTATCTGCTATTCAGACTTCGGACTCTTCTATCAGGTACCAATGAACAGCGGAATGCTTTACTCCACTACCCAGACAATCGATACCTACGTTTACCGAGGACTTTTGGAGCTTAACGATATAGGAAGATCCACAGCAGCAGGATTCCTGCAGTCAATCCTTGGTTTCATCTGTGTGGTAACAGCAAACTCAGTAGTCAGAAAGCTTGATGAAGAAAGCTCACTGTTCTGATAATCAACAAATACATTTTGGAGGTCTGAAATGATTCACGAAAATAAAGCCTTTAGGTTTTTTACAAACCTTATAATGATCATACTGGTATGCTCCTGTGTCATACCTTTCATAATTCTTGTAGCAAGCTCCTTCAGTTCCGAAGCAAGCCTTGCACAGTACGGCTACGGCCTGTTCCCAAAGGAATTCAGTTTTAAAGCCTATGAGTATATCGGTGGCGTTAAAAGCGATATTCTTCACGCATATCTCATGAGCTTCATGTACACTGCCATCGGAACAGTTGTCAATCTGGTGATAAGTCTTTTGTTTGCTTATCCCCTTTCCATTAAGGATCTTCCTGGAAGAAAGGTAATATCATTTTTCCTTTTCTTCACAATGCTCTTTAATGGTGGTTTCGTTCCAACTTACCTGATTTACTCAAAGATCTTTCATATAAATGATTCATTTGCAGCAATGGTAGTTCCTTATCTTCTCATGAATCCTTTCTTTGTTATCATGATCCGTACATACATGACAACAAATATTCCTACAGAAGTACTTGAGGCAGGAAGAATCGACGGCGCCGGAGAAGGAAAGCTTTTGTGGAAAGTAGTTCTTCCCATGTCAAAGCCTATCATCGGAACTGTTGCCCTCATGACAGCCATCGCTTACTGGAACAACTGGACAAACGGAATTTACTTCCTGACTGTAAGAAGAGATCTCTATGGAATCCAGAACTACTTAAATCAGGTTCTGTCAAACGTTCAGTTCCTTGCCACTCATTCAGCAGGATTTGTCAGCGTTGACGCCATCCCTAATGTCAGCATAAGAATGGCTCTTGCAGTAATAGCAGTCCTTCCTGTACTCATTGCATATCCTTTCTTCCAGAGGACCTTTGTAGCAGGAATCACAGTTGGTTCAGTCAAAGGATAATGACTTATGAAAAAGATTGAAAACAAATGCATGCTGATAACCTATCCCAACACCATCGGGAAGGATCTCAAGGAATTAAAAAGAAACGTCTCTGAATACTTTGGGGATGCCATAGGGGGAATACACATACTGCCCTTTTTCCCCTCCTCCGGCGACAGGGGCTTTGCTGTAATAGGCTACGACGAGGTTGACACTGCCTTCGGAACCTGGGAGGATATCGATGCTCTGGCAGATGATTATTTCTTAATGGCAGACTTCATGCTAAACCATGTATCAATCAGGAGCAATGAATTTAAGGATTACATGGAAAAGGGCGACGAGTCTGAATACAAGGACATGTTTATTGAGTGGGAAAAGTTCTGGCCAAATGGCGCTCCCACAGAAAAAGAGCTTGAGACCATTTATAAAAGAAAACCCGGCGGCCCCTACAAGGAATTTACACGTAAGGATGGAAAAACCGTCAGGTTATGGAATACTTTCTTTGAGGAGCAGATTGACATAAATCCTTATGCTGCTGCCACTCAGAGATATTACGAAGATAACCTTTCAAGGATAGCATCCCACGTTCCGCTTATCAGGTATGATGCTTTTGCTTATACCTCAAAAAGGCCGGGAACCACCTGCTTTTTCGTGGAACCAGACATCTGGAACATACTTGATATCAGTATGTCTCCTCTTCGCAAGTATGGAACAGAAATGCTCCCTGAGATACATGAGAATTACCACATTCAGCTGAAGATGGCTGAGCACGGATACTGGGTTTATGACTTTGCACTTCCAATGTTGCTTCTTCACGGATTGAAAACAGGCAGGACAGACAGGCTGATACACTGGCTTAATATCTGTCCAAGGAAACAGTTCACCACCCTTGATACCCACGACGGAATAGGCGTTGTGGACGTGGCAGGTCTTCTTACTGACGAAGAGATCGATGTTGTAAGGGATGATGTTGACGACATTTTGAAGGATATAAAACCTTTCTTCAAATTTCCAATGACCATTACAAAGGATGATGGAAAGGCAAGACAGTACCAGCTTAGCAGCACCTACTACTCTGCTCTTAGATGCAACGACGATGCCTATCTTCTTGCAAGGGCCGTACAGTTCTTTACTCCTGGAATCCCACAGGTATATTACGTAGGAATGCTTGCAGGAAAGAACGATGAGGAAGCCATAAAAAGAGGCGAGGAGCCAAGAAGCATCAACAGGCATACTTACACAGAGGCAGAGATCAAAGAAGCTGTAGAAAAGCCGGTTCTTAAAAAGCTCTATAAACTCATGAGTTTTAGAAACTCCTATGAAGCCTTTAATGGCGATATTACCGTAGGAGCTGATGATCAGGACGGAAAGCTTCGGATTACCTGGGCAAAGGCAGAACTTAGAACAACACTCATAGCCAATTTCAAGGATCTTTCCTTCAGGATCACTTACATCGACGAAAACACAGGAGAAGAAAAAGATGTCAATCTTGAATTATAATTTTGAAAGCCAGTACCTGTCAGGTGGTACTCAGATTTCAGTTATTCTTCCTGACAAAACCAGAGACAAGACCCCTTCAGAGTTTTATGGAAGCGGAAAAAAATACCCTGTTCTCTGGCTTTTGCACGGAACCTTTGGTGACAACACCGACTGGGTCAGAAGGACAAATATTGAATTATATGCATCACGAAAGAATCTTATTGTAGTAATGCCCTCTGCCCTTAATTCCAACTATTCAAACTGGCCTAAGATGATGATGGGTTACAATATGTATGACTATCTGGTAAAAGAGCTAATGCCCCTTATCTACGGCTGGTTCCCTGCTTCAAGCGATCCAAAAGATAATTTCATAGCAGGCCTGTCCATGGGCGGACGCGGCACCATCAAATTTGCTGTAAACTTCCCGGAGCTGTTTAATGCTGCTGCTGTTCTCTCAGCTGCTCCTGTTGATTTTAGCGAACTCAAAGATCATGATGATGAGAATCCTTTCATGAGCCTTGATGACGAACGAATGCAGACTACTATAGCTAATGCCGGCGGTCTTGAAGCTTACGTAAACGGCGAAGAAAATGTATGGCGTATCATAGATGAATCCGTAAAAAGCGGCAAAAAGCTTCCAAGGCTTATGTTTGGCTGTGGAGAAGCCGATAGCCTTTTATACGGCTCCTACATAAAGTTCCGTAAGCACTGCGATGAGATCGGGCTTAAAGCTGACTGGTTCCACCTTCCGGGCTACAAGCACGAGTGGGCATTCTGGGACCTTGCAATACAGCATGCCCTTGATTTCTTTGAACTTCCTGACGATGGCGGAAATCCCTTCTAAAAAGGGTCTAAAATATAGCGGAGGATAATGATATGAACCAATATATCTTTGAACCGGTTAAGCCGGTGGTAGAAACAAAGTTCGGAAAACTACGGGGAGTCACCTACGGTGATGTAAATATCTTTATGGGGGTCAAATATGCAAAGGCTAAGCGCTTCCACATGCCCAAGGAGCAGGAAAGCTGGGAGGGAATAAGAAACGCATACACCTACGGCCCGGTAGCTCCATTGATGCTGCCTGACAATCCACCCTCCTATTACAGAGGACTCCATATGTCACAAAAGCATGGTGAAGATTGTCAGAATCTCAATATATGGGCTCCCAAGACCTTAAATGGTGAGAAAAAGCCTGTATTTGTCTGGATCCACGGCGGCGGATACTTTGGAGGAAACGCTCTTGAGGAGTATTCCTTTGACGGCTTTAATATGGCACACAACAGTGATGTGGTCTTTGTATCCATCAATCACCGTCTAAACATCCTGGCACACCTTAATCTTGCCGATTATGGCGATGAGTTCAAAAACTCAGTCAATGTGGGAATTGCAGACCTTGTAGCTGCCATGAAATGGATCCACGAAAACATCTCTGCTTTTGGCGGAGATCCAGAAAATGTTACAATCTGTGGTCACTCCGGCGGTGGCGGAAAGGTTCAGTGTCTTTACCAGATCGAAGAGGCTGCACCTTACTTCCAGAGAGGTATGGTCCTTAGTGGCTCCATGACCAATGACATGACTGATACCCAGGAGAGCAGCCGTACAGCTGCCAAGGAAATCCTGGATGTACTTGGAATCACCAAAGAGAACATTGAAAAGATATATGAAGTATCCTACGAAGAGCTTGTAGGCGCCTACAAGAAAGTTGCAAAGAAGCTGTCAGACTCAGGTGTTATGGTGAAATGGTCCCCTGTAAAAGACGATTATTTCATGGGCTTCCCTCTTGATGTAGGATTTATGCCCTGGTCTTCAAATAAGCCACTGCTCTTTGGTTCCACCATTGGAGAGTTTCTTATTGGCCAGGTTCCCGGAGACAAAAAAGCAGCTATGAGTGATGATGAAAAGAATGCCTTCATCAAAGAGCGTTACGGCGACAAGGCAGATGAGCTTATAGCTCTTTTCCGCAAGGCATATCCTGATCACGACTCCTTTGATCTTAGCTGCATGGATACAATGGTCAGAGTTCCTACAATGGACACTGCCCTCCTTCATTCAAAGAATGGCCTAAATAATACCTACATTTACATTGCCTCCTATAATCCTCCCGAGGATGAATATGTTCCTATGTGGCATGGCGGCGATGTGTGCTACATTCTTCAGACTGAAGACAAAGTATTTGTTCTTAACGAGGCAGTATATGGTCAGAAGCTGGCACAGGCCTTCAGTGCAATGACCATAAACTATGTAAAGACAGGTGATCCAAATAACAAATATCTTCCTGAATGGAAGAATGTAACTGAAGATCAGCGATATACAATGATTTTTGATAGACAGTTTAGATGCGAAAAAGACCACGACACAGAATTGATGTCAGTACTTGATAAGATTGCTCCTAAATTTGTCCTGGATTTTTCAAAGATGTTTCGTGATTGATCCAAATACTTGTAAATGGAAACAGGGTGGACCTTTCGGTCCCCCCTGTTCTATCTTATACTTCCTCTACATAATTCACATATTCCTGATCCCTTAAAAGATTTAGGACATCGTTGTGATCTCTCTTTTTATCAAGCTCAAGATCCAATAGGAGTCCCGTATCTGCCGGGACAATTGTCTTTTCCTTGCTCTTGGTCATACTGAGAATGGTAAAGCCCTCATCCTGAACAAATCTGCTGAGTTTGCCTACTCCCCGGTTCTTGTTGACCTCAATGTAGATGCTCATATATTTGCTATTTCCCTCGACTTTATTGCTGAGCTGCAATAGCAATATATTGGAAAAGCCTACCATAATAAGACAAACGCAGCCTATCTCCAGATATCCTGCGCCGATAGCCATTCCCATACAGGAGGTTACCCATAGGGTTGCAGCAGTGGAAAGACCCTTTATCTGCTTTCTTCCTGTAACCAGGATAGTTCCTGCCCCGAGAAAGCCTATACCACTTACTACCCCGGCAGGAATTCTGCTGACATCTGCATTCATTCCCGGAAGAAGAGCCAGATATATATTCAGGGCTGTTGCAGAAGCAGAGCCAAGGCTCACCAGAGCATGGGTTTTTATTCCTGCGCTATGATGCTTTATGATCCTCTCCCAGCCTACAAGTCCGCCAAAAATAGTGGCTATTACAAGCCTTATTCCCACAGCCACATCGCTGGTACCCTGAAGAAAATTTATCACCTGTGTTATGCTCATAAGCTATCCCCTCAAAAACTCTCAGGCAAAAAACATTTCCTTTTTAACAAACTTCTCCTTAAGCTCTTTCTTGGAAACCATAGGTGACAGATAGTTGCCACAGATTATCTCCACAGGCATATCCTTTACGCAGTCGTAGAGTTCTTTATTATCAACTCCGATAAGGACCACGATCTTCCCAAGCTCTTTTACCATGGAGATACGGTTCTTGATCAGGATCTCCGCCTGTTCTCTGTCACTTTCTTCATACTGACGTCTTACATTTATGACAATGCCAATGAACTTGTTTATGATTTCCGGTGAAAGCCCCGGGAAACCTGCATCATGGATAGCAAGGAAAAAGTACATTCCCTTTTCACGGAGAGCCTCCAGCATTGTCTCAAGTACTCCCTGAGCCTGGATGGCTATGGTGTCACTTATAGAGAAAATGATCAGTGAATGATCGATCTCATATTTATCAATACAGTAGTTTATCTTATCGATCAGGTCATGCTTAAGCACCTGTACAGACATGACATGAACGATAAATGCCTTTATATCAAGCTGTTCTCTTACTACAGCTTCACTGGCAAAAGCGAATACCGACTCAAGCATCCTGTACTGCATCTCTTCCACAAAGCCTGTCTCATCAGCAACTACCATGAAATCAGCAAAGCTTATCTCTCCAAGCCCCGGATCATTTAAAGTAAGAAGTGCTTCCGTAGAATAGATCACATGATTCTTCTTGTCATAAGCCGGCTGGTATTTCACCTCAAAGCTGTCGCCGTTAAGACCTCTTACTATAGAATTTTCTATTTCAACCTTCTTCAGAAGGAAATCCAGGTCGTGTCCTCTTAGAATTAATTTTTCTGTATCATCAAGCTCCGTATCACCCATGAGGAGAATATCGTTTACTGTCTGAAACTCCTCAGGACATCTTCCACAGAGAACTTTAGCGTTAACCCTGGCAATTCCAAGAGTTCTGCTAAAAGACTTCTCGTATACTTCTTCCATGATGGCCAGTATCCTGTCTACATCCGACTTCGTAGCCTCAGGACATAAAGTATAGAAAATACCTCCGGTAGTTCTGTAGGTTTCATATCTGCCATCAAGGCTCCTCAAAAACTCAGCAGTCTTGAACATAATATCATCATAGGTATCGCTTCCCATGAGTCTTCTGTAGTTCTCGGCGTTATCAATCCTGCAACAGATTATGTAGAAATGTCTGCCATACTCAATATAACTGTTAAGATCATGCATAAGCGCTGACCTGTTGTTGGCATGGGTCTTGTAATCCAGCCTGTAGTCATCTCTTTCTATCATGATCATGATGCCCATAAGTCCAAGGGCCTCAGCCATCAGCTCACAAACTATCTTTGGATATAACATCTGCACCAAAGTACCAGCAAGAGAAAGGAGCAGGAAATAAAACATGGCAACCTTCTGAAGCTGATTCATGGTATGCCAGTACCGAAGCAGCAGAATAACACACATAGCTACATATATAGCGCTTATTGTATATGCTACATATACACCTTTTCCTCTGGTATAAAACTGATGGCTTGCCTGGGCATAAATGAAATTAGTCCAGGGATTTGAAAGCACACCCAATTCCAATAAAAGGAAGGGCATAATAACAAGAGTTAAAGATTTTCTAGTGAACTTGTGGAACACATCACATACGATTGTAATGTATATGGCAAGAACAGGTGTAAATGCCATATGAGTCAGATAATAAACAAATTTGCATACATAGGTAACTATGTCTTTTGCCCGTTCCGATGCCCCCGAATTAGAGATCAGCGTGGAAATAACACCTGTACAGCAGTCGATGACAGTAAGAACTAAAAGCACGATAAAAAGACGGCCTCGAAGCCTCTTTCTGTTATAGCTTCGCATAACCGTCATATAGAAAATGCATGTTACACAGATCATTACCGCCGCAATCCTAAAGGATAGGCCTCCAATAGGGGATGGACTTAACATGTCTATTTCCTCGACTTAAAGAAATTATCTAAAGTAGTCAGCAGTTTATCCTTTGAAATGGATTTTAAGAGATAATCTGCAGGCTTCAATGAGATCACGTTAGTAACGCTTCCTCTGTCATTCTTTCCAGTAAGAAACATTACCGGGGTAGAGCTTGAGAAGGACTCACTCCTTAGCATTTCCATAACCTTTGGCCCATCAAGGACCGGCATATCATAATCAAGAAGAATAAGATCTGCCTTATTAGTAGCAAGCCAGGCCACTGCCTGAGTTCCGGAGTTAGCCATTCCGACTCTGTAAGTATCTTTTAACCACTCTCTTATCATCTGAAGGTAAGTAGGATCATCATCCACGATCAGGATGCACTTTCTCCTCTGCTGCTCATACTCGTCGTCCATGACATGCTCGACCTTAGATAAAAGATCTGACATTTCAAGGGGCCTTGTCACTTCAAATGCCATATCTTCCTTGGGAATATACTGATGGATAAGATCAAAGGCATCTCTATCTCCAATGGCCATCACCAGCATATTCTCTTCCACACACAGATCCTTAAAGTAGACCATGGCATCCCTGTGATCCTCAAAGTCTTCATCAGTGTAAAGAAGAATAAGATTTATATTCTTGGACTTGGCACTGAGATCAGCAATGGAATAGGTAGAATCCACCACTTCATATTTGGCATTTTTGAGCGCATTTTTAATAGCGTTTACCAAAAACGTCTCTGTATTTCTTACAAGCAATATCTTTTTCCCAAACAACATATCACTTCTCCTGTGAACTGATGCCTTCATTTGCAAGAGTCGTTATTTCATCCCACTGAAGCTTATACGCCATCTCACCGATCCTTCTGGTGATCTTATGATCCTTCTCAGGAAGGTTGTACTTCTTCAGTGAATCAAGAATAAACGTAAGTGTATCATAATCAAGGCTCTTACTTACCTCAATAATACTCTGATATGCGTCCATAAGCTGGGCCGGAGAGATATCCTCTTTTACCTCTTCTTCAACTTCTACTCCGGCAATTTCAGGAATCTTCGAAAGTGTCTCCTTGACGGTTCCGAAAAGAGCCATAAGCTCGCCCTGACGTGCTCTTATCTTATCTATGTCGTTGTCATTTCCTGCTGCCTCCATTTCCGCTGCAAGGGCCGACAGCTCTTTTGCCCCGATGGTGCGACTGGTGCTCTTAAGAGAATGAACATAGCTGGTGTAATCCTTCCAGTTCTCATCTTCAAAGGCAGTCACAATATTGGACTCTGTCATAGGAGCAGACTCATAGTAAACCTTAAGTATACTCAGGTAACTATCCTTCGTTCCGCAGTTCTTAAGCCCCTCGTCCACGTCAATCTTTTCAAGACTGCTCATCCAGTCGAAGCTGTCAGATGTTTCTTCCGCAGGCGCTTCATTTATAGGTACTTCGCCGCCCTGGGAGGGAAGAATAACCTTTTCCTTTGGAAGGAACTTAATAAGTGTACCTTCAAGCTTGTCGCTCTCTACAGGCTTACTGAGGTAATCATCAAAACCTTCCCTAATGAAATTCTCTTTTGCTCCGGAAATAGCATTTGCAGTAAGAACGATAACCGGGGTGTTCTTATTAGGACTTTCTGTGTCCTTCTTGATCTCATCCAGAGTCTCAATACCATCCATTCCCGGCATTCTGTAATCCAGGAAGATGATGTCATATTTCTTTTTATGCTGCTTCTCGATACATTCCTGTCCGCTTCTTGCAGAATCTACCTGCACCTGAGTAGGCTTTAAGAGCTCTGTGATTACCACATGGTTCATTGGCGTATCATCTACTACCAAAAGCTGAGCCTCAGGAGCTATGAGTTTTTCTTTATACTCTTTTCTTTCTCTGCTGGCGCCTGTCATTCTGCTCTTGAAATCTCCAATAGGAGTATCGCTGACTATGCGCTGTGGAAGCATAACAGTAAAGGTTGATCCTTCGCCATACTCACTTTCAACCATAATGGATCCGCCCATAAGGTCGATAAGTGAACTTGTGATGGCAAGTCCCAGGCCGCTTCCTTCGACGGTCTTATTCTTATCAATGTCCAGTCTCTTAAACTTCTCAAACAGGCTCGCCTTGTCTTCTTCCTTGATACCTGTTCCTGTATCTATTACATCGATCTTGAGGATTATCCTCTCGCCAAACTCCCTGCTTCCGGTTACCTGAAGTGTTACACAGCCTTCAGTGGTGTACTTGACCGCGTTGTTCAGGATGTTGACCATGATCTGACGGATACGCATCTCATCGCCAAAGAGCTTATCAGGAAGGTCCTGTGCAATCTTGAATTCAAAGCCAAGGGATTTCTGCTCTGCCTTGATATGAACCATGTTATAGACATCATTAAGAACCGAGCTCAGATCATACTCCACCTCGTTGATCTCCATGGAACCTGCCTCGATCTTAGAGAAGTCAAGGATATCGTTGATAAGGGACAAAAGAGTTCTACCTGCCCCTTCAATGTTTCTGGCGTACTCAAGGATCTTGGTGTCCTTACACTCCCTGAGGATTACTTCGTTCATACCAAGAACTGCATTGATAGGAGTTCTGATCTCATGAGACATATTTGCAAGGAAATTACTCTTTGCTTCGTTGGCAGCTCTCGCTCTTCTCTCCTCCATTCGCGCAAGCTCAGTAGCACGAAGGATAGCAATAAACTCGTTCTTGCTGACAGCTTCTGAGAAGTAAGCGCCCTTGACATAATCTGCCTTTACGCCGGCCGTTCTCTCTAAAAGTTCATGGGAATCAACCTTGTTAATAACAATCTTTCTTCCCATCTGATTCATCATCTTAAGTCTGTTTTCAAGAATGATCTTGCTCTGCATATGTCTTCCCGCATTGACAAGAAGAGATGAATCAATCTTTACGCCCTCAAAAACAAGAGTTGAAGCTGACTGCATGTTAAAGAAGCCCGATCCAAACTCATCCATAAAGAAACGGACTCCATCACTTTCCAGCTCATGCATTACATTACCAAGGATATCCTGGTCTGTAGCAGCTGAATATTCAGTAATATCAAATACAACCCTTTCAGGCTTTATTGTGTACTTGGCTAAAAGAGATCTCACCCTGGTGGTAAAGTCTGACTTAATAAGCTGAAGGGATGACAGACCAATCTCCATGAACTCCAGTCCCATCTCCTCAGTAATACCGCCACCAAGGAAGTAGCAGGCCTCATCGATTATGAACCATCCCAGTTCCTCAATCATACCTGTTTCTTCTGCAATTGGAAGGAACTCAGAAGGAGCAATCTCGCCCATTTCGTAGTCGTTAAACTTAAGTACAGCCTGAGCACCACAGATAGCATGATCCTTCATGGTATAGATGGGCTCGTAGTAAACCTTGAATGCCTTATTGGCAATACCTCTTCTTACCGCCTTTTCTACTTCTGCACGCCTCAAAAGGAAATCCAGATCATGCTCTGAAAGAACAGTATCTGATTCTCTGTCAGCAGCAGAGTCGGACATGAATAAGAGATTATCCAGACTGCCAAACTGTTCAGGACATTGAGCCTGCATAATAAGGGTCTTTAGAAGCACCTTATTGTCGCCCAATACCCATTCTTCTCTGAAACGGTCAAGAATCTTTTCTGAAACACTGTCAGCCAGATCCTTCTCCACATCAGGAAAGATGATCATAAAGCAGTCATTTCCTGCCCTGTAAACATCAAGCTTCGGATGAAGGCTCTCAACATAAGTAACGATCTCGGAAAGGATCTTTTCAAAGGTCTCATAACCGGTTATCTTTCTATAGACATCTGAATTTAACAGTCTTATACAAATGGTGAAGAATTTTCTGCCATACTTAAAATAGCTTGCTACATCAGCAGAAAATGCGCTTCTGTTGAAGGCAGTAGTGCCCATATCATGCCTGTCGTCATCATTTTCAACAACTATCATAAGTCCCATAAGACCTATGGCTTCACACAAAAGCTCACACTTTATCTCCATGAAGACCATCTGAATGAGAGTTCCGGCAATGATGATCACGAAGAAGTAAACCAGCGCTATCTTCTTAAGGTCATTTAAAGTATTCCAGTAAAGAAACAGGGCTACTATGGCAAAAAGCACATAGAAAGCAGCCTGGAAATAAGCCAGGTATGCTCCCCATCCTCTGTGGAAACTAATATCTGCACCATAACGATAGACGAAGTGTGTTAATGGATTTGTCAGAACCAGAAGTTCAAGAATATAAAAAGGCAGAACAATATAGAATTGAGCTTTCTTGGAAAACCTGTAAGAAACATTACAAACAAGACAGATATATAGTGCAAAAAATGGCGCTATAGCAAAGTGTGTAATGTAGTACAAAAACTGAAGCACATTAAACAGAGCGAGCTTCAGATCATTACTCAGCCCACTTTTTTCGAGGGGTTCAGACATCATCACCACTATAGAATCGATGATGACTATTATGATGAATGTGAGAAAAAGCCTGTTCTTTAATCTTACTTTTTTTCGCATTACCAATGTATAGAACATACAGGTAACAGCAATTATGAGCGCAGCAAGATTAAAGGTTAAGCTACCGTTAGGATCAAACATAGATTACCCTCAAGGCATCCGTCCAAACATCCTCTTTACGCAGGAATAAGATCACGATACCATCTAAGTGCCCCAAGGTATGCATTGTATACATTGTCCATGTCAATATTTTCAAGCACAAGTATTCTGGAAATTTCTTCCCAGTCTGCATCCTCATAACGTTTAATAAAGTGAAGGACTTTAGCAAAATCTCCCTGATTGTTAAGGAGTGCTTCTTTGACATTTTTGGAAACCTGAACCATCTCAAGGGATTCCACCATTGTCTTTCCAAGCATGATATCCAGAGCTGAGAAAAGTCCCATGATAAACAGCTCAGGAGCCTGTATGCCAAGTTCAAAATCATTTGCCAGGTTCTCAGCAAACTTAGCTCTTATCATTACAAGCCTTACTATCTCACTTGGTTTATCAGCACACAGCTCTTTTGTTACAGCTGTGTTGATCCATCTCTTCAGCTCCTTCTGTCCCAGCATAGCTGCTGCGTGACGAATGGATGTGATCTCGGAATTAAGAGCCATTCTGTTAACGATCTCCAAAAGAGATATTACAAGAGCCGGGTCTTTTCCGATAACATCAGCAGCATCGGTCAGATCGTAGTCAGGAGCATTAACCACATTTAAAAGCTCTATGTAGTTAACCTTCAGAGGGCTGACATCTGTCTCAGACTCCATGATAGGCATTCTGAAGAATGATCCCTCATAAAGATCATAGCCACCGTCTGCAACAAGCTCATCATAATCTTCCTGGGTATCAACATTAACAGCGCACAGCTTAATTCCCGGATACTGTTTGTTGAAATAGATCTTAGCTTTTGAAATATCGATCTTAACATGGTCAAGAAGGATATAGCTGCAACACTTCAAGATCTCTCTGTATTCCTCGAAGCTGTTTATTGGAAGCTTACGGATAGCCAGCTTGTAGCCCTGCTCCTTAAGCTCTTTTACCCTCTTAATGTAATTGTCTTCAGCTAAAATGGTATTATCCATGAGCAGTACAACCTTGTCTGGTGGGACTGTGCACTGCAAAGAAATTTCTGCGAAAATAGAAAACTGGTTTACGGGAACAAAGACTTCCTTTCCGCCAGATAACGTCGAGACGCCCATACTGCTGACAACCTCTAGCTCATGAACTGTACCGGCACCATCGAACCTGGCGCCTCCGGCATAGCTGGGGTTAAGGAAGAGATTTTCTTTACGGGCAAAAACAGAATACGCGCATACTGTCATTTTGTCATCAAAAAGAGGTATCAACGTAGCAAGCATACATTTCTCCTTTCAGCAACTATAAAAGGGCAAAATCCCACTCACTTATATTGTACCTCTTAATTATGGTAAAACAAATTATTTTTTTATAAAATTCCGAAGATAATGAGCCAAGTGTAGACAGGCATCAGTGGATATATATTGAGCTCGCTCAAATAGATATCTGCTGATGCCTGTCTGCATTCGGCGATAAGACGAAACTCGGAATTGCTTGCAATTCCGAGTCTTGGCTCATTCCGTAGTTTTATCAATTATGTATTTCGGCCTTCCCTTAACTTCCTCATAGATCTTGGAAATATAGAACCCTATTATGCCCAGGGCGAACATGATAAAGGATCCCGTAAAGCACTGCAAGATAATAACTGTCGTGAAGCCGTCCTGAGCATTGTGTCTGAAAAACTGTACCAGAGCCTCAATGCTTGCGCCAAGTCCCACCACAAAAACGATCAGTCCAAGAATGGTAACCACCTGCATAGGTGCTGAAGTGAATGAAGTAATGTTGGTAAGAGCATATTTAAAAAGAGCTCTGGTACTCCACTTGGAGGTCCCTGCTTCTCTTTCCCTTACCTCGTACTCCACCTCTGTGGACTTAAAACCTATCCAGGATGAAAGCGCCCTGAAAAAGGCATTCTTTTCATTCATATTGAGAAGAACGTTGATGGCCTTTCTATCAAGGAGCTTGAAATCAGAGGCTCTGGACATATCAAAGCCTACTGCGCTGCTCATTATTCCGTAGAAGCTTTTGGCAGCCAGCTTATGAAAAGAGCTCTCTCTTCCTCTGCTCTTCTTGACTCCTTCTACTATCTCGTAGCCCTGCTCCCAAAGCCTGTACATTTCCACAAGTTTTTCCGGTGGATGCTGAAGGTCACAGTCGATCACTGCGCAGCAGTCGCCCTTTGCCTCAGCTATACCAGCAAAGATAGCTGATTCCTTTCCGAAGTTTCTTGAAAAACCGATCCCCTTTACACTGGGAATCAATTTGGACTGCTCAGATATCTTTTCCCAGGTACTATCCTTGGAACCATCATTAACAAAAATAAGCTCATGGTCTATACTTTCCGAGCTTAATATCTCATCTATAACCTTGGCAGTTTTGGGGATTATCTCCTCCTCATTGTAGGCTGGAATAATTACTGAAAACACCCCTCAAGTGCTCCTTTCATGCTTGATTTAAGATAAAAGCCATTATATCATAGATTAATAGGGTAAATCTACAAACTTCAAGATAGGGGGAACCATAAATGGCTCAGAATGAAATGTTAGCTATGATTCTGGCTGGTGGTCGTGGAAGCAGACTTAAAGATCTGACCACTAAAGTAGCCAAGCCGGCGGTTTATTACGGCGGAAAATACAGGATCATCGACTTCCCACTGAGTAACTGCGCAAACAGCGGAATTGACGTTGTTGGTGTCCTTACCCAGTACGAATCAGTACTTCTAAACAGTTATGTTGCACAGGATGGCCGTTGGGGTCTCGACTCCAAGGACAGCGGTGTTTATGTATTAACTCCTCGTGAAAAGGCCGACGAAGGTCTTGATGTCTACAGAGGAACCGCAGATGCAATTTCACAGAACATCGATTTCATCGATAACTACGATCCGGAGTACCTTCTTATTCTTTCCGGAGATCACATTTACAAAATGAATTATGCCAAGATGCTGGATTACCACAAAGAGATGAAGGCAGACGCTACTATTGCTGTCCGCCCTGTTCCCATGCGTGAAGCCAGCCGTTTCGGTATCATGAATACCGATGGCAAGGGTCACATTGTAGAATTCGAAGAAAAGCCCGCAAAGCCAAAGAGCAATCTTGCTTCAATGGGTATCTATATTTTCAGCTGGAAGCAGCTTCGTAAGCTCCTTGTTGAGGATATGAAGGATCCAAATTCAGATCATGACTTTGGAAAGAACATAATCCCTACCATGCTTGCAGAAAAGAAGAATCTCATAGCTTATGAGTTCAAGGGATACTGGAAGGATGTAGGAACCATCGACTCCCTCTGGGAAGCTAACATGGACCTTCTCGATCCAAAGAATCCATTAAACCTCAACGATTCTTCATGGCTCATCTATACAGAAGACATCTCCACCCTTCCTCAGTACATTGGCAAAGAAGCCAAGGTTAAGAAGGCCTACATCACACAGGGCGTAAGGGTTGAAGGAAATGTCACCAACTCAGTTCTGTTCACAGGCGTTGTTGTAGCTAAGGGTGCCAAAGTTACAGATTCAGTTCTTATGCCTGGTGCTGTTATTGAAGAAGGCGCTACTGTTACCAGAGCTCTTGTAGCTGAGAATGTCCGCATTGGCAAAAAGGCAAGAGTTGGTTCCAAGAACAGCGAAAATATAGAGCTTGTGGCAAAAAATATTAAAGGAGGTGCAAAGTAATGTCAGTTAAGGCTTTTGGAATAGTATCCTCCCCAGACCAGTCAATACATGTTGAGGGACTTCAGGACTACCGCCCTATCGGTGCTTTTTCATTCCTTGGAAGATTCCGTGTTATTGACTTCCCTATCTCAAACATGAGCAACAGCGATATCAACCGTATTCAGGTTTATGTACGCACCCGTCCCAGATCCATCGCTGAGCACGTAGGATCAGGAAGACACTACAACATCAACTCAAAACGTGGTAAGATCCAGCTTCTCTTTTCCGAGAACTCATCTTCCCGTTCCATCTATAACAATGATATTTCTGCTTACATGGAGAACCTTGATATCATCCAGCGTATGCATCAGGATTACGTTATCATCGCTCCAAGTTATATGGTTTACAAGCAGGATTATCGCCAGCTCCTAGATGCACATGTTGCATCCGGCGCAGATGTTACACTTCTCTATCACAAGGTAGACAATGCCAGAGAGTACTTCAAGAACTGCTACACCATTTCAGTTAATAAGCAGAAGGGTGTTCAGTCAATTGAGAAGAACCTTGGTACAGCCAATTCCAAGAACATATTCATGGAAACCTACTGCATGAAGAGAGATGTCTTTGTAGAACTGGTTAAGGCTGCCAGCTGGACTTCATCAGTTTACACACTTTCAGACATCGTAAACATCAAGTGCAAGGACATGGACGTAAGAGCTTATCAGCACAGAGGTTACTTTGCTACCCTCACAAGCTTGGAAGATTACTACAATGCTTCCATGGAGCTTTTGGATTACAGCATCGCCAGCGATCTGTTCAGGGCAGAGTGGCCTATCTACACAAGGACTACAGACTCCTGTCCTACTCAGTACTTTGACAGCTCAAAGGTTACAGGTTCCTTCGTAAGTAACGGCTGTAACATCGAAGGAAACATTGATAACTCCATCATCGGTCGTAGCGTAGTTGTTAAGAAAGGTGCTGTTATCAAGAACTCCATCATAATGGCCTATGCTACCATTGAGGAAGGGGTTCACATTGAAAATGCCATCGTCGATAAGTGGGCACATATCATCCACGCCAAGAATATACGTGGTGAGGCAGATGCTCCGCTTTATATAAAACGACAGGATACACTGTAAAATAATTAAGGCCAGGTCCTTTCGGACCTGGCCTTTAATATTGCCTTTTGTTTTTTATTTTAACTTAAACTTACCAACGATCTCACCCAGTGTTCCTGCTATCTCTTCCTGCTTGCTGGACATATCATTTACGCTGGATACTACATCAGCTGCAGCCATTACAGAATCATTTACTCTGCTGGACAGATCAGCTGTATCCTGTGTAGACTCTGCAATGTTCTGGATAGCCTTCGATACTTCTTCCATGGATGCTCTGATATTCTCAACCATCTGAGCAATGTTCTCTGAAGATCCTCCGAAGGAATCAGCATCTTCTCCATACTGTTTTGCCAGTCCAACAAACTTGTCGTAGTCAGGTGTAACAGTGTCTTTGATGAATCCAAGGAGTTCGCCGGATGAACTTGAAAGTGTTCCGAAAGCTTCCTGAACGCCGTCGATGGTATCTCTGATCTGCTCAACAGCCTCAGATGTGCTGCTGGCAAGTTTGTTGATCTCAGAAGCAACAACTGCGAAGCCCTTACCTGCATCTCCTGCTCTTGCAGCCTCGATTGAAGCATTAAGTGAAAGGAGGTTGATCTGGTCAGCTATCTCAGCAATTGTATCTGCCAGAGTTCCAATCTGATCAACGATCTTAGCCTTTTCATTGGCCTCAACGAGATCAGCCTCTCTCTGCTCAGCAATAGAAATAGCATAGTCATGAGCCTGTCTGGACTGTTTCTCAATATCTCTTGCTCTGGTCTTGATATCAGCAGCCTCAGCGCTGGTCTTTTCTGTCTCAGCAGCCAGCTGATGAACAGATGCATTAACTTCTTCAACGGATGCATTAACCTGCTCTGTAGCAGCTCCGGAAGACATCATAGCATCGTTTACACCTGAGATATTGCCCTGGATGCTGGTGAACTGGTTTGACAGTTCATTGGCCATGCTGGCAAGTCCTGTGGACGTCTCAGATACCTGAACTGATCCATCAGAGATCTTACTGATAACATCACGGTTACTCTCATACATGTTATTGAGGGAAGCAGACATCTGTCCAAGCTCATCCTCGTTCTTACTTACAATCTTATCAACTGTAAAGTCTCCACTTGCAAGTGATCCAGCAAATGCCTTAACATTGTTAATGCTCTTACTGATGCTCATTACAAATGCCCAAATGATAGCTGCGCCAATAAGAAGTGCTATTACACAGATGATAATGAGCTTTGTTGAAGCATTCTTAACAGGCTCCTCCAACTCGGAAATATTCATTCGGATTGCAAGGATCCAGTTTACGTCAGGTATAGTTACATATGTAAGAAGAATGTTTTCACCATTCTCCATGAATGCACCCATCTGAGGTTGTTCTGATGAGTTTGCAAGCATATTCTGTCCTGCTGCTGCCAGTGCGGCATTATCATCTTCTGTGATCTTAACACCATTTTGCACCTTGGCATCATCAAGGCAGTAAATATATGTACCAGTTGAGTCGATGAGAATTGCAGTTCCTGTCTTTCCAACAGAAATATTTCTAACAAGGTCTTCCATATTGGAAAGTTCCATATCTACAGTTACACATCCAACGAATGTGCCGTTATCATAGATAGGAGCTGAACAGCTGGCCATAATTGTTCCTGATGTAGGATCATAGTATGGATTTGTTATCAGCGCCTGGCCCTCACCAAGAGCTTTGGCGTTGGTATAGTACTCCTGGTTAAAGTAATCATACTCAGCATTACTGTAATCCCAGGTTTCTACTATCTGTCCGCCCTCCTTATACCAGTATGGTCCAATATACATTTCATCTTTATTGAAAGTATAGGGTTCAAACCAGATACCTGATCCCAGAACAGAATCATTATTGGAAATGATCTTGCTGATGGTTCCCTTATAGCTGTCCATGGTTACAAACTGATATGACGTCGATATCATTTCAGCTATGTCTACACATGAAGTTCTTACGCGCTCCAGGGTACCATCAACCTTGTTGGCATTTGCCAGTGCAGCCTGATTCATCGTATCCGTGTTGGCAGTCTGAATTTCAGTGCTGATCTGATTAGCTGCCACATAGGTCAAAAGGATCATGGCAATAGCCATAATCGGCAGGATACAAAGGAGCATCTTTACTCGCAAGCTCAATTTTCTCATCTGATCACCTCTCCTATAATTAATTGTTTACTCAATGACTGATTAATATTATTCAGACATCATCTTTATTGTACTATATTTCGGCATGAATCAATCTAAAAAAAGTATAAAATGAGTTAATATATAATAAATTTGGTTTAATGTTTATCAATATTTAATATTCTAGTTTACGTTTTTTCCTTCTGTACTGTGTTAAAATTATTCTGTATCTATTCTTACTAATAGAAAGGAAGAACTGTATGAACGCTGAACAATACAAAAGAGCCAATAACAGCAGTTTCTATGTTACCCTTGTTATCCTTATATCCGGAATGCTGATGACATTTTTTTCCATGGTCACAAAAGGTGTTACCCCGGGAAGAATAGTTATCATTGTAGCTGCAATAGCAGCTGGCTTAATGATAACAGTAGGAAACTTCAAATTCAGTACTGTAAAAAAGGGTTCCATAATCATTATGGGCGGTGCTACTATCTTCTATTTCATACTCCTTTTGGCCGAGGATAACATCGCATACTTTGCATTCGGACTTCCCATTTTGATCTGTTCTATTATTTATCTGAATGTAAAGCTTTGTAAGAGCGGAATTGCAGCCATCATACTTTCCTATACAATTACCTGTATAAAGACCTATGTCACCACAGGGACTCTGGACATGTCTCATGTACCTGCGTTTGTGACACTGGCTCTTGCTTTCATAGCTTGCCTTTATACAGTAACTCTTTTAACAAGGTTCAACACTGAAAATAATGAAGTGATCACCAAGAATGCAGAGCAGACCCAGGAAACTGGAAATGCCATGGCTGATATAGCTAATACCATTACCGACCTGTTCAATGAGTCTCAGGAAGAAATGGTTGCCCTCCAGCAGATCATGGATGCCCAGCACTCCGGAATGCAGGACATTGCCAGCAGTATGGAGAGTACAGCTCAGGCTGTTACGATACAGGCTCAAAGAGTTCAGCAGATTCAGGAAGAGACCTCTGCTACAGAGCAGCATAGAAAAGAAATGACAAAAGCTTCTGAGAACGCTCAGAAAACAGTTCAGGAAGGTGTACAGGTTATCGGAGACCTTAAAGCAAAATCTCAGGATGTTGCCAGAACCAGCCAGGTAACTGTAGAAACCACTCAGGCTGTTATCAACAAGGTTGAAGAAGTTCAGAAGATCGTTGGTTCTATTATGTCCATATCAAAGCAGACAAACCTTCTTGCCCTTAATGCCAGCATTGAGGCAGCTAGAGCCGGTGATGCAGGAAAGGGTTTCGCCGTTGTAGCTAACGATGTCCGTGAACTTGCAGCTGAAACCAATACCGCTTCCACTGAGATCACAAGTATTATCAACGAACTTACTGAGGATGTTCAGAAAGCCATGGCTAGTATCGATGATACCGTTGCTTCTGTTTCTGAACAGAACGAGATGATAGAATCCGTTGGCGAGAACTTTGACAGCATCAATGATAACGTTACAGAGATGCTCTCACGCTTTGCTGAAATTGGTGAAGGTATGAAGTCCATTGCCGCTTCTACTACCGAGATCAACGACAGTATTTCCAATCTTTCAGCTACCAGTGAAGAGGTTGCTTCCCTTTCAAATGAGGGTGTTAAGTCCTCCGACGATGCTGTTGAAAAATTCGGAGAATTTAAGACAATTCTCGGTAACATTTTCCAGCAGGCTAACAAACTTAAAGATATGCAGGCATAATAATACAATAGAAAATATGATTTATTATCCCGGAGGCAGTCCTGTCTCCGGGTTTTTTATGGCCCTTGGGAATAAATTTTCGAAATTTTTAATACTTTTATGTAATTTTTTTGCATAAAAGTACGATATAATAGTTAGTAGTAGAGAACATCTGCTTCTAAGTTTTTTTACAATTTTTGAAAGGAGGAAATACGGGTATGACAGCAACATGTGATGTCAAAATGGAAGTTATGGACTGCATTCTTCATGATTGTGGAAATGAGTATTATCCTGATCCTGAGAAAGTAGCTCATATTACCGGTCTGCCATTGGGGGTAGTTTTTGATTTTCTTATCGAACTGAAAAACCAGGGTCGTCTCGGCAAGCATTGATAACTTGCTCTCAAATAGAATGGAGAATAAAATGCAAGACTCAAACCAGTATTAAAGGTCCTATGCTAGATACAGCATAGGACCTTTTCTTATCTTCTATTTAGTTTTAAATTCTTTACAACATTTCTACAGGCTCATGTGAAAAGTCTGCTTTTCCGTCGTTATAAAGCTTCCTGACAAACTCAATGGCTCTCTGCCCCGATTCCTCGATCGGCACGTTCTGGCTATAGATGTACTCGATCTTATCCCCACTTGTCAGAACGAAATTGATCTGAGTTCCGATGATCTTTCCATCACCAACGTCCATAGGTTTAACCTCAACAGAGCTAACTTCTTTCAATACACCCTCATTAAAAAGAACTACCATCGATTAACCTCCTGTCAAAAAGTTGTATTTCTTTTATTCTATCACTAATTAATTGTTATTGCGATATTCTTTGGCTAATAGGCTATTTTATGCTATACTATCCATTGTGTTACGAGATTTGTAACAATTTAAATCAAGCTAATAAGGAACTAATATATCATGAATTATATAAAGAAATTTACCGCCGTAAGCCTTTCTATTCTTCTTGGTGCTTCTGCCCTGACAGGATGCGGAGCAAGCGATAAAAGTGCCGTAAAAGAGGCTTCTGAGGGCTTTATGAATGCTATCAAGAATAATGACAAGGACGGCATCAACACCTGGTCTGACAGTGAAGTTGCAAACGGATACTTTGTTTCCCTGTTTGATGCTGATTACCTGGAGGAGCAACTTCTTACAAGTCTTAACAATCCTACTCTGGAAGAGGATACCGTATCAAGACTTGATGACTTCTACAAAAAATATGAAGCTATGATGGAGGAATATGAAGTTACCGAGGTAACTGTAGGCAAGGATGGCACAGCCACGGCCCAGGTTACTATGAAGACAAGCTTCCCCTTCGATGTAGTTACCAGCGACGAAACCTCAGCAAAATTCAATGAGGCCTCCCAGACCTACAACAGCGAGAACCAGGACGAGCTGCTAAAGCTCAGTGAGGAACAGGGATCAGACGCGGCAGTTTCCAAAGCCTATAATGATCTTATCCTGATTGCAGTAGATACCTATGAAGAAGCAATAGCTGCTTCAGATTCTGTGACCTATAAGCTTGTACTTAACCTTGCTAAGAACGAAGAAACCGGTTCCTGGTACGTAACCAGCGTTCAGAGCTACGACAGCTCAGTTGCCGGCACAGGGGCTCCGGCCACCAATACCAACACATCCGCCACTGAAGTCAGCACTACAGACGTATCTGTTGAAAGCAACACGGAATCTTCTAGCAACTAAATACCCTTTCTATTATATGATAAGAGCCAGACCTTTCGGCCTGGCTCTTTTATATTGCTTATATGCTTATTACTTGCCACCTGTAAGCTTGTTGATGAGGATCTTTCCTGCTCTCTTAGCAGCGTATGGTCCAACTGCCTTAAGCTTATCCTCAGACCTGTACATTGTGCTTGCTGCAGGCATATCCCTTGTAAGGTGGATAGCATCGAATTCACACTTGGTTGTGCAAAGTCCGCATCCGATACAACGGTTCTCATCAACTGTTGTAGCACCACAGCCAAGGCATCTGGCAGCCTCAGTCTTAACCTGCTCCTCTGTGAAGGTGAGACGAAGATCCTCGAAGGTATCCTTAGCAACTCCTGCCTTCTTACCAGGAATCTGTCTCTTAGCATTATCAAAGCCCTCAACAAGGATATCATCCTTATCAAGCTCGATGAACTCTCTTCTGTCACGGGCAAGATCAAGTCTGTTTCCTTTGTGTACGAAACGGTTAATGGAAACAAATCCTTCTCTTCCGCCTGCGATAGCGTCGATAGCAAATCTGGCACCTGTAAATACATCACCGCCTACGAAGATATCAGGCTCAGCTGTCTGTCTTGTAAGAGCGTCAGCCTTTGCTGTACCATTGCGGTTGATCTCTACCTTTGTTCCCTTGAGAAGGTCTCCCCACTGAACTGACTGTCCGATTGAAAGAAGGAGATTCTCACATGGAATCTCGATTGTATCGTTCTCATCATACTGTGGTGAGAATCTGTGCTCTGAATCAAATACGCTTGTGCATCTCTTGAAGATAACAGCCTTAACGTGACCATTCTCAACTACTACTTCCTTAGGTCCCCAGCCGTTCTTAACCTCGATGCCTTCTTCTACAGCCTCTTCTACTTCGTCCTTAGCTGCAGGCATTTCTTTCTCGCTCTCAAGGCAGAGCATTGTAACCTTAGAAGCACCAGCTCTTACTGCTGTTCTTGCAACGTCGATAGCAACATTACCACCACCGATTACTACTGTATCACCATTAAGCTTAATTGAATGATCCTGATTGATGTTACGAAGGAAATCAACACCTGTCTGAACGCCCTCAGCATCCTCTCCTGGAACGCCTGCAAGTCTTCCGCCCTGCATACCGATAGCAACAAAGAATGCC
Organism: Butyrivibrio sp. AE2032; assembly: GCF_000702965.1. NCBI lineage: Bacteria > Bacillati > Bacillota > Clostridia > Lachnospirales > Lachnospiraceae > Butyrivibrio > Butyrivibrio sp. AE2032. Next base: position 2,489,756 of record NZ_JNLF01000003.1, on the reverse strand, counting down.
TTGTAGCCCTGATCACGAAGTTCCTGGATAGTAACGTCCTTACCAACCTCTACTCCGCACTTGAACTCTACGCCCATCTGACGGATTACATCAATCTCAGCCTCAATAATATCTTTCTCAAGACGATAGCTTGGAATACCATTCATAAGCATTCCGCCGGCTCTCTTCTCTTTCTCAAATACTGTTACAGGATAGCCGTTCTCTCTGAGGAAGTATGCAGCTGAAAGACCAGCTGGGCCACCACCGATTACAGCAACCTTGTAGTCATCGCTCCACATTCCACCATCATGCTTCTCGCAAAGAGGAATGTATCTCTTGTCAGCCTTAAGGTCGAGAGATGCAATGAACTTCTTAATCTCATCGATAGCCAGAGGCTGATCGATAGTTCCTCTTGTACATGCATCCTCACAACGTCTGTTACATACAGCACCACAGATCATAGGGAATGGGTTATCAAGCTTGATGAGCTTAAGAGCATCTTCATATCTGCCCTCAGCAGCCATCTTGATATATCCCTGAACTGAAAGGTGAACAGGACAAGCTGTCTTACAAGGAGCTGTACCTGTCTCATAGCAGTTAATCTTAGCGTCATCACGATAGTTGTAGTTCCACTTGTGTGGTCCCCACTTCTTGTTATCAGGAAGCTCAGACTTAGGATATGTAACTGCTGTTCCGTTCTTCTTGCAAAGCTTCTGTCCGAGCTTAGCTGCTCCAACAGGGCAAACCTCTACGCACTTACCACAAGCTACGCACTTTTCCTTCTCAACATGTGCTCTGTATGCAGATGCTGACATGTTTGGTGTGTTAAAGAGCTGTGAAGTACGAAGAGCGTTACATACGCCGGGAGCACAGTTACAGATAGCAACAATCTTGCCCTCGCCGTCAATATTTGTGATCTGGTGAACATAGCCATGACGCTCTGCTCTCTCAAGGATTTCGTAAACTTCTTCTTTGGAGATATAGTGTCCGATTCCACGGTCATCCATGTACTCAGCCATATCACCCATTCCGATACAGTAGTCACCACGGATCTCACCGCTTCCCTCGCCTCTCATTGCCTGCTGCTTACGGCAAGAGCACTCGGAAATACCATACTTATCATACATGTCGATCCAGCGTGAAAGGTGCTCAACAGGAACTGACTGGTTCTCAAGTGAGATAGCCTTCTCAACAGGAATAACGTGCATACCTATACCTGCACCTCCGGGAGGAACCATCTCAGTTACACCCTGAAGTGGAAGCTGTGTCATGAGGTTGAAGAATGTTGCCATCTCAGGATGCTCATCAGTAATCTTATCCTGCATCATCATGAACTCAGCAGATCCTGGTACAAAAATAGGAAGCTCGTACTGAAGGTGCTTGTCCGGTGTCTTAGCTCTGTTCTGCTCAATAATACCGATGAATCTAAGGTCGTGAACCATCTTTGTGCACTCTTCCTCAGACATGTTGTTCATCTGAGCAAGCTCAGGAATTGAATAAGGAACACGAGTCTTTTTGAAGCTAAGACAGAACTTAACCTGTTCCTTGTTAAGAACACGATCAAGCATCCAGTACTCTGGATCATGGTTGTTGATCTTCTTTGTAAGTTTCTTGACCATACGGTCAGTGATGAGTGTAGCCAGCTCAATGACCATCTTCTCTTTTTCAGGATCTTCTGCCTTATAATTCGGATCCTGCCAGAAGTCGTTTTCGTTGATCATTGGATCGCCGATCTTCCACTCTGCCATAGTTTTTGCCATAAAATAATCCCCTTTTCTCTAAAATATATATTTTTGTATATACCCTTTTCTATATTAACACATATCACTCGTACAAGTGACAACATACAACATGTCCGTTGCCCATATCCTTAGGTGTTGGTGCAACCTCTTTGCACTTGCCCATGCACTGAGAACATCTTGTATGGAATTTGCATCCCTTAGGTGGGTTTGCAGGTGAAGGAATGTCTCCCTGAAGGAGAATTCTGTCCTTCTTAATATCCGGATCAGGCATTGGAATTGCTGAGAACAATGCCTTTGTATATGGATGCAGAGGATTTGCAAAGATATCCTCTGTATTTCCTGTCTCAACCAGGTTACCAAGGTACATAACTCCGATAGTATCAGAGATATGCTCAACAACAGAAAGGTCATGAGAAATGAACAGATAAGTAAGTCCCCTGTCCTCCTGAAGCTGTTTAAGAAGGTTGATGATCTGAGCCTGGATTGAAACGTCCAGAGCTGAAACAGGCTCATCGCAGACTACAAATTCAGGCTTAAGAGCCAAAGCTCTTGCGATACAGATACGCTGTCTCTGTCCGCCTGAGAACTCGTGAGGGTATCTGTCCTTGTGATACTCCTGAAGTCCGCATTCCTTCATGATATTTGTGATATAGTCATCATACTCACTGTCAGGAACCAGCTTATGTTCCTTTACTGCCTCACCGATGATCTCACCGATAGGAAGTCTTGGAGAAAGTGATGAATATGGATCCTGGAAAATGATCTGCATCTTGGTACGAAGCTCACGAAGCTGCTTCTTATCAAGAGCGCTTACATCCTGACCATTGAAGATGATATCTCCCTCAGTCTTCTCAAGAAGCCTTAAGATTGTACGGCCGGTAGTTGACTTACCACATCCGGACTCACCAACGAGGCCCATTGTGGTACCTTTCTTAATGGAAAAAGAAACATCATCAACGGCCTTTACCTGGCCTGTAACTCCGCCAAAGAAGCCGCCCTTAATAGGGAAATACTTCTTCAGGTTTCTGATCTCAAGGATATTCTCACCGGAGGCACTGTTTCCTGCGGCATTTGTATTTACTTCTGTACTCATGCGTTAGCACCTCCTTCCTCACACCTGTAGCAGCTTACTTCATGGGTAGGTGAAACCTTGTAAACTGATGGATATGCACCTGAGCACTTGCCAGTGCACATCTCACACCTATCCTTGAAATAGCAGTAGTTAGGCATGTCAATTGGGTTAGGTACGTTACCCGGGATACTGTAGAGCTTGTCTACATGCTTTCCAACCACAGGCTTAGAATTCATAAGACCGATGGTATATGGATGTCTAGGATCCTTAAAGATCTCCTGTGCAGTACCTTTTTCTACAACACGTCCTGCATACATAACAACCACATAGTCTGCCATCTCAGCTACCACACCAAGGTCATGGGTGATAAGCATAATAGAGCTGTTGATCTTGTCCTTCAGATCACGAAGAAGATCAAGGATCTGTGCCTGAATAGTAACATCAAGAGCTGTTGTAGGCTCATCAGCAATGATAAGCTTAGGATCGCAGGCAAGAGCCATAGCGATCATTACACGCTGTCTCATACCACCTGAAAGCTCGTGAGGGAACATTCTGTAAACACCCTCCTTGTTGGCAATACCAACGAGCTGGAGCATCTCAAGGGTTCTGTTCTTAACTGCTTCAGCGCTCATATCAGGGTTGTGAAGCTTAATAACCTCATCAACCTGGTCACCAATCCTGAATACAGGATTAAGTGATGTCATGGGCTCCTGGAAGATCATTCCCATGGAGTTACCACGAAGTTTCTGCATATAGGAGGCAGGCGCATTTACTACATTGATTGCCTTATCTCCTGTATTAAATCTGATCTCACCTTCTACTGTCTGTCCTGAAGGTCTCTGTACCAACTGCATAAGTGAAAGGCTGGTAACAGACTTTCCGCAACCTGACTCACCAACGATTCCAACAGTCTTACCGATAGGTACCTCGAAGGAAACGCCGTCTACAGCCTTTACGGTTCCGATATCTGTAAAGAAGTATGTGTGAACGTTATCAAACTCAACGCAGTTCTCAGGATTCTTCATCTGAGTTACATACTCACTCTCAGGTATATGTTTTCTATTTCTCTTTTTCTCAATCTCTGCAGTGATCTTGCGATTCTCTCTTGAAATTCTTCTGGATTCCTTAGCAGAGATGTAATTTGAATTCTTAGCCATTTCTTATCACCTCTTCATCTTTGGATCAAAAGCATCCCTTAAGCCGTCTCCGATAAAGTTGAAAGCGAGAACGGTAAGCAAGATGAATAATCCTGCAGGAAGCCATACAAATAAATAGTTACTCATTACATAAGAATCGTTAACTGCGTTGATGATTGATCCCCATGAAGCAGCTGGATACTTGATACCAAGACCAAGGAATGAAAGTGTTGCTTCTGCAAGGATGACATCACCAAGTCCCATGCTGGCAAATACGATAAGCTGAGGTACTACGTTAGGAATAAGGTGCTTGAAAATTCTTCTGTAGGTGCTGATACCAGTTGCCTCAGCAGCAACCATGAATTCCTGTTCACGAAGTGAAAGAATCTGACCTCTGACGATACGTGCAATTCCTACCCAGCCGATAACAGCCATGATAACGCAGAGCATATAAATACGTGTTGTAGCACTTGCCTGATAGTAGTCCATGATTGAACCAAGGATCAGGTAAAGAGGCATTGTAGGGATACAATAAACCACGTCAACGATACGCATCAAAAGGTTATCTACCCAGCCTCCAAAGAAACCAGCCACACCACCGATGATCATTCCGATGAATACCTCGATGAAGATAACTACGAAGCCGATAAGAAGAGAAATTCTTCCACCATACATAAGTCTTGCAAGAAGATCCATACCATTGGCATCAGTTCCTACCCAGTGAGCCTTTGAAGGATGAGCATAGGTGTCGATGACTCTTGTCTCCTGGTATCTTCTGAAAGTGTACTGACCGTTCTTGTTCTCGATCCTGTACTCTATCTCTGTTCCATCCTCATCAGGGAACATAAAGGTTGTCTGACCTGCTGCAATAGCATCAAGGGCAGCATCCTTATAAGCAGGAGAAATAAATACTCCTGCATTTGCTGCATTGAAGTTAACATCTGAGATAAGTGCATATTCTGCCCCATCCTTAAGGATAACATCTTCATCAACTGTATATGTTGTTCCGTCAGCCTCAAAAGACTTCTTCCCGTTAGCAGAAGCAACCAGTGCTCCTCTGTAGAATTCATAGGAGAACTTCTCGCTACTGTCATATGGTGTGAAAGACTTCATGGCAGCTACGCCCATCTCTGAAGCAGCATAAACTGTTGGGAAAGCAGCTCCCTCATCCTGGAAAAGATATGTGAGACCGTCATCATCTGTGAAGTAGTTCTCACCTGCTGCAACAGCGGCATCATAAGCTGCGTTCTTCTTGAGAAGCATATTTACTTCCTCAAGACTATAGATTACATAAACATTCTCTCCAACATTTCCAAGACCAAGAAGTGAACCATCTCTTGTCTCAAATACATACTTACCGGTTGAAGCAGCAATAAGAGTCTTGGAGAAGATATCAGATGGAAGCTTAACTCCATCTACCTGCTGTATCTGATACTGATCAATTGATGTAGCTCCGGCATAATCCTTAAGGATCTGCTCTGTTGTATAGAATACCTGGCTCTGTGAGTAAGGATTGAGAAGTCCGCCCACAAATGAGAACAGGAACATAAATACAATGATAATAATACCAACAATAGCAAGCTTATTTCTGATGAATCTCTTGAATACCATCATTCCGGGAGAAAGAACTTTTACTCGGTTAGCGTCATCAAGAGCCATCTTGTTTTCATTATTCTCGTTAGACATTTGCTCTTCCTCCTTTCTTAATTAACTCGAACTCTTGGATCAACAAGAGCATATGTAATATCTGCAATGAGGTTGCCCAGAAGAATAAGGACAGCCATAAATACCATGTAGAACATAACAAAAGGAATATCACCCTGTGTTACGCACTGATAGAAGGTGTAACCAATTCCTGGGATCTGGAACAGAGTCTCTGTGATCATAGCTCCGCCAAAAAGTCCTGGAAGTGATCCACCAAGCAGTGTAACGATAGGAATAAGTGTATTCCTGAATGCGTGGTGATTGATTACTCTTCCCTCAGGAAGTCCCTTAGCTCTTGCTGTTCTGATGTAATCAGAGTTAAGAACTTCCAACATGTTTGCACGTGTATAACGCATAAGTGATCCAATACTTACAACTACAAGAGTAAGTGTTGGAAGGATCATGTGTCTGATCATATCTAAAACTTTTCCGGTAGGGGACATGGTCTCATGCATACGGCTTACAATACCATACAGATCTACCCATCCCAGCTTTATGGAAAAGACATATTTCAAAATTGTAGCGAAGAAAAAGCTTGGCAGTGAAATACCAATAAGTGCAATAACTGTTATTGCATAATCCGCAATCGAATATTGCTTTCTTGCAGCTAAAATACCTGCAGGAATAGCTATAAGAATCTCAATTATAAATGAAGCAAGTCCCAGCCCAAATGAATACCAGATTACATTTGAGAATTTCTGAAGAACCGGCTGATTGAAATACCATGAATCCCCAAAGTCCAGTCGTATTGCCTTTGATACCCAGATAAAGTATCCCTGTATAATTCCGGTATCCAGACCGTACTGGGCATTAAGCTGATCAACCCACTCCTGGAAGGATTTTGATCCCGGTCTCTGTGCAAGTGTCATAGCCTGTGTCTCTACATATGATGTAGGCATCAGTCTCATGATTGTATAGATGATCAGTGAAACAAAGAATAGAAGAACAACAGATATCAGCAGTCTTCTGATAATAAACTTCTTCATTGTAGTGGTGCTCCTTGTCTAGTAGAAAACAAAAATCTTTTGGCGCACAAATCGCAGTACACGTGAAGTGTACTGCGATCTGCCACCAATCCTAGCATTAACTTAGAATTTCTAATTTAAAGCTTAGTTCATAGCAATCTTATCGATCTCATTGAGATATGTGTAATATGTTGTCTGATCAGGAGTGATAGAATCAACATTTACTCTCTCTGAGCTGTAAATTGTGCAATCCTGTCTCTGATATACAGGAATCTCGCAAGCGAAATCTACAACGAAGTCAAGAGCTTCCTTGTAAAGCGCCTTACGAACTGCCTGGTCTGTTACTGTTCTAGCCTCAAGAACGAGTTCATCAAGTTCCTTAGAATAGATTCTGTAGTGACCGGCGCTACCACCCTCTGAGTGGTAAATCTGGAACATATCAGGATCAAGAGTTGTCTGCCAAGCAGCGCACCAGAGCTCTGCTGTGCCAGCCTCAAGAGCGTTCCAAAGGATTGATGTGTCTGAAAGGTCGTTGATTGTAAGATCAAAACCGATTGTCTTAAATGCCTCAGATGCTGCTGTGAGGATACCGAATGAAGGGTGATCACCTGATCCGCCGCCACCGATCATTACTTCGTAACCCATCTTAGCACCTGAAGGAGCTGCTGTAAGCTTGCCATCCTTTACTGTGTAACCAGCTGCCTCGAAGAATCCAAGAGATGCCTCAAGAGCCTTAGCATACTTCTCATCCTCTGTCATACCTGCTGTGTAAAGGTCGTTTCCATCAACATCTGTAGAGAAAGCAACCTTGTAATCAGGATCTGAAGCCTGAGGAGCTGCCCATGATGTGTTTGAAATAGGATAGTTGATAACTGATGCAGCCTCACCATAGTAAGAATCAATTACAACGTCACGGTAAACTGAAATAACTGTTGCGATAGCCTTTCTGAGGTTCTTTGAAGCCTCGCTGCCGTTATCGCCGCCTACACAAACGTTCTGAGAGTTCATACCGATATAACCATATCCTCTGTAGTCTGTAAGAACTGTTGTAAGCTTGTCTCCTGAGATCTCGCCGTTTGAGTTCTCGCCTGCGATCTGCTCAAGAGCTGACTTAGAAGCTGAAGGATCAGAAATATCAACTGTTCCCTGAACTACACCTGACTCCTTATCAGCGTTTGATGTAACCTTGAACTGAAGGTTCTTTGTTACAGGAGCGCCGTTCCAGTAGTTGTCATTAGCTGTCATGTAAACGATCTTGTTCTCAAACTTCTCGAACTTGTAAGGACCAGCTCCCATAGGAGTTGTAGTCTTAGCACGAACGCTTGAAAGGTCACCCTTATCAAATCCGAACTTGTGAGCAGCGTAGTCATACTTGGAAACATCTCCGTAGTAGTGCATAGGCTGAACCATGATAGCCAGCTGGTAGATAGCTGTAGCATCAACCTCTGTAAGAGTGATCTTTACTTCGTAATCGTTAACCTTCTCGATACCTTCAACGAAGTCTACTGAATCGCCAGTCTCGATAGCAACCTTGTAATCATCTGAAAGGAAATCAATTACTTCGCTGTCTGCCTTCTCTGTGCTGGAAGCAGTAACAACATCGTTGTTATAAGCTGTCATGATCTCGTTCCAGAAGTCCTCAGCTGTAGGAGCCTTTCCGCCCTTAACATCGAACTCTGCGCCTGAAGCTGTTGTAAGCTTTCCGTCTTCAGCCTTACCAAAGCCCCAGTTAGCCATACCGTTTGCGATATCGTTAGCCGCAATGTCAGCATCATCTGAAGCATATCCCTTAGCTGTGCAGTAGTCAGCGATTGACTGAGCGAACTTAGCACCTGCCTCAGGAAGGTCCTTCTCGAAGAACTGCTTCTGCTGCTCTTCTGTTACAAATGTGAAGTCTGTGTTATCAGCTCCACCCTTTACAAGAAGATTGAAGAGAGTGTCTGATCCACTTCTGTATTCCTCAAGACCCTTGATAGGAAGTGCATAAGTTGATGAGCTTCCATCGTATGAAGGATCAAGATATACATAATATGAGAAGATTACGTCATCAGCTGTGAGCTCCTCACCATCTGAGAACTTAACGCCCTCACGAAGCTTGAAGTCATAGTCAACTGTTCCGTCTGCGTTCTCTGTAACTACGCAATCAGCGATTCCGTTGTAGAAATAGTCTGTACCATTGTAAGACTTTGTCTCACCCTCGATACCGTTGTAGATAAGCTCACCTGCACGGTCATTACCGAGAAGTGATACTGCTGTAAGATCAACTACTCTCTGATCTGGTACGCTTGCGCAGAAGAACTCACTGAACTTCTCAGAGAAGTCATCTGAAGCGATTACGAGAGGAGCATCTGATCCAGCAACTACTTCTTCAGTAGAAGCAGCTTCTGCTGACTGATCCCCAGCGTTCTCTGTTGTCTGTGTAGCAGCTGTATCGTCAGATGGTGCAGCAGGCTGTGCTCCGCAGGCAGCTGTAGAAAGTACTAAAGCACCGGCAAGAAGAGCAGACAACACTTTGTTTCTGTTTTTCATAAAACTTTCCTCCTTAAGAAATGTATTTAAATTGCCTTCAGCTGTTGCTGATAGACATTTAAATCTCTTTTAACCAAAAATCTTCTGCTCCATGTTTGAAGCAAGTTCACTGATTGTGCCGTCCTTGAAGGGGCTCTTAAGCCCAACCTCTGCAAGCATTGGCTCGTAGAAATCCTTTGCTGAAAGCTTGCAAAGCTGCAGGTAATGCTTCCATGCATCATCAAAGTCCTTATCCATCCAAACCTTGAACTGCATAGCCACAACACTGGCAAGAACGTAATCAATATAGTAGAAAGGATTCCAGAAAATGTGGCCCTGTCTCTGCCAGTAACCGCCCTCCCCGAAGAAAGGATCAGAATCAAAATCAAGCCATGGTCTATAGGTCTTTTCCAGTTCCTTCCAAACCTGCTTCCTCTCAGCGGGAGTCATCTCAGGCTTGTCGTAAACAATGTGCTGGAACTCGTCAACCATACACCCGTAAGGGATAAAGGTTACAGCATCCTGAACGTGCATCTTGAGATAGTCCTCAGATCTGTCTCCGAAGAATCTGTCCATCCATCCGTAGGTGAAGTATTCCATGGACATGGAGTGGATCTCAGCTGTCTCCATGGTAATGTCGTTGTGCTCAGAGATCTCATCATCTCTTGTAACATAGCCCTGGAATGCATGTCCGCACTCGTGAGTAATAACGTCCACATCTCCGCTGGTTCCGTTGAAGTTAGCAAAGATGATAGGTGACTTGTACTTTGGCAGGAAATCCATATATCCGCCTGCCTTCTTGGTCTTTCTTCCAAGAACGTCAAAGAGCTCATTCTCGATCATAAAATCAAAGAACTCTGCAGTCTCAGGTGAAAGCTCTCTGTACATATCCTGTCCGGCCTTCATGATCTCCTCAGGAGTTCCTGTTGGCTTAGGATTGCCGTTCTTAAAGAACATATCGTTGTCGTAGTACTTCAGCTCATCAACGCCAATCTGTGCCTTGCGCTGCTCCTGGATCTTAGCAACAAAAGGAACAAAAGACTCTTTTACCTGCTTGCGGAAATTCTCAACTTCTGCTCTTCTGTAGGAATTTCTTCTCATTCTGTTGTAGCCAAGCTCTACGTAGTTGTCATAGCCCAGCTCCTTAGCCTGCCTGGTCCTGATCTTAACCAGCTGATCGTAGATATCATCGATCTCGTCAGTAACAGACATAAAGTAATCGGAAAGAGCCTTCCATGCGCGCTTTCTGGTGTCTCTGTTCTCGCTGGTAAGGTACTTACGAAGAAGGGAGATATTGCACTCCTCGCCGTCAAAGACGATCTTGGCTGATGCGATAAGCTTGTCGTACTTGCTTACAAGAGCGTTCTCTTCCTGCATAAGTGGAAGGATCTTGTCATCAATTGACTTGGTATCCAGCTCGATGTTCTTAAATGCTACCTTGCTGATCTTCTCCTCAAGGTATGGCCTGAAAGGTGACTCATAGAGAACCTTCATATAATCATTGCTGTACTTAAAAATAAGAGGAGTTATCTCGTCGTAAAAGTCATTCTCTTTTGAATAGAACTCCTGTGTTGTATCAATGTTATGTCTGAATACAGCGAGCTTCATATTTGTGAAAACTTCGTCCGTAAACTTGTAGTATTTCTTGTGAAGCTCGAACTGTTCCTCACCGCTCTTTGCTTCCTTGCTGTCGGCAATAAGCTTCTCGAAAAAGCTCTTTACCTCATCCATATCCACCCTGGTATATGGCATTTCTGAACACTTCATAAATGTAAAAACCCACTTTCAAATTATTAATTTTTTATAAAAAATCACATCAAGTCATTATACTCCTTTAAAGCGATAATATCAATGGAAACGAAATGTTTATTAATCTGTTAAAATAGATATAGTGGCGCGTGTTTATGAGGAAACGAAAATGTATCAGCAGATTATTGGTATCCAATGTATCAGCATCATTCTTGTTTTGATCGAATGCTGGGTCATATTCAAAAACTGGAAGGGTATACTTCACTCTTACCTGTTTCTTAGCTGTGCAGCAATTCTTGTGAATAATGTGGGCTATCTTATGGAGATAACCTCCGGTTCTGAGGAAGCGTTTTTCAATGCCCTGAAGCTCTCATACTTCGGAAGGGTCTGGATTACTTTTGCCCTTTTCCTTTTCCTGGCTGAACTTGTGAATTTCAAGATACCCAGACCTGTCAAAATAGCTCTGGCTCTGTCAAATCTCTTTACATATATAGCAGTTGTCACCACGAAAGAAACTAACCTTTATTATAAGAATATGAGTTTTGAAATACGTGGTCATATGCCTGTTCTGGTCCACCAAAATGCCATCGTCCACTACCTGTGGGACGTGATTTTAGCTGTCTGCACCATCTTTGGACTTTATCTGCTTATTAAAGCTCTTTTGAAAGAGCGAAAGCCCATTGCCAAAAAGCGCTTTATTATGGTGCTTCTTGCCATTGTCACCCTTAGTTTTTTCCTGATTATAGAGACCTTCTCACTAGTCCCCGCCACAGCTGTGTACGACATGACCATGGTGGGCTATCCCATCAGTTCCATTTTTATTCTGATCGCAATTTTCAGATACCGACTTCTAGATGCCGAGACCCTTGCAAGGCGCTTCACCATTGATGAGCTTTCCGAAGGTGTTATCGCTGTGGATGAAGACGAAAACCTGACCTACTACAACAAGCCTGCCAGCATCATTTTCCCGGAGCTTCGTTCAAATCCCGCAGGTGTTATTGCGCAGCTCAAGCTATCCATCGCCACCAATACTCCTATTGAGATTGATGAAAAGATCTATTCCCCTGAGGAGAAAGAGCTGATCAGCAATAATGAAAAGGTAGGTACAGTCTACGCCGTTATAGATGACACTGAGCACTTCAAGTATATGGCTGAGCTCGAAGAACAAAAGAGCATCGCCGACAATGCCAACAAGGCAAAATCCAAATTCCTTGCCAGAATGTCCCACGAGATCCGCACTCCTATCAATGCGGTTCTTGGTATGGATGAAATGATCCTTAGAGAGAGCCATGAAAAAGAGATCCTGGCCTATGCAGCCGATATCCGCTCTGCAGGAAAGACTCTTTTGTCCCTTATTAACGATATCCTGGACTTCTCCAAGATCGAAGAGGGCAAGATGGAGATCATCCCCACCCAGTATGAGCTTTCCTCAGTAATAAATGACCTGGTGAATATAGTCAGATACCGCGCAGAAAAGAAAGGCCTGAAGCTTAATGTGGACGTAGAAAAGCACATTCCTCATCTTCTCTACGGCGACGACATAAGGATCAAACAGGTGGCCATCAACCTTTTGACAAACGCAGTCAAATACACTGATAAAGGCTTTGTTTGCCTTACTGTGGATTATTCAAGGGTATCCGATGAAGAGATTGACCTGTCCTTCGACATATCTGACACCGGAGTGGGCCTTAAACCTGAGGACATGGAAAAGCTCTTTTCCCCTTTCACAAGGATTGACGAGAAGCACCATCGTACCACTGAAGGAACCGGCCTTGGAATGAGCATCGTTCAGCAGCTTTTGGAGCTCATGGGAAGCCAGCTTCAGGTAAAGAGCGTCTACGGAGAGGGCTCGGATTTTTCCTTTACCATCAGACAGAAGGTCATTAGCTGGGAAGAGGTTGGAAATATCTTTTCACACCCGGAAAAGGAAGAACAAAAACATCAGGAGTACAAAGAGCTGTTCCATGCTCCTGAAGCACGTATCCTCGTGGTTGACGACACTGAGGTCAATCTTGCCGTCGTAAAGAATCTCCTGAAAAAGACCCAGATTCCCATTGATACTGCTGCTTCCGGCACTGAGGCCATAAGAAAGTTCAAAAATAACAGCTATGACATAGTTTTCATAGATCACATGATGCCCGATATGGACGGCGTTGAAACCCTCACCAGGATGAAGGAGCTCGAAGGGGCCGATAGCACTACCTTCATCATCTTTACTGCCAATGCTGTTTCAGGGGCAAGGCAGATGTATCTGAATGCAGGTTTTGAGGATTATCTGTCCAAGCCTGTTGACGGACGGCGTCTTGAGGAGATCATCCTTCGTTATCTTCCAAACGACAAGGTTCTTGCGCCTTCAGAGATAGAAAGTGAAGCAGTTAGCGGTGCTTTGATCCATCAAAAGAGCAAAGTCCTTGTAATCGACGATGATGAGGTAATCTGCGCTACCGTCTCCCAGATACTTGGAAAGAGCTTTGATGTCTTTTCCTGCAATGATGCCCTTCAGGCAGAAAAAGAGGCAGTTGACCTTCTGCCTGATCTGATCCTTCTGGATCTGAATCTTGGCGACAAGAGCGGCTTTGAGATTCTTCACGGTCTTAAGAAAAATGTCTCCACCAGCGATATTCCGATCATGTTCCTGACTGCGGATGAGGACAGGGAAAATGAGGCTCTTGGCCTCAAGAACGGAGCTCTGGATTTCATTAGGAAGCCGGTGGTTCCTGAAGTTCTTTTGCAGCGAAGCAAGCGCATTATCGCCCTTGATCGTTTCCAGAAGGACCTTCAGGGCGAGGTAAGAAAGCAGTCTCACAGGGCTGAGCGTATTTCCAGGGAAATGATGTTAGCCCTCTCTCACACCGTCGATGCTAAGGATCACTACACCAAGGGCCACTCCGAGAGAGTTGCTGCCTACGCCGCAGAAATTGGAAGGCGTCTTGGAAAAGATCCAGAGGAACAGCGAAGATTGTACGAGATAGGTCTTTTGCATGATATAGGTAAGATCGGTATTCCGGAGGATATCATCAACAAGACAGAACGCTTGTCAGAGGCAGAGTTTGCTCAGATTAAGACTCATACTGTCATAGGTTATGAGATTCTTAAAGGAATCGGGGATATGCAGGAACTTTCCCAGGGTGCAAGATCCCATCATGAGCGCTACGACGGGCGCGGTTATCCCGATGGTCTTGAGGGCAGCAACATTCCTGAAGTAGCAAGGATCATCTGCGTTGCGGACTGCTATGATGCCATGACCAGCACCAGGACCTATTCAGTTCCAAAGCCTCAGGAGAAGGTTCGTGGAGAATTTGAAAGATGCAGCGGATATCAGTTCGATCCCGAAATCGCTCAGATCATGATCGCTATGATCGATGAAGATGTAAACTACGATATGAATGAGCGCAAAGCTCAGGGTTCCGTTTGGAAGAACAAAGAAGCTTACTGGGACAGATACGATTCGGACGCCCCGACTTCTTCCGGTTCTATTGCTAAAATATCAGGTGCAGCAGTGTCCACTCCTGTCTCTGACGAGATTGACAATTCTGAGTGGCTAAGAAACATAAATGGGCTGGATATTGAACATGGAATTACCAACTGCGGCTCTTTCGAGAGTCTTGTTTCTGTTGTAAAGGTTTTCCATAAGACAGCTGCCTCAAAGGCTAAGGAAATCGAAGATCTCTTAGCCTCCGGTGATATTGAGAACTACACCATCAAGGTCCATGCGCTCAAGAGTTCCGCCAGGATCATCGGTGCCACCATTCTCTCTGACCTGGCAAAAGAGCTTGAGGCTGCAGGAAAGGCTGCCGACCAGGCAAAAATAGAAAGTGACACCCCTACTCTCCTTTCCATGTACAGAGAACTTGACACCGCTCTTTCCGGCTTTGATGAGGAAGAAAAAGAAAAGCCCGAGCTCTCCGATGATATGAGGAAAGAAGCTTTCCAGACCATGGAAGAAGTAGCTCAGGCTATGGATTACGGAATGATGGAACAGGTCCTTAAAGACCTTAAAGGTTATTCCCTTTCAGAAGCTGACACAGATCTGGTAAAAGAGCTTGAAGCACTTATGATGCAGCTTGATTGGGATGAAATTCTTGAGCTGGTTAAGCTCAGAGAATAATAACCATTTATTGATCTTAGAATGTATAGGTTGCTATATAATCTATTCCCTCAGGAACTTTGAATGAAGGCTTTTCTACACTAAGCACAGGGGTTCTGCACTCTTCCAGCATCTGGACTTCAAAGTTGTACAGTGCTATTCCCACATCGATCTTCTGAAGGTCGTAGGAAGGGGTCAGATATCCCTTGTCATGCTTTTCAAAAAAGTGCGCTTTCTTCCCATCTACTACTATTCTCCAGGGCTGCTTGTTGACAGCGGAAGGAGCAAGTCTTACTGCTTCCAGGTCATCAAAAAGACCGTTTTCATTTGCGTATCTCTCATCAAGAGGCTTGCTGAAATCCCCTACAAAAAACAGCTCTTCAAACTTCATTCTTGAGTCTGCTTTCACGCCCTTTCGCATCAGTGACTCCTTGATGGACATTTTTTTTGCTGCGACACCAAGAGGGCTTACGCAGGGCATGATCTCGTCATTCTTAAGATCTGATGCCTTCTCAAACTTCTCCCTTGGCATTGTTCCGCCAAGCCATACTGTACCCAGACCAAGTTCATGGGCTTTCATCAAAAGCTTCTGGAAACTGTAGCCATAGGCCTCTTCAGCATGGTCAACCTTGCTCACTACAGCACTTACATAATTCTTCTCTCCTGTGATAACAGGGCTTGATAACCCATTAGCAGCTGCATCAAGAAATTCGAATCTTACCTTTATGTCATAGGGATTAGTGCTCTCCTCTGCATAGCTTTTAAGTTCGTTCAAAAGCTGGGGCTCTATCCCGTTTCCATCAAATGATCTTACGCTTCTTCTGGTCTTAACCAGGTCAATAAAGTTTCCCATTGTGGTGCCTCCCATATAATAAAAATCTGACGCACAATTAAATTGTTAGCAATATTTATTATAATACATAAGGGGAGAAAATCAAGAGTGGATTTTCTCCCCTTGTCAAACGTGAAATGCTCGAAAAAGTGCGTAAATTCAAGAATTTCTATGAGTTCACTTTAGTAAGCAGCACGACGGTTTCACAATGCATGGATCAGGAGAAAAGAAGCCTACATAGCCAAGGCAGGAGCAGAATTTGAGGGTGGCACTATGCAACCGTTTCTCGAGAATTGTGCAGGAAAAGAATATTCCAGAAAGCGCTGCTATGAGCTTGCAGAAATCCTCGCCGATTTAGACGGCGAAGATTTCGTGATACCTGATGCTGTTGCCGAGAGTTACGCTGATGTAGATATTCCGTAAAAAAGGGGTGAACCATCATTCACCCCTTTTTTACGTCATCATATCTCAATTACAGTAAATGTATCTCTCTTCTTTTTTGATTCATAAAGTGCCTTATCAGCTGTGGCGATCATATTATTTACAAGCTCTGTTCCGTATGCCACGCCGAAACTCATGGTGATCTTGACTTCCGGATGATTATCAAGAGAAATCTCTTTTACTGCTGACCTTAGTTTTGAAAGTTTGTGCTCCAGATTTTCCCTGGTAATATCAAAGAATACCATCATGAATTCATCGCCGCCGTAGCGAATGACAACATCATCTTTTCTGACAGACTGTTCCAGAATTTTCGCAGCCTTTTTGATTGCTTCATCACCGCCACGATGTCCGACCGTATCATTGACCTGCTTGAACAGGTCGATATCAGCCATGACCACTGTCATGCATGGTTTAAACACAAGTTTATCATCCAAAAACTTCCTGTTGCGAATTTGTGAAAGAGAATCCACATAAAGTTCTGTCTCAAATTCAGAGATCATCTTCTGCTGAGCCAGGTTCTGGAGCTTGGCATCTGTGGTATCCATGCAGCCGTAAACAATATGTGCAAGACTTCCGTCCTCACCCCGATCTCCAACCATGAAGACACCGTTAAACCAACGGTTTGCGCTTTCACTGTAGAATTCCATGCTTGTTGATCCATGTTCTTCTATTGCAGCAAGAATAGTGTCCTTATTAAGCCAGTCATATAGACTCTGGCGGAAGCTCTCTGCCACTGAAGAGTCAACATTATTCTTAAGGAACTGTATAGCATCCGGGGCCTTAGGAACCATTTCAACATATTCATTGGTACTTATCATTCTGTAACTCATATCGCTGACATCAATAAATAAAGAGAAATTAAAGACCTTACCGATGGCTTCAATAATCTTTACATGCTCTTCGAGCTCCTGCTGCGCTGTGATATCACGGTAGCATCCCATGTAGATTTCCAGGGAACCGTCATCCGGACGTCTTATAAACCTTCCGGCTCCGGTAACCCAGATGATATTGCCGTCTTTTTTCTGCATGCGATATGTGGCGTGGGTAATATCCGGCAGTTCACGATGCATTTTTACTGAATCCCAGAACAGCTTGACTATCGCATCCTGCTCTTCAGGGACAAGAGTCTTTACCCAGCTGTCAAATTCATTGGGCAGATCCTCCAGACCGTCATAGCCAAGCATTTGCCTGGTCTCATCGTTGAATTCAAAACCTGTCATGTTCTCATCGCAATCAAAAGTACAGAAATACATACCTGCTTTTAATCCCTTAGCGAACATGTCCTCTCTGATCTTGGCAATTCGATATTTGCTGTTTGCAGCATCAATCCTTTTGTTACACTCAATTATGAGCTCACGCTGTTCCTCCGGGTAGGCAGATACATCAAATAAGGGCTCCAGATCATTTATTTCAACGCTGTCTTCAGCGGTAAACTGCCCTATTCCCTTATTAATGCTATCAGCTACAGAACTTTTATCCATTACGACTCCTTTTACGCTGTCATTATAGAGTGATATTATGTACTATATATCAATTATACTACATTCGTAAAATTTTAGGACAAAAGCCTTGGAGTAATTGCCGTAAGGTTGCTTAAGATGAATATCAAAGCCATGCATGTCCATGACCTGCTTGACAACCGATAATCCCAGCCCGCTTCCTACCCTCACATATTCAAAGAGCATAGTTATCAGCTCTGTCATTCTCTTTGATTTGGCAGCAATTGCAGTCAGATACTCGGTTTTCTGAGCTTCGTCTTTTACCATACCATCTGTTATTGCATTTGCATAACCGCCTATGGTCATAATGGGTGTCCTGAGATCATGGGCAAAATCCGAGAGCATGAGATTTCGCATTGCTTCATAGCGCTTTCGCTCTTCTGCTCTCTCTTTTTCCAGAATCTCAACCTGCGTAATCATCTATGTTTGCATGTACATATACGGACTAATACTGTATACCCCTTTGGAAAAAATAATGATTATGGGTGTTAAAAATTTAAGCAAATACATTTTCCTGATATTTACTGTATATGCTACATCTTCCTTAGTACATACGGATGTATTCGCACCCCAAGTATGTGCTAAAGCCAGAAACTGTCTGCGTTTGCATGAAAGATTTATGCAGTGCGTAGGGATTTTATTACCTATAAATATCTATCCGCCCCAACATCAACTTACTACCTTCTTAATTGAATCCTCTATAGAATCAATTACAGTTCTCCACTCTAATGTCTCAGCAAAAAAGTTCTTTTTCTTAAATTTGTTCCAGTCCGCTTCAAGCTTCGCATCCTTATCGATCAATTCCAGTTCTCGGCTTACTCTTTCATCAGAATAGTCTGTGCTACGCTTTTGGCATGTTGCTCTAAATGCTTCTTTAAGTATATCCCATGAAAAATCCACATCGAGCACAATCATATAAACATCATAGAAGTCTCGCATTCTGGTATTAGCAATTCCTCTTGCAATAATCGTTTGCACTTTCTCAGCCAATAAAGTCTCTGTATTATAGGAAAGAAGCTTTATTGTCCTATCTTCAAACATAAGCTTGTATTCGTATTCTATCGCCCCCGGAGTTATAACATCATCAGTAGACACATCTATTTTTATTGGCTGCCTTATACCTTCAAGCACTCCCTCCAAGTGTACTTTTATTCCCGGATAATCAAATTCATCCATAATCCTTTCTGTAGAGACTATCTTAAAAGAAATCCCATCATCAAGCTGAATGCTTATTATTTCCGCTATTATTCTCTGGATATCCTCATCTGTTAGCGGAAGCGATCTCACAGTGGTATCAATATCCATAGTGGTTCTCATATCTATTCCTAGTAATGAGGAAGTGAGCATCCCACCTTTTAAAATGAACTTCTCTCTATATTCTGAAACGGATACTCTTTCTATAAATCTCTCCATAAAGAAGATTCGCATAAGAGTCTCTGCTTTTCTAACATCCCCATTGGCAAGATTCTTAATCTTTCCCTTCAACTGACTTGCTGATTTAATCACACCAAGACCTCCACATACTTCATAACTTCATCCCTGATTTTAAGAGCATCTGCATACCCAATAAGCAGAGATAAATCTTTATCATTTCGTCGCATATAGCTTTTTACTGCTGTCTGATATGTCTGAACTTCGTACTTTGACCTGTTTTTTACAAAATCACAGAAGCATCGCTCTTTATTATATGCTCTAACAACATTCCCATAATTAGTAGTAATCTCAGAAGCTCCCATGCCATAGATAGCAGCGTTCTCCTGCCGCACTACGATTCCTTTTTCTCTTAATCTAGCTCCATTATGGCCAGATGGGACGCAGACACATATTTCTGAATACTCCCTTTCCATAAGTCCATTCAAATATGCTGCTGTTTCTCCAGAAAAAATAACTTTAGGGTTACTCTTCTGGATAATAAAAAGCTGATCTGGCCAAGTATCTTCCGTCACATACACACCATGAGAAGCTTGTTCCATGCCATTTTCTTTAACATATCTCAGCATATATGTACGTGAAATTCCTGCCTTTTCTACTTCAGACGTAAAAAGATATCCATTATTCGATTGTACCATCATACTCATTTGTTCAAACTTGTTCATAGACAGTACCTCTTCGATAGTTTGCTTTTGTGATATAATCATATCTAATTATGTCACATTTGTAAACTCCCTATTTCTTATATATGCGTCATATCATCTACCAAAGAAATGGTTATTTCCATTTTGGAAACAACCACTTTCCTTTTGAACCTGTCGGAATTCCCGACAGGTTGGATATGCTTACAATTTCCCATCTGCATTTACGCAATAAATCTCTTTTGCAAGTGTAGACATATTTTGCCCATACTGATTATATCAATTCCCCCATAAGCCCAACCTGGTATATATTTCTATAAACCTTATCCGGATAGAATTGGAGATACTTTTTGACAATTGAAAAATCAACACCCGCTGTTTTCACATACTTTACCAGCTTCTTATACAGCTCTTTCCCTTTGATCTCACTGTACTTGTCGATATTTGTCATAAGATCAAGAAACTGTAGTGATGCTCTATTCTTCTCATCTATGGTATCTACCGGCTTATAAACAATAATGGAATTTCCATCCAAATCCTGTTTTCTCTGCTTGGTCGTAGCCTCATTGCTACATATCTCATAGCATGAAGGATTCTGAGTAATAAAACCATATTGATTAGCCAATTGAAGTCCTGTAATGTACCCTGATACTCTCCCACCTGCATTCAAATACTTCTTATCCAAGTATTTTTCTATAGAGATTTTCCCTTTTGTTCCAAGAATTGTAGTGTATGGCAGATAATATAATCCGTTATACAAACGCTCAAGCCTGCCTTCATCAACAAGCTTTTTCATCTCCTGTCTGAGATAATCCTTGGACTTGCATGGAAGCTCCTCCAGGAAAATTGGCTCACCATCCGTATAGTTTTCTATAATATAATCAATTACCATAACACCACTCTCATATTTATGAAATATTTGTTTTCGTTTTTATAATACAGCTGTATCAATACGTTTTCAAGCAAATAAAAACTCAGCATTGGGGCTATCCCACAATGCTGAGAAAAACAGGGTATTCAAAGTTTTTGAGGGTCAATCATTTTGAGGGTCTAGTTTGAGGGGCTGTCGTGAGGGCTACTTTGAGGGTCTGGTTTGAGGGTCTGGTTTGAGGGGCTGGTTTGAGGGTCTCTTGTGAGAATAAACAAAACCAGGGTTAATCAGTTATTGAAACTGACTAATCCTGGTTCTTTTAATGAAGGGATCATTCCCTGCACTTCCTCCTTCTCTTATGATGTTTCTTGGACTAAATATCAAAGGAGGAGGATACATGAATAGTATCACAGATTTACTGGACCTTGAAGACAACGATGTGATCATCAAAAATATCGATATTCAGGGCCAGACAAAAGTCCTTACACTTGAAACACCACCAACAGCGCATTTCTGCCCTGTCTGCGGTTTCAGGATGTACTCACGTGGTGTAAAGGAATGGACTATAAACCATCCAATCTTGCAGGATAATTACTCTCTTGTTCTTATCCTCAAGCAGCGAAGATGGCGCTGCATCAACCCAGACTGTCATTACAGCACCAGCATTCCCTCATGGGAACAAGAGCACCATCATCCGGTTCGAAATGATCACAACAGTAGTTTTCCTGAACCACCAAAAGGCCCATCTCATCATACTTATGACTACTCATTCCAAGCCCCCTGTTACAATAAAGTGAAATAAGTTTTATTCCTGAGTATAGTTTACCCAAAAAAGTATTTCATTACGTATGATTGTCGAAAAATGTCTTTTTTTTGTCGCGGAATGTATTTTATATGATTTTGAAGCCGTCTTTGTAGACAGAATTGAGACTGAGATCCTCCTTATTCAAAAGAACTATGTTCGCCCGGTTACCCTTTCGGATAGCCCCATATTTATGATCCACACCCAGTATTCGTGCCGGATTTATCGACGCTGAAGCCACAGCATCCTCCAGAGGAACTCCCATTTCAAGAACAGCGTTCCTCATGCAGTCCATAAGATCCGACACAGAACCTGCGATATTTCCTTCGTTTTTCAGGGTGCACCTTTTTCCATTTTTAACTATCTGCTTACCACCAAGGACATACTCCCCATCAGGCATACCTGTGCACCTTAAACTGTCACTGATAAGTATCATCCTTTCGCTGCCCAGCACTTTAAAAGCAGTACGTACTGCTGCCGGATGCACGTGAATACCATCACAGATTATTTCAGCTGTGACATTATCGCTATCAAACACAGCTCCCACCACGCCGGGATTTCTGTGGTCAAAGCCAGTCATGGCATTGTATAAGTGTACTGCGTGACATGCGCCTGCTTCGATAGCTCTTTTAGCTGTGTCATAGTCTGCTCCAGTATGCGCTAAAGAAACGGTAACCTTTCCCTTCACAGCGCTTATATACTGTTCAAATCCAGGGTTATCCTCCGGAGCCAGACCTATTATTTTCAAAAGACCTTTTGAAGAATCGTAAAACTCCTTCACCAGGTCAGGCGAGCATGGCAAAATATACTTCTCATTCTGAGCGCCCTTTTTAACCCTGCTGATGAAAGGGCCTTCCATATTAAAACCAACAATATCGGATGCTTTAGAATATTCACCTTGCGCATACTCTGCTCCAAGTGCCAGAACCTTTTTCAGATCATCCACCGGAAGTGTAAGTGTTGCCGGGCAGATTGCAGTAATACCTCTTTTGGCCTCATACTCAGATATCTTTTCAAAGGCTTCCAGGGTACCATCGCAAACATCGTACCCCAGCGCCCCATGGAAATGCAGATCGATAAGTCCCGGAATTGCATAACAATCGGAGGCATCCACTTCCTCCCGGAAATCAGATGCCTCGTCTGTAATCAATCCATTCTTAATATAAATATCTCTTTTACTGAACCTTCTGTCTTCTCCGAAGACCAAAGCCCCTGTAATCTTCATCTCACACCTCTAACAAGCTGCACGCTTCCTGATCCGCTACTATTGTAACATCATTGTGCAGCTGAAGAACAGACGCCTGTACATTAGGCGTTATCTCACCCTGAACAGCAGCGCAAAGAGCCTCAGCTTTATCTTTGCCGCTTACCACAACCACGATCTTCTTTGCCTGCATGATAGACTTGATGCCCATGGTATAAGCCTGCCTGGGAACATTCTCATCATCAGCAAAAAATCTCTGGTTTGCTTTTCTTGTGGCCTCTGTCAGGTTTACAAGATGGGTCCTGGCTTCAAATGCTGTGCCAGGTTCATTAAATCCAATGTGACCATTATGACCCAGGCCCAAAAGCTGCAGGTCAATTCCGCCGCAGCGACTGATTATCTCTTCATAAAACCTGCATGCATGTTGAGCATCATCATCCATTCCATCAGGGATATAGGTCCTGCTAAGGTCTATGTTCACCTGTGAAAAGAGCTTTTCCCTCATGAAATAGTAATAACTATGGGGATCTTCTTTTGTTACTCCCCTGTATTCATCAAGATTGATAGTGGTGACCGAAGAAAAATCAAGGTCTCCCTTTTTATACCATTCAACCAGCTGCTCGTAAGTGCCTATGGGTGTCGAGCCGGTGGCCAGTCCCAGGACACAATCCGGTTTCATTATTATCTGAGCCGAGATTATATTGGCAGCTTTTCTGCTCATATCATAGTAATCTTTTGCTCTAACTATTTTCATTGCGCACTCTACCTCAGGAATCTGTTTCTGTATTCATTTGCACTCATGCCTGTATATTTCTTGAAAACCCTGGAAAAATGCGCTGTATCAGCAAAGCCCACTCTGTCTGATATATCAGCTATGTGCAGTGAAGAATCCTCCATCAGCTCTTTTGCATTCTCTATCCTGATCTCGTTGAGGACATCAGAAAAGCTCTTGCCTGTGCTGTTGAGGAGCTTGCTCAGATGCCAGTGGCTAACATAAACCTTCTCAGCCACATCGGTCAGAGTAAGCTTCTCCCTGTAGTGGAGCTCCATGTAGCTTATTGCCTGCTTGACGATGAAATTGTTGGCGCTGGAATTGTCCTCCTCCAGATCCTCCTGCTGGGCTTTGGAAATGTTAGCAAGCCTCTCTGACAGGCTCTCCATGGCCTCATTCAGCTCCTTCATCTTCGAGGGCTTTACCAGATATCTGAAGACGCCCAGATTCAGCGCCTCCCTGGCATAGTCAAAGTCCCTGTAGCCTGTGAGGATTATAACCTGAAGGTTCCTGTGCTGGGAGCGCAGGGCTGCGATCATGGTAAGGCCGTCCATTCCGGGCATTCTTATGTCAGTAAAGATGATGTCCGGCTCGCACTTCTCAACCATTTCCAGACCCTCTTTTCCCGAAGAGGCTGTCCCTGCCACAACACAGTTATATTTCTCCCAATCAACTATTTTCTTAAGCCCCTCCGCGATCACGGGCTCATCGTCAACAATAAGTACCTTATACATACTCATCCCTTTACTGCACCTGCTGTCATCCCCTTTATTATATATTTTTGCAGGAAAATATACACTACTATTACGGGTATGATTACCAGTGTAACAGCTGCTGCCATAAGGCCGTAGTTAGTTCCTTCCTTAGAGGTCAGCTCGTTGAGGAGCCTGGTGATGGCCTGCATCTCAGGTCTTCTAAGGAAGAACATCTGGGTGAACAGGTCGTTGTAGCTCCAAAGGAACGAGAAAATCGCAACAGTTACAAATGAGGGTTTTCCAAGGGGAACAACGATCTTAAAGAATATCTGTGGTATTGAACAGCCTTCAAGATGCGCTGCCTCCTCAAGCTCCAGTGGCAGCGACATAACATAGCCCATCAGCACTATTATGGCAAAGCTCATGTTACCTGCTATCTGTGGCAGGATTACCGAGAGCATGTTAAGTAGCCAGCTGGAGGTGTTTGTTATATGCCAGCCTGATTCCATGGTGTACACGGGAATGATGGTGGAGAAAACCGGGAACATCATTGCCGCGATCACCAGGGTGTGGCATAGCTTTTTTGCCTTAAAATCAAATCTCACAAGAGCAAATGACGCAAACCCTGCCAGCATCATTACTCCCACTGTCACGCATCCGGAGATAAATATACTGTTTAAATACGCATGACCGATATCAAGTCTCTCAAAGGCTCTTCTGTAATTGGCCAAGGTAAAGAGATCTCCCACCGGCAGCGCAAAACTCTGCTTTAGTATCTTATCCTTGGCCTTGAAGGAGTTCTCCAAAACCCAAAACAAAGGATAGATGGTGGTCAGGGCCCAAGCGCCCAGGATCACATAAAGAACTGCGAGACTCAGCTTATTTCTCTTCATATCAGAAGTCCTCGCTTTCTTTGAACACGCGCCTTGTGATCCTTGAAAGTACAACTCCCAGCACAACGATCAGCACTGCCAGAGTTGCTCCATAGTCCACGTTCTTTGCCTCCATGGTCTGATAGTACATGTAGGTTCCGGTAAGGAATGTCTTTTTGAGGGGCATGCCCTTTGGAAACATGGTCCAGGGCAGGTCAAAGACCTTCAGAGCTCCGGTAACTCCAAGAGTCAGACAGGTACAGATCACGTTCCTAAGAAGTGGAAGTGAAATGTATATTACTCTCTGGAACCTGGTGGCTCCGTCGATCTCTGCTGACTCATAGAGCTCCTGAGAGATGTTGTTCAGACCTGTCTGCAGTATGACGAAGTAGAAGCCTACATACTGCCACACTACAGGGATCATCATGGTTACTATGGCAAGATTCTCGCCCTTGTAATCGATCAGCTCAGTCCTGCCCAGGGCCTCCAGGAACTGATTGAGCATTCCTTTGTCGTAAAGGAATATCAGGTTGAACAAAAGGCCCAGTGCAGTAGCTGAAATTACAATAGGAAAGAAATACACGGTTCTGAAGAACTGAGTTCCTCTTCCGATATTATCTACCATTAAAGCCAGCAAAAGAGCGATTCCCACCTGCCCCACTATCGTGGCGATGATCATCAGAAATGTGTTCTTAAGTGATGTCCAGACCACAGGGTCAGTGGCAAGCTTGACATAATTGTCAAACCAGGGATCATTCCATCTGGTACCATAGGTTCCCAGATTCTTGATGTGCCTGAAGCTCCCATAGATGTTTACAAAAAACGGGTAGTACAGGTAGAGGATCATAAAGAGAAATGCCGGCGCAAGAAACAGAAATATGTATTTTTTGCTCTTGTATATGTTCGACATATCGTTTACTCGATGGTTTCCTTATAAACGTCGATACCTTCCTGAACTGCATCCTGTGCAGAAACGTTGCCTACTACAATGTCAGGCATTCCGTCAAAGGTTGATACTCTGCAGTCACCATTGAACAGATCCTGTACAGCTCCTGTAAGAGATGTAACTCCGCTCATCATGGACATGGCCTTAACCTGAAGTGCGTTGAACTGGCTCTCATCAACTGCAGGTGCATTCTTAAGAGCTGAAGCGGTGTGCTGTGCGAATAAAGGAACAACCTCGTCGCTGGTCATGTACTCAACAAAGCTAACTGCTGCTGCCTTCTTGTCAGGATCTTCCCAGGCCTTTGTTGTGATATAGTAACCCATTGAAAGTCCGCCGATCATATCTGTGGTCTTTCTGTTGCCCTTTCCAGGGAAGTAAGTAACATCAAAGTGGCCAAGCTTGTCAGCGTCAAGTGTTGAAGGATCCTCAGGGTCTGACTGGCATGATCCAACAATACCGCCCACCTTCCATGAACCATCGAGAAGGAATGCTGCCTTGTCATCTGTAAACATTGCAAAGGTCTCATCATCAGTTGCTGAAAGTGTGTTGTCAGGGAAGTAGCCTTTCTCATAGAGAGTCTTGATATCCTCAAGTCCTGCTACCCACTGAGCGCCTGTAGCATCATCAGCTGCGCCGGGGATGTCCAGGTGATTTGCAGGTGTCTGCTGATTATAGATAGCAAACTCCCACCAGTAGTGAGGGATATTTCCAAGAGCTGCTGCGATAGGAGCATAGCCTGCATCCTTTATCTTCTGGCAGTCATCCAGGAACTGATCCCATGTATAGTCTGCGCCGGGCATTGCTACGCCTGCGTCCTCTAAAACCTTTGTGTTTACAAACATTGCTTCCCAGTATCCGTTAACAGGAACTGCATACTTAACGCCATCTGCAGGAGAAGCTGCGATCAGGTCGTCATTCATGTTGGAAGCAAACTCAGGGAACTCTGCTCTGATATCGTCGATGGAAACAACCTTTCCTGCGTTAACGAAATCATTGGCATCTGCTCCGTTGAAGAAGAACAATACGTCAGGCTCTGACCCTGTCTCAAAGTCTGTGATGATTCTTGTCTTGAAGGTCTCGTCACTGGTTGCTGAAGTATCACTTACAGTGTTACCGGTTGCAGCTTCCCAGCCTGCTACTGCGTTCTTGTAGTTCTGGGCATTGCTGTCCTCACCTGCGAAGGTGGTGGTGACAGTGATCTCTACAGGACCTGCTGCCTCTGTAGTCTCAGCTGCAGGTGTCTCTGCTGCCGGAGCTTCTGCTGCAGGAGCCTCGGTCTGTGTTCCTGCATCTGCAGGGGTTGCCTGTGGTGCTGTGCTTCCGCATCCGATGATGCTGATGCTCATAAGAGCTGTCATAAGCACTGCTGTCAGATTTTTAAGTTTCATACATTCTCTCCCTTCTGCGCACTGCCCGTGCGCATCACGTTTCGTGTTTTGTAATTCTAGGATAGCAGTGCCGACTCTTTAATCAGATTGCTGAAATTGTCAATTTTTGACAAAAATAGTGCTGATTGTATTTCCGTTTCCATCAGTCTCAATAACAAGGCCACTTTCAGTGCCGTAAAGTATCTTCAGTCTCCTGTGGACGTTCCTTATACCTATCCTGGTGGAGCGCTCCTCCATGGGCTTGATATCCACATCATCCCTAAGCAGCTCTTTTATCTTGGCCACGTCCTCGTCGCTTGGAACACCGGGGTTGATTATCCTGATCTGCATATCGATCTTTTCACCCTGGCACTCTCCCTCAATCTCCATCCTCACTCTTCTTATGCCGTCCTCGGAGTAACTGTATTCCACAGCATTTTCGATCACCGGCTGAATGATGAGCCTGGGAACCTTAACAGGCAAAAGAGCTTTATCTATATGTTCTTCGTAGACGAACCTGTCCTGATACCTGCACTTGATAATGTAGATATAGGCATTCACGTACTCCAGCTCCTCCGACAGGGAAATCAGTGACTGCCTGTTCCTGTCCATGGTGGCACTCATCATGACTGACAGCGCCTCTATCATGCTGGATACCTTTTCCTGCCCGTTCATCCTGGCCTCCCAGTTGATGATCTCAAGGGTGTTGTTCAAAAAATGCGGATTGATCTGGGATTGCAGCGCATGGATGTTGGCGTCCCGAAGGGCGATCTCCTCCACGAATATCCTGTTGAACTGCTCCCCAAGCTTGTTGCTCATCTTGTTGAAGTTCCTGGTAAGATCAGCAATCTCTCCACTCTGCCCTTTAAGCTCATCCACCGTTGTTCCATACTCACCCGATGCAATCTTCTTTGATGCCTGCGTCAGATTTATGATAGGTCTGTTGATCCTTCTGTTGAAGAAATAGAACAGCAATAAGATCATGGGCAAAAGAAATATTATCAGAATCATGAATGTTATGTTGATGGATCTCTTTTCAAGCCCAACAGCTGTAGTGTCATAAAAAACCGAAAAAGTAAATTCACCATCAACACTCTTTCTCTTGCAGGATACAAGACCCAGCATTTCACCAAAGCTCCCCTCAGAATATAGCTTCTCCCCTTTATAGAAAACCTCCATTCCCTTGTACTCCCAAACGCTCTTTAAACTCTCAAAGACCTCTTCGGGATTTATCTCCATAATAAGAATCGCATACTTTTTAAAGCCTCTGCCCATCAGGTTTCGAATCATATACACATGTCCGTCCATGGCAAAAAACTCAGTCCTGGTATCCAGATCTTCAGATATCAAAAGAGCCTTTTCCTGCACATAGTCTTTAAAGAACCTGAACCTTGATACACTTCCCCTTCCTGTGGTGTTACCCGTGTAGTAGAGGTTGTCCGGCTCATCTGTAAAGATCAGCACCGTAATATCAAAGCTGGGATCATACTTGTAGTGTTGGGATAAAAAGTTTGTTACCTGGGTATAGAGTTTTCCTGAATCGCCACTGTCCTGATACTCATTCCAGTAGTCCCCGATATAAGAAAGATATGATGCATCCTTTGATGAATCAATGCAGTCCAAAAGGCGGAGGATACTGATATCCGCCGCCTTTTCCATCGAAGTTGTTATTATACGCTGGCTTTGGGCATCAATCCTTCCTGAAACAACAACAAGAAAAGCCACCACAATAGCAGCCAGGGGTACAAACCACCCCAGCGCCAGCAAACGAAGCATCTGCCATTTAAGAGAGTTCTTTCTATTCATCAGTCCCCAAGCCCCAACAGATCTTTATAAGTGTCACAGGTTCTTTCTGCCAGCCCCTTATCAGGCATCTCACAGAATATTCTTAGGAGTGGTTCTGTTCCTGAAAAACGCACACACACCCATCCCCCATTTTTAAAGTATACCTTACAGCCATCCATATAGGAAGTCCTGTCCACTTCAGTTTCAAAGGCAGGAACCACTTTATCTTCAAGAAGAAGCTTTTGGTACTCTCTTTTCTTCTCAGCCCTGAAGGAGTAGTTGTTTTCCAGCATGTAGAACTTTCCAAACTCCTTCTGGATATCATCAAACATCTCAGATATCTTCTTCCCGGTTACTGCAAGCATCTCTACCAAAAGAGCTGCTGCATACACTCCATCTTTTCCATTGATATGACCTCTTACAGTAAGACCTCCTGATGACTCACCTCCAATAAGCGCATTGGTCTCAGTGATCTTCGCGGAGATGTGCTTAAAGCCTACAGGGACCTCATAGCTCTTTTCCCCAAATCTCTCTGCGATCCTGTCAAGCATATGAGTGGTGCATAGGTTCCTGACTACCGGGCCCTTCTCGTTTCTGTACTTCACAAGATAATAATACAGAAGTACCAGGATGTCGTTGGGTGAAAGGTACCTTCCTGTGTCGTCCACAACACCGATCCTGTCGGCGTCGCCATCGGTGGCTATTCCAATATCACAGTGATTGTCGATGACACAGGTCTTAAGTGGATTCATTGCTCCTTCGTTGGGAGCCGGAAGCTTGCCTCCAAATAGGGTGTCATGCCTGCCATGGATAGTCTCCATCTCGCATCTAGCTGTAAGCAGTATTGTCTTTATTGCTGTCTCGCTGACACCATACATGGGATCCAGAGCCACTCGAAGTGACGCCCCCTTTATTGCCTCTACATTCACACGCTCTAAGATATTGTCAATGTATTCATTTATAGGATAGAACTCACGAATAAGCCCTGCTGCCTTTGCATCCTCATATTCCATTGCTTCAATCGGAAGTGTCACCTTTCCGATGTACTCCTCCACTTCCCGGGTCTGCACCTCATCCGCATCTCTGCCTCCCAGGGTAAAGAGCTTTATGCCGTTGTAAATTGCAGGGTTATGACTGGCAGTAACCATCATTCCATAGGGAAGCTCATGCTTCATGACATAGAACATAACCAGAGGCGTTGGGCTGGACTTATTGATTAGGCTTGCACTTATGCCGTTTGCTGCAAACACGACGCCCGCCCACTGCATAGCTTCTTTGGAGAGGAACCTTCTGTCGTACCCTAGCACGATTCCTTTGTCAGCAACCCCCTCTGCCTTCATCTTTTCTGCCATGGCCTTTGCCAGGATCTGGACATTCTCCTTAGTAAAGCCATCACCTATGACAGCTCTCCATCCGCCTGTACCAAACTTTATCATCTCTCTTCCCCCTTTTGTCCCATTATCACTTCTACCTCATGTTTCCCTCTTAAGGAAGCAGATATCTTTGTCACCTCCTGTCCATCCAGGATAAGCTTTTTTACGCCCTTCTGAACATGGTCCGGATTCTTAACGCTGATATGATATGTAGTTCCTCTGAAGTCTCTCTCTAATTCGAAGCCATCCCATTCCTTTGGTATACAGGGATCGATAATGAGCTCATCAAAGCCAGGCTGTACCCCAAGCATATAATGGGTAACAGCAAAATATGCCCATCCTCCGCTTCCTGTCATGAATGGGTGATGCGCCCTTCCGTAGGTGGTATGATCTTTGCCGGATATGAACTGACAGTATGAGTAAGGCTCAGCCCATCTTGTTTCAATGGAGTCATTCTGATAATATGGGCAAAGACTCTTATAGTATTCAAAAGCTCTGTCTCCATTTCCCACTTTGCACTCCGCAGACCATACCCAGGGATTTGGATGGGAAAAGATACTTCCATTCTCCTTAAGTCCCGGATAAACTCTGGTGACAAAGCCCACCTCATCATCAGGCTCAGTGTACACCGGTGCATTCAACATGATGCCGTAAGGAGTGGCCAGCCTCTCGTGGATCATGTCCAAAGCTCTTTTGCCCTTCTCCTCATCCGCCGCTCCTGACAAAACAGCCCAGGCGTTGGACTCTAAGTGAATCTGGCCTTCTTTGTTTTCTCTGGTACCGATCTTTCTTCCCGAACCCGTGAAACCTCTCAGGTACCAGTCTCCGTCCCATAAGATGTTGTTGAGATCTTCAGAGAGTTTGTCAATCTTCTCCGCTAGCTCTTTTGCAAAAGAGCTGTCACCGATATATTCAGCTGTCTCTTTAAGACAGATCAGCGCGCGATATAAAAGGAAGGAAACCAGCGCACTCTCGCCGCCTCCAAGGTTCAGGCAATCATTCCAGTCTGCGCGAAGCCCCTTGCAGATTCCGTTACTTCCCACTTCCTTCAGCGAGAAAAGAACTATCTTCTTCATGTGGTCATAGACAGTTCCGAAGCCGCCATCGGCATATCCATACTCCTCCTTAAGAAAGTCCTCGTCTCCCGTCTCCTTCACATACTCCACAATGGAAGGCACCAGCCACAAAGCATCATCAGAGCAGGCATCTGCAAGGCCGTGGACCTTGGAAGCACCCTCAGGTTCAGGAATGACTGTTGGAGATTTGAAAGGTTTCTTCTTTTTCTCTTTCTCATCTTCAGGAAGGAACCAGCGGGGTTCAAAGAGATGAATGCCGTAGCCAGTGCTGGTCAGAGCTCTTAGAAGTTCAACTATTCTTTTTTTGCAGCCCTCTGGATTTGTGGCGATGACAGTCATGGAATCCTGCGCCGTATCACGGTAGCCAAGACCTGTACGGCCTCCAACCTCTATGAAGGAAGCAAACCTTGAGAACATCACATTTATCTCCGCCTGATACAAAGTCCAGGTATTGATCATGGTATCGATACCCTTCTCAGGGCTTTTAACTGCAAACCTTTTTTGCTTATCCTCCCAGAATTTACTCAGGTCCTCATAAGCTTCATCCAGCCTTGAAGGGTTGTTGTACTTTTCTTTGATGCCCCGGGCCTGATCATAGCCACCTTCACCAAGGAAATAGATAAGTCGAACCGTCTCTCCAGGCTCAAGGGCCAGGTTCTTCTGAAGGCTGGCACAGTGGTTCCCACCCCTCTCAAAGGAGCCGTCGCACTTTCCGTTTATAACAGCCTGCGGATTGGTCTCTGTGTTGTAGGTCCCGATAAACTCATCCCTCAGACACTCAAAACCGTCGGGTTCGAAGTTTGCAGTAAAATACTGATATCCTTCTTCCTCATAGAAAAGGTCATACAAAATAGTCCCGTCCCTGTATTCAGATCCAGCACAGTATAAACTCATCTGGAAATTCTGGTTGTCTATCGGAATATGGTGGTACGAAAACTCTGCATAGGAAAAGACACTTAAATCTCTTTTCCTGTCACTTTCGTTTTTGATCTTTACATCCCAGATAAGAGCATTATCACCAATTGGTATGCTAAGCTTTTCACTGGCGCTTATTCCCTTATACTGGCATTCATAAGTGGTTACACTCATGCCATGCCTAGTGGTATATTTCGCCTGATCCAAAGGCTTGCCCACTGGTTGCCAGGAAATGCTGAAGTAATCACCATCCTCATTATCCCTTATGTAAATGTAGTCTCCGGGTCTGTCCATAGGAACAGCATTCCCTCTGAATCTAGTTATCCTGTGGTACTCAGGAGACTTGTAAAAGAGATATCCTCCGGCAGTATGATTCACCACCGCGCACATATCCTCAACTCCCAGATAGTTGGTCCAGGATGTGGGAAGGTCTACCCTATCTATCACATACTCATTGTTCTCTTCATCAAAATATCCGTATCTCATATATAACCCCCGATTCTTTTCTATGCTTTTAGTGTAAGAAATCAGCACAAAAAGAAAATGTCCCATTTTGGCATATTGTTTAGCTGATGCCAAAATGAGACATGTAATATGAGCCACGCACGTAACCGAAATCAGAGATTTCGCTTACTAGCGCGAGGCATTCGCCCCATGTACGTAAAAAAAGAGACTTGAAAGAATGCAAGCATTCTTCAAGTCTCTTATAAAAACTCCCGACCAGATGTCGAGAGTTTATGGTATATCCAACTATAAGAACCAGTTAGGCAAGTTGATTTTCTAAGAAAGTTATGAGCGCCTTTTATCTTCAGGAACCCATGTATGCCATGCTGGTGCTTTAGGCATCTCCTCCCCTGTGATCAGGGACTTGATCACACGTCTGTGGATGAAAAGACATCCACCAAAGAGTATTGCTACTACTGCCAATATTACATTTCCTGACTTCATCTTAAACCTCCTGCTGTTTATTTGTTCAATTGTTTTTCAATGCTTCACACTAAGGTATCCGGCTTCTCTGAAGGTATAAACCTTTCAGCTATATTTCCATCTTTATCAATTTAAACAATTTGATACAATATGATAGTATCACATTCAATTCTGAATTCAAGATATCTTTTTATTAATTCTTTGTTTATATTTACAAAGCATTAAGCTGCTTTTTACGGTAAATTTTCAGGGTAAACGCACACTTTTTAATAAATAAATTTTATCGAACTAAATGCACACAAAGCCAGAGTTTTTCAGCACTCTGGCTTATTTTTTATGCCCTTAACTTCACTGATTCAGGTGAATAATAGCTTCTAACAAATCCAGAGTATTAAGCCGTATTTTGGAAAAACGCTTATCTTTAATCATGCATGTTTTTTGAAATCTTTGGCAAGGCCTGTTTTCTTCTCTTCAAATCTCATAATATTATCATTTTCTATCCTATTAGCCGGTGCATAATTTTCATACTTCTTTTTTTGATGTGGCTGCGATTTCCAAATCTCATCGGCAACAGGGGCCCACTTGAGAGCATAGTCATCACACTTTGCACATAAATGCTCTACACTCTCCTCCGATTCTTCATTTGTGCCATGTGCTTTTGATCTTTCCACCATCTCCCTTAGAAGTTTTGGATTTTCGAGCATCGGACACGGTCTTAAGTGATTTTTATTAAAGGGCTGTCCCTTATGATATTCCATGAAAAGCGGACTCTTTAGCATTTCCAAAATAGAATTGTCATGTATATTAGTGTTTGAAAAATGGATGAAAACGCAAGGTTCTGCATCTCCGCTTGAGTTAATATGGAAATAATTCCTTCCACCTGCAATACATCCACCTACAGCTTCTCCGTCATTCTGAAAATCCATCGGAAAGAAGCCTGTATCACATTCGTTTGAGCGAATCCATCTGATACGTTCTATCATCAGCTTTCTCTGCTCTACGGTAGGCATCAGCTCCGGTACCGCATTATTTCCAACCGGCATATAGTGGAAGAAAAAGCCAAATCTCGCGCCTTTTTCTGCAATATACTTTATAAATTCAGGATTTGTCACGGCTTCAATATTATTTCTTGTATAGCAAATAGATGTACCAAAGAGAATCCCGTATTTTTTGAAAAGAGACATTGCATTCATCACTGCATCATAATGACCGATTCCTCTTCTTGCATCATTAGTTTCAGGTGTCCCCTCTATGGAAAGCATGAATGTAATATTTCCCAGCCGTACAACCTCTTTACAAAAATCATCATCCACAAGAGTTGAATTACTATATATTCCGAACTGCACATCATTATGCTTTTCTGCAAGCTTAAGTATATCTGCCTTCCTGACAAGGGGCTCTCCACCTGTCATCATATAGAGATACACGCCCAGCTCTTTTCCCTGAGTTACTATCTTATCCATATCGGCAAAAGACAAATTGTTCTTTGGTCCATAAGTGCCTGACCAGCATCCTTTACAGTGCATATTGCAGGCAGAAGTAGGATCAAAAAGTATAAGCCATGGTATGTTACAGCCGTATTTTTCCCTGTTCTTCCGTATAGTCTTTGTTCCCCTGAAGAAAGCCTCGTACCCCAGATTGAGCATGGTCATTTTGGCTATATGCGGATCAGTTTCATCCACTACTCTGTTTATAAAGTTTACCCAGCGGTTATCCGGATCCTTAAATGCACGTCTAACAGCTTCCAGTTTTTCAGGATCAGCAGCCTTCTTTCCCCAAAAGCGTTCTGCTTCATCAACGAGCTTTAAGTATGTTTTGGTGCGGTCATCAGTCTTATCAAGATGGCCAAGGAATTTGTCTATCAGGATACTAAAAGCTTGTCTTTGCGCTGCATGTGAAATATTTGTAAATGTGTTCATATCGTCTCCCAGTATTTTTATGTATATTGACAAAACATCTGTCTGATAATACATTTATATCATCTATACAAATGTCAAACAATATGTTGTGCGTATTTGATACACAATTTTACAAAATGTCGTGACAATACAAATGGAGGCCAAAATGTCCACAGAGCTTGAAAAAAGAAATATACGAAGAATGTCAAATAAGGAGTCCAATAGAATTACTAAAGAATGCATCTGTGATGCGCTGATCGGATTGATGAAAGAGCATCCGTACAAAGATATAAATATGACCATGATAATAAAAAAATCAGGAGCTTCAAGAGCTTCTGTCTACAGAAATTATCCTTCAAAAGAGACTATCATTCAGGACATTACAAAAAACATAACTGACGAGCTCAGCGCTTCTTTGACAGGACTGTTGCAGAAAAGTAACACGTATGAGTGGTTTTTAAAGGTGTTTTCAAGGCTGCACTCCGATAAAGACATGTGTGTACTTATCCGTAATTCAAATATCTCTTTTACGGATATGTTCTATAATGCCTTATGTATTGCCTCAGACAGCGAATACGCTTCCCAACATGAATATATTGCCAGAGGTATTGCTGCCGGCTTATGGGAAGTGTCGCTGACATGGATAAAAAACGGTATGAAAGAATCTCCTGAATATATGGCAAGGGTATGCTCAGAAACCTTAAGATTGGAATGAAAATTACTTAACGAAACATCCAAAAGTTTTATTCAAGAGACAAAATCTGAAAAGCTTGCCCCATCCGGAAACAAATCCTGATTCATATCATCACGTCACCCTTCATACTATACTGACACGGCATTTCGTCCAAGGATATTGGGTTCGTCTGTAAAAAAAGCAATGATTGTATCCCCAAAGTACTCTGAAAGCTCAGCATAGTATTTCTCATGAGTAAGTTCAATAAACTTTTGCACCTGTCTTTCATATAATGTGTTGATCATCATATGAACACAAGAGACCCATATTCGAAATACGTCTTGATATATAGAAAAAAAGAATTCTCAGACTAAACGCAACACCTATAGAATAGTGTGCTTTTAATCTGAGAAATATGCGTCTAACTAAATAATTTACAAAGCTGCTTTTCACATTCTTTTTTCGTGATTTCTCCTTGCTTTTCCGAATACATCCATTGGTTTGTCTGCCTGAAAAGACAGATGGAGATCTCCAAGTGCATATAGTGCCATTTATTCACCACTATTAACAGTTTTTTTCTTAATAAGCATAGCAACAGCCAGGTAAACGACTACTGCAATGATCGCGCCCGCAGCAATATAGCTGTATTGGTTCTCTAGCATCTTTTCAGCTCCGAATGTATAGATAAAGATATGCGGAAACCTTGCAACAAAAGTGATCAGGATCCATTGGATCACATTTTCTTTTGAATAAAAGCCAAGCCATGCATAAGTATCTTTTGGCAATGGTAAAAGCATGAACAGAACATGTACCAATACCGGATTTTTATTTAGAACAAGATTTTCAACCTGTTCCAATTTACTTTTGGGAAAAAGCAGAAGCAAAAAATCTCTTCCAAATTTCTTTCCCAAGAGGAATGCAGTTGTGTTTGCCATAGTTGCAAATATATCACAAATGATTGCTCCCTTAATGCCTCCAAATGCAGCGCCAGCAGCAAGATAAAACGGAAGTCCTGGTATGCAGTTTGAGAGTGTCTGTAAAAAAACAAAAAATCCAAACACTAATAGTCCAAAGATGCCTCTGCTTTTAACATATTCTTGAAATCCATCTGCATCATCAACAAAAGCAATCATAGGTTTTCCAATTAAAAAGTAAATACCAAGCAGGAAAAAAGCAACAAAACATACAATCAGGATTCTCCGCTTATTATTCTTTTGAGATTTGTTTGTGGACTCTGATTGCATCGCATGTCCTCTCCAAAATGACAGTATATGTAAAAATCATTCGAGCCTATCTGTTACAAGTTCTGCCCAGGCCGGCACAAACCCTGAACCGATAGCAACCTTCTGGGAAGCGATATGTCCCATGGAAGTACCGTAATATGGAAGCCTTCCCTTACCAAGGATCTCATTTTTAAGAAGTGAAACCAGCATCTTTCCAATGCCCTTTCGTCTTCCGTTTGGCTCCACATTTATGCCGATCTGCCACATCATAAGGGCCATCAAGGTCCTGCGAAACTGAATTGATGGATTGCTTTAAGAGATACGTGATATAATCCTTTCTGCTTTGGAATATTGGTAATTCCTATTATCCATTATACCAGTAGTCAATTGTATAAAAACAATCAAAATACTTGGTATAAGCTTTTAAAAAGGAAGCCTGCATACACAGCCTTCCTTTACTAATCAATTATCATGTCCGCCAATATCTATGCCTCTACTCGATACCTCTCCGCGGAGTTAAATGCTTCAAAAGCCATCAAGATACATCTTGGCGTACTATGTAAAATTCTTTTGTATTGGCGTACAAAAGCATTGTCCGCAGATAGGTCTTTTTCCCTATCCCCCAAATGTACTTGTCCGCCATAAGTACATAATTTTTGCTTCGATTTTAGTCGACTTGTTTCCTTCTAAAACCGCCTCAAACCCGTTGGCTTCTCACCACTATTTCACAATGAAGTTCTGCTCTCGCCCCAAAATACGGGGCTCGCCAGAACAACCGCGCCTGTAACACTCAGCCTTCGCTACCGCTCGTCTTCGTTAACAGCACGACGGTTTCAAGGCTTCTTTGATAGTCCCAACCAGAATCAGAAAGATCCACTTCCTGTGTCTCGGCCCCATTGTAGTATACCGGGAACCGAAATTTGATACTCTTCAAGAAGCGACCATCCTCCTGTTCCTCTTCAAAGATTTCAACACGCTCTACAAAAGAGTTAATAAAGCGCTTCTTTTCTGCATCTGTGAATTCACCGTATATTTTATCAAAGCTCTTAAGGATGCGATAGATAGAGTCTTTGGAAAGCTGCTTCTTGTTTATGTTTTCGATTCTCAGGGAGATGGTATCAATCTCATCTTCTATTGCACCAATTTCCTCATATAGCTTATTCATGCGCTCCTGCATATCATCATATTTTCTGTCATAGAACCTGTCACTAACATCAAGAGCGTCCATCTGCTCAGCCAGTTTATTCTTAGCACCGATTGTCTGTCGAAGTCTGGTCCGACAGATTTCTCTTTCTTTTTCCAACTCTTCTGTATTTGTTTTTGCTCCCACTTTAGTTTTGAGAGCATCTTGAAACTTTGGGTTATTGACGAGCTTATATATAACCTCTTCTACGGCAGCATTTACTTTATCCTGCCCCCATTGATGATGGTAGCTACAGTTATGACCATCGACTTTAAGCCTATGCTTACATGCATAATAGAAGAAATCCTTATAGTATGTGCCGTCAGCTTTCTTTTTACGATTAACATTAGAATACATAGCGCCATGACAAACAGGACAACGAAGAATTCCTGATAAAATATGTTCATGCTCAAGGCTATGCGTCTTTTCTCTTTTTACTCCTGTCTCCTTTCGCTTCTGAGCCGCAAGCCTGAAGTCATCCTCTGAAATAATAGCCTCATGGATTCCATCATATAAATCATATTCTTCTTGTTTTACAACATGATATTCATTTCGAGTTCCTTGAATCTTCTCATTAGAGCGTCTGCCATAAGGCATTTTTCCCATATAGATAGGATTATCAAGTACTCCCTTTATGAAAGAGCTTGCAAATGCATCAAGCGTATTATTCTGACGCTTTTTCTTCTTGTATCCATGCGTATTTAAGTAATCCGCCACACCGTTGACACCCATATTGGTATGAATATACTTGTCAAAAATAATACGAATGATTTCAGCCTCATCTTCTGCAATTATGAGTTCCCCATTAACAAGCGTATATCCGTAGGGAGCAAAGCCACCATTCCAACGACCTTCTCTTGCTTTCTGTCTACGGCCTTCCATTGTTTGGACGAGAATATTTTCTCGCTCAATTTCAGCGACAGCCGATAGAACTGAAATCATAAGCTTTCCTGCTTCCTTAGAACTATCTATTCCATCTTCTACGCAGATCAGATTAACACCATAATCCTGCATTAGCTGTAATGAACTGAGAACATCAGCTGCATTTCTTCCAAATCTTGACAACTTAAAAACGAGAACGTAGCTTATTCCATCCGCACCACTTGCGATTTCTTCGAGCATCCTTGAGAACTCCGGTCTACCTTTTATATTCTTGCCGGAGTGGCCTGCATCAGAAAACTCTTTTACAACTTCCATATCCTGATATTCAGCATATTTGCTTAGCTTATCTCGTTGGGCGTCCAAGCTATAACCGTCAACCTGAATTGCTGTAGAAACACGGGTGTAGATATAGCATTTTGTTTGTTTCTTCATTTAGAACATCCTCCTATGGAAGTTGCAATAATCCATTTTGCAATAATTTCTTTATCATCGGTTTATACTTATCTATTCCAAAATCTTCTACAATACTTGTGATACGACCACCTGCATCTTTTGACGATGCACCGCACAGAAATACACGTTCATCTTTTGTTCCGTAATCAAGAACAATAAATCTGTCATGAAAAATTCCACCGGTACGTTGCATTGTAATTTTTAATGTTGGGTATTCTTTGCAGAAATCTTTGTATTCAATATTGTGGAGTTTTGAAGTACCTACATTATCACTAAACACCTTGATCTCCACTCCCGAAATAACATTTTTCAAGTGTACCAACGTTCTAATTCCAATATAATTATCAACAAGATATACTGATTTCTTGGCTTTACTGTATATTGAAGAATATGCCACATCCGCACTGCAATACTTGGTATTATACATGAGCCAGCCATTATCCTCGTCACTAACAAAACTATTCATCATGTCTGCAAGATCAGATTTTGTCACAACATCGCTAAGTCCATCCATGACATCTGACATTTGTTTTTCCACAGAAACAAGATCCATTCGGAGCTTTTTTATCTCGACCACATTGCTTGCAGTTTGCATTGATAGCTGCATCATTTCACGCTGACCAATAAGACTCTGATTATCAATAATATAGTCCTTCATCTTTTTGAAAGTACGAACTAAATCTATACTCTGTTTTTCTGCCAGTGTTCCTTTTAAAACTGTCATTAACATATACAATCCTTGCTCTGTAAAAACGTATGGATTACTACGCGACATTGAATTAATATTTGCGGTCGCATTTTGCGACCACAAAATTTTCACTTCTTCATCAGTCACTTGAAACATAAAGTCTTCAGGAAATTTTCTTATATTTCTCTTTACCTGCTCGTTTAACCTTTTAGTTTCATATCCATATATTTCTGCCAAATCTGCATCAAGCATTACCTTTACGCCACGAACTTCATATAGTTTTTCTCTCAAAAATTCTTCTGTAACTTCTACTGGAACTAATTCAGTATTATCCACCACTTCGTTCTTTTTTTCGCCCATATTTTCCTTTCCAATCTTGAGGTGAAAAATTTTGACCTCAAGATTCTACGTTTTAACCTTTTTTCTTTTTAACCCCGTCGAATTCGACCGGTTTAAACTTTATAGTTAAAGTGTTCACTTTTGAACACTTTTTGAAGTCCCTGCAATTTTCTGCAGTTCTTTATAATATGCCAGATAGCGATAGGCTGTTCTTCTGCTGACATCCCCCTCTGCCACAATCTCCATAAGAGTCATGCCACTCTCATACTTCAACATGAAATCATTGTATGCTGCCATCCAAGCTTCATCATGTTTTTTGCGACCACCGAAGTTACGGTTACGGAGCGTTTCATTTTCCGCCTTTAGCTCTGCAACCTCTTTTTCTAATTCCTTTATTCTTTCAAGGGCTTCATCAAGAGTTGTAATTTTCATCTTGTGCCACCTCGCTTTCTGACACCATTGTAATTCCGCACTGTGTCACTGTCAACTTGCTTTTTGGCACATGCTCTTTTCTGATTTCATCCCTGAGTCTTGATTGTGATAACATTGCCTATAATAATCTTTGAGTCGATCACCCAAATTTTTGTATGAATAAACAAGTGTGACCGGCGTATTGCCAATATATACGCAATAGTCATAGCCTATATCATCCATAGCAAACTTCCCGGCATACTTTTCAATTAGCTCAGCAAGTACATCGATGCATCTTTCAAAAGCTACATTACAAGATGGATTTTCAAAGTAATTCCTTCCCATATTTTCCTCCCTTTCATCATAGTTTTATAGTCTTTCACAAATTGGCAAGCAGTGCATCGGTGTACACCTGATGCGATTTTGCTTGTTGGGGAGTGTGCCCCAATCCCCCTGATTGCCGATTTTCATCGACAAGCTACGCCTGCAAAGCAGGCTAAAAACGAAGTCAATAAATGTCTAAGTATTTGTTGAAAGTCTTTTCTACCTTTTTCAAAACTCGCTCATGATTCTCCTTCATATCAGAAATTGTTTTGCTATCTACAGTGCCACATGAATTGGCAACTTTTGCAATCTGGTTGATATTGTTGCTGTCAATTTTCAGAAGTTTGATGATTTCTAATAACTCACTGAAATCAATGTGGATATAATATCCATCGATTGCCATCTTCCTAATGTAGGCGCTCATGTTTTTGATTCCTATCTGCTCCATCCTGTCGTGAATCATTTGTAATTCATTTTCGGGAATCTTGATATGAATCTGTTTGTTACATGGAACGTATCCCTGATTTAACAACATTTGCTTTTCACCTCCTCTCGTTATCGTTGTTCATGGACTAATTATCCAAGATTTAGAAGCCCAACCCCGTATATCCAAGAGGTAGGAAATAGATGCTCTACTCAAATTTTTCCACGATATTGGAATTCATCATTTATAGCAAACTTACATTCTGTTATGATTTACATATACAAGGACTTTAGGAAAAGCACTGGGGGAATAAAGCATTGAAGTGTAAATTATCAATTCAGGAAAAACTAAAAGATTTAAGAATAGAAAAAGGCCTGTCTCTGCAAGAATTGTCAGAGCAGACCGGAATATCCAGAGCATCACTGGGAAATTATGAAACAGATGATTACAAAGAAATCTCTCACAAGGCCATCATCACACTTGCGGATTTTTATGGAGTAACATCAGACTATCTTCTGGGACTTACTGAAAATAGAGAACAACATCTATTTCCTATAGATGAACTTGGACTGGATGATGAAACTGTAGATTTACTAAAAAGTGGGAAGCTTAATGTCAGATTGATTTGTGAAATGATTAAGCACCCGGATTTTATAAATTTTCTTTCGGACATGGAAATCTACGTTGATAATCTTGCCGGAATGCAATTTCGAAACATCAACAAAATGATTGAACAGACAAGAGTTCGGCTTCAAAATAAAGGCATTTCCGATGAAGATCATTACATGAAAACCTTAGAAGCAGCAACCATATCTGAAGACAACTACTTCAACAATCTTCTTGGAAACGACATTGTCAAAATAGCAAAAGCTATACGAGATGCCCATGGCAAAGATGCAGAAACCGGTGATGCAACCACACCGGTTGACGATATCCTTGACTCATTTGAGGAATTAAAGACCGCCGACAATGTCACTCAGGCTCAGATGGTCATGTATAGCAAACTCTTCAAAATCAATTTTACTAAGATGGATCCATACGAGTTCAAGACCTTTACCGACATTTTGCAGCGCTACTCTGATCTCTGCAAACCGGTTAAAGGAAATGGACGCGGGAAGAAGAAAAAATAATCCTAAAACAACACAGATATAGTCGTTCCTACCCCAGGTGCACTATCTAACTCAATTTTGGCATCATGAATCTCAACTATGTGTTTTACAATCGCAAGACCAAGCCCTGTTCCACCTGTAGCTTTTGATCTGCTTTTATCAACACGATAAAATCGTTCAAAAATTCGCTGCTGCTCTGAAGCAGGTATTCCTATTCCATTGTCCTTAACTGTAAGCGCAACCTGACCATCAATTGTTCCCACAGAAATCTTTACCTTGCCATTAGGATTATTGTATCTGATTGCATTCTGCCCCAGATTTTCAACCAACTCTTTGAGCATATCTTTGTTTCCGCAAACAATACTCGTTTTCCCCTCAAGCTCTATTGTCACGTTTCTTTGTTTCGCATTAACTGATAAGACTTCCATACATTCTGAGACAGTCTCATATAAGTCAACCTCGGTAAAATGTAACTCAGAATCTTTTCTATCCAAATCCGAGAGTCTCAAAATATCATTTATCAATGCAAGTAATCTGTCGGCATTCTTTCTGATTTCCTGATAAAAATGATTCTGCTTCTCAGCGCCTACCATTCCTCCCTCTAGCAATTCAGCATAACCAGAAATAGCGGTCAGCGGTGTCTTCAGCTCGTGTGAAACATTAGCCGTAAAATCCTGCCTGGCTTTTGCAGCAGATAAAATATCTGTATGCTGGGTGCGAAGCATTTCTGCCAAAGGATCCAATTCCCTG
Source organism: Butyrivibrio sp. AE2032 (assembly GCF_000702965.1). Classification (NCBI taxonomy): domain Bacteria; kingdom Bacillati; phylum Bacillota; class Clostridia; order Lachnospirales; family Lachnospiraceae; genus Butyrivibrio; species Butyrivibrio sp. AE2032. The sequence continues at coordinate 2,446,008 of NZ_JNLF01000003.1, read as the reverse complement.
TACGGTGATTCATAATCAGCATTCTCCAAATTTTCCGCCATAATCTCTATTGGTTTTAAAAACTGTTTTGTAAGCAGATGAGAAATCGCTATGCAAATTGAAATGATAAGGAGAATAATTAATAAAATAATTGGTATCGCTGATATGAATACCGCCCAAATGCTCTGTGCATTGGTAGCAACACGAAGAACCGTTCCATTATCTAAACGCAACGCATAATAGAAAGTATCCTCATTCATAGTGTCAGATCTTCTAACTGCTTCCCCTTCACCCTGTTCAAAAGCCGCCTGTATCTCTGGTCTGTCAAAATGATTTTGCAATAGCTCCGCTGAGGCATCATTGTCATATAAAACAGTTCCATCTTTATCAATCCAAGTTACACGCAGCTCATCTAAATCAGTAGATAAATCTATCTGATCTACATCAATATCTACTGTTTCAAAATATTTGGTATCCTTTAGAAGTTTCGCACTGACAGATAGATCTGATCGCACCTGACCCTCAAAGAGATTGTAATATATAATTGTAATTCCAATAACTGTTGCGATAATTGCTAATATCGCAATTCCAACCAGTCTTATATTTATTCTTATTTTCATTCGATTACATATCCTACATTTCTCACGGTCTTGATTCTACTACCATAATCCCCTAATTTTTGACGAAGAGTTTTTACATGCATGTCTATAGTTCTTGATTCCCCCTCGTAATCAGCTCCCCATACCTGCTCCATGATAGTGTCACGGTTCAGTACGATTCCTTTGTTTAATACAAGAAAAGACAAAAACTCATACTCCTTATAGGTTAGCTCAACATGATTTCCACTGATAGTAACCTCATGCTTTTCATTATTTATAACTAGTTCGTCCAGCCTAAGTTCTTTTATATCCTCAGCCTGAGTTCTACGAAGCAGGGCTTTCACCCTTGAGATTAGTTCCATAACCGAAAATGGCTTCTTGATATAATCATCAGCACCATCCTCAATTCCTCTAACTAAATCAAGCTCTGTTGTTTTAGCTGTAACCATAATCACAGGAAGCTTCTTTGTCTCAGGATTTTTTCTAAGCTTCTTTACTATTTCATTGCCACTCTCATCCGGAAGCATAATATCCACTAAGCATAAATCCGGAATCACATCATTCATCTTGTCATAAAAATCTTTTGCACATGAAAATCCTAATACCTTATGCCCCGCATTTATGAGGGCCAGCTCTTCGATTTCCCTTATGCTGTCATCATCTTCAATTATATAAATAAGCGCCATTCTTCTCTCCTATTGTGCGTCCTTAGACTGTTCTATCTCTTTCTTACTGATGGGGTACTGCTTAATCAGTTCTTCATACTCCTTGTTGAAGCTCTTTCTGTCTTCACTAGATAAGCTTTCAAAATACTCATGCGTATTATAATCATCATCTAAAATAGTTATCATTTCAACAGCTATATTTGAACAATGATCAGATACTCGCTCCAGACCGGTCAATACATCATCCAAAATAAATCCCATCTCAATAGTAGACTTTCCCTTCTTCAATCTATTAATATGATTCTCCTTAATGGTCTTGCATAGTGTATCAATAACTTCTTCAAGAGGCTCAACATGAGTAGCTTGCTCTACATCATTTCTACAAAAGCTATCAACTGTTAGTGCACATATATCATTAACAGCTCCACAAAGAGCTTTCATTTCTCTGAGCTGCCCCTTCTTGAACTCTAAGCCCTTATCTTTTATTTCTTCTGCTGATTTAACAATCTCTAAGGCATGATCTGAAATCCTTTCAAGATCACTGATACTATGCAAAATAATGGACATACTTTGGCTATCTGATTTTGAAATATTCTTACTTGATACTTTTACCAAATATGAGCCAATTGCATCCTCGTACTTATCGACTACAGCTTCAAGTCTTTTAACTTCCTTAACCTTTTTCTTATCATATTCTAATAGGGCTTCCAGTGATAAGGTGATAGATTTCTGGCAATACTCTGCCATTTCTCTTACTTTTCCACGGCATAATTCCATTGCAAATGCCGGCCTGTCCAAGAATCTCTCGTCAATAATGATAGAATCCTTTTTAGCCTCCGGCTCTTCTGCTCCATCTGGTATGGTTATTTCAGCCAGCTTTACAAGCTTATCCGCAAATGGGAAAAGAAGTATTGTCGCACCAATATTAAATAAACTATGAATCACAGCTATCCCTGCTGCATTAGCAGCCTTATCTAAAAAAACAAAATCTATAACTGTATTCAAAGAATAGAATACAACCATAAAAATAATTGTTCCTATAAGATTAAAATATAAATGAATCATCGCTGAGCGACGTGCGTTTCTGTTTGCCCCAACAGATGAAATAATTGAGGTTACACAGGTTCCGATATTCTGCCCCATAATAATCGGAAGCGCTACTGCATAATGTACAGCTCCGGTAGAACAAAGTGCCTGCAAAATACCAACAGATGCAGATGAACTTTGAATTACTGCCGTTAGAATTGCACCAACAACCATTCCAAGTATAGGATTCCTAAAAGCTGTCATCATTCTTGTAAAAGAAGTATTGTCTGCTAGCCCAGACACAGCTCCACTCATTGTTTCCATTCCAAACATGAGAATCGCAAATCCAAGTAAGATTCCACCAACATCCTTTTTCTTAGATTCTTCTTTGTTTGACATAACTAAAATAATACCTATTGCCGCTAATATAGGCGAAAATGATGAAGGCTTTAGCATCTTAAGCCAAATGGTACTTCCCTCGATTCCTGTAAGTGAAAGCATCCAGGATGTAATAGTTGTACCCACATTTGCCCCCATAATAATACCTACAGCCTGATTTAGCTTCATAATGCCTGAATTTACAAATCCAACTACCATGACAGTAGTTGCAGATGATGATTGAATAACTGCCGTAACTCCTGCGCCAAGCAACACCGCAAATATCCTCTTTGAAGTAAGCTTCTCAAGAATTATTTCCAACTTTCCGCCTGCCATCTTTGACAGTTCATTCCCCATCATGCTCATTCCATATAGAAACAGGGATAGCCCACCTATCATATTTAGAACATTAAAAATATCCATACAAATTCCTTTCTGGGTATGCTAAAAAAATACGCCAATTATTAGCATACTGAATGAAAGTAAAATGTATGAATGTCCTATGTAAAATCTATGTAAAATTATAAACTTTGCTTACTATTACAATGCTTTATTTCCATTAACCATTAATCTAAACGTTACTCCCAATAGTTCTGAAGCTTTTCTACACATCAGCATTCTACCGAGAAAAATATCAAAATATTCATACATGGTACAGATTTTCTCATCAATTTCGAGATTTAATGAAATTTGCTTTTTATCCTTATCAATAATAAGATCTGTTTTGGTAACAGCATAATTCACTCTATCATGAACATCAAAGTTGGCTTTTGGTTTCTGACGCACCCTGTTTCTTCTAACATCTGTTTTGTCTGCTATAATGAGTGCAGCTGATATTACATCTGTAGCTCCACCTGTTGACTCGTCATGATGGGCGATTGCAGAAACCACTGTAAGTCTCTCCTGCCTATCCATGCCTGTTTTCTTTAATATGTCATTTGCAAGTAATGAACCATACTCTGCATGCCTACTACGATTGATGGCATTCCCAATGTCATGCATAAATGCAGCCACCTTAACAAGTTCAATCTGTTTCTTACTGTATCCAAGAATCTCAAGAATATTGGTAGCACGCTCGGCTACCAAAGCTGCATGTACTTCTGAATGGTCTGTATACCCCAATATTCCAAGGTTTTCATTTCCCTTTGCTATTAATGCCAGTACCTCTTCATTCTCTTTAATATCTTTATACTTCATCTTCATTCTCCTTCTGCTTTAGTGAATAAATTACCCACTCTGCTATATTTGTTGCATGATCCCCTATTCGTTCAAAGTACTTTGCTATCATCAAAATATCGGTTGCCTCCTCACCTTCTTCAGGATTATTTAAGATAAGTTGGATAACATCCTTTTTTGCCTTTACAAACAACTCATCAACAATATCATCATGTTCAATAACTTCCCTAGCTTTTACAACATCCTTTTCTACATAAGCTTCAATACTATGATTGAGCATTATCATTGTCTCGCTTGCCATCTCTGAAATATGATTAAACTTATCTATTTGACTATTCTGCCCCATAAGTATAGTCATTTCCGAAATATCTGCTGCATGATCACCTATTCGCTCCATGTCAGTAACCATTTTCATTGCTGCTGTCACTGTTCGAAGATCTCTTGCAACTGGCTGCTGTTGTATCAAAAGATTAAAGCATATACTTTCGATTACTTTCTGGAGATGATCAATTTCTGCGTCACCATCCATAATCAGCTTTGCCTGATCAATATCTCGGGCTACCAACGCTTCTATAGCCTTCTGAATCGAGGATATTATATTGTTTCCCATCTCAATCATCTTATGATTAAGTTCTAAAAGCTGTTCATCAAATTTACTTCTCATTCGAATATTCCCTTCTATAATTCTTACTAATTCACTAAGCATATTAGCCAAACCTTCCGGTGATATAATCCTCAGTTCTTTTATCATTTGGGTAAGAGAAAATCTGCTTGGTTGTGCCAAATTCCACCATCTCACCTACAAGAAAAAATGCAGTATAGTCCGATACTCTCACGGCCTGCTGCATATTATGTGTGACCACAGCTACTGTATAGTTCTTTTTTAATTCCTCCATAAGGTCTTCAATCTTTGTGGTAGAGATAGGATCAAGAGCCGATGTAGGTTCATCCATCAGCAGAATCTCAGGTTCTACGGCCAGAGCTCTGGCTATACATATTCTTTGCTGCTGTCCCCCGGAAAGTGATAAAGCGGATTTCTTTAATCTGTCTTTCACCTCTTCCCAAATCGCAGCTCCTCTCAGGCTATCTTCTACAATTTTATCAAGCTTTTTCTTATCCTTAATGCCATGGACTCTTGGACCATAAGCCACATTATCATATATACTCATTGGAAATGGATTTGGCTGCTGAAATACCATGCCTACTTTTTTTCTAAGCAGCGTAGTGTCTATATCTCTACCATAAATATCCTCTCCATCGATTTTTACCGTCCCATCAATCCTTACTCCCTCAACTAAATCATTCATCCTGTTTAGAGTTTTCAAAAAGGTAGATTTACCGCAACCTGATGGTCCAATAAATGCCGTAATAGCCTTCTCCTTTATTTCCATGCTTACATTTTTTAATGCATGATTTTGTCCATAATATAAATTCAAATCATTAACACTGATTTTTGTTTCTCCCATTACTATTCCTTTCTTGTCACATCAAATCGTTTTGTTAATGCTTTTGTTGCAAGGTTTATAGCCAATACGATAATCAAAAGCACTACAGCTATTCCAAATGCTGTTTCGAAATCACCTTCACTTGTGGCAGATAGATACATCTGAATAGTAAGGGTTCCTCCAGACTGAAATGGTTTAGCTAAAAGTCCGCTAATCCCTTGGGGTAATAACTTGGCACTTCCGGCTGTAAATAAAAGTGCCGCTGATTCTCCCACAATTCTTCCTATGGCAAGTATTGCTCCTGTGATTATTCCCGGCATAGCACTTGGAAGAAGTATTGTTCGTATCATGTGCCATTTGCCACTTCCAAGTCCGATTGCACCATTCCGATACGAACTTGGTACAGTTTTTAATGCTTCCTGCGTATTTCGTGTTATCAAAGGGAGCACCATGAGAATCAATGTTAAAGATCCTGTCAAAAGTGAATAACCTAATCCGAGCTTTTCTCCAAAAAACATCATTCCAAATAGGCCGAAGATAATGGATGGAATACCGCTCAAGGTTTCTGTTGCATATTCTATTGCTGTTACAACTCTCCCAGGTCTTGCATATTCATTAAGATATATTGCACTACCTACACCGATTGGAGTTGCAATTATCATGGTGATAAGAATAATCAGTAATGTATTTACAATATTACCTGCAATCCCCACAGTTCCTTTCAATACGCTTGTTACTGAAGTAAGAAATGTTATGTTAACCGCAGAAATACCTCTTATTAACACATATCCAATAATTCCAAGTAACAAAAGTACTGAAAATATCGAGCAGATATATATTAAAAAGCGCAGGATACAATCAATAAACTTTCTTCTACTAATCGACATCATCAATCCCCGCTTTCCTTGCTCTTAGCAATGCATAGTTCACAATCATAATAAAAATATATAAGACTAATCCCACTGTGAATAATACTTGTCTATGCGTACCTTGGGCATAACCCATTTCACTTACAATTTGAGTGGTAAGAGTACGAACAGAATTAAATGGTAAGGGAATATTAACTGCTCCCCCTGCAACCATAGTTATAGCCATTGCCTCACCAAGTGCCCTACCTGTACCTAACACTACACCTGTAAGTATTCCTGATTTCGCCGCTGGAATAACTGCTTTGAATATTGTCTGTTCTTTCGTTGCACCAAGTGCTAACGACGCTGCTCTAAGAGTGTCAGGTACAGCTTTTAACGACGATGTGCTTACGCTTATTACCGTTGGCAAAATCATGATTGTCAGTACAATAATTGCAGAAAGCATGTTTGCTCCTCCAGTAAACTGATGAGAACTATCGTCTTCAAATATTATTTGCTCAAATCTAAACATAATCGGATTAAGTACCATCATTCCAATTAATCCATATATTACTGATGGAATGGCAGCCAATAATTCTATTGCAGTTCGTACAATGTTTCCTGTTGTTTTTCCTGCCATTTCTGATATATATACTGCAGCTAACAATCCTATCGGAACTCCAAGAAAAAGTGCAGTGGTAGTTCCTACTACCGAAGCCAAAATAATAAATCCAATACCATAAGATGGTTCACTTGCAGTTGGCTTCCATATGGTTTTAAAAAGTAAATCAAAAACCCCGACTTCCTTTAAAGCCGGGGCACCTTTCATGAACATATAGATAGTAATTGCACAAACTGCAAATATAGCCACTACTGCACAAAGCTCGAATAATGTTTTGGCAGTTTTTTCTATAAATGCTTTTCTCTTCATGTATACCCCTTATTGTGGAATAATAAGTCCAACTTGTTTGATAACTTCCTTACCATCATCAGAATTGATATAGTTAAACCAAGCCTGAACCAATTCATTCTGCTCTGAGATTTCGCCCTTTGTAGCCATTACAAACGGTCTCTGAAGCATGTAATTTCCTGCTAGGATCTCTTCTTCTGTTGGCTCCACTCCATCAATCTTTAATCCTGACACGGTGTCATCAACCACATCAAGCGAGACGTAACCGATTGCTCCTGGTGTAGTTGCTACTTTTGCAAGAACTGCTCCTGTTGAATCCAACTCCTGTGCATACGCGCAACCATCTTTTACTTCAAGTAACTCTTCAAATGCATCTCTTGTGCCTGAACCTGCCTCTCTACCAATTACAATGATTGGCTGTTCCTCACCACCAAGCTCAGCCCAGTCTGTAATTTCGCCCGAATAGATTTTAGCAAGATCCTTTGACGTCACATCCTTGATACTACAAGATTTATTAGTAATCACTGCAATACCGTCAATTGCCACAATATTTTCTACTACACCACTTGCCTTTTCCTCATCCTTCAGGCCTCTGGAAGCATTTCCGATATCTACAGAACCGGCTGCAAGAGATTCCAAACCTGCACCTGAGCCAGTATACTCAACGGTGACTGTCACTCCTGGGTTCCTCTCCATGAAACTCTCAGACATAGCCTCGCAAAGTTTTTCCATAGAAGTTGAGCCTGCAAGTTTAATAGTTCCATTCAATTCTACAGATTCCTCATTTTTTCCCTGCTCTGCAGCATCAGCACTTTGGGGACTCTCGCTTCCACATCCTACTAGCCCAAATGTCATTAAGCTTACTGCTGCCATAATAGCAATTATCCTTCTCTTCATAATATTTTTCATTCCTTTCTAAACTTACATTATTTGGCGCCGTATTTTTTACAATGACAATATTATTCGCCTAATGTAAAATCCATAGCCATCTTTATGTAAAAGTTCAGTAAAAGTCTTGAAAAATCATATGAACTCATGATTGTATAGATAGATTGCCCCGCCAAGCAGTCCCATGAACACCGCAAGGTACCCTATAAAGCAAAATAGCCAAGTTATTTCAGGTAATATCAATCTTCCAATCAATCCCCATATCAAACCGCCAGTTAATCCATATAGTATTGTTGTAAGCCACATAAACATTGTGATTTTATGATTCTTCTTGACCTTCAAGTCATTTACAAAACTCCATATTTTAGACATACTCTTCACCTCCTAGCGCAATGCTAGCAGATACATGTAAAATCCATTATCAACATTGGTAAAATGTACGTAAAAAAACTCGTGGCCACCAAATACCGATAGTCACGAGTTTTTATTTATATCATCTGAAAATGTTTCAAAGCCTCTTCAATCGCTTTTACTTTTTCTTCCGGACATCCAGGCTGTCTGCTATTCTCAGATTTTGGCTTATTGTAATTTTCACGCTCAATAATCCCATGTTTCTGTTTTACCTGAGCAATGTTCAGATTTGTTACATGAAATCCATAGTGCTCCTGCACCCATTCCTCAATTTCCTTGTATGTAGCCTTCGACTCAGCACTTGTAGCATCAATCTCATCCAGATTAATCTCTATCTCAATATGATCATCTGGCTTTTGTTGGGACAGAAGAACAACCGTCTCACAATGATTGGTCCAAGGAAATTGATCTATAGCTACAGCCCGAGTCATCATGTAGCCGTTTTCCTGGAGGATTTCCAGGTCACGGGCAAGGGATGTGGGCTTGCAGGAAACATAGATCATGTATTGAACGCCATAACCGATGATCTTCTGAAGGGCTTTGGGATTTATGCCATCTCTTGGAGGATCAAGGACGATCATGTCGGGCTTAACTTCAATCTCATCAAGAACCTTTAAAACATCGCCACAGATAAACTCGCAGTTATCCAGATTGTTTAGTCTGGCATTCTCTCTGGCTGCTTCTACAGCTTCCTCAACGATCTCAACGCCAATGACCTTGTCGCAGACTTTTGCAAGGAGCTGAGCAATTGTGCCGGTTCCTGAATACAGGTCGTAGATAACGCCATCCTTATTAATCTTCTTCTGGTCATAGAGGCTTCGAATATAGCCTCTGACTGTAGTATAAAGAACCTCTGCACTTAAGCTGTTAGTCTGGAAGAAGGAAAACGGTGTGATCCTGAACTTAAGGCCAAGAAGATACTCGTAAAAGAAATCCTGGCCAAATAGAATCTCTGTACCCTCGTCTATAACTGCATCCGCAAGAGAATCATTCTTAGTATGAAGAACACCTACAATTTTTCCTGAAAGGTCCAGGGACAGAAGCATGTCTTTATATGCAGTAAGGTCATGCTCCTCCTGAGTCGTGGTAATGATATCAACCAGGATGTCGCCTGTTCTTACAGCCTTACGAACTAGGAGATGCCTTAAATATCCAACCTGCTTCATCCTGTGGTAGAAGGTTATCTCTTTTCTCTCATACATAGGTGAAAAGAAATCCAGAGTAGCAGACAGTATCTGCTTGTAGTCGTCATCAACGATCCTGCAGCCACTGACTGTAACAATGTCATAAAAACTGCCCCTCTTGTGCATACCAAGACAAAGGGGGCCTCCCATAACCTCATCACCAAAGGTGAATTCCATTTTATTTCTGTATGCAAACTTAACCGGGCTGGTCTTGATACCTTCCCAGGTAAATCTGCAGGTCTGTCTGTCCATGGCAGGCTTTAAAAGAGTCCTTACCTGCTGCTCCTTAAGGCCAAGTTCCTTGACATAGGGCATGGTAAGATAACTGCAGCCACCACATTTACCGAAGTGGATGCAGGGACTTTCGATGGCATCTGAGGGTTCTTCCAAAACCTCTAACAGCCTTCCCTCTGCTCTGTCTTTTCTGACCTTCTGGATCTGAACAGATACCTTCTGATCAGGAAGGACGCCCTTTACAACGACCTTTCCTTCATTTGTTTCTACAATTCCTTTATTGGGGAATTCGACTTTTCTTACAATTCCCTCTACTATATCTTTTTTCTTCACTATAAATATCAGCTTTCTTTGATGAAATCCTCGTCCTCGAAGTCATCCTCGAAATCGTCAAAATCATCATCGTAGTAATCATCTTCAAACGCCGGTGTCATGTACTGATAAACCAGGAAAGCGATGATAGCAACAGCTGAAATAGCGCCTAAAACCGCCAGGACCCAAAGGATCACAGTGGAAGCCTTTTTATTGCTGGCTGCTTCTCTTCTGTCCAAAAGCTCGTTGATGCGTGTCATTTCAATAATGTCTTCAAGTTTTGATTTTACTTCCATTTGTAACCCCTCCATTGAAAATTATAGTTAACTCAATTATACCACATATTTTATCGATTATACCTTCTTAAGCTTTGCAAAGGCTGCATACATTATCTTCTGTCCGCAGTCGTCGAACTGCACTGTAACCTTGTAGTCTCTTGGACCTTCCTCTAAAGAAGTTACTACTCCTTCGCCGTACTTAATATGGGAAACCCTGTCTCCTGCTACGTACTCAGGCTTAGCTGCCTTCATGGGCATTCCCTTTGAGATACCTGCAAGAGAGCCCTTTGCGTGGGTTGCTCCGGCTCCTGCGATGTATGGCTTATCCGGTACTGCCCTGGGCTTTGTAACCTTTGGCTTTGGAGAAGCCTTGAGCTTATAGGTGCTTGCCAGCTGCGATTTTCCTGCCCCGGCTCCAATTCCGGCTCCGCCCCCGTTAAAAGAGCTTTTTCCGGCCTTAGCCTTATTAAGCCCCTTGGCAAAAGCAGGCTTGATCCCTGAGTATCCGCCATCGCCGCGATCATCATCAAACACATCATCATAGTCACGACCACTGCGACTTCCGCGACCATGACCATAACCGCCGTCATCATACTCATCCTCTATGGTCTCGCCCCCGTCATAGAGGAATGAAGCTGCTGTAAGTGGCCTCTCTTTATCAAGGAGCTCCGATGGGATTTCCTCAACAAACCGGCTCACATGATTGTACTGGGTCTGCCCACGAACCATTCTGCGACGGGCAGCTGTAAGAGTGAGATTTCTCTTGGCACGGGTAATACCTACATATGCCAGTCTTCTCTCCTCTTCGATTCCCTCAGGATCAGTGTCCTCCATCTGCAAAGTCATGTAGCTCGGGAAAACATTCTCCTCCATTCCGGCAAGATAAACGTTCTCAAACTCAAGTCCCTTTGCACTGTGAAGGGTCATGAGAAGAACCTTCTCGTTGTCATCTCCGATCCTGTCTATGTCAGCCACAAGAGCAACCTCCTCAAGGAAGCCAGTAAGTGTGGGCTGTTCTATCTCTTCATTTTCCTCGTAGGCTGCTATCTTGGAAATAAGCTCGTCTACGTTCTGAGCTCTGTCGTTATCACCACTGTCATCATCGTCATCCAGAGTTTTAAGATACGCCATGTATCCCACCACATCGATGACATCCTTTAAGAGTTCCTCCAGAGAATATCCCTTCATCTTGGTCCTGAAGGCCCTGATCATGGTCACAAAATCCATGAGCTTAGTTGTACTCTTTGCAACAGTAACTATCTGATCTGCCTCGCACAGCGCATCAAAGAAGCTTATGTTCCTCTCATCAGCATAATTCTGTACGTGTTCTATGGTAGTAAGACCAATGCCCCTCTTGGGAACATTGATTATCCTCTTTACAGCAATGTCGTCCCTTCCGCTCTCGATGGTCTTAAGGTACGCCAAAAGATCTTTTATCTCACGCCTTGAATAGAAGTTAGTGCCACCAACGATGTCATAGGGGATTCCCTCGTAAACAAAGCGTTCCTCCAAAAGTCTGGACTGAGCATTTGTCCTGTAAAGAACTGCTGTCTCATCGTAGGACAGCTTCCCATTCCTCTTAAGACGCCCAATATCGGAAGCGATGAACTCAGCCTCCTCTTCTCCGGTGTCAAACTGGCGAAGCTTAACCTTGTCTCCGTCCTTTTCATCAGTCCAGAGAGCCTTGTCCTTTCTGCCATAGTTGTTGCAGATAACAGCATTGGCAGCGTCCAGGATCTGCTGGGTTGAGCGGTAGTTCTGCTCAAGCTTTATAACAACCGCATCCTTATATACCTTCTCAAAGTCCAGGATATTCCTGATGTTCGCACCTCTGAACCTGTAGATACTCTGGTCATCGTCACCTACAACGCACAGATTCCTGTACTTGTCAGCCAAAAGCCTTATAAACTCAAACTGGGCATTGTTGGTATCCTGATACTCATCAACCATGATGTAGCGGAAGCGCTCCTGATAGTAGTCCAGAACCTCAGGGTTCTTCCTAAAAAGCTCCACAGTCTTCATGATAAGGTCATCAAAATCAAAGGCATTATTCTTCTTAAGGGCACTCTGATACTCTGAATAAGCCTTGGAAACACGGCTCTTAACGTAATCATTTCCTGCTGTAAGAGCGTACTCTGAAGGGTCCACCAGATTGTCCTTGCACTTTGAGATCATGCTCATGATCTGGCGAAGCTTAAGCTGCGAAGTCTCCAGCTGAAACCTCTTGCAGATATCCTTCATGAGAGCCTTTGAATCATCCGTATCGTAAATCGTAAAGTTTGAGGTGTATCCCAGAAGGTCCGCATGCCTCCTAAGGATCCTCACGCAGCTGGAATGGAAGGTTGAAACCCAAATGCTCTCCGCTCCAAAGCCAACTATCTTATCTACCCTTTCCCTCATCTCGCCTGCTGCCTTATTTGTAAAGGTAATGGCCATGATGTTCCAGGGGTTAACATTGCATTCATCGATCAGGTAAGCCACCCTGTGGGTCAAAACCCTGGTCTTTCCTGATCCGGCACCGGCAAGAATCAGCACCGGTCCATCTGTCTGCAGCACTGCTTTCTTCTGCTGCCCGTTAAGTGTATCGTAAATTCCCATTAAATCTTATCCCTTAGTTTTCTTAGAATCCTTCTTGGAGTCCTTCTCAGCCTTCTTATCCTGCTCCTTAGCCTCAGTGATGTTGTCCAGGATCTTCTCTATCAGGAGCTTTTTCACATAGACGTCATAGGACAGCTGGATTATGAAGGAAAAGAGCTGCATCCTGTTCTTTTCGTCCTCGGACAGCTTCTCATCTTCGAAGGTCTGAAGGCTTCTTCCGTATTTCCTTGTAATATCTTCAATTACAGGCTCTAAAGCCTCGCCCTGCAGTTCAAAACAATTCTTGTAAATGCTGCTTACATTAAACTCCTCAGTGGTCTGGAAACGCTCCTTTAAGGGCTCCAGAAGAGTCTGAATATCATTTATGGAAAGGATATTCTTGAAGTAATAAATAAACAGCAACAGAATCAGATGATCCTTTGAATACTTCTTCTTTACAGGAGGAGGCAAAAGATCATTCTTTGCATAGTTGTTGATCATGGTCTTGGTAAGGATCTTGTCTGTCTCAGGATGCCTTGTGGACTTCTTGAGCCTCTCATTCATAAAAGAGGTAAGCTGGTCCATATAAAGATCAATATTGGGCATCTCATCCAGTGAGATAGGATCGATCCTGCCAAGAGAAGCAATTATGCTGTTCAAAAGATCATCATTATCGATCGTCATTTTTCATCCTCTTTTTTTTTCAATGGCCATCTGGCGCATCTCTTTCGCGTTAGAAAGCACTGCATCAGTCAGCTTGTCGCCTCCAAGAAGCCTTGCCAGCTCCTTTATGGAATCCTCCTCATTAAGGCTGTGAATGCCGGTAACTGTCCTTCCATCAGAGAGCCCCTTTTCTATCATGAAATGCTCATCCGCCATGGCTGCGATCTGAGGAAGATGTGTGATGCAGATGATCTGGTGCTCCTTAGAAAGCTCTCCAAGCTTACCGGAAACCTTCCAGGCTGTCTTTCCACTGATTCCCGCATCTATCTCGTCAAAGATAAGTGTACTGATGTCATCCTTATCTGCAACAACGGTCTTAAGGGCCAGCATGATCCTGGAAAGCTCACCGCCGCTGGCAATCTGATCCAACGGACGAAGCGCCTCGCCCGGGTTTGTGGAGATCATGAATTCCACATCATCGAAGCCCTTTGCAGTAACATTTTCCTCGTTGCTCCTGACATCGATCTCAAACTGAACATCCAGGAAGTTAAGATCTATCAGGGCCTCCTTTAGCTCTTTTGCCAGAGCCTTAGCACCTTTACGTCTTATATCAGATATGTTCTTACAGGTTAAAAGAACTTTCGACCGAATCTCATCCAGTTCCTTTACCAGCCTGTTTCTGTGGGCATCAAGGTCTGTGAGGGCATCAAGGCGGAGCTGCTTTTCATCCCTGTACTTAAGCACAGCTTCAAGGCTTCCGCCGTACTTGTCCTTGAGATGATTCAAAGTATTGAGCCTTTCCTCTGTGTTGTGGAAGGTCTCATCATCAAACTCCAGATCCTTCATATATCCGGAAAGTGAATGTCCAAAATCAGAAAGAAGATTCTCCACATCGGAAAGCTGGCTAAGAAGATCATTTAATGCTTCATCGTAGCTAACTACGCTTGTAAGCTCCCTTACGGCTCTTCCCACCATGTCTGAGGCTGTCTCTTCTCCCTCACCGGAGCTGATCATGGATGACACGGCATAAACTGCCTCTGAGATCTTCCTTGAGTTTACCATCTTGTGGTAGAGGCTCTCCAAGTCTTTGTCTTCCCCTGGAACCACAGCAGCATCCTCAATCTCTCCGATCTCAAACTCCAAAAGCTCCTGTTCCCTGATCCTGGCGCTCTCATCTATATCAGATTCCGAAAGCTCTTTTTCAAGGTCCTTCATAGTCTTGTAATCTTCTGAAAGCGCACCAAAGAGGCCACTAAGATCTTTGTCGCAGTAGCCGTCCAGTATCTCCATATGTTTTTTCTTCTGGAGAAGTTCCTGATGATCGTTCTGACCGTGAATATTGATAAGGATATTACCTATATCCTTAAGCTGTCTGGCTGATACTGATTCACCGGACACCTTTGAAACACTCCTGCCTGGCATGATCTTCCTTTGGATAACCAAAGTTCCATCATCCTCAAGGGGAATGTCCATGCCGGCAAGCAGCTCTTTTTGAATATCTTCCAGTTCTCCAAAAGTAAGCTCAACAAGAGCGTACTCCTCGCCGGTCCTTATAAGGGACGGATCGGCTTTTCCTCCCAGAGCCAGATTTACTGACCCTATAACTACTGATTTTCCTGCGCCTGTCTCTCCCGTAAGGATGTTCAGACCCTTGGAAAACTCAATCTCCTGCTCCTTTATCAGGGCAAGATTCTTCACATGTAAATTGTATAACATAATTCCTCTCTCATTTCTAAAATGAGGACCCCAACCAAATAATTACCTAAGATTTACTGCTGTCTTTCTATAAGACGCAGGAATCTTTCCTTAAGCTCCTCAGCATCTTCCTTGGTCTTGAGAGCTACAAATATAGTATCATCTCCGGCAATGCAGCCAACGATCTGTGGCACTTCCAGAGCATCAGTTGCTGTTGCAAGTGCCATTGCCATGCCCGGAACTGTCTTGATGACGATCAGATTCTCAGCTGTATCAACGCTGACATATCCTGCCTTTAATACATTAACATATTTGTCATGCATTACCTTAGGATCTGCATTGGTGTAGACATACTTCTGTCTTCCATCCTCCAGAACCATCTTGGTAAGCTTCATCTGTCTGATATCTCTTGAAATGGTAGCCTGTGTTACATCATAGCCTTCCTTACAAAGCAGCGAAACAAGCTGTTCCTGTGTCTCTACCACGTTGTTGTTGATGATCTCAATAATCTTGTCATGCCTGTTCTTCTTCAAAATTTACACCGCCCTTCATAAGTTATTTCTCAAATTTTTTACTAATGACCTCTAAGAAGCTGACTCTGTTGAGTCTAAGGATCTTGGTTGTCTTTTTTGACATCTTTATTTCCAGCCTGTCGCCGGAATGCATAAGGATCGTTCCGCTGCCATCAAAGCTTGATATAGCCTTCTGCTCACGACCGTCTCTTCCTTCAGTGAGCTCCACCTCTATTCTTGTGCCCGGTGAAAAGACAAGGCTCCTGGAACTTAAGGTATGTGGACATACCGGGGTTACCAGTATCATGTGGGCTGAAGGCTCAATGATTGGACCTCCGGCTGACATGTTGTAGCCTGTGGAGCCTGTAGGTGTTGAAATTATAAGCCCGTCGGCAAAGTAGTTATACAGGAACTGATCATTTACGTAGATGTTGTAACCGATGGTGGAAATATCCTGATATCTGGTCAGGATAATATCATTCAGGGAGTAGTCTTTTTTCCCCTCGACGCTTCCCCTTAGCATCATCCTGTCTTCTATCTCGTATTCACCCTTAAGGATCTTCTCAAGGGCTTCGTCCACACCACTTTCGTCAACCTCAGTGAGATAACCCATGGTTCCAAGATTCACGCCAATAAGCGGAACATCCATAAAGGCCACACTTCTTGCAGCCTGGAGCATGGTCCCATCACCTCCAAGGACAATGACCAGATCCGTATCCTCAGGAATAACACTTAAGTGATTCCTTGTAATGTGAAGAGGATCTGATTCCTCAGACTTCTCACTGGCTATGACGCAGGTCTTTCCCCTTTCCTCCAGATAATCCTTAATGTGGTTAGAAAGAGCAAGGCTTCTGTCTTTGTTCCTGTTAGCAACAATACAAAATTTGTCCATAACCCCTTAAGAAAGCTCTCCGTGAGCACCGGCCACAGCCGCCTCCACCAGCTTTCTGTTCTCCTCATTATATGAAATACCCTCTTTTGTACCTTCTATCTCCTTAAGAAGCTTCTCGCCTTCAGCCTCTGTAAGGTCTTTTACCTTCTCATTCATTTCGGGGTTCTTTCTGATGTGGATCAGATATTCAATATTCCCCTCAGGTCCTTTGATGGGTGAATAATCCAGGTGCAGCACATCAAAACCTGCGATCCCCATAAAGTCAAATATCCGGTGGACCACCTCACTGTGGACCTCCGGGTCTCTGACTACGCCCTTTTTACCAACCTTATCCCTGCCGGCTTCAAACTGAGGCTTTATGAGACAAACCATCTCGCCCCCGTCCTTTAAAAGCTTTCTGGCAGGAAGAAGTATCTTTGTCAGTGAGATAAAAGAAACATCGCAGGACGCAAAGTCCAGGTCGTCATCTATATCATCCCTGACCATATATCTGAAATTGGTCTTCTCCATGCAAACGACTTTTGGATCACTTCGAAGCTTCCAGTCCAGCTGTCCATGTCCCACATCCACTGAGTAGACCTTCACTGCGCCGTTTTGCAGCATACAGTCCGTAAATCCTCCGGTGGATGCACCAATGTCCATGCACACCTTTCCCTCAAGAGAAAAGCCGAAGTTATTAACTGCCTTCTCAAGCTTAAGACCGCCTCTACTTACGTAGGGAAGTGTGTCTCCCTTAACCTCAAGGGAAGTTATCTTAGCTTCCTCAAAGGTGGTTCCCGGCTTATCCTCTCTCTGGCCGTTTACAAAAACCTCACCGGCCATGATAAGGGTCTTAGCCTTCTCTCTTGATGAAGCCAGCCCTCTGTTAACCAGGATGACATCAAGTCTTTCTTTATCCTTTGCCATAAATTACCTTACCGTACTTCCTTCATAACTTTCTCGGCAATGGACTGGGCATCTATTCCCAACTCCTTAAAGAGCTTGTCCACGCTTCCGTGAGTCACAAACTGATCAGGGATAGCGATGGAAAGTACACTCGCATCAAGTTTCTTTTCCCCGATATAGCTTCTGACCTTCTCGCCATATCCGCCTGAAGCCACGTTCTCTTCCATTGTGACAAAGAGTCTGTGGGTTCCTACTGCCTTGTGGATATAGTCTGTATCTATTGGTTTAACAAATCTTGCATTAACCAGTGAACACCTGAATCCGTTGTCCTTAAGGATATTTCTCACTTCCTCAGCAACCTTTACCATGCTGCCTACAGCTAAAAGACATATATCCTTCTCCTCATAGATTGGCTCACACTTGCCCATTTCGATAGGAGCTCTGTATTCCTTAAGGCCATCATAGGCATTTCCTCTTGGATATCTGATGGCAACAGGACCGTTGAAGTTCACTGCAAACTTCAGCATATCCGAAAGTTCCCACTTATTCTTGGGGGCCAGCACATGCATGTTGGGCATTGAAGACAAGTAGGACAGATCAAAGATTCCCTGATGTGTCTCACCGTCGGAGCCTACAAGTCCCGCTCTGTCTATGGCAAATACCACAGGGAGATTTTGGAGACACACATCCTCAAGCACCTGGTCATAGGCCCTTTGAAGGAATGAAGAATAAACCGCGAAGACCGGCTTATATCCGCCAATTGCAAGTCCTGCAGCATAGGTTACCGCATGTTCCTCCGCAATGCCTGCATCCACGAACCTGTCAGGATACATGTTCCTGAACCTCTTAAGTCCGGTACCATCAGCCATGGCTGCAGTGATGGCAACCACCTTTTCATCTCTGGCACCAAGCTTACACATGACTGTGGAAAAGATATCCTGGTAGTTGGAGGTCGTTCTTGGATTCCTGGGAATTCCGTTCTCAATGATAAAAGGCTCCGTTCCATGGAATCTGGCAGGGTGCCTTTCTGCAGGCTCATAGCCCTTGCCCTTCTTGGTAACGATATGGATCATTACTGCCTTTTTAACTTTTCTTGCTTCTTTGATCGCTCTTACAAGGCCTGCCGTATCATGTCCGTCAACAGGACCAAGGTAGGTAATACCAAGGTTCTCAAATACCATACCCGGTACAAAGAGCTGCTTGACACTGTTCTTGGCTCTTCTGATGGAATCTACGATCTTGGTGCTGGTGCGAAGCTGTGCATACACATCTTCCTTCAGGTTAAGGTACCCCTGGGCAGTTCGTACACTATCAAGGTACTTACCCATTCCACCAACACTCTCGGAAATGGACATCTCATTGTCGTTAAGGATAATAATGAAATTGGTCTCCAGCTTTGAAGCATTGTTCATGGCTTCATAGGCAAGACCTCCTGTCAGGGAGCCGTCACCTATAACAGAAACAACTGCATAGTCATCACCCTTAAGGTCTCTTGCCTTGACCATTCCAAGGCCTGCGGAAATAGATGTTGAGCTGTGTCCTGTATCAAAGCAGTCAGTATCAGACTCACATCTCTTTGGGAAACCACTCATTCCGCCATACTGACGAAGGGTGTCAAAGCCAGACTTTCTCCCTGTTAGAAGCTTATGAGTGTAGGACTGATGTCCTACATCCCAGATGATCTTATCCTTGGGAAGGTCCAGGGCAATGTGAAGAGCCATGGTAAGCTCCACTGCTCCAAGATTGGAAGCAAGATGACCTCCGGTAATGGAAATCTTCTCAATGAGGAATTCCCTTATCTCCTGGGCCAGCTCTTTATATTCGCTCTGAGGTATATTCTTTATGTCACCTGTATTATTAATCTGATCAAGCAGCATATTATTCTCCGCCTAAATTACTTAGTTCTGTAGATCAGGTACTCAAACAGTTCCTGAAGAAAAGTATTGCTGTAGTCAAAGCCGGAAAGGATGTTGATTGCTTCATCGGAGAGCTCTTTGACCTTAGCCTTGGCATTTTCCATGCCATAGAGGCTCACATAGGTACTCTTTCCATTCTTAATATCAGAGCCAATGGGCTTTCCAAGCTCTGCTTCACTTCCCTCAATATCCAGAATGTCGTCCTGGATCTGGAAGGCAATTCCCACATTGCTTCCAACCTTCTCCATGAGACTTACCTGGTCTGCTGTAGCTCCACCAAGGATCGCGCCTACCATAAGGCTGCTCTCTATAAGAGCACCGGTCTTGTTCTCATCAATATATTGGAGAGTTTCCTTAGCCTTTTCTTCATCAGGTTCTGTCGAGTTCTCAGCACAGATATCTGCGCACTGACCACCAACCATGCCATAAACTCCGGCTTTGGTTGTAAGTACTTCAAGGGCTGCCAGGTATCTGTTTGTGTTTTCGCCGTCATAGGGCGATAGCTCTTTTCCTTTAATAGCTCCCTTCACAGCTGTCTCGTAAGCCAGATTCAAAAGGCCGTCTCCTGCAAGGGTAGCCATTCCAGCGCCGTATACTGCGTGGGTAGTCTTTCTGCCCCTTCTGTACTCATCATTGTCCATGGCAGGAAGATCATCATGCACCAGTGAATAGGTGTGGATCATCTCCATGGCGCACATGAAAGGCCAGATAAGCTGTGTATCTGCCTTCTCACCTGCAAAAAGCTTATAGGACTCCAGCATCATGACTGGTCTTATCCTTTTTCCACCTGCTAAAAGGCTGTAGTTCATGGCTTCAAGCACTACCTTGGGATAGCCTTCTTCCTTTGGCAGGAACTTTTTTAATACCTCTTCAAAAAAGTCCGCTCTCTCCGTGAGCCTCTTTCCGAAATCTTCTCCGATCATTTATTCAAAGTCCTCCAGACTTCCATCCTCAGCTATCTTCTGAACTTTCTTCTCCACCTCGGCAATGGCCTCGTGGCAATACTTTAAAAGTTCCATACCCTGCTGATACTCTTTAAAGGAATCTTCCAAAGAAATATCATCATTTTCAAGGGCTTTTATCTTGTCATCTATCTCTGAGAAAGCCTCCTCGATAGAAAGCTTCTTTTCTAATTTTTTTGTTGCCATATAGTCTCCGCTTCTTTCCCTGTAGTCGTAACGCTTATGGTTCCGTCGCTGACATAAACCTTCAGCTCGTCCCCGAGGTTCACATCTCCAATGCTCCTGACATTCTTTCCATCCGCCCCGGAGACGTAGGAATAACCGCCCTTTAATCTGTCTAAAGGAGAAAGACCTTTAAGCCTCTCAATGTCAATATTCAGGCGATGTCTTGCACTTTGGAGCCTGCCATTCATGGCCTGCTCAAGCATGTCCTGGTACTGATCCATCCGAAGGAGCCTGTCACGGATCTTTCCCATGGGGCTTAGGTGCCTTAGGCTCTCAGCATATCTCTTTTCCTCAAGGGAAAGGTTCTTTAGCTTCCTGTCCATGCGAAGTCCTAAGGTATACTGATAATCCTTAAGATCCTGTATAAACCTGTCGTATTCAAAAACTGCAAGTTCTGCTGCCTGTGAAGGGGTCGCTGCCCTCTTGTCTGCAACAAAATCTGCTATTGTGGTATCTGTCTCATGCCCTACTGCTGAGATAATTGGAACCGGGCAGTCAAAGATCGCCTGTGCCACGATCTCCTCATTGAAAGCCCATAAGTCTTCTATAGATCCTCCACCACGGCCAACAATGATAACATCTACCTCAGTCTGAGCCAGATACTCAATGCCTCTGACTATACTCTCGGCAGCGCTATCACCTTGTACTATGGCAGGGTAAAGAATGATCTGAATATGCGGATTTCTCCTGGTGGACACGTTGATTATGTCCCGAACCGCTGCTCCTGTAGGAGCCGTTACTACACCGAGAGTTCGTATGTACTTGGGAATCGGCTGCTTATACTCATCAGCAAACATGCCGGATTCCTTTAATCTATTCTTCAGTTCTTCAAATTTCTCATAAAGAACTCCAGCTCCATCCAGTTCTATCAGTCTGGCATAAAGCTGGTATTTACCATCTCTTTCATATACAGTTATGGCGCCGGATACCTTGACCTGCTGCCCCTCTTGCATTCGGAACTTAAGGCCCCTATCCGCATCGCCCTTAAACATCACGCAGGCTATGGAACCACCTGAATCCTTCAGGGTGAAATAGATGTGCCCTGAAGAGTGGTACTTGCAGTTACTGACCTCTCCCTTCACCGTAAGGCTCTTAAGGAGAAAGTCCTGGCTAAACATATTCTTTATATAAGAATTAACCTGTGTGACTGTATATTCACTGCGCAAATTTAGCTAACACTCCATTTACAAATGCCGGTGAGCCATCCTGACCAAATTTCTTGGCAAGCTCAACAGCCTCATTGATGGCTACGCCCGTTGGTACTGTCTCATCGTACTTGATCTCATAGATAGCAAGACGAAGGATTGTCAGATCAACCTTTGCAATCCTCTGGGTGTTCCATCCTGTAGTCTCCTTGTTGATAGCTTCATCTATCTCAGGGAGCTTTGAAGCGATATTCTCATATTTTTCTCTTATATAGTCCGCGTCCTTAGTGGAGATTTCCTTGTCAGATGTGGTGGTAAAGAGTTCCTCCTGCTCTGACATATCCTCCATTGGATTAAACTCAACGCGAAAAAGCAGATTAAAAACCTGCTCTCTAAGCTCTGTTCTGTTCATATAGTATACCAGTCCTTTATTAAGCCTCAGGCATTGTAATTCCGGCAATCCTGATGTTTACATCAGTTACATTTAACCCGGTCATGTTCTCGATTGAAGCCTTAACCTTGGTCTGAGCCTGCTGACATGTTGCAGGGATATTAAAGCCGTAAGTCATCATAAGTGCAAGATCAACCTGTACGTCTCCGGCACCAACTAAGACCTTTGCTCCCTTGGAAAGGTTCTTACGACCAACCTTCTCAAGAACATCACTGGTGTAGTTACCTGCCATAGCAGATACTCCTTCAACCTCAAGAGCTGCTAAAGCTGCAATTCTTGCCACTACATCATCAGCAATCTTAACTGTTCCAATTTCTGCATTACCTTTTGCCATTGCTTCTTACCTCTTACTTTTATGCATATTTCTTTATAATTATACCATAAATGAATATTATGTTAAACCTTACGCCTTCGAGCCCAGGCTATCATATCCAGAATATGATGGTCCTTGTATCTTCAAAGGTTGTATAGGATACCTGTGAGGTATCTCCCTGAAGGCACTCAAATACTCGCCTGTTAGTAATAAGCTCCTCAAACAGCGAGTCGTAAATCCCGTCATTTGAGCATTTAATGGTGACATTATTGCTGCCATCCTTATATCTACGATTAAACAGATCGGTTACCAGAGCCATTTCTGCGGAGGTGAAATATTCATTTTCCCTCACATAGAAATTGTCAGCGATACTGTTGCACTTTGGCATAGCCATGATATCTGATATTGCATGGTTACTTGTGATCTCTGAAGTAGTAACATTCAGATAATCGTAGTTAACTGCCGGAAGCTTGGTTGCATCTGCACTTTCTCCAGACACAGTCTGATAGGAAGCATCTCCCCAAGTCACATCCATGTAATAGTATGAATTATTGCAAAGAACCAGATTCCATGCATGTCTCACACCGGAGCTGTTCCTGGTGTTCACTGTTCCTGTAACCAGAGTACTCTTTATCCCAAGCTTGCCAAGAAGATACTGGGCAGCCTTGGCGTAACCATTGCAGACACTCTTTCCGTTTATGAATACCGAGCAGATATTCTGGTTGTCCACTGCATCCATGTCGTACTCAGTGTTTGCAATAAGATACTCGTAAACATACTTTATGGCATAGTAATCATCCTCTGAGGATGGAGCCCCCTGAAGGCACTTGTTTACTGCCTCGTTGATCCTGGTCTGCCTTCTCTTTACCTCATCCGCTCCGTAGAGATAATTTCCGGTAAAAGAGATCCTGGTGATAGTATCACCAACCGAATAATTGGTGTACTGATATCCATCCACATAAAAGATCTCAGGATGATCTGCCATCACATAGTCAAAGACCATCTCAATGGCTTCATCACTGGTGGTGGAAACAGTCACATCTGTCCCAAGATTCTGTAAGATAGCCAGCATCTCAACATACAGTGTCTTACCTGCATCTGTCAAAAGTTCGTAGGCGTAAAGACCCTTCTGGGCATTCTTCAGTTCCCTGATGCCATTCTCTGTAAGGCCCATGGCAGTTCTGGCTGCCTTAACCTCGCTGTCTGTATTGGAATCCTTAAGTTCCTTGTATCCCTTTACAAACTCATCGTCAGCATGATTGCCAATCTCAGGATCAGCGCCGGGTTCTTCCAAAAGCTCTTTTGCCTCATCCTGGGGCAGAGCCTCTGCGGAAGCCTCTGCTGATAATTCCTGTGATGCGTCACTTTCAGCTATCTGGATCTCAGGTTCTTCCTGAGAATTATTCTCATCAGTGTCATACTCAAAATTCACTGTTGAGATCTCAAGGTCAGCTACAGTCCCTGTCTCATCCTCACGATCATAAGGATCCAGGATTCCCAGATCCTCAAGATAATCCTCTACGCTTGAATACTCACATCCTGTCAGCGCCCCCAGCGCCAGCGATGCTGCAAGAAATAGCGGTGCTATTCTTTTCACGGTGATACTCAGTTTCTTCAATGATCTTCTCCCCCAAAAACCGGATCATCAATTCTTCTTGAACTCTGAAAGCACAAGTCCTTTATTTCTCTCCATGGTCATGCCTACACTCCACTCGTTCACAAACAAAAGAAGTGGTCTGTCGTGCATGTCCTTGATCTTCTTCATGTCAGATGTTCCAACCAAAGTTGACATGTCTACATCTTCATTATCCACCCATCTGATGTACTCATAAGGAAGGCTTTCCAAAATGATATCTACATTGTACTCGCTTTCCAACCTAAACTTCAATACATCAAACTGAAGGACACCAACAACGCCTACGATGATCTCTTCAAGGCCTGTATTGTACTCCTGGAAGATCTGGATCGCACCCTCCTGGGCAATCTGAGTGATACCCTTAACGAACTGCTTTCGCTTCATGGTATCAACCTGTCTTACCCTTGCAAAATGCTCGGGAGCGAAGGTAGGGATTCCCTCGTACCTTACGTTATCCTTAGGCATGCAGACTGTATCTCCAATTGAGAAAATTCCGGGATCAAATACACCCATGATATCTCCCGCATAGGCCTCAGAAAGGATCTTTCTCTCATCTGCCATAAGCTGCTGTGGCTGTGAAAGACGCATTACCTTTCCGCTCTGTACATGCTTAACTTCTTTATCTGCATCATACCTTCCGGAACAGATCCTCATGAAAGCCACCCTGTCTCTGTGGGCCTTGTTCATGTTAGCCTGGATCTTGAATACGAAGGCTGAAAAATCGCTCTCAAGTGGATCGATCTTCTCGCCGTCAGCTGACACTCTACCTGTTGGAGGTGTAGCCATCTTAAGGAAGTGATGTAAAAAGAGCTCTACGCCAAAGTTCTGAAGGGCTGAACCAAAGAATACAGGTGTGAGTTCTCCGGCTCTTACCTTATCAAGGTCGTACTCAGCTCCGGCTCCGTCTAAAAGCTCGATCTCGCCGGTAAGCTTGTCATAAGCATCCTGTCCAATCTCAGAGTCGATGGCAGCCTTATCATCCAGATTGATGATTGTCTCTTTACCTTCCTTGGTACCCTTCTGGGTCTCGGAGAAAGTAACAATATGGCCTTCTCTTCTGTCATAGATGCCCTTGAAGTTCTTTCCTGAACCGATTGGCCAGTTCATTGGGCATGTGGCAATTCCAAGGTTATTCTCAATATCATCAAGAAGATCAAAGGTGTCCATGGCATCTCTGTCCAGCTTGTTGATAAAAGTAAAGATCGGGATATGACTCATGGCGCAGACCTTGAAGAGCTTTCTTGTCTGGGCCTCAACACCCTTGCTGGCGTCAATTACCATGACAGCTGAATCCGCAGCCATAAGAGTTCTGTAGGTATCCTCTGAGAAGTCCTGGTGTCCAGGGGTATCAAGAATGTTGATACAGCAACCCTCAAAGTTGAACTGAAGAACTGATGAGGTTACTGAGATACCTCTCTGCTTCTCAATCTCCATCCAGTCAGATACTGCGTGTCTGGCTGTTGCCTTACCCTTTACGGAACCCGCCATGTTGATGGCACCACCGTATAAAAGAAATTTCTCTGTGAGTGTTGTTTTACCTGCATCAGGGTGAGAAATGATGGCAAAGGTTCTTCTCTTGTTTATTTCCTGTATAGTTTCCTTAGTATTACTCATTAACTGATTTCCTTTTTGTAAATCCTTAAAACAGGCCGGTATGTAGGAACACGCCGGCCTGTAAATATAATGTTCAAGTGGTATCGTAACAAGGAAGTTCCGCCTTATTGAGCGCAATCCTTAATTGAGAAACTGATTCTTCCCATCTTGTCCTTACCAAGGCATACAACCTTAACTGTGTCGCCAAGAGTAAGTACATCCTCAACATGGTCGATTCTCTCCTTGGAGATCTTGCTGATGTGAACCATGCCTTCCTTACCAGGAGCGAACTCAACGAATGCGCCAAACTCCTTGATGCTTACAACCTTACCTGTAAAGATCTGGCCTTTCTCGAAGTCTGTAACGATTGTCTTAACCATATCTACAGCCTTTGCGATAGCATCCTGATCCTCGCCACATACTGAAACCTTACCGTCATCAGTGATATCAATCTTAACGCCTGTTCTTGCGATGATCTCGTTGATTGTCTTTCCTCTCTGACCAACAACATCACCGATCTTCTCAGGATCGATCTGGAGAGATACGATCTTAGGAGCGTACTTGGATACTTCCTTACGAGGCTCAGCAATAGCCTTGCTCATGCACTCGTCCATGATGAAGAATCTAGCCTCACGACACTGTGCGATAGCTGTCTCAACGATAGGCTTTGTAAGACCGTGGATCTTGATATCCATCTGGATAGCTGTGATACCGTCCTTAGTACCTGTTACCTTGAAGTCCATGTCTCCAAAGAAGTCCTCAAGACCCTGGATATCTGTAAGTACTACGAAATCGTCATCTGTATCGCCTGTTACAAGACCACAGGAAATACCAGCAACCATCTTCTTAAGAGGAACACCTGCAGCCATAAGTGACATGCAAGATGCACATGTTGAAGCCATTGATGTTGATCCGTTAGACTCGAAAGTCTCAGATACGGCACGGATAGCATATGGGAACTCCTCTGCGCTAGGAAGAACAGGAAGAAGTGCTCTCTCTGCAAGAGCTCCATGTCCGATCTCTCTACGTCCTGGTCCTCTTGAAACCTTTGTCTCACCTACTGAGTAAGCAGGGAAGTTGTACTGGTGTACATATCTCTTGTCAGATGCAAATGCATCAAGGCCTTCAACCTTCTGAGCCTCTGAAAGAGGTGCAAGAGTTACTACATCACAGATCTGTGTCTGTCCACGAGTGAACATAGCACTTCCGTGTACTCTGGGGATAAGATCGATCTCAGCTGAAAGAGGTCTGATCTGCTTGATCTCACGGCCGTCTGGTCTCTTGTGATCCTTAAGGATCATCTTACGTACTGTCTTCTTCTCGTACTGGTAGATAGCTTCGCCAAGGATAGCAAGCCACTCCTCGTTGTCAGCAAACTTCTCTGTGAGACGGTCAGTGATCTCTGCAATGTTGCCCTCTCTTGTCTGCTTGTCATCTGTGAAGACAGCCTTCTCCATCTCCTCTGGAGGAACTACTTCCTTGATTGCTGCAAAGAGTTCCTCAGGAACTGCGCAGCTTGTATATTCGTGCTTAGGCTTACCAACTTCAGCAACGATACCCTTAAAGAACTCGATGATCTGAAGGTTAACATCATGAGCCTTGTAGATAGCTTCCTTCATCTTCTCCTCAGGGATCTCGTTAGCACCAGCCTCGATCATAATAACCTTCTGACCTACAGATGCAACTGTAAGCTTAAGATCTCCTGAATTCCACTGTTCCTGAGTAGGGTTAACGATAAGCTCACCATCAACCATACCAATCTGTGTCATAGCGCAAGGGCCATCGAATGGGATATCAGAAATAGAAACTGATACTGATGCACCAAGCATAGCAACAAGCTCAGGACGGCACTGTGGATCTACTGCCATAACCATAGTCTCGATTGTAACATCGTTTCTGTAATCCTTAGGGAAAAGAGGTCTCATAGGACGATCGATTACACGGCTTGTAAGGATCGCATTCTCTGAAGGCTTACCCTCTCTCTTATTGTATCCACCTGGGAACTTTCCAACTGCATAGAACTTCTCACCGTACTCAACTGAAAGTGGGAAGAAGTCGATTCCGTCTCTTGGCTTAGCTGATGCTGTAGCTGTGCAGAGAACTGTTGTATCTCCGTACTGCATGAATGCACATCCGTTTGCCTGTTTGCCTACCTTGCCAATCTCAACCTTAAGTGTACGACCAGCCAGTTCCATTTCGTAAGTTTTTACCATTTTTTCTCCTTTTCCTGCTCATCCGCGGTCCATCATCTACAGTTCACTGCGCGAACTGTAGAGATTCGGGGCAATAATGAGAGTTTGCTTCGCAAAGATTGCCCCTCACTTCTCATTCATGTTCTCACGCAATTTGCAGCGAAGTGCAAATTGCAGTAATTCACACATTTGACTGTACTTCAGGTGCGTGTGCAGCTTTAATCATGTTTTCACCTATTTAGAAAAGCGCTTAAAACGCTGTTTTCTCATTAATCGCATAAAGACGGAACAAGCTGACAGGGAACTGTCAGCCATATCCCGCCTTTAATAATTTCAGAAATTACTTTCTCAGACCAAGGTCAGCGATGAGCTTACGATAAGCCTCGATGTCCTTCTTCTTGAGGTAGCCAAGAAGGCTTCTTCTCTGACCAACCATCTTAAGAAGACCTCTTCTTGAGTGATGATCCTTAGGGTTCTTCTGAAGGTGATCGTTGAGCTCCTTGATTCTCTCTGTAAGGATAGCTACCTGAACCTCAGGTGATCCTGTGTCGCCAGCCTTTCTGGCAAACTTCTCGATAACTTCTGTTTTCTTCTCTTTTGTGATCATTGTTTTTTCTCCTTTTAAATAATCCGCCAATTACCAGGACCAGGTTGGAGTTTCCTTGGCCGTAGTAACGGTAGTTTCTGTTACTGCTACTGTCACATCCGACAGCAACCAACTAATACTATCACAATTATGTATTTATGTAAAGCATCAACTTTCTCTGGCACTTACCAGGTCACTCTTGATCTGTGCCTTTAGGGCATCGATGGAATCAAACTTCATCTCAGGGCGAACAAATTTAAGGAGTTCCACCTTAATGAATTTGCCGTAGGCATCGCTGTCAAAGTCGTAAATGTAGGTCTCAACTCCCACCTGTTCCTTCTCGGAGATGGTTGGCTTTCTTCCTATGTTAGTCATGCCATCAAAGACCTTATCATCAATGTAGACCTTGCTGGAGTAAACTCCATAGGGCGGAAGGAGCTTGTTGGAAGGAGGTATGATATTTACTGTTGGCACTCCAATGGTGTGACCTATATGCCTCCCATGCTGTACCGTTCCGCTAACGCTGTAGTTGTAGCCAAGAAGTCTTTTCACCATAGGCATATCACCGTCAGCAACACGGTTTCTGACCCTGGTGGAGGAAACCTCTTCCCCATCGATCCTGACCTTGTCTATAAGAGCCAGTTCGTAGCCCAGTTCCTTGGAAAGGCTCCGCAAAAGATGCTGATCCCCACGGCCCTTATCTCCAAAAGAAACATCGGTCCCGGCTGCGATAAAATCTGCGCCCAGCTGTCCTACAAGTATACGCCTCACAAAGTCCTCCGGGTCTGTCGCCGCCGTAGCAGCGGTAAGTGGGAATTCCAAAAGGATATCAATTCCCATCTCCTCAAAGGCTTCACGTTTTTCAATCCTGGTAAAGAGCTGTGGTATTTCTTTTCCGGTAAAGAACTCCTCCGGCGATGGATCAAAGGTGAAGATAACGCTCTTTAAGCCATCCTTCTTTTGAAGCAGGATCTGGTCCAGGAGCTTCTTGTGCCCCAGGTGGATCCCATCAAATTTCCCGATGGCTACCGCGGTCTTATTGTCTATATGAAATTCGGTTGTACCTGAAATTATTTCCATTTAAACTCACTTTTCAAAGAAGAACTTGTCCACATTAAACAGCCTTGTCTTCTCGTTATATTTATAGATCCCAAAGAAGGTATTGTCCTCAGAATATACTCTGAAGGAGTTTCCGTCCTTGAACATTTCTTTTGCATATTCCTTATCATTCACGCCATCCGGATCCTCATTAAGGACATTGGACAACCTGAAGCTATTGCCATTTTCCAAAAGAGCTCTCGCCGAATCCTGCACATGTATCCTGTCCAGATCGCGGAAGATAAACTCCGGTGACTGGATGTGCTCCTCTAAAGTGCCATTGTCGCGCATCTGTTCAACCTGGGACAAAGTTACAGCTGTTTCCAGGTTAAAGGCACCTACTCTTGTCCTTGTAAGGTGCTGCATAGCGGCTCCGCAGCCAAGGCGAAGTCCAATGTCATGGCAAAGTGTCCTTATATAAGTACCTTTGGAGCACTTCACTTCTATTGTAAAGAGATAATCGCTCTCAAGGTGTGAATCGTCCAAAATTGTTATGGCATCAATATGGATCTTACGGGGCTTGCGCTCAATCTCTTTTCCCTCACGAGCCAGCTCATAGAGCTTCTTGCCGCCAACTTTAACAGCAGAATACATAGGTGGGATCTGGTCGTAGTCCCCAACAAAGGCAGCAACAGCATCCTTGAGCTCCTGTCTGGTGACATTAACCTCGTTTTCTTCAAGAATCTGCCCTGACATATCCTGAGTGTCGGTCGATACTCCTAGCCTCACCACTGCAATATACTCCTTGTCGTGATCAGTCAGCATCTCAACAAGCTTTGTGCCGGTTCCAAGGCATACCACCAAAACGCCCACAGCATCAGGATCAAGAGTTCCCGTGTGCCCAATTTTCTTTTGCTTAAGAATTCCGCGAAGCTTCGCCACCACGTCATTGGAGGTGAATCCAGGCTCCTTATATATATTTATTAGTCCATTGTACTTATTTGGCATCTAAATACCTCTATATCATAAATATAAAGAAAGGGCTGAGTTAGCAATACTCAGCCCCGTATTATCACTCAGCGTAAAGCTGCTTATGAATGTACTTGGTTATGTTGTTTATTACGTCGTGCTGAGTTCCGCTTACTGTGCAGCCTGCAGCTCTTACATGTCCGCCGCCACCCAAAATCTCTGCTATCTCAGCCACATTAACAGCTCCGTTGGAACGAAGGCTCACCTTGTACTCCAAAGGTGCCTTCTCATACATGAAGATAGCG
This sequence comes from Butyrivibrio sp. AE2032, assembly GCF_000702965.1. Taxonomy (NCBI): domain Bacteria; kingdom Bacillati; phylum Bacillota; class Clostridia; order Lachnospirales; family Lachnospiraceae; genus Butyrivibrio; species Butyrivibrio sp. AE2032. The sequence continues at coordinate 2,415,120 of NZ_JNLF01000003.1, read as the reverse complement.
CAGTCAACTCCAACTGTAAGAAGAAGCTGATTAACTATTCCGTCCATATCGTTGCTGCCAGCCTCGTAGAACTCCATGGTCTGCTTTGAAACCACAGATACGATGCATCTTCCATCCATAAGAAGGATGCTCTCCAAAAGAGCTCTTCCAAGAATCTGATTCTGGATGTAGGTCTTTTCATAAAAGACATGATCTATAAGGCTTCCAAAATCAAAGCCGTAGGAAATAAGCTTTGCTGCCACTTCCATGGTCTTTGGTGAAGTGTTGTTGTACTTGAACACTCCTGTATCTGTCACCATTCCGGTATAAAGAGCTTTTGCAATATCCTCGTCGATCTTATCCCGATCAAGGGTATCGTAAACCAGCTCGCAGGCTGAACTTGCATTTGTTACAATGTACAGCTCATCACCTGTTCCCTTGTTGCTCATGTGGTGGTCAATGTTGACAGTTCTTTTAGCTGCATCAAAGAGCTTCTCAGCTCCGGAGGTTCTCTCCTTGCCACTGTCCAGGCAGATAAAGAGATCATAGACCTCTATATCAGTCTGAAAATCAGAATGTACTTTGTCAGTGTCTTTTATAAAGCGGTATTCCGGGGGAATCTCCTCTAGGAATACATCAGCCCTGATCTGGGGATAGTTCTTTTTAATATAAAGATACATACCCATGCAGGAGCCAACGCAGTCGCCGTCAGGTCTCTCATGACCGGTGATTCCTACGGTCTTTACGCCTTTTAATACTTCATCAATCCTCATTACTACTCTCCTGATTGCAGTTCGATGAACTGCACTGCATGGGCGAGGCTTCGCATTCCAAATCGCCCATGCATGTCATATATACTGTATTGGTACGCCCTCAGCAGCAAGTGCTTTCGGGCTGTCATTTACTGTTGTAAAGACTCTTCGTCTTCTTCAATACTCTCTCCACGGGCTGCTCTTGCCTCGTTGTCTTTAGCTGTGATCTCGTCAATCTTCTTGGACATGTTGATTGCATACTCAATGGAGTCATCCATGATAAATCTGATCTCAGGAGTGTATCTCATATTAAGTTCTTTGGCCAGTGTGCTTCTGATGTATCCTGCAGCTGACTTAAGGCCCTCAAGAGTTCTTACTCTGTCCTCTTCGTCGCCCATTACAGTCACCCATACCTTACAGGTCTTAAGGTCAGGAGCAACCTCTACATCCATGACAGATGTAAAGGGGCTGATCCTTGGATCCTTGCTGTAACGGATTGCTTCAGAAATAACCTTCTGCACTTCGCCGTTGATTCTTCTGTTTTTGTTACTGTTTTTTCTCATTTATATCCTCCGCGATATGCGGATTGCTACGCTTTGCTCTCGCAATCCTACGTACATTCGGAAATCGCTATACTCATTCCATTCGTATATCTTTTTTCCTCATGTACGTTCAGTCATTTCATAAACACAGCTATATGTGCAAGCACATCACTGTGTTTACTCATTCCTTTTATCGCTCACGTCCTTGGAACCTCAACCATCTCGTAAGCTTCTACGAAGTCGCCCTCATGGATCTGGTCGAAGCCGTCAAATACAAGACCACACTCGAAGCCTTCCTTAACTTCCTTGACGTCATCCTTGAATCTCTTAAGGGATGCAAGATCACCTTCGAAGATCTGCTCGCCTTCTCTGGAAATACGAACCTTGCAATCCTTCTTGATAACACCGTCCTTGACGAATGCACCGGCGATATTACCAACCTTGGATGCCTTGAATATCTGACGAACCTCTGCGTGTCCTGTAACTCTCTCTTCATAAACAGGAGCAAGCATGCCCTTCATGGCAAACTCAATCTCCTCGATTGCCTGATAGATAACCTTGTAAAGCTTGATCTCTACGCCCTCGTGCTCAGCCATGCTCTTAGCTGTTGCATCAGGACGAACATCAAAGCCGATGATGATGGCATTTGATGCTGCAGCCAATGTTACATCAGACTCATTGATGGCACCAACACCACCATGGATAACCTTAACAACAACCTCATCATTAGAGAGCTTCAGAAGGCTCTGCTTAAGGGCTTCTACGCTACCCTGAACGTCTGCCTTGATAATGATGTTAAGCTCCTGAAGTCTGCCTTCCTCGATCTTGGAGTAAAGGTCATCCAGGGACATCTTAGCCTTTGTCTCTTCAATAAGATCCTTCTTGTGCTGCTGAAGGTATGTATTAGCATACTGCTTAGCCTGCTTGTCAGTCTCATGTCCAAGGAATACCTCACCGGCATTAGGAACATCAGAAAGTCCAAGGATCTCAACTGGCTGTGAAGGACGAGCCTCTTTAAGCTTGTTGCCCTTATCATCAACCATTGCTCTAACCTTACCTGAGCTTGCTCCAGCAGAGATGAAATCTCCAACATGAAGTGTTCCCTTCTGAACAAGAACGTTAGCAACAGGACCACGGCCCTTATCAAGTCTTGCCTCAAGAACAAGACCTCTTGCTGCTCTGTCAGGGTTAGCCTTAAGCTCAAGAATGTCTGCTGTAAGAATGATGGTCTCAAGAAGGTCTTCAATACCCTCACCGGACTTAGCTGAAACAGGTACAAACTCTGTTGTTCCGCCCCAGTCTGTGGAGATGAGACCATATTCTGTCATTTCCTGCTTAACTCTGTCTACGTTAGCGTTTGGCTTATCGATCTTATTTACTGCTACGATGATCTCAACCTCAGCTGCCTTAGCGTGGTTGATAGCTTCTACTGTCTGAGGCATTACACCGTCATCAGCAGCTACTACAAGAACAGCGATATCTGTTGAGTTAGCACCACGCATACGCATTGCTGTGAATGCTTCGTGACCGGGAGTATCAAGGAATGTGATCTTCTGGTCGTTGATAGATACTGTATAAGCACCAATCCTCTGGGTGATACCACCGGCCTCTCTGTCTGTTACAGAGGTCTTACGGATAGCATCAAGAAGTGAAGTCTTACCATGGTCAACGTGACCCATTACGCAGACTACAGGAGGACGCTTTTTAAGTGTCTCAAGTGCATCATCCTCTTCCTTAAGAAGTTCCTCAATAACGTCTACAGGAACTTCCTTCTCGCAAAGGATATCATACTCTGCAGCTATGTTCTCGGCATCCTCATAAGAAAGCTCAGTGTTAACTGTAGAGATCTGGCCTGCCATAAAGAGCTTCTTGATGATCACTGAAGGCTGCATCTTCATCTTCTCAGCCAGTTCCTTGATGGAAACTTTCTCAGGAATAGTAATAACCTTGATCTGCTCCTCAGGCTCCTCAACCTTCTTAACTTCAGGCTTGATGAATCTGCCGACACGTTTGCTTCTTGGCATCATCTCTTCCTGCTCAAGAGCAAAATCCTTCTTGTTTCTCTTATCTTTCTCCTGGTTCTGACGGCGTCTTGCATCATGTCCGCCACCATCCTGTTTCTCTGATGGTCCATCAAAACCTCTTGATCCGCCCTTACCGGCAAATCTGTTATCCTTACCCTGGCCAAACTTGCCCTGGCCACCGGCATTCTGGCCACCTCTATCAGGTCTGCCATCTCTATTGTCATTTCTGCCGCCCTGGAAGTTATTTCTGTCTCCCCTTGCAGCATTTCTGTTATCTCTGTTGTCTCTGTTGTCTCTGTTATCTCTTCCGTCTCTGTTATCTCTGCCTTCTCTTCCTCTGTTGTCATTCTGAGAAGGAGCACCCTGTCTTGAAGGAGCCTGTGAAGGCACATTCTGACGAGCAGGTGCCTGTGCAGGTGCTGCTGGTCTAACCTGTGTCTGCTCCTGAGCCGGTGCCTGTACAGGTGTCTGAACTGCCTCTTCCTTCTTAGGTGTAGGCTTAGGAGTTGTTGACTTGTTAACAGGTGTGTTGTAGCTATCAAGCTGTGAAGGTGCTGTAAGAGGCTTGATAGGACGGTATGTGTTCTGAGCCTGAGCGAACTGTGGTCTTCTGTTCTGGCCCTGGTTCATCCCACCGTTTCTGTTATCACGTCTCTGGCCACCAAAGTTGCCACGATCATTTCCACCCTGGCTGCTTCTGTTCTGAGAATTGTTGTTATTGGTAACAACAATGATCTTCTTCTTTTTCTTAGGAGGCTCCTGTCCATCAACAGGTCTCTTAACAGGCCCCTGTGAAGGTGCTGCCTTATGAGCATCTGCCTTAGGTGCCTCAGCCTTAGGTGCTTCTGCCTTTGTTTCTACAGGCTTTTCAACCTTTGGCTCTGGAGCAGCTTCCTTCTTAGGCTTTTCTTCCTTGCCCTTAGAACCAAACTGCTTTCTTGCAACGTCAGCGTCTGTCTCTTCGATAGAACTGTTAGAACGTTTTGCCTCTATTCCCTTATCCTGCAAAAAAGCTATCAGCTCTTTTGATTCGCATCCCAGCTCGCTTGCAAGTTCGGATATCTTAATTTTCGCCATTCAAATTTCCTCCGTCCTGTTCATCTTGTAAGTTCTTCCGAAGTGACTCAGACAGCCCAAAGTCTGTTATTGCCAAACTAGTTCGAACATCCTTACCTATTGCGTGTCCCAAGCTCTCCTTGTCTCCAAAGTAATAGATCGGAACATTATAATACTTACATTTATCTGTAAACTGCTTGGTGGTGTTTTCTGAAGCATCAGTGCTTACTATCACCAACTTGGCAGTTCTCTTGCGGATTGCTTCCATAGTGGCAAACTCTCCGCTCTTTAACTTGCCGGCCCTCATACAAAGGCTCAGCAAAGAATAAACCTTGTTTTGATCCAAAATATCAGCCAAGCTCCTTTTCAAGTCGCGTCCGCACTTCATCAGGGATCTGAGACTTCAGCGACCGTTCAAGTCCCTTGTTCTTAAGTGCTTTCTGGAGACACTCTGCGTTGTTACATATATATGCGCCCCTTCCGTTGGCCTTTCCTGTGGTATCAAGATAAATCTCATCCTCAGGAGTCTTTATAACCCTGATAAGATCTTTCTTTTCCTTCATCTGGCCACAGCCGACGCATCTCCTTGTGGGAATTTTCTTTTGCATAGACTCTCCAATATACTAAAAGTTACTCTTCTGTAGGCTCCTCGCCCTCAACGTACTCGCCGTCCTCAGCGTACTCGCCCTCTTCGTACTCACCATCTTCATAATCTTCGTAATCTTCATCATCAAGATAGTCTTCCATACGGAATCCGGGAGCATCCTTAGCGTGGGTCTCGTCCTTGATATCGATCTTGTAGCCTGTAAGTCTTGCTGCAAGTCTTGCGTTCTGACCTTCCTTACCAATAGCAAGTGAAAGCTGATAATCAGGAACTACAACCTTTGCGCTCTTCTCATCAGGATCAGCAAATACTGCAACGATCTTAGCAGGTGAAAGAGCATTCTGGATAAGGTTACCAGGGTTCTCATCCCAGCTTACAACGTCGATCTTCTCGCCGCCCAGCTCGTCAACGATGAGGTTAACTCTGCTTCCGTTAACACCTACGCATGCACCAACTGCATCTACGTTAGGATCCTTTGAGTAAACAGCGATCTTTGTTCTGCTGCCTGCCTCTCTTGCGATTGACTTGATCTCAACAGTTCCGTCCTGGATCTCAGCAACTTCCTGCTCGAAAAGTCTCTTTACAAGATCAGGATGTGTACGGGATACAAGGATCCTTGGTCCCTTAGAACCATTCTTAACTTCAAGGACATATACTCTAAGACGCTGTGTAGGTCTGTAAACCTCAGTCTTAACCTGCTCATTCTCATTGAGGATCGCATCTGCTCTTCCAAGGTTGATAGAGATGTTCTTTCCAATGAATCTCTGAACAACACCTGTTACGATGTCATGCTCCTTCTCGAAATATTCATTATAAATAGCACCACGCTCTTCCTCACGGATCTTCTGAAGAATAACGTTCTTGGCATTCTGTGTTGCGATACGACCAAACTCCTTGGAGTTAAGGGATACGCTTACGATATCGCCAACCTTTGCCTTCTTACTGATCTTCTTTGCATCGTCGAGACAGATCTCAAGGTTTGGATCCATAACATCATCTGCCAGCTCAACAACTTCCTTGTCTGCATAGCACTTGAAATCGCAGTTGTCTCTGTCCACTTCAACTCTGATGTTCTCAGCCTTTCCAAAGTTGTTCTTGCAGGCTGTGATAAGAGAATTCTCAATTGCATCAAACAGTGAATCCTTGCTGATGTTCTTCTCCTTCTCCAGTAGCTCAAGGGCATCCATTAATTCTTTACTCATCGTAATCTCCATTTCCGTCCGGATCAAAAATCCAGAGCAAGCTTAATAACTGATATCTCTTTTCTTATAAATTCTTCATCATTTCCATTTATAGTTACGGTAACTGTTGAGTCTGTGTAGCTCTTCAGTGTACCGGCAAACTCCTTAACTCCATCTCTTGGTTTAAAGAGCTTTAGCTCAACGTCCTGTCCCAGGCTGTTCTCAAAGTGCCTGTCCTTCTTGAGCTGTCTTCCAAGACCCGGACTTGAAACCTCCAGGGTGTAGGCCTCCTCAATAAAGTCGTCCTCATCAAGGGCATCCGAAAGTGCATGGTTCACATCAACACAGTCATTGATATTCACGCCGCCTTCCTTGTCAATGTAGGCCCTTAAGTACCACTCACCGGCTTCCTTGACATACTCCACATCATAAATGGATACGCCACACTTCTCGGCGATGGGCTGCAAAAGAGCTTCTGCCTTCGCTTCAATTTCGCTTTTCTTCATATTGTATTGACCTCACTTAATAAAGGCGCCAAGAAACAATTAAAAACGTGCTTTACCGTCATCTTGGCATAAAGAAAGTGGGCTTTTTTCGAGCCCACTTCCTAATTACACTGTGAAGATACCACATTTACGCCCTTTCGTCAAGGGTTATCCGAAGAAATCCTTACTTTTTCTAGCGACAAACCGTTGTAGACAGCTCTTTTCCCTGCATGGAGCCCATTACCATGGTCCATTTCAGGAACATCTCATCCTCATTGTGCTGCCTGTCACTACTAATATAATGATTGTTCTTCTCTTCATATTCTATATTATTGTCTTTGTATCTGTTGATCACCTTCATCATAGTCATAACCTCCTTCCACGAGTAAGCCATGCTTCCTTTTCTACTGTAATAATACAATAGGGTGTATCACAGATATGTCACACATTATTCAAGCATTATTGCAAGGAATCCTGATGCAAAAATAGTAATGCAAAGTCGTTATCAATACTCGCTTTAAAGATTGGGGTTTACTTTTGATTGGTAGGGGAATTTGAACAGAAAATAAAAATCCCAGAATGCAGACACATTCTGGGTTTCGGGTTGGGCTATTCTTAATAGCTAATACCTCGTAGCGGAATCGAACCGCTGATTCTGCCGTGAGAGGGCAGCGTCTTAACCGCTTGACCAACGAGGCATTTAAGTCGTCCGCATCGCGGCGACTTGTTTATATTACTTCATAATCCAAAATAATGCAAGTACTTTTTTTAGATATTTTAAATTTTTTTCAAATCCCCGATTTATGCTGCATTTGAAGCAGCTCTTTTCTGCAAAAAGCTCTCTGTTCTCTTCTGGACATTTTCCTGGAGATTTACAAAGAACAGGAAATTGTCATACAGGTGGAGGCATCCTTCGGAAAAGATATCCAGGAGATACGGGTACTCATTGGTATCAATTCCAGTAACTATCAAGGATCCACGGTTTGGATCAATGTATGCTCCGTACTTTCCTACTTCGACTGAGGTTATAGCACCGGTTACGCTGTCCTGGGTAACTGTCCCCTTGTTCAAGGATTTGTCCGCAACAACTGAATCTGTTCGCCAGTTCAGTGGATTGATGGAGATAGCTCTTTTCCCTGCAGGGATACTGATGGAGCCGGAAACATTTCCATCCTCACACTCATAGCTGACAACCACACCAGTATCTGTCTCGCCCTTGGCAGGCACGATCTGAGGATACTTATCTATCATTTCCTGGGTCAGGCCCCATCCTATGGCATAAACAGCGATCAGATTATTCCTGAGTTCCGACGCGCCTTCGTAACTTCCGCCGTAGTACTCCTCCAAGAGCCTGTAGCACATGTCCGCGCCCTGAGAAAATCCCGCAAGGATCAGGGGCCGACCATTGTTCTTGTGCTCAAGATAATACTTAAAAGCTGCAGAAATATCCGTGTAGGCATTGGCAAATATCTGTTCCTTTTCAGGTGAATCCGGCAGCTTATAGGCATTCAGCGCAGCCTGCCTGTAATATGGCGCATAGATTCTGGCTGTCTTTGCGTAAATTGCCTGCTGCTGATTCATGGCATTTCTGAACCTTGTCTTATATTTAGGTGTAATAGCAGAATTGGTCTCACTCAGAGTATCAACGGAAGGTGCCACTATAAAGACATCCACTGCGTTTTCAGGGTATACCCCATCATATAGCCAGTTCTCTGCCTTTGAATAATCCAAAGAACTGGTAAAAGGAAGCACTCTTGCTGCATAAGCCTTGACGCTGCAGGGGTAAAAAACTGACAGAACCATTATCACAGCTAATACAAGCGAAGTAATCTTTTTAAGCATATATGACCTCCTTGGATATCAGATCAACGGTCCTACTATCCTCACTCGTATATTATATCATGTCACGTCATTTTATTGTCTTAAATATGATAAAATTATCAGTGTAACATTGTGCGATGATAATGGAACAATTATGAGGAGGAGACATATTATTATGAAGAAAAGAAATTTTATTCTGGCAGGGGCTCTGGTTATAGTCCTTACAGGCTGCAGCCTTCCGGGAAGTCTTCCTAAGGAAGTAGAAGAAACTGTTCAGGATGAGGCCAGGACAGATGACAGTAATTCCAGCGCAACCACCGAGGCCCAGTCCCAGGACAGCGCTCAAACTGAGGAACAGGCTGCTGCCCAGAAAAGCCCCATAATATTTAAGGAAGTGACCAGGTATTTTAGCGAGACTTACGACGGCTCATACACCGAGGACAAGGACGGTCACTCTCTTAAGAATAAGCCTCTTTTCGAAGGAAGATCCGAAGCTATTATGCTTGCAGACCAGTGTGCAGATACATATCCAGCACTTTATAAGGCGCTTAAAGAAAGTGCTTCAGACTTTTTACAGGGTGCAGAAAACGACGCCAAGACTACAGCACAGAACGCCAAAACCGATCTGGAAGACGCTATCGAGAACGACTATTTCTTTTCCGGGCCATACACAAGCAGTAATACTGTTTCAATCTCCCGTGCGGATGATAAAGTTGTGAGCATATGCGATTATGGTTCATCCTTTGAGGGCGGCGCCCACGGAATGTACGGCATGAGTGGTACGACCTATGACGTTGCTACAGGCCAAGTGATTACCCTTGATCAGGTCCTGAACCTTTCTGAGGACGAGCTTAATACTGTCCTTATGACCAAGCTCCAGGACAACGCCGATGACACTGATCAGTTCTGGGATCTTGAGGACACTCTTTCCCATTACAAGTTTAATCCCGATACAGCAAGCTCTGACTCTGACAATTTCGAATACGGCTACACCTGGTACCTGTCCAATGATGGCCTTCACTTCTACTTTGGGCCTTACGAGATCGGACCTTACTCCAACGGCGATAAGGATGTGCTGATCGGCTATGATGAGCTCTCCGGTGCAATTAACAAGGACTACTTCCCGGACAGCTCCAAAGGTTATATCTTTGCAGCTAATCTCCCTACCTATTCAAAGGAATGGGATGATGACACTACTCCTCTCCACCTTGTTTACGAGAAGGAGGACGAAGACACCGTGGAGGAAGGCTACTTCTACTGCAAGTCTCTGACACTGAAGGATATGGATAAGTCCGCCACTGCTGATGTATACTTTGATTTCAACAGCAACTACAACGTCCTTAACCCTTACTATGTTAGAACTGCTGATGACCGCGAGTACATTTATGTTAGCATTCTTTCCTTCAACGATTACACCGAGCTTCTGGTATTTGATATCACAGACGGCGATGTGGAGCTTGTGGGCCAGGACAGCTTCCACTATGTATATGTAGATTCTGACACAGATCTTGCAGGTGAGATTGTTCTTACTGATCCTGACAACATGTACTTTGGCCAGGTTTCAGACATTCTGGGCACCTTCACCTGCTACACAAAATACCAGGTTGGGTCTGACGGAATGCCCAAGATGGTCGACAACATCTACACCATTGCATGGATTTCAGATGAGATCAAGTTGGCAAAAGAGCTAACGGTACCAATTATCGATAACGACGGAAACGAGCAGTCAAAAGAGACTCTTCCTGTAGGAACAGGCATCAAGCCCATAAGAACCGACAATTCTCAGTACGTAGACTGTCAGCTGGATGACGGCAGACTTATAAGACTCAACTATACAAAGACTGATTACCCAGCCCAGATTGAAGGCCAGAACGTGGATGATATCTTCGAAGGCCTTACCTACGCCGGATGAATATTTTTTATAAAAATGCAAAGGGGCGAATCCATAAATCAAGGATTCGCCTCTTTTTTATTCTATATGTCTATTGAGAGGATAAACATTAGAAATCACATTGTTGTATTGTTGTGGTTGTCGTTAACCTTTGCCTTAGCATTCTTACGTCTTACATACTCTTCTACTGAGATTCCAGCTGCAGCTGCAAATAAAACAAGAATAATATTTCTTGTAACAGGCTGCTGGTCTTCAACAGGTGCAGATGCTGCTGTTGCTGTCTGATCATCTGTGATATTTGCTGTCACCTCAGGAGTAGCTGACTTTGCAACTTCCGGATCAGCGATGTTAGCTGCTACTGCATCACCTGCTGCGTTGTTATCAGCATTGTTACCAGCGTTATTTCCTGCGTTGTCAGCAGTGTTATTTGCTGTATTGTCGGCAGTGTTGCCAGCAGCGTTACCAGCTGCATTACCTGCTGCATTTGCTGTAGCATTGTTACCTGTTGCAGCGTTAGCTGTCTGAGTAGTTGTTCCTGCGTTGGCAATAGCTGCAATAGCCTGCTGTGCAGTAGTTGCAGATGCCAGCTGAACGTTAGTTGCTGCAGCTGTAGTAGTTGTAGCTACAGTAGCTGTTGTTGTAGCATCTGTTGAGGATGTTGTTCCTGTTGTGCTCGTTGCATCAGCTATTGGTCCTGATACAGGTGTGGTAGATGATGATGTGCCATTACCTGTACCTGTTGTATTTCCTGTTGTTCCAGTTGTGGTTCCAGTACCTGTTGTAGTTCCTGTGCCAGTTGTTCCATCAGTTGTACCAGCGTTGCCACCAGGTGTTGTATTATTACCAGTTGTGCCATTGGTTAAAGGAGTTGTAGTTCCTGCTCCGTTACCCTTCTCATCGCTTGTAGATGGATTAGTCTGGTTACCAGAAGTATTTGTCTGGTCTGAAGGCTTGTTCTGGTCTGAAGGCTTTGTCTGGTCTGAAGGCTTTGTCTGATCTGCAGGTTTTGTCTGATCTGAAGGCTTTGTCTGGTCTGAAGGCTTTGTCTGGTCTGCAAGCTTTGCCTTACCAGCATAATCTTTTGCATTCTTAGCGAAACCTGCAGCATCCTTAGCAGCTTGTTCTGCATCCTGCTTAGCCTTATCTGCTAAATTCTGAGCTTCCTTAGCTTCTTTAAGCTTCTGCGCTGCTACTTCTAAGAAACTCTCCTTCTCAGCAGGCTCCTTAGCATCCTTAGCCTGTGCTTCTGCCTCTTTTGCTTCTTTTATCTTAGTTGCTGCTTCCTTAGCCTTAGTATCAGCTTCTTTTGCCTTATTAGCTGCTTCTTTTGCTTTTTCAGCAGCCTTCTTAGACATTTCCTCAGCATCTCCTGCCAACTTCTTAGCATCCTCTGACTTAACATCTTTTACGCCATCAGAAAGATCCTTTGCATCTTTAGCTGAATTGTCGGCCTTCTTAGCAAATGCAGCTGCTTCTGCTGCGTCGCTCTTGCTATGAGATTCGATACTTGAAAGCTCTGCTGCCTTTACTGCCTCGTCAGCAGCTGTCTTTGCTTCTTCAGCCTTTTCCTTCGCTGCAGCAGCCTTGCCCTTCTCAATTGCAGCATCGCGTAATGCATCCTGAGCTGCCTGATATTTATCACGTGTGGTCTGATCAACCTCTGTAGCCTTAAGCTTACCTACAAGCTCCTGTGCTGCATCTAGCTTCTTCTGTGCCTCTTCATATGCTTTCTGAGCCTTCGCAAAAGCTGACTGTGCTGTAGTATACTCACTTTCAGCTATATTCTGATTTTCAACAGCAGTTCTGTAAGCCTCATCATCTGCTGTGCCTACGATTTCCTTAGGATCATAGGTTACAGTGTAAAGAGTGCGAGTCTCACCATCTGCTTCTCCAACATAGTTATATCCGGTTCTTCCATAGAATGTCTTGCCAACATCGTAGGTTTGTACCTTATCCTTGTTCTCAACAAATTCGGACACTTCGCTGAACTCTGACTTATAGTATGTTACCTCTGTCTTATACGCAACATATGTTTTGCTATAATTAACAATAAATGATCCACTCTCGGTCCATTTTCTTTCAATCGTTCTTGTATAACGTGTCGTAATTCCGGTATCAGGATCATAGACATCCATAACATACGTATTCGCATCAGTATCAGAAGAATGATAGCCTTCTCCTTCAGCTTTCTTCCTATAATTATTCATGGCTTCTGTTTCATTGCCATCTTTGGTAAACCATTGTGTATCACTCTCAACACTACCAGTAAAAGATGCCTGTGGGTTTTCAGGTGTATATGGAGTAATGGTTTCAACTACTGTAGCCTCAAAGGTCTTATAAACTTCCTTCTCAGTCTCTGTGAAGCCATCCAGCATATCAAATGCTTTCTCTGTTCCTTCATTTACTACTCTTAATGTGTCAAATCCTACTCCACTTGCAATAGTTGCACCACCTACCTGAAGTCCTTGCCATATTGCTTTGAAGAAAGAACCGATATCTTTAATCTCTGTCACTTCATAATCATGCCACTTCCAGTCAGCTCCAAAGAACTGAGCTTTTCCTTCTGAATTTTTGGCAGTATCTACCCATTCACTTATTCCCTCAATAGTTGTATTGAATGTCTTATTGTATGTTTTTCCGTCCCAAGCACTTTCTTGAGCATCCTTGTATTCATAATCATTCTCATCAGCTTTAACTACTTTAGTGATCTTATGAGTTATAATTGTAGTGTTTGTACTCTCATCAAAGACAATCTCGCCAACTTTTTCAAGGTTGTGAAAGCTATTAGGATTTGCCACAGACTCATCATAAGTATCAGGAGCATCACCAGTCTTCTCAAAAGCGGTCTGCATCTCGTATTCTGTGTTCTGGTCAATTACATAAGTTACCTGGCTATTATCTTCACCGGTTACCGTCTTTGCCTTTCCAGAATTCTCAAGACCCTCGATATCCTCTGAAGTCATAGTATTGGTTGTTGAACCAACCTGCTCATAATGCGCAGGAATAGTATCAGTCTCAGTAGACTTTACAGCCTTGGGATCAAGCTCAGTAATGGTTATTACACCATCGTCACCAATCTCAATCTCGCATATCATGGTGTACTCATCGTCACCCACCTTGTAGGTGATAGTATCCATGGATTTAACCTTACCATTGTTATGAAGGCCTTCTGCGTCTCTGTAATTGAAAGTGGCATCATCAGGAGTTGAAAGTGTTTCACCTGAAACCAGAGTCTCTTTTCCTTCAGCATCTACTGTTACTACATTGTCGATCTGGGAAGTTGTTCCAATTTCTACACTTGTTACTTCACCCTTTTTCTTAAGGATATAGTACTGGATGACTGCAATCTTACGAGCCTCAGTAGCATCATTAACTGCTTTCTGAGCTGCAGTTTTTTCCTCATCAGAAGCATCTGAAGGAAGCTCAGACAAAGCCTTCTGAGCCTTAGCAAGCTCCTCATCAAAAGTCTTGATGTTCTGAAGGCCTGCATCGTACAATTCTCTTATCTTTCCCTGTACCTCATCCTCTTTTCCAAGAACGCTCTTCTGTGCTGCGTCAAGTTTAGCCTTGGCAGCTTTAAGATCTTCCTCGGCAGCTTCAAGAGCCTTTACAGCATTAACTATTTCATCCTTGGTAACCTGAGCATTGCCCTTTACCGTAGTACCATCCTCATTTACTTTTCCAAAAATTCTCTCATATGCCTCTTTTGCTGCATCCAAAGCCTTGCTGGCAGCATTGTAGGCATCCTCTGCATCATCATAGAGCTTATTTGCACTATCAAGGTCGGATTGTGCCTGATCAAGCTCGCCCTGTGCCTTTTCAAGGGCCTCATCACCAGCTTTTACAAGATCAGTAATATTCTTAAGATCTGAACCCTGGTCTTTATTATTTTTATCGAAATCTTCATCAGCTTTGTAGGAATCAGCTGCTGAAGAAGCATTATTATAATTTTCCTGGGCTGTAGCAGCATCATCTCCAGCTGCTTTAGCCTCTTCAACTACACCACCTTTTTCTTTTTCATCAGAATACATATCTGATGCTTCGCCATACTCGCTAATTTTGTGAAGATGATCGTCATATACCTTCTCACCGTTCTCGTCAACGATGTCATTCCCGTTTTCATCCTTCTTAGTAACGCTCACACCAGTTGTAGCTGCGTCATTGGCGTCAGATGAATTAGTATTGAGCACATTAATGTCAGTCTTTACCTTACCGTCAGCAGTATTAGCATTTTTTACTGCAGTATCAGCATCCTTGAGGTCAGAATTTCCATTCTCAAGATCCTTCACTGCAGAGGTCTGTTCTCCGGTAAGTGTTGCAATTTCTTCGGAGAAATCAAGATCTTTGAAGAAATCAAGCTTATCGTTTTTCTGATCGATTGAACTTAATGCATTTGCAACGTCTGTTGTCTCGGTCTTAGCATCTTCAATGTTCTCAGTAGCACCAGTATTTGCAGACTCCCCAGCTGCGTTAAGGTCTGATGCTACAGTTGCTTCCTCAGTAGGCACAGCTACTGTGTTACCCTCTGTTGAAGAATCTGAACTCTGCTCAACAGTAGTCTGAGACTCACCAACGAAAGCATTCTCAGCTTCCTTAATTGCCTCTGAAGCATTTTCAAAATCGGTTTTTACCTGGCTCTGTGTAGTATTGTTATCAGAACCGGAAGTTGTCGGCTCTGATGTTCCACCATTTACATTCCCCTCCTCCGCTGCATAGACAGCTACTGGCTGAAGCGCCATACTTGCAGATATACCAACAGCAAGTGCTTTGATCATCTGTTTGTTTACCACTTTCCTCTTCATGTTTTTCCTCTCAAAAAAAACTTGTGAAACTTGTTTTAACTGCCGAAGTAATCATACACGTCACCCAATCATACAAAACATCATATCCAAACTTTTTTTTGTAATTTGTTAACTTTTTATGATTATTCTATGAAATTTCTCGGCCCACAAAGGGATAAAAAGCCCATAAAAAAGCGGACCCTTACGGATCCGCCTTTACTATCTATACTCATATGATGTATTACTCTTTGTTTCTATTTAAGTCGATTACTTCTATTGATGCGCCGACTGCTGCAAGCATTGCCAGGAGTATCCAGAGTGGCTTGTGAGCTGGTGGTGTTTCTGGTTCTGCTGCTTTGACTGCTTCGCCTTCTTCGATGTTTGTGGTTGTTATTGTCTGGGCATCATATTTATTCAGCTCACTTGCTGATACTGTTAATGGTGCTGCAAAGGCAAGGGCTATAACAGCTGCAAGTACAGCCACCCTTCTGGCAATTTCATTTATAAATCTTGTCCTCTTCATGTTGCCTGCCCCCTTTTTATCTCAAAATGTATATTCCTCTCATCTTCTATATACATATTTTATCGGCTCTACAATCATATAATACATCATAAAAGCCCCGAAAAGTGCGTATTTACGCACTATTCAGAGCATATTTAGGATTGGTTTATGAAGGGTCATAGGGGGTTAATAATTATAAACAATTTAGTATAAAAAAAGCCATGTCCTTTATAATTTGGACATGACTTTTATACTTTGGTTATACAATATATTGTGTTTTACTTAAGATCATACTCAAGTCTTACGGTTATTGAAGCAGTTTTATGTCTTGATGATGTATCAAATGCTCCATCATAGGAGTAGCTTCCGGTACCGGAATTCTTGGCGGTGATTTGGAACACTCCAAGGCTTGAGTTACGGAGCTTTCCGATCCTGGCGTCGGAGTTCTTTGCCATAATGTCGATTCTCTCTTTTGCATTCTGTGTTGCACTCTCGATGAGGCCAAGCTTGAGCTCATCAAGACCTGTGTAGTAGTACTCAGGTGCATCAGAGGTGAATTCCACGCCGGTTTCCAGGAGCGTAGAGATGTCTCGAGATATCTTTTCCACCTTATCGATATCGCTGGAGGTTACAACAACGCTCTGCTGAAGGCTATAACCGTCCTGCTCTCTTCCGATGTAATTGCCGTTGTCATCATAGATATCACGGTAGGTTTTGTAAATATCAACGGAGTTGAAGACGATCTCATCCTCTGTAACACCGTTATCCATCAGGTATTTCTTGACCTGAGCGGAATCGTTCTTGATCTTGTCATAGGCTGACTTGGATGTATAATCCTGGGCGGAGAAAGAACCTCTCCAGATGATCACGTCTGATTCAAAATCTACATTAGCTCCACCTGTGGCTGCTATTGTGTGTACACTCTCAGATCTGAAATGTGAAAGTCCAAAAGCCAGAGCCACGCAGCTGGCTGCCACACAAAGGCCAATGATCAGGGCACTGAGCCAACTCTTTTCACTCTTTGTTTCCATAACACGTCCTCCTCTGTATATGCGTTTATGTATATAAGTATAGCACAAGAATGGGGGATTATATCTGTTTCCCCCAAGCGATAGTTGCGCTTAGCCATACATCTTATAGGTCTCTTCTGCCAGACTAAAGGCCGATGACATATATTTTTGCTCGCTCTCTTTTATGCCATTTTTTGAAGCAGTTTCTTTCCATGTATTAGATATTATTTCTGAGAATTCCCTTATAAGTCTGCCTGCTTCATCTTTGCTATAATGGTAAAACTCGCAGGTTTCCAATGCTTTATCAAATGATCTAAAACCACTGTCTATATCAATGTTCATATTCAAGAACTGCGCATTGGCTACCGGATTGATATCGAAGACGGGAGACAGCTCCCATGAATCACCATAAAGTAAGAATCCGTGATTTCTTAAATGATCATCCTGATTAGATATAGCAATATCGAACAGCATATGTTTGTATAGATCATGCAAATTCTTTTCCGTGTTGTGCGTCAGCCTCTCCACTACTTCAGCCAAATCTAAATAACCAAGCCCGTCAGTATTACCATCTCTGGCTCCAAGCATGGTCATAGCAGATGCATAATGAATACGTTTTGTATTACCATCAAGATATGATCGGTCAAATCTTTTTGATAAAAATGTGCTTCCGTTTTCACTTAGCTTCATAAGTCTGTATTCAGGGACATTAAGGCCACATTTTAAAGCCAGATCATTTGCTGTTTTTTCCCATGCTCCTACATCATATGTATCATTTTGAGATGGGAATTTAGCTATCCATAGTGATCCATCCGTATCTGCTACATTTGCCTTTGGCCGAGCTCCTCCAAGAGATGAACCAGTGGCAACAAGCTGCTCTACCCATCGATTGTCAGAATCCTTTTCATAACCGAGGGATATCTGTTCAAGCTCTCTTATTGCTGTGATGGGCGGTACTGGAAGGATATCATTTTCTAAGAATTCCCCATCAGGTTCAATTTTAAATCGAAATCCACCAAGTCGGTAGTTATCCTGAACACCAAGTAGATAGTCTGTTTCAAAGAATTTCCTCGGTGCTCGTTTTTCTTTGATAGCATATAATGCTTCTCGTCTATCTATTAACTTCCGTCCCCATCTATCAGGACATGAATCCTCAAAAGCACCAAAGAGTTGTTTGTCCATCGAATATGAGCGATATGTTACCTGCGGAATGGTAGGATCTAGTATCAAGGATGAATGCTCCTGTAACCATTCGCGGCTATATTCAAAAGAAACAACCTCATTTCCGCTGACAACTTCGGAATGGATTGTACCTATATAATCATCATTCAGCCATCCGGCATAAATAAAAATTTCTTTCTTTTTACTCATGTTTCTTTACCCTTCGAGGAGTTTTAAGATCAAGGTCTTGTATGGTTCTGCCAAGCTCATCATCTTTGGCAAGAAGTAGAATATCATCCTGAAGCCCCAGCGCATTAAGGACAGCCAGGTACATCCCCATTGAAACAGATGGAGATCCCTTTTCAATTTGCACTACTGTTGTACGACCAACACGCGCTTTTTCAGCAACATCTTCTGCTGTAAGATGCCTACGCAAACGAGCAAGCTTGATCTGTTCACCAACTATCTGAAGTTTCTTTGCCGTTTGTGGAAATAATAGTGCTTTTCTTTTACCCATCGTCCATTTTTCTCCTAATGTTTTTATTTACATACATTATACATTACAGTATTCATAAATACAAACTTTATAGAGTCCAAAGCATGACTTTTCTCCCGTATATGGATCATTTTATGTATTATTCACCAAAATCATCCACCTTAAAGTACGCGAATACATGGCTTTTGCCCCAAAATATATCTCACTCATCCGCCAGCTGCTCATGAGTCAATCGCCATCGGTGAAGATGAACAAGCATCCTGATTTGCAGGGGTCAAGGATGGCAAGAACGACCAATAAATTATGCTCTGGGGACATGTTTATCTCGAAACTGACGCAGCAAAAGCTATTGATCACACAGAAAAAGAGCGGGTCCTGGGGGATCCGCTCTTTTCCTTGGTATATGTGTGTGTGTTTGAGAGAGAGATTATCTACTTTTTATTACTTATTACTGTGTGATGTTATCGTTGTTGTCAGCGTTCTTCTTGGCTTCTTTTCTTCTTTCGTACTCCTCTTTAGAAATTCCAAGCGCTCCGAGGATAAGGAGGATCCACCATGGGAATCCCATCTTCTTCTGCTCTTCTACAGGAGCTGCTGCCTTTGCTGTATCTTCATCATCGATGTTTGCGAATGCTGCTTTTGCTGTATCTTCGTCGTCGATGTTAGCGAATGCTGCCTTTGCTGTATCTTCGTCGTCGATGTTTGCGAATGCTGCTCTTGCTGTCTCTTCGTCACCGATGTTAGCGATGATAGGATTTACGCCGCCATTTCCGCCTGTTAAGCTGCCGTTGCCAGCTGCACCATTTGCTCCGTTTGCTCCGTTGCCAGCTGCACCATTTGCTCCGTTTGCTCCGTTGCCAGCACCGTTAGCTGCTGCACCGTTTGCACCGTTTGCAGATGCGCAAAATCAACGTTGGCTCCGCCTGTGGCTGCTATTGTGTGTACGCTCTCAGATCTGAAATGTGAAAGGCCAAAAGCCAGAGCTACACAGCTGGCTGTCACACAAAGGCCAATGATCAGGGCACTGAGCCAACTCTTTTCCCTCTTTGTTTCCATAACACGTCCTCCTGTGTAAATACATTTATATATAAAAGTATATCACAATTAAAGTGTCGCCACAGAAAAAGGCTGCGGACATGGTGCAACCCTCATAGACGGTGAAGGCTCTTTTGCCCATAAAAACAAAAAGATTGTCTACTCCATAGTAAGCGCTGCCGATACACGAAAAATAATCCCTAAAATCCGGGAAATCGACCCAAATGCCTTCATCAATACCGTAAGGACTGAGGAAGTAATTGGTAATTTCTACATGAGACCCAGGGATTAAAATTCTTACTATCTTGGCTTGTTTATATATACAAGTCTGTTGTCTGTTTCAAGTGTTGCGTATGAATAGAGTATTACGATATTGTCGTAATGCTCTTTTTCTACGAGATTGCTCAGGCCGTACGCATAATTTCTGTAATCGACAACTCCTATCTGTTCAAAATCATCTTCCATTAAGGGTACAAGGCAATTAGCAAAGCTGTCTTTTACTATCAGGATACGGCCGGATCCTTTGCCGGGAACTATCGTATAACCATTGTTTCCGTCCAGAAAAGCCGCATATTTGTCATAACTTGTGAGCTTCTCAGTATTGATCATGGGTATCTGCCGCTCTGTTTCAAACTGTGCATCCCCCACTACTTTCATGATGTTAATATTTGTATCTGTAGGAAAATACGTAATTATATCCGGGATAGCCTTGAAATATCTCGACTTGGCGTAATGAGTGCCAAGGAAATCTCCTGCTTCTACCGCATTTCCCAGATTATAGTCTGCCACTTCCCTGCCAAGGCACTTAGCCAGTTCAGTATAAGCGTAATATGCTCCCAAGGTCGTCCAGTGATGATCGTTTCGGAAATATATATACTCGCTGTTGTGTTCTGTCAAAACCGGAAATACATCTACGACGTTACATACTGAAGAAAGACTGCTATTTATCTCCGATAGTTTTTCATATTCATTTTCCTGGGGAGCAGCTTTCGGAAGCATCTCGGGATTTATTGATCCGGCTGATGGAACTATCATGACATATATGGGAATATCGCTCTCCGAAGCAAATTTCTCGATTTCACCAACGTTCTTATCAATCTGACTATCATCTCCATAGCCTTTGAAATGCTTTGCAAAGAGCCGTGACTGGCCTCCAATGAGAATGTCGTTCTCCTCCGTCTTCATCAGGATCATCTCATCTATAAAGCAACAGGCGTCTATCCAGAATTGGCGCAGTGCAACATTATCATTTATATGCGTAGAAAGACCTTTGCCATATTTTCCATTGATCAATTCTTCTGCAGTCATACTCGGTGCGGAGGCTGCTTTCCGGTTCTCCCTCTCCAGCAGTTGCGCCCTGGGGTGCATAAGTGTTGCGATGCCAATTGTGACAATAAATGCTAACGCACCAATGATCAATATCAGGTTATTAAGTTTATTTGACCTAGTAGGGGATCCATCCATAATAGTTTATCCTAAAATGTAGCATAGAGAGCTGCGTTATTGGTGCTTCCAACTACGTACGCAAAACAAACAAAAAGGAGCAGTAATGTGATCGCATTCTCAACCCACACGCGGCGGAACACGCTCTTTTGCAGGAATCTGTATATACCTCCTGATACAAGTACTGAAAGGATAATGACAACGCCATAATTCCTGATATAGTACCCGGCTGATATTCCTCCTGAAAATGAAAACAGCTTCGCAAACAAATCCACTACAGATATCTTTCCAAATGAAGCAAAGATTCCCCATCCAACAACGGCTGCGAAGATAGTGAATATCCTTCTGATATGCTCGTTCTTTATTACTCTGTCAATCAGGAGCTTTTCTAAAACAAGTATGCCAAAACAATACACTCCCCATATAAGAAAATTGACAGTTGATCCATGCCATATTCCTGTCAGAATCCACACAACAAGCATGTTAAAAATCTGCTTTGAAAGCCCTTCTCTGTTGCCTCCAAGTGGGATGTATACATAGTCTCTAAACCACTCCGTCAAAGTGATATGCCATCTTCTCCAAAACTGGGCAAAGCTGGTAGCGCAATACGGATAGTCAAAGTTGTCTTTACATTCAAATCCCATTATCTTTGACAGGCCGTTACTCATATCCGAATAGCCGGAAAAATCAAGGTACAGCTGAAGCGAATATGATATGACCGCAAGCCAGGCCACACCCGAAGATGCCTGTGAAAGTGACAGTCCGTCCGCTGCTGAAATTTCCTGCCACATAAGTCCAAGTGAATCAGCGAGAATGACCTTTTTACCCAGGCCATAAACAAACTGTCTTATTCCCCGCGAACATCTTTCAAGGTCAAACCTGGAGCTCTTTTGCTTAAGAGCATCTTTTATATCGACATATCTGATGATCGGGCCAACTATTATCTGCTGATACATCGTGACATAGGTTGCATAATCAATGATATTTTTCTCAGGCTCACATCTGTCATAATAAACATCGCATAGATAGCTTATTGATTTGAAAGAATAGTAACTAAATCCAAGGGGAATGATAGCTGCAAGATCAAAATATCCCATTCCGATCGTTTCAAATATCTGAGAAATATGTATTCCATATTTGAATATCAAAAGGTGAACAACATTTACGACGATTCCGACTATCAGAATGAATTTCTTCCCGGAGCGCTTAATGCCCTGTGAGCCCATCCAAAGGGCCAGCGCATAATCCAATACTATAAGGGACAATAATAATGGCACATATTTAAGCGCACCATAAGAATAAAACGCTATGCTCTCCAAAAGAAGAACTCCGTTTTTCATCTTGTCAGGTGCAATATAGTAGAGTAATAACGCCACTGGGAAAAAGAACAATAAAAACGCTGTACTGTTAAAGAGCATAGATATTATTCTCCAAACGCTTCACTTATCGCCTTTACCACAACATCATTATCAACATTAAGTCCTGCTATTGCCAGAACAACATAATCACCATATACAAGAACCCTGGCCTGTTTGGTCTTCTCGATTTTATCTGCAAACTCCACATAAAGATCATTGGCTGCCAGTCCTGTCAGATAGTCTGTCAGCTGCTGCTTAAGTTCTCTTGTCTTGCCGTCTTTTGCTTTTGCGACAAATATCAGGGAGCAGTCACTTTGTGAGTTTGTAACAACACCCTTGTACTGGTCTATGATTGCAGGGTCAAGCCCCATTTCATTTTCAACCGCAAAATCATCGATCACTCTCTCATCAGCGACAGGATTAACTGATTTGATCTTATTAACGACATCGTCCAGCGATACATTAACCGCACTATCCTCGGGTGCTTCATTTGATGAGCCGCAGGCTGTAATAGCACATAGGCAGATCAGCATTGCCATTATTGTGGTAATTATTCTTCTCATAGTATTATTTCTCCTGCTAAAAAATGTTATTCAAGTTTCCAAAGACTTATCCCGACATTGCCATTTGCAGTATTTTTCAGGATACTGCTCCACCTGTCGATTGTCTGTTCATCTCCGTAAAATACGGTGTGTTTTCCGTCATCGGACTGAAATGAGTAGGTAAGAGCTCCACTTCCATCGCGTGTAACCTCTGCGCCTTTCTCTTTTGCCAGTGCTGCTGCATCAGCGGCTGTAAGAGAACGTACGGCTTTATCATTTGGCCCCCATTCGAACCCGCCATTTGCAAGAGCGTAGCCCGCATCAATACTTTTGAACTTGTCATATGTCTTTTTCAAAAACTCTTCGTCTGCCTTGGGACCGGGGCCACTATGATTTCCATACAGGTTGTAGCACATTACAACGTACTGCGGTCCCTTGATGAAATTCAGGTCACTTACAGGTGTTGCAACCATTAGTACTACTCTGAGCTTCAAGCCAGCTGCCGAGGCCCGCGAATAGAGCTTTTCCACAAAATCAAGATACTCAGCCCAAAATCCATCACATTTATGAACATTCTCGTAATCAAGCTCTATCCCATTGACTCCAAAAGTCTGAGCTTTCTTTATCATGTCGTCGATGACTCTGTCCGATAATTCCGGATCTGATAGCACAGCCTTAAGAAAATCAGTAGACTTCTGCGTCGAAGTGCCGTCAGCATGCATGACATCATTGATAAATGACAAATAGGTTTCCTGACCGGATGATACGTTCTTATTGCTGAACTTTAATGCCAGCTCATACAGCTTATCAGGGATATATAGTGAATAATCTTCAGAATATATGCATCCAAACAGTACCAGGTCAGAATATTTTGAGTATTTATCAGCGCTGTCTGCAGGAGACGGATCCCAGTAAACACACCAGGCTGCGTTACGGCTTACATCCTGCGTTTTAACAGCCTCACCGCTATCCACTGCTTCGTTTTTTGTTTCCTGCACGTCTAAAACCGGTACCTCCTCTTTGGGAGTTTCGCTCTCTACACTCTGGTTGCTGTCACAGCCTACAAGCAGCACCCACAGCATAGCCATCATCAAAATTATTGTTTTTTTCATTTCTTTACAGATTCTCCACAAACCAGTCGATTACCCTGTTCCACCAGGTAACAACAACATAAAATACATTTTCTTTTCCATGAAGCCTGTTATCATACAAAACAGTCTCAAAGTCTTTCTGTGCCAGACTTGTGATCACAAGATCCTCGAAACGTGCTTCATAGACATCATCCGCAATATTTCTTTGCCTGTATCCCATCTCAGGAAGGACTGCTGCCTCAAGTTTGACACTTCCCCCTGACGCTGCGTTTACGCTGCAGTTAACCAGAGCATCATATCCGTTTACCGATACATCAAGTTTATCATCTTTAAGGTTTATAATAACCTTCCATTCAGCAGGGATATGTGCCTCAATTGTAGGAATATATGGCTGAGCTCCCTCTTCAACGCTCTGGGCCTCCTGGTCGGATATTTCCTTGCCCTCCATGCTGTAGGCCATACTCTCTTCCCAGTTTCTTGCGCTATCGGAGCGCATCTTGTATTCCCCGGCAAGTGAATTTCTTTTATCCTCATCTACGGAGTCGTACTTGACTCCCATGATCTTATCAAGATCTACTTTGGCGATCTCTGTTCCGTTATCGCTTACAATCATGTCCCTGAGCCGGAATGTTATCTTTATCCCGCTGCCTGAATCCTCATTACTCCTGAGTATTATGGACTGATCTCCGCAATAGTTACCGGTGAGAGTCGTTTCAAGCTTGATGTCTTTGTAAGCAGAGCTGTCCTTTAAGGAAAGAAGGCCCTTGGAATCCGGAAGTGACACCAGGAATATCTCATTTCCCTCAAATTCTGACACGCCAACCTGTGTATCCCAATGGTCTCCTCTAGTCCTGTCACCTTTTACGAACTTGATATTGCTTTTGTTTGCCTCATCCAGATCATCCCATATTCTCATGAGAAGATGATTTACAGACCAGTATGGCTGGGACTGAAGTCTTGTGAGATCAAACATATCTTCATCAATTGTGTTTACAGCGTAGCCCTCTCTGTTTATGTTTAGGGAAAAGAGCTTTTCCATGTTTTCCTTATTCACTTCGCTGACACGCACGTTATTGCCAAACATATCCGTGTTGGAATGCATTATGGCATATAATCCGGGAACATATCCAAGGTCTTTCAAATACGCGTCCTGCATCAGTTCATAGTCATAACTGATCCTCTCCCGCATCTGCGAATAAGACTCAACAGGCATATAATTCTCATCGCGATAATAGTCCATCAGGTAATGGTTGTATTCTCTTCCCAGATACTGCTTTATCGCATTGAATTCGAGGGAATCCATCTCGCCAAGAAATCTGCCATAGCGGTCAAATACATTGATGTAAGACAAACGGTATCCATTGGAACCATTTTCCCAGAATGTACTTTTTTCGAGCTTTACAAGGTCTTTTCCGCTAAGCTTCTTGGAGTCCTTGCCTTCCAGATTATTTCCGTAGCTGAGCATCGTGGCAATGAAATTATTACGTTCAAGGGCCGGCTGTGAGAACATAGCTGTATCAATTCTTCCGTCCTCAAAGACCAGGAAAAGAGCTTTATCAGGAAGTGACGCTCCCTTTTCGTAATAATCAATTATATCCTGCTGGGTAATAGTTACATATCCTAATTCCTTCAGTACCGCAAGCTGCTGTTCCAGGTCATCGTCAGCAACCAGAGTGTCGGTTCCCGTGCGGTCAACCCCAACATAGGAGATACAGATAAACCCATTGTCACTACCTGGCACTATGTTTGCATCATTTTTATCATAAGAAATATACCTGTCAGGAGTCACAAACAGACGAATCAGCATGAAAAGAACTACTCCGATAACGACCAGCTCGAATACAGACCGGATAAAAACAATGACGTCCGTCTTGGTCTCAAATATTTTCCTTTTCTTTTTCTTCTTCTGTTCCTTTTCCGCTTCCATGTTTCTTCTTTCTTGATTTCTTCTTTTTCTCCATGTATTCAACGTCATTTGTTGTCATTCTGGTTCCCCATGTGGACTTCCAGAATGTCAGTATTGCTATAGGCATCTGCCATAAGAGAACTATTTCATAATACATACAGAATAAAAAGCCATATATCCAGGTTGAGCTCTTTCGCAGAAACAGCTGCGCAGTGCTCATCATCATAGCCATCATGACCATGCCGACAATGAAGGTTGTCGGAAATACATAACGGGTTAATGGAACGTAAAACAGATTATAAATAACAATTACCGGCGCAAGGATCGGTACAAAAAGTCCTATATAAAAGAATACTGCCGCAAAAGGTTCTTTTTTCCAGATGAAGGTTCCGGCGGTAAAGGACTCTCTGAGCCACGACCTCTTCCATCTCATCTGCTGCTTTAAGAATACCTTATGATTATTCGGAACTATAGTCGAACAGATAGCTGTATCCTGATAATAAGTCCTGTAATTTCGCAGCATAATGTTAGTCAGTGACCTGTCATCACCAAAAGTAGCCTTTTGACCAAGAAACGTCTGATTGAGCCACTTATCCAGATTCTCCATGACCAGTTCTTTTTTATAGCAGGAAAGCGGGCCTGATAAGCATGTTACGCAGTGGAAAAAGCTCTCTGCCGCCTTCATAATTCTGAATGCTATGTAGTATCTTACCGACTGAAGCCTTGTCAGTGAATTGGTATAGGTATTTGCCACATCGGTTCGGCCCGTAACGCCTGCCATCTTGGGATCCTTAAAAGGCTGAACCAGATTTCTTACGGCATATGGTTCAAGGAAACTGTCAGAGTCTACAAATATGACATATTCATGCTGGGCCTTTCTAAGGCCTGCGGCCAGAGCCTCTCTCTTTCCGGCGTTCTTAGGCTGCACCATATATGTAACTCTTTCTTTGATCTTAAACTCCTCTTCCTCGGACTCTTCCAGCTGTTCTATCAGCTCCTTGATCTTTTCTACAGACTTATCCGATGACTGGTCATCAACAACAATAACCTCCAGTTTATCAGTGGGATAATTCTGATTCACACAGCTTAGAATGGTTCTCTGGATCCACTCTTCTTCATTAAAACAGGGTATTATGACAGTTACCCCCGGAGTGAAGTCCGGATCAATCTTAACCGGCCTGTATAATGCGCCGAACAGATAGCGGCTCAGTAGGAAAACTGCGGCAATAATACTATATAAGTACAATACGCTGTTATACTTCAGATAAATAATGCTCTCTGAGCGCATAAGCAGGATGAAAAGGCTGATGAAGAATAAAAGCGCGGAGGACATGGTCAGAATATACCTGTCCTTTTTCTTTTTCGCATACTCGGCAAGGTCTTCAGTGTATATAAGACCAACCTGGTACCGGCCGGGGTGAACCCTCGTTGTTCTCGTCACTCTGGCACCGGTTCTAATATTCATCTCGAAACCCTCAGGCAGGGTTCCGGGTTCAACATGGAACTTTATCCGGATGTCCTGTGCATTTTCCAGGATGTTTTTTTCCATTTCGGTCACTTTTAAACCAATTCCGGTCATGGAGACATCAAAGGACTTGGCTATAAAGCTATATTTTTTTCCATCCTTTTTAATCCTGACATAAACCTCATAAGCGTTGAGGTATCTTATGCCAAGCTGTCTTTTTTCGGTCTGCTCCTTGAAGGATTTTTCGGATTCCTCCATTCCACCTCTTCTGTCTGTAAGCTTTCTCTTGCCTGCAACGGAAGGGACATCCGGAAGGGACCTTCTGTCTTTCTTTACATGGAGCAGGACATCCTCATCAACCTTATTTTTATTCTTTTTTTTGATCTTATCGAGAAATTCCATTATTTGTCGTCTTTTGCCTTGTGGCTTAGAAGGTAGTCAATCCATCTCTGACAACCTTCCTGATTCATATGTATCCCGTCTTCCTGCGCAATAGCTACAGGAAGTGCTTTCTTTGAATCTGACAGTGCTGTGTATAGATCAATGTAGTAACAGTTCTTTTCTTTTGCCATCTTGGCAATCTCAACATTTATCTTTCTTATTCTTCCGTTATTCAGCGTTATTCGTGTATTTGATACCTCATCAGTAACCGGCGGTATTCCTTCAATGTAGATCGGCACATCCGGAAATTGCTCTATGAGCATATCTGTAAGTTTTTCATAATATACCATGAAAGACTTGTTGCTTCCGCTTGCCAGAGCATTGGTACCGAGCAACATATAGATCCTGTCCGGATGTTTGCTGCATACCTCATCCCATATAGCTACCTCTTTATTGTTTGGACCGGCGACCTTTATATTATTGACAAACTGCATCGGTGTAATTGACTTGTAAGCACAAAACTGCGCGTGCTCATCGATAACAGGATAATAGGAAAGAGCAAGTGTAAGCGAATCACCTATAAGCAGTGCCTTACCCAAAAATGCCGGATCCTGAGCTGCAGATTTTTCCACCTCAAAATCAGATGCCTGTTCTTTGTCAGAAAAACGCTTGTCTATAGACGGGTCAGGTTCATTATGAAGTTCATCTAAAGGTACGACTGCAGTCTCTGTAGTATCTAAGGCCTCAAGTAGCAGGTCAGTCGTTTCTACTGCAGAGAGCTTTTGGGGCTGATCTTCTTTTATCGAAGCCTGCTTGTCATCTGCAGGACGCTCATCAACCTCGTAGGCCTCAAACTCAATCTCATCGAGAGTGTCGTTTATTTTGATACAGATTATTGAGCCGCCGGGTACTTTTTCTACAAAGCCAAGCGCTTCTCCAAAATCTTTAAAACTTGATTGATTAATGAACTTTGTGGGCGAAATATAATTGTCTATATCTGCGCAGGCCATAAGGTAAAGCATGTTTCTGTTTATCTGCGTTGCATTTCCCATAACATAGTTCGGATATTCTCCCGTTATCCTCTTTAAAATCGCCTGGGTGCGGGTAACAGTATCAAGGATAGTATCATCATCAAGCGTTTCCCAATGCGTTTCCATATTCATTCCATAGTTTGCCAATATGTTTCCACGCTTTTTGATATCATTCACAGTATCCGGTATTTCAGATGCTGAAACTCCATCGCAGACAAATGTGGCCTTGATATCATATTCATCTAGAAGATCAAGGATCTTCTGCATTTCCGTCGGAGTTGTCAGACCTGCAAAAACCAAAGATACCTTGTGCTGCGATGCCTTGTATCCTTCTATCTTTGTTGCTTTTTCATAAAACTGCGGGTCATTATACTTTGCATTTGTCAGTTCGATTTCTTCATCAGCATCATAGACTATGCTGTCTCTGGAATTTACTGATAAATCCGGATGTTTTGTCCTTATTCTTTTCATGTAATAGATCCATCCGAAGCAGAGACCTATAATAACCAGGACAAGTATTATACCTGCCAGTATCCTTTTCCACTTCACTTCACATGCCCCCTTGCCATTTATTGCAATGGCAGACATTAGTTGCGTTTATCGACAGCAATAGAACTGTCGGGATTTTCTCTAAGATGATATTTAAATGTATCATTTTCATATATCTATTTTACACGTTTTTTCATTAAGTGTTAAAAAGCTGCGATTTTTCGCAACTCTTTAGAATTTTTATTATTGGTTATTATTTGAAATCTCCCGAGTTCAGAAGTTGAATAGATTATAAATCATCCGCAAGCCCTTGTGGCATCTCAAGTTCAGAAGTAAAAGTGGCTCAATCCCAGATGTTTTCTAGGATTAAGCTACTTTTACTTCTGAACTTGAGATTTCTATCTCCCTCTCATATTTTTATACATAAACAGCCATAACTGTGCTTCTTGAAATCATTGTAAGGATATTGTAATCATAAAAATCATCATATTGTGGTTACCATTTGTTTCTTAACTATATATTCACTTGCCCTTAAGAGTTGTTTTATTTTTAGTTTATAACTATACAACTTGACTTTATAATTCTAAACAAATGCAAATAAAAAAAGTCATGCCCTTTATAAATGGGACATGACTTTTAGAATTTAGTTATTATGCGTCATACAGCCTTTATAGCTTTCTTAGGACACTTGCTTACGCAGGTTCCGCAGTGTGTGCACTTCTCCTGGTCGATAACAGCTACATTATTCTCAACTGTGATCGCTCCAGAAGGACAGTTCTTTTCACAGATGTGACAAGCAATACATCCAACTGAGCAGTACTGATTTACATCTTTACCCATATCCTGTGACTTACAGGAAACAACCTGAGTTGCATCATATGGAATAAGGTCAATGAGATGTCTTGGGCAGATATCGATACATTTACCGCAGGCCTTACAAGCCTCCTTATCTACCATTGCCACTCCGTTCACTACGTGGATGGCATCAAACTGGCAAACGGATACGCAGCTTCCGCCACCGAGACAGCCAAAGGAGCAGGTCTTTGATCCGCCGCCCGGAGCCTGGGTCTGGAGTCTACAATCAGGCACTCCGTTGTAATCATATTTGCTCTTTGCCTTTTCGCAATCTCCCTGACAGTGAACATATGCCACCATTCTTGTGGAATCACCGGCTTCAACGCCCATGATCCCTGAGATGATCTCTGCCACCGGTGCTCCTCCTACAGGACACTGGTTGACAGCAGCTTCACCCTTTGCTATGGCTGCAGCGCATCCGGAACATCCGGGGAATCCACAACCACCACAGTTATTACCGGGAAGTGCCTCTAAGATGGCAGCTTCCTTTTCGTCTACATCAACATGGAGCTTAAGGTCTGCAACGCCAAGGATCAGTCCGATGACGATACCGGCGCCTGCAACCACACATGTTGCAATAATAATTCCAGTTACCATAAGATTAATCTCCTTATTAATAGGTGCCGATTATTTCAGAGCTGAGAAGCCTGTGAATGCAATTGCCATAAGTCCTGATGTTAAAAGAACTAAGGGCATCCCTTTAAACGGAGCAGGTATATCATTGTACTCCATCTTCTCACGAAGACCTGCAAGGATAACGATAGCGATCGTAAATCCTACAGCAGTTGCAAAACCACAAACCACACTCTGAAGAATTGAGTATCCATCAGTTACGTTGTTAAGAGCTACACCAAGAACTGCGCAGTTTGTTGTGATCAGAGGAAGGTAAACGCCCAGTGCCTGATACAGAGAAACCACATATTTCTTGAGGATCATCTCAACGAACTGAACCAGCATCGCAATAACAAGAATGAATACTATGGTCTGAAGATAAGAAAGATCCAAAGGAGCAAGGATAAACTTGTAAATGATACTGCAGACCAGTGAAGCCATTGTGATAACGAATACACAGGCTGCTCCCATTCCAAGGGCTGTATCTGTCTTCTTGGAAACACCAAGGAAAGGACAAAGTCCAAGGAACTGGCTAAGTACTACATTATTAATAAGTGAAGCGCTAAGCATGAGCGCAACAAGACTTAAAATCTGTTCTCCCATCAGTTCTTA
This sequence comes from Butyrivibrio sp. AE2032, assembly GCF_000702965.1. Classification (NCBI taxonomy): domain Bacteria; kingdom Bacillati; phylum Bacillota; class Clostridia; order Lachnospirales; family Lachnospiraceae; genus Butyrivibrio; species Butyrivibrio sp. AE2032. Next base: position 2,384,015 of record NZ_JNLF01000003.1, on the reverse strand, counting down.
GCCTCCTTTTCTTCCATGATCTTGTCAGCAGCTGCTTCCTCTGCAGATGAGCAGCATCCCTGACCGAACTTCGATGTGTCTTTTCCCTTGTTAGCCATATTCATCTTAACCTTGTTCATGATGGCAATAAGGAATGCCAGTACAAAGAAGGCTCCAGCCTGCTGGATGAAGATTGAGATTGGCTGATATCCTGAAAGGAATGCGCCTACAGGTCCAGGAACTACTGTGCCCTCACCAAGGATCTGAACATCAAAGGCTGTTCCTCCGCCGATGAACTCTCTGATGAGACCAATGCAGGTAATAGCACAGGTAAATCCGATTCCCATACCGATACCATCAAAGAAGGCAGGTACGATTCCGTTCTTGCTTGCGTATGCCTCGGCTCTTCCGAAGATAATGCAGTTAACAACAATAAGTGGAATGTACACACCAAGAGCTGCATTAAGTGATGGAAGGTAAGCCTGCATAAGAAGCTGAACCAGTGTTACGAAGGAAGCTATTACTACTATAAAAGAAGGAATTCTGACTGTCGAAGGAATTACCTTTCTCAGAGCAGAAATAACTGCGTTACTAAGTGCAAGTACAAATGTAGTTGCAAGTCCCATTCCAAGTCCGTTGATAGCTGATGATGTAACAGCCAGTGTCGGACACATACCGATCATAAGTACAAGGGTAGGGTTCTCAGCAATGAGACCGTTGAAAAATCTCTCGGCCGGAGTATTGGCCTTAAAACCTAAAGCGCCTTTTTTAGCATCCATACTCATCACTGACCTCCTTTCAATACATTATTGAAATAAGTAACTGCTGCATTCACACCATTGGTAACTGCCTTTGATGTGATTGTTGCTCCGGAGATGGCCTCGATCTGTGTGTTTGGATCTGTGACCTGACCGTTCTTTGCAACGCCAAATACAGTAGCTGCCTTATCTACGAACTGTGGAACAACAACCTTTTCAGCGTTCATTCCAAGTCCCGGAGTCTCAGCAATTGAGATGATAGAAATTCCGTTTACGTTACCTTCATTGGTGATACCAACTGTGTAGGTGATGAAGTCGCCGTAGCCCTTTGACTTAACCTGGATTACATATCCAAGAACAGAGCCTGAAGCATCCTTAGCCTCTTTTACGCTCTCGATGGTAACTCCGGTAAAATCTGTAACTGCAGCTAAAGCGCCGCTTTCGTCTGTTGCAACATCATCAAAGGTTGAAGCAGCAGCAAATACTGACTGATTAGCCTTATCCTGTGCAAGCTTGTTCTGGTAAGCGATAGGCTCTTTTGTTACCTGATAAACGATTCCCAAAAGAACACCAGCAACTAATGTGATAGCAAAAAGGATAAGCGCATTCTTGATCATAGACTTTGTATCGTTCATGCTTTTTTCGCCTCCTTCTTTGCTGTTCTCTTAATACCGAAGGCTCTTGGTATTGTGAATTTCTCAATAAGCGGTACAAGCAGGTTTGAAATGATGATAGCGAAGGAAACGCCCTCTGCGTTAGCACCGAAGATACGGAAGATTCCGGTCAAAAGACCTAAGATCACACCGTAGATCACTCTGCCCTTTGGAGTGATGGGACATGTAACATAGTCTGTTGCCATGAAGAAGGCACCAAGCATAAGTCCGCCACCTGCAAGGTGTGCAGCCAGATAGTAGAAGTTAAATCCATATCCGCCAAAGAGAAGAACGAAAAGTGAGAAGGTGATGATGTAGGTGAATGGGATCACGTAATCAATAACACCAACTGCAAACAGGATCATGGCTCCGATAACGATGCAGAGCATAGATGTCTCACCGATGGTACCGGCAGTATTACCGATGATCATGTCCATAACTCTTGGCTCAACGCCGTTCTTAAGGTTAGCCAGTGGTGTGGCTCCTGTATATGTATCTGTAATAAAGTTGGTCATGATAGCAGGGAAAGAGATAACAAGGAAACATCTTCCACCCAGTGCAGGGTTCATGAAGTTCTGTCCAAGACCTCCAAAGATCTGCTTAACCATGATGATAGCAAAGATACCGCCAAGAACCGGGATCCACCACGGCACTGTAGATGGCAGGTTAAGGGCCAGCAAAAGACCTGTTACCGCTGCAGAGAAATCTCCCACAGTGACAGGCTTTTTCAGGGCCTTTTCATAAAGAAACTCTGTAAGCACACAGCTTGCTACAGACAATAAAACTATAATAAGTGCATTCAGTCCAAAGTTGTAAATACCATAGCCTGTTGTTGGCAAAAGAGCTATTATAACCCACATCATGATATTGGATGTGGTGGTCTTACTTCTCACATGCGGATTGGATGACACTTTTCTTAAATCGCTCATTCAAATGTCCCCCTTACTTCTTTCTGTTGGCGAGCTGGATCTTTCTCATACCCTTTATCAGCTGGGTAAGCTGACGTCTTGCAGGGCAGATAAAGCTGCAGCATCCGCATTCGCAGCATTCCATTCCGTACATCTTAAGGAATGCCTTCTCGTCATTATGTTCAACCGCATCCGCAAGATTCTTTGGAACAAGTCTCTCAGGACATACCTCAACGCAGCGTGCACAGTTGATGCAGGCTGATGGCTCCAAAGCTGAAACCTCGTCCTTTGTAAGGCAAGTCAAAGCAGACGCAGTCTTGGTTGTGGGAACATCCAGATCAAATACGGCAAAGCCCATCATAGGACCACCTGAAATGATCTTGGCAGGTTCGCACTTAAGTCCTGCATCATCCAAAAGCTCACGGTAGTTGGTACCGATCCTTACCTTGTAGTTCTGGGGCTCGTTAACTGCTTCTCCGGTGATGGTAACGATCCTCTCCATGAGAGGGCGTCCCTCCTTGACTGCTCTGCAAACAGCACAAAGGGTATCAACGTTATCTACGATGCATCCAGCATCTGCGGGAAGCATAGATGAGTTGATCTCTCTGCCTGTGCAGGCATAGATAAGCATACGCTCAGCACCCTCAGGGTATTTGGTCTTAACTACCTTGACGCTGATCTTGTCTTCATCTTTAGTTAATTCTTTGAATTTGGCGATCGCATCGGGCTTGTTGTCCTCGATTGCAAGAATACCTCTTGCGTTAGGGAAGATACTAACAGCGATCTTAAGACCTTCCAGAAGAAGCTCCGGCTCCTCGATCATCCTTCTGTAATCAGAGGTAAGATAAGGCTCACACTCTGAACAGTTGGCAATTACGTAATCGATCTTGTCAGGCTCCTTGGGAGAGAATTTGACTGCAGTTGGAAATCCTGCTCCTCCCATACCTACAACACCCGCCTGGCGGACTGCATCGATCTTATCCTGAGCAGTCATCTCCTCATAGGGCTTTGCAGGCTTAAACTCAACTTCTTCATACTTCTCATCGTTTTCTACGATGATGCTGTCGCACATAGCGCCGGTTGCAAGGCGTCTCTTCTCGATGGCCTTAACAGTTCCGGAAACAGTGGCATAGATCGGAGCTGATACGAATCCGCCAGCTTCAGCGATCATCTGTCCAGTAAGGACATGGTCACCAACTGCAACAATTGGCTTTGCCGGTGCGCCAATGTGCTGAGAAACAGGATAAACCAGTTCCCCTTTTGGTAGCACAGTTTTGATGGGCTTGTCCTTAGAAAGCTCTTTGCCTTCGTAAGGGTGAATTCCGCCCGTAAAAGTACCTCTTGCCATTTCTCCCAACCTTCCTACTTTTTTTCATATTGACAAAGTGGGCCAGATGCAAAATCTGACCCACATCATCACTACCTATTATACTCGTTTTTGCCAAAAAAATGATGATTAACATCAATTTTTTTCAGCAAATAATTGACCAAAGTATGGCATTTACAATACGTACTTAACTGAATCAGTTTTTAGAATAGCAAGTACTTTTTTCTTGTTATTCAAAATCCTGTCTTCCATCAGAGACACGAAATCATTAAGTTCCGTAGGTCTGTAGTCCTTAACGCTGTCATAGACAGGCCTTAATCTCTTTTCAACCATATTTCTAAAGGCAAAAAGGAACCTCTTGTTGACATCAATTCTTCTTTGCTTCAAAAGAGCCATCTCTTTATCGGAAAGATTCTCCTCATATTTAGCATTAACGTATTCCTCTTGCACCTTTCTTAGTTCCTGGTAGGAAAGTTTGAATTCTTTGCCCTCGGCAGATTCATCCTTGAAGTAATCAGCAAGCTCTTCTTCCATCTTTTTACAATTTTTACTCATTTTGCTTTCAATATACATAAAGGTGATCTGCTGCCCGGCTTCTTTGATAAGCTGCTCCCATTCTGCCTCCTCCTGGGGTGAGCGCTTCTTGATTGAATGAAGCTCCTTCATCCTTGGCCAGATAGCTACTACTTTCTCTGCTTTTTTGCCATGTACGTATTCCTTATGGACCGTTCCATCCTTTTCCGTAACATCAATCTGGTCAAAGTAATCCCAGGTATGATATTTTTCGGAATCTCTAAGGGCGTCGAATACAGGTATTTCTCCCCTGTTGTTATGATAATTGGCCAGGTCAAGATCAGGAGAGATCAGCTTGGACATCTCAACAATTTCATTTCGCTCAAGTGTGTCTTCCTCGTACATATCGCAGAAAGCATCAAGGAACTCCTCCTCAAGCTTTAATCGCTTTTCCTCGCTCACTTTCTCTGTGACAGCTTTCTGATAATTGTCAAACTTAACTCCAAGGGAATACATTTTTTGCAGTTTCACTTCAAACAGTTCGTAAAGCCGCTCCCAGCTCTCCTCAGCGTAATTCATGGAGGCGGTAGCAGCAAGATCGGACAAGGTTGAAAATTTTCCGATGCAATCAAAGAAGCCTACGTCATCTGAAAAATCCAATAAAAAGCTGCCCATTTCCTCCTTCATGGTCTTATAATAATCGAACTTTTTCAGCTTATTCTTGTCGAGAATATCCTCCTTCTTTAAATCCTTATAGGTCTTATACTCAGAATATTCCTTATTCCATTTGATCATTTTCTTGTGAGCATCAGCAAAAAACGCTTTGGTTTCTTCACCTTCCAGATGTTCCTTCACATCCATATAGACGCGCATCTGCCCCTCCCTAAAGGCATCAAGCTTTTGGGGATCACGAATTGTCTTCCTGATCTCCTCCTTATCTATACTCCTGTAGGTCATGTATGTCTGCTCAATTACAGTCTTTGGTGTCTCATTGGAAAAGCCCGTCGGAATATTTAAGAGCATTTTATTAACGGGATCAAATGTCACCTCTTTCCCATGGAGCTCTAAATCTGTAACACGAACCCTGTCTATGATCTCTAAGGCATCTTTAAGTGACTCTATGGCACCATTAAACTCATTCAAAGAATTCTCAAGCCTCTGCTGACACTGGGAGAAGTTAATGAGCTCCTGAGGCAGCTTAAATCCCGCTTCCTGTGCCTTTAAAAGAGCTACAAATATGCGTTCACCGGTATTCTCTTCCCCACCAAGTTTAAGCACCACTTCAAGCTCTTTTGTAAGCTTATCCTTCATTTCTTTCTTTTTCATATCAGGCAGAGAATTGTAATCGTTTTTATCTCCATCAAGAGCGATGAAAGCCTCAAGGAATTTTACGAAATCACCCGAAAATCCCTTAAAAGCAGCAGCCATCATCTTGACGATGTTATCAACCTTGCCTGATGAAAACCAACCCGTTGCGCTATTGTCAAGGGTAGTACAGTTTCCATAATCCAAAACCGTAGCGAAGTCCTTGTTGATCATAATATTACCGGCGTGAAGATCTCCATGATGGAAATACATATGTTTACTGACGCTTGTAAACAGCGCATCCTGAATCCAGGTCTCCACCAGTTTTTCCATATTCTTTTGGCACTTCTGTGCCTCTATGAGCTTGTCCGCTATCTTCTTTCTTATTTCAGTATGCCGAGGAAAATCTTTTATGGACATGGTGTAACGCTTATCAGCCGGTCCAACCAGACTGTCAAACTCCTTTATGCTGCTTAATGAAAGTTCTTTCAGTTCCTCAATATAGCGGTCGGCAGTAACGCCCTCAGCCTTATCCATTACAAGATAGTTCTTGCCCGAAGGAATGGTGGTGGATATCTTTACGGAATGCACCTTAGGATCCTTGGTGTAAGCTTTTTCTCCCATATTGGCATTCTTGATCTCATTGCCAAAATCCAGCTCCTCTACGATCTTGTTGTAATGGGCATTGAAGGATGACAGCATAACTCCTGTCTTATCGGTCTGAGCAGCACACTTTTCTATAAATCTTTTTTCCTGAGTAAGGCGCTCCAAATTGACGTCTGGGCGCATGATCTTAACAACCACCTGCTCTTTGCGCCGGCCCTTTTGTCCCTCATAGGTTACATTGCAAAGGAAGGTCTCAGCTATGGATGCTGCACCAAGGCTCCTTACCTTTTCGATGGATGTTACTTTCTCCTTCTTCTTTTTATTCAGAAGATTATCATTGGCGTTTCTCTTAAGCTCTGCAAGCTGCCTGTCAACATACTCAGTAGGAATAGGACGAAGTCCTGACTTAACAACGCTGAGGGCAGGCATGAACTGCTTCATAAGCATGTGCTCAGGAATGCCCTGGAAGAGCTTTTGCATGATAGGGCCTGCACCTTTAAGCATTGATGCAAAGAAGATAGCTCCCTTTTCTCTTCCTCTGACACCTTTCTGAGTGGGTTTTAAGTCTTTTATCAGATAGGACATCATGAAGCGTCTCTGGGACAGCGGAGCTTCCTTGTAATAGTCCTTGATGACCTTGTAAAGAAACTTACCCTGTCCGTTGTTCATGTCAAATACAGAGTCACGAATGTTCTGAAGCTTCTCCTTATCCGTAAGCTCCTGCTCCTTAGGGATGATCTTTTCTCTCTCTTCTTCAGTCATCATGTTATTGATGATGTACATAAGAACATCATCCTCAGGAACAAGGCCTCCAGTCCTGCTGCCAAACAGGTCATCTGCAGCTTCGCTTACCATATCCGTTATGTGGACATCACCTTCTCCAATGGCTTTTTCAAGGATCTTGTCTGAGTTCTGAAGATGCTGTGCCATCTCCTTGCTATTTAAAATGTCTGCGACTTCCTTTTCAGTCCAGCCTTCGTCTTTTTTACCAAGGTGCTCAAAGGCGCCAAAAATACTATCAAGGAATTGTCCTGAAATGGTAGACATAAGTATAGCCTCAGGTCCTGACAGCTCCCTTGATATCTCATTCATTACGCCCTTACTGGGGTTCCTGTTAGCTCTCTGATTAAGGAGCATAGTAAGGAGAGATACCTTGCCTGACAGAATCGTTCTCATCCTGTCAGCTGCAGGAACCTCATTACCCTTTTTGTCAAAGAGCTTCTCCATGGAGATCAGATCAGAAAGGAGTGAAAAGACATCTTCTGCCTCCTTACTCCAATGCTTCTCACTGGTATCTATTTCCTTTTTAAGCTGAGCGGTGCTGGTCATGGCTACAGCCCTGTCATACTCGTCTCTTTGTACTTCATCCCTTTCCAGGTACTGTTTAGCTACAGACTTATCAAGATTCTTGTGCTCAGCTTTCTTTACTTCTAAGTATTCATTTAACTCTTTCTCTTCCTCACGGGCCTTGTCCTGGATATCAAGAGTTCTCTTTTCCAGCACGCTTATCTCAGGCAGGTACTTGGCAACAAGCGCATTCTTTGCCATGGTAACTTCCTGTATCTTCTTGTCATTCTTGCCCTTTTTATTAGTTTCTGCCAGTTTAGTGAGCTGCTTATCATAGGCCTTAGTTTCCTTTGTCAGGCGATTTTTGTGGATACGGATAGATTCTGCTATTCCTTTTACCTGCATCCATTTTTTCTCAACGGAAGCCCTCCTGCTCCTATAGCTCCAGTCAGTTTCCGGGTCGTATTCAGGAACCATCTCCTTTTCCCTGGTAGCCTGCTCTAAAGCCATGGTGTACAGAGTCATGCCCGGAAGCTTTTCAAGTTCCTCTCTTGAGATATCCTCTACCTTAGCAATATCAATGATGAAATGAATTGCCACCTCCCTAAGGTCACGAAGGGCATAGTTGTCGCTGTTGCCCTTATCTTTCGGCTGGTTTTTCTTTATTTCGGAAGCCTTACCCATGAGCAATGTAAGCTCATCCACAAAGGCCTGTCCACGGTAACTTTCCAGGTAAGTATCATTGAGATTTTCTACTGTCTTTTCAAAGATTTCCTTATTCCCTGCCACCTTAATGAGATCACGGCATATCTTCTTAAGGTCGTAAACAGGAAGATCTGCAAAGGTTCCAGGCTCCTTACCGGTAACCTGTGAAAGGAAATTGCAAGCCCCCTCCCTGAAAGCCTTCGTATCCTCCTTATATATGCTGTCAGGATTATTCTTTATAAAATGAGTTCCCATAAGCACTGCCTCAGGCAAATGCTTAAGGTTTTCAGGATCAAAGCCTTCTCTTGTAACATCCTTTTGCTGGTCAGTAAGGCCCAGCTTATCCAGCATCTTGCCATAGGCAATTAAGCCATACTCAGCCACCAGATAATCCTTCATATCCTGGGACATATCCTTGTCCCCTTCAAGGTCACCTATCACCTTGAATAATCCTTCATAGTCAAGGATCATATCTAAGGTCTCTAAGTTCCCAAGGACTATCTGCTCCATGGCTTTAGGGTCCTGCACACTATCCTGTAAATCCTTTAAGATCTCGTATAGTTTGTCAATTGGTATCTGGTCAAAAACGCCCTTTTCGCTTCCCGATAGAGAAACAAGCGCCTCTATAACAGTGTTTCGTGCCTTGTCGATCTCAGACTTTTTCGCAGTCTTTTTATCCAGCTTTTCGTAGGCGGCGGAGCCATCCCTGACAATCTTCTTTCTCTTCTCAAGGGTCACCTGTTCCTCAATATAAGGAACAATCTCCAGCTCAGAACCAAGCCTTGATGTAGCCTCGTACATGATCTCCGAAAGCTCTTTTACCGGAATGAACTCATACTCAGCCTTATCCTTACCGGTAAGCAGGGAAAGAAGTGTAACTGAAACTGTTTTAACCTTTTTAAGCTCTTTTTCAGTAGGTACTTTCTCCTTGTCCTTAAGATCAATGTCATCTATGGCAAGAAGACCAAGGGCAAGCTCAGTCAGGAAATGAGTGTCGAACTTGTCAAAGGTCTTTCTTCCCTTCGCACACTTATCCAGGCAGACTTCCATAGCGCACATGGAGTACTCCCTGAGCTTAAGGCTTTCAGCCATGTCAAGGTCTTTTTTCTTTGAAAGCGGAACGAGAATGCCTGAAATCTCATCAGTGTACTGCCCGGCATCTTCAAGAATTGCCTTAACATCCTCATTAAAGGCTTTAGAATCAAAGTACTTCTCGGTCTCTATCCTGGAAAGCCTGTTGGCTATCACGTCTGTTGGTATCAGGTCAAATTTTTCTTTGTCTACCCCACTGAGTTCAGACATGGTATTTACACAAAGTTCCCTTGCCTTTAATTCATCTCCGGGCTTTGCATTCTTGTCAGAAAGGGCGTTATAGGCACCTACAGCTTTCTTGACTCCCTCTTTAAGAAGGTTTGAAAGGACAAGCTTGTCATATTCCTTCATGGCAATAGTAACGTCCTCCTTAAGGAGCCTCTCATAGGTGCTCTCCAGATCCTCGGCGTCAACTTTCCTGCCAGACTTCTTCCTGGTCATTTTATCCAGGCTGTCTCCCTTACTCAGTTCACCCCTGATAAAGTCAACAGGATTAAAATCGCTGAAGGTTTCCTTAAATTTATTATGTGCCTCTTTCTTCTTCCTCTCCTGAGCTTCTTTCTGCTCTCTCTCCAGCCTCTGCTGTTCCTCGATTTTTTCTCTCTCCAGCCTCTCCTGTTCCCGTTTTTGGCGCACAAACTCAGCCACAGCTGCATTCTGGGTTCTGAGGGTTTTAAGAAGTTTCGCCTTATCCGCAAGCTCTGCGCCTATAACATCCTCTATCTCTTTTAACTCCTTGAAAGCCACGCAGGATTTGTAAACCTTAAATTCATTTACATGGCCTTCCCCGAATTGTTCCGGCTTGGTGAGAAGATGCTGCTTATGCTCTCCATCCGGAAGGGAATGATAATCAGAAGACTTAAGAACACTATAGCCATCCTCATTATCCATAAAGGCACGAAGCTTTGGCAGATAGGGGCTAAAGAGTCTGCCAAGTTCCACAAGGGCTGAAAGCTCCTGCTTCTCTGAATCCATGAGAAGGATGTCTTCATTATTGAGACCTTCCTTTTCCTCCGCTTTAAGGGCACCTTCATTTTCATATACGCCATCAAGGAACTGCTCCAGATCAGTGAGCATGGTCAAAAGCTCCTGGCGCTTTGTCAGGTTACTGATAAGTCCCGTCTCGCTGACATTTGTATTAAGCAGCTCAGAAAAATCTGTAGAAAGCACTCTGTCTATGACGCCGCGCTGCTTCTTGTAGCGCTCAACTCTGTCCTCGTCATCAACCCTTTGAAGCTTCGTATCCCTTGCAAGAGAAGTCGCCATAGTAACATAATCCTGCTTTGCCCGGTTCTGCTCTATGATGTAAAGCCTGTTTCTAAGGTCCTGGGTGGTCAGTTTCTTGTTTGGTTCCAGAACCTTCTCGTAGCCCTTGAAGGAAGCGATCAGATCATCACCCTTCATGGATTCAAGGGTCCTGGTCCTTGTTGCCTCCTCCATGTCCTGCAGATACAAAGCATTGTTCACCAAAAGCTCGTTGCGCTCTAAATCAGCCTGTTCCCCGGCCATGATGGATAATCTGGCATCATAAAGGTTCAACTGCTGCCTCAGGACTTCCATCTTTGTGCGGAGTTTTAGTATCTCGCCCATATCCGTCAGCTGTCCCGTAAATATCAGCTTATTCAGATTCTGCATAAGGGGGTTGTACATCTTTTCCCTGAAGATTTCCATCTGAGGATTAGCTAAAAGGGCATAGTCGTCCATGGACTTAGTATCGGGAATGGTCAGTTCCTTAATGGTCCTCTCCAGAACATCAGGTCTTAGATCAAACTCAATAAAATCTGGCTTTGGCCTTTCTTTTCTTGCGGCTAAAAGAGCTTTTGCCCGCGCTTCACAGCTTCCTCCCCAGTCCTCAAGGTCACTGAGCATCTTCTGCTCGCCTTCTTCTGCAACCTGCCAGCCCTGTCTTCCGGTGAGCTTATTTCCATATTTATTTGTAAGTGCGTCATTTAAGGATTTCTTAAAAGATTTGGTGTATTTGAAGTTCTGATCCTGTTCTGCTAAGGTGCTGTCAAGAACATACAAAAGATTGGAACCTGAGTTTGCAGCATACTTTGCAAGGGCATCGAGAAGGCCTCTGATATCCTCCTTGCGCTGCTCTCCGCTTCCAAAGATATTTTTACGAGTACCGGCATTTATGGTCATGTAATTAATACATTTTTCCAAAAGCTCGGTAAAGGAAGCCACAAATTCCGACTCGGAATTTGCCTGCTTTAGGGCAGATATTGCATCATGAACAGGCTGTGAGGTATCACGCTTAAGGTCTCCCCACTTATATACCTTGTTAATGGCAATGGACAGCTCCCTGGAAAGCGCGGGAACAGGTCTTTTGACAAATAGTGGCTGGTTCTCGTCCAGGACCATGGAAATGCTCTGGTCATCATCAACGTTTTGGATGATATTATCATTGCTCTTTTCCTTATTCAGCTCCTGAACGCTCTTCTGATCGATCACGTGCTTGTATTCATTATCCTCTTTCATGCCTGTGTCGATCTTGGGCTTGAAGATCTCAGCATTCTTGGAAGTTGTGTCGATCACATTCTTGTTCTTGTCAACCTGCTTGTAACCACTGTCCATCATAGGCCTTGTCCTCCAGTATTAAAGGTCCATCACGTGAGCCACCACATGAGACGCGTACAGACTCATAGCAAAACGGCTCTGTTTCATGTTCTCATTCAGATCAAAGAAAAAGCTTTTATCGTTATATTCTCTTTTGAAAAAGGGGGCAAAAGTAAGATCCCACTCCATCAGGTACTGACCTTCCTTTTTGGTGTAGCAGTTCTCAGGTTTTGCCTTCTCCCTGAAGTCCTTGTCCACAAAAGTGGCTAGGGACTTGTGTATAGCCATATCCTCCTTAGGGAGGTAATAATAATCCTTGTAGTTTGAATAGAAATATTTGAGCTCAGTCTCGTAGAGTGGCACTTTTAAGGTGGCTTCCCGGCCCTGGGCCTTGAAGAAGCACCCGTTCTCATTGCCGGCTATGGATGAGGGAAGCTCTATTGGAAGCACCAGTTTCATATATACTTCCGACTTTTCTTTTCCATCAAAGTCTTTGTAGCGATTGGCCTGTACCTTCCTTGCCCGGAGAGGAAGAGCTTGCCCTTCCATGTACCTGGCTTCATCGATCTCCTCGTCGGTCCTTACAGAAACCTTTGGAAGATTCTTGAAACTCTCAAAGAATTCCTCGTAGTTAAGGATTGGCAGGAGCTTCAGCATGCCCTTCACATCCTCAAAATTGTGGAGAAGAAGGAGCCTTTGAAGCTCGCTGTCCTTGGACTCCTCGTAGTCTTTGTAGACTGCAATGAGCTTTCCGCCGTCGTACTTATCCTCCCTGTCGATACCGAGGAAAAGCTCGATGGTCTTTTGCTTGCAGTCAGGAAGCCCCAAGGGAGTCTTATATTTTTTTACGTGCTTATATAGATCGTAGGACACCATCCTCTCAAAGGGATCCGTCAGCTTATGCTCCTTAAACTTGCTCTGAAGAAACGGGATATCGAATCTGTCTCCGTTGAAGTGTACCAGCACCTTAAAGTTTCTGGAGAAATCTGAAAAAGCTGATAAAACCGCTTCCTCCTCACTGGTGTTTTCCCCAAAGAACTGGCTGATGAGCCACTTCCCATCCTGGAAAAATCCGGTTCCAATTAGATACAGTTCGCTATTTCTCGGCGATAGCCCGGTGGTCTCGATATCAATGAATAATATATCCTCCATCCGACAGTCAAGGCGCTTTGGCAAAAGAGCTAAAGCCTCCTCATTCAGGTTATCCGAAGTTGTTATTGCCTCTCTGGTCTTGATCATTTTATGTCCCTTTCCGAATTCGCCTACCTTTCTCTATTCTACCATAAGGGACGTACCAGCTATTTCTTTTTTTCTTTAACTCTTCCTGTTTTCCAAAGTCCATCATAGCTGTTTCCTCCAAAATCCCAAAAGCATTTTAGATATTTATACGAAAAAGAGATGTGAAGTGGCTCCACATCTCTTTTAACAATTCATAATTTGTGATCCGGGCGCCGGCTTATGCTTCCGGTTTCTCGTAATAGAAGGAGTTCTTTCTTACAAAACCGATATCCTTATAGTTTACGATCTGCTCTGTACTTCCAATAAAGAGGATTCCGCCGGGTTTAAGGTTTGCAAAATACTTTCTGAAAATATCGTCCTTGGCTTCTTCAGTGAAGTAGATAAGAACATTACGGCAAACGATGAGATGACAATCCTTCGGATACGGGTCGCGAAGAAGATCTGCCTGTTTGAAGGTTACTCTTGAGGTGATCTCACTTGAAACCTTCATCTTGCCATCTTCTGTCTCGGTGAAGTATTTCTTTTTAAACTCATCAGGAACACCTGCAACTTCCTTCTTGTCATAGATAGCTGCCTTAGCCTTTGCAAGAACAACTGCGTCCAGGTCTGTAGCATAGACATTGATCTGATTTAAAGGAATATGCTTGGAGAGCATCATAACGATGGTGTAGGGCTCATCACCTGTTGAGCAGGCTGCACTCCAGATCTTAAGGTTTTTACCGAACTTACCCATAAGTTCAGGAACCATCTCCTTGTCCATCAGCTCCCACTGCTCTTTGTTTCTAAAGAACTCAGATACGTTGATGGTAAGGTATGTAACGAAGGAATCCAGCGCTTCTCTGTCCTTCTTGATAAGATCAAGGAAGCCGTCATAGCCCTTAACCTCATACTTACCGATCAAAGTATCGATTCGTCTCTTCATCTGCTTCTCTTTATAAGCATTAAGATCAATCTTTGTCAGATCATACACGCCCTTTTTAAACCACTCGTAATCAGCTGCCATAAAGCACAATTCCTCCTAGTTTTTTTGAATTATTTTATTGACCACAAGGTCACACAATTAATTCTATATTAGTTGGAATTGTATGTAAAATAAATTATTTATAAATAAATTTTCGTACAAATCTCATGGTGTTATTTTTTAGAAAACTTTAATTGGCATTTAATTCCGATATGGATGGGATTGGGACTATAAAAAAGACCGGTGGTAATACCACCGGTCCTCAAAATTTCAAATAAATATTAAGCTTCAGGTGTCTCCTCTGACTGCTCAGCGATAACCTTGTCGATGTCAACTGATACTACATCGCCCTCTTCCTCAGGTGTCTCTTCCTTCTCAGGAGCGAACATAGCCTTGATTGAAAGGCTGATCTTCTTGTCTGCCTCGTTGAAGTCTACGATCTTAGCTTCAACTTCCTGGCCTACCTTAAGGACATCAGCTGGCTTCTCAACATGCTCTTTTGCGATCTGAGAAACATGAAGAAGTGCATCGATACCTGGCTCAAGCTCTACGAAAGCACCAAAGTCAGTCATTCTTGCAACTTTACCCTTTACAATGTTGCCAACTGCGTACTTCTCAGTAGCATCCTTCCAAGGGTTCTCATCATCGAACTTTCTTGAAAGAGCGATCTTGCTTCCGTCGATAGACTTAACAAGAACCTTAACTGTATCACCAATCTTGAATACCTTCTTAGGTGACTCAACACGGCCCCAGCTCATCTCTGAAATATGAAGGAGTCCGTCTGCACCACCAAGGTCGATGAATGCACCGAAATCTGTAACGTTCTTAACAACACCATCCACAACGTCACCTGCGCTGATTGTATCGAAGAGCTTCTTAGCTGCCTCAGCCTTCTCAGCTGTTACAAGCATTCTTCTGTTACCGATGTATCTGCGTCTCTTAGGATTGTACTCAGTTACAACAAACTGAATCTCCTGATCCTGATACTTGGAAAGATCCTTCTCATAGCTGTCTGATACAAGGCTTGCAGGAATGAAGATCCTTACTTCGTCAACTACGACTGTAAGACCACCCTCAAGTACCTGAACAACCTTAGCTGTGAGGACTTCCTTGTTGTTGAATGCCTCTTCGATTCTCTTGTTGCCTCTGTCAAGGGCAAGTCTCTTGTATGAAAGAATAACCTGGCCGTCTGCATCGTTGGTCTTAAGAACCTTAACGTCCATTGTGTCACCAACTTTAACGGCTGTTGTAAGGTCAATACTGTTGTCGTTAGAGTATTCGCTCTTTGTTAAAACACCGTCGGACTTGTAGCCAATGTTGAGGATTATCTCGTCAGGCTTAACGTCAATAACAGTTCCCTCTACAACCTCCCCTGTGTGAATTGTTTTGAACGATTCGTTAAGCATCTGTTCAAATGTTTGTTCTGACATGTTTCTGAACCTCCTCAATAATGTTCTTTGGGGTTGAAGCCCCGGCGGTAATACCCACCAGATTCACTGATGCATCAATATCCATTTTCAGGTCATCCAGTGTCTGAATAAAATATGTTTTCGCACATCTCTGACTGCATATTTCATACAGTTTTCTTGAATTAGAGCTGTGTGCGCCACCGATAACAATCATAACGTCCGCCTTTGAAGCAATTTCTTCTGCCTCAGACTGCCGCTCGTCAGTAGCATTGCATATAGTATTCACAATATTAATATTGTAACCATTATTATTTATTATTTCAATGGTTTCTTGAAATTTCTTTTTATTATAGGTGGTTTGGGACACTACTGTGTACTCCAGTTCCCTGTTTTCATTGAATAATTTTGCTTTTTCAGGGGACTCAACAACAAAAACAGGACCGTTTGCATAGCTTACAATCCCCTCTACCTCGGGGTGTGTCTCGCTTCCAACCACGATAATGCTCTTGCCCTTGGCACTTTCCTCGTCCACGATCTTATGGATCCTCTTAACAAAAGGGCATGTGGCGTCGATTATATCAAGGCCTGAGCTTTCAAGCTCCTGGTGGACCTGTCTGGTTACGCCGTGGGACCTGATGATCACTGTTCCTTCCGAAATCCCCTGAAGCTGCGCAGGATTCTCGATGACCTTGACCCCTTTTTTCTCCAGATCTCCTACCACAGTTTCATTGTGGATTATGGGTCCAAATGTATATATATTCTTTTTTTCTTTCTGAATCTGGTCGTAAACGGTTTCCACCGCCTTGGTAACACCAAAGCAAAAGCCTGCATGCTCGGCAACAATTACTTCCATATAAACCTCATTTCTTTCGAATAGCCCGGCAACGGTGACAAATATGTCTTCCGCTGCTCCGACCTCTGAGAACTCCGAGAAGCCACACTGGGAGTGCGTCTTCTCTCCGTAGAGCTCGACAATCGCATCGGCAGACATATTTGCCACCGTTGCCTCACACTTTGAAAAACAGTTCACTGTCTAGCTCGCATTATTGAAACTACTTGCTTATATATTTAGCATCACTCTGTCACATTCTTGTACAGTTCAAGGATCTTGCCTGCTACCTGCTCTATGGTCATGTCAGAAGAATCCACTAAAATAGCGTCTTCTGCCTGCTTAAGAGGAGAGATCTCCCTGTGCATATCGCGGTAGTCTCTGTCGATGATGTCCTTCTCGATGGCATCAAAGTCGCAATCTACGCCCTTTGCAACCAGTTCTTTGTATCTTCTGTCAGCCCTGACCTTTGAGCTAGCTGTAAGATATACCTTTAGATCAGCCCCAGGAAGTACTACGGTTCCGATATCTCTTCCGTCCATAACAACATCCGTGGTCTGTGCCAGCTTCTGCTGAAGCTCCACCAGTTTCTTTCTTACATCGCCATTCACGCTGCTAGCTGAAGCCATATTTCCTACAGCCTCAGTCCTTATCTGACCATTTACATTCTCACCATTCAGATAAACCACCTGAACTCCATCCTCATATTTGATGGTAATATCAGCACTCTGGCATGTTGCGCTGATTTTTTCTGATTCACTTGGATCAATCCCATTCTTGATCATATACAGCGCCATAGCTCTATACATAGCTCCTGTATCCACATAAATGAATCCCAACTCCTTCGCTACCATCTTTGCAATGGTACTCTTACCTGCTCCCGCAGGACCATCTATAGCTATACTCTTGCTCATCTGTATTCTCCTTATTATTTCTAAAGCCGTATTATTCAAAAAAAGTGGTTGCCGCGGATTCCCCTGCGAGGTGGCCGGTAGACCAGGCTACCTGGAGGTTGAAGCCTCCGGTTTCGGTGTCGACGTCGATGACTTCTCCCGCAAAGTAGAGCCCCTTTATCAGCTTGGACTCCATGGTGGAGGGATCAATCTCTTTTACGCTGACTCCACCTCTTGTTATTATAGCCTCATTAAAGCTCCTTGTGCCAGTAATTGTCATGGGCACATTCTTGATGAGCTTCACGAAACTCTGCCTCTCTTCTCGTGTAATATTGTTCACGGACTTCTCAGGATCAATCCCCGACAGTTCCACCATAATAGGTATCATCTTGGAAGGGAAAAGACCTCCCAGCGCATTCTTAAACTGCTTATTGGGCGCAGCCTCAAAGTCCCGCAAAACTCTCTTATCCAGCTGCTGCTCGTCCAAAGCCGGCTTCAGGTCAAGAAGAAGCCTTCCAGCCTTCTCTTTTTCATAAAAGCAGCTTGCAGTCAAAACCAGCGGACCGCTCACACCAAAGTGAGTAAACAGCATCTCGCCAAATCCGTCGTACACAGGGCGGGCCTTCTTACCAGCCTTGCCACCAGATGCCTTACTACCTGCATTATTGTCAGCCTTTCCATCCGCCTCAGAGCTGACCGCGTTCTTCTCGTTAGCCACAACACTTGAAGCATCAGTTGCCTTTCCTGCATCTTCCAGGAACAGCTTAAGTCCCACATTCTTAAGGGACAGCCCCTGAAGTTCCTTAACCCATTCTTCCTTTATCTCAAAAGGCACCAGACTGGGCCTTGGCTCCACGATCTTGTGTCCCAGATCCTTTGCGAACCTGTATCCATCTCCGGTAGATCCTGTTGAAGGATAACTCATTCCACCGGTACATACGATGACTCTGTCAAACTCCTCATGAGTTATAGGTTCATTCACTTTGCTATAGGCAACTGCTTTAACTTCTCCGCCTTCGCTCTCTACAGAATGTACCACAGTTTCAAGTAAAACCTTTACTCCTGCCTTCTTCACCGCATTATATAAGGTCCTGATGATATCTGAAGAGTGGTCAGACACAGGGAAAACCCTGTCGCCTCTCTCAACCTTCAGGTGACACCCATTATTTTCAAAAAAGTCCATAACAGCCCTGTTGTCGTAGCCGTAAACAGCGCTGTACAAGAATCTCGGATTGCGGCGAACACTGTCAAAATAGTCCGTCACATCACAGGCATTTGTAACGTTACATCTGCCCTTTCCGGTGATATAGATCTTTTTCCCGGGCTTTTCATTTTTCTCAAAAATAGTGACGCTTCCGCCGCTCTCCGCAGCAGCAAGCGCCGCCATCATACCGGCTGCTCCGCAGCCAATTACTGCTATCTTCATATAATTCCTCTTAATTCTTCACAAGGAAGTCATGTTCTCGCATTGCTCGCCATGACACGTTCGAACCAGACTCGAAAATACCTCGTCAGGTTCTCTCAGCCTTCACTCCGGGGATGTGTACTGCCACATCATCTGAGGCAAAATCTATCTCGTCATTGAGGTATACCTGATAGTTGTTCCAGGTCTCCTCCAGCATCTTAAGATCTGCCTTGACCTCGTTGGGCTTTCTCATACAAAGTGCAACCACAAGGGCGTTTATAACACTAAGGGGCGCCACCAGAGAGTCAACGATGGATGCCATCTCGCTCTTAGCCAGAATGTTGCAGGATGAATACAGATTCATAGGTGAGTGGACGGAATCAGTAATAGTGATAACCTTGGCATTCCTGTCGTTGGCAAACTCCATGCACTTTAAGGTCCTCATGGAATATCTTGGGAAGCTGATACCTATGATACAGTCCCTGTCACCGATCCTTATCATCTGCTCGAACATCTCGCTTACGTTGGTAGTGCGGATCAGCACATTGTTGCCCCTTATCATGTTCAGATAAAAGCAAAGAAAATCCGCAAGGGGCTCACAGCTACGAAGGCCCACTATATACACAGTCCTTGCCTTCAGTATAATATCAACAGCTGTCTTAAAGGCAGCCACATCAATGTTGTTAATGGTATGCTCAATATTAGAAATATCAGACTTGAGGATTGAATTAAGGATCTCGCCTTCAGTGCTCCTGCCGAACCTTCTTCCAACCTTCTCAACAGATCCAAACTTATCAGATACCCAGGAGGCAAGGGACTTCTGGAATTCAGGATATCCGTCATATCCAAGACTCATTGCAAACCTTACAACTGTGGACTCGCTCATGCCGACAATCTTGCCAAGCTCAGCAGCTGTCATAAACACAGCCTGCTCGTAGTGGTCACAGATGTAGGTAGCAATGTTCTTCTTGCCCTTACTCATCTTGGAGTAGCATTCATTTATTCTTGTGATTACGTCAACGTCCGCCTCAAATTTCATAGGTCTCTCACTTATGCGCTGAATGACTTAAATGCTGATTCCAGCATGCCTACTGAGGCAGCCTCGTCCAGGTCATAATCTCCTGTTACAGCCATGCAGCCTGCGCCGTGGATGAATATCCACATCTGCATAAAGAGCTGCTGCGCATCCTTTACACCAAGGGCTGCAGCCTTGCTTATCTCTTTTACAACGTTCTCGTCCTTGCCGTTTACAAGGTCGTACATGCTCTTGCCATTGCTCCCCTGCTGAGAGATGAAAAGGAGTCTGAACAGGTGAGGATTCTTCTGGGCAAAACCAATGTAAGCCAGTCCCAGATCTACAAAAGGAACCTCATGGTTCTTCTTAAACTCTGAGTAATACTCCTCATAATACTCTGCAGCCTTAGCATAAACATCAAGCTTTAAGGCATCCATGTTCTCATATATACGGAAAATAGGCTGGGTTGAACACCCTGCAGCTGCAGCAAGCTTACGGGATGTGATCTGCTCAAATCCCTCCTTCTTGGTGATCTTAAATGCAGCATTAACTATTTCTTTTTGTGTAATGGTAGCTTTTCTAGACATTGTCTCCTCCCAATGACGCTACAGAAATTTGAATTTTCAGACTTGAATATAGTAGCGTGCGTTATTATTGTACCTAAACAAAATAGCGGTGTCAAAGGGAAATTTATAGTAGTATAATTTATATGATATAGGTGTCAAAAGTCGAAAATGCGTACATGCTTGCATGTTAAGCATTTTGACTTTATGACCCAAACAAATATGAGGAATTAGCAATTTACGAAGTAAATTTGCGGTTTCCGAATGTTTGTAGAATTGCGAGAATGACTTTGTCATGGAGCAATTCGTATATCATTAAATTCATAACATTTGTTTGGGGGTTATTTATGGGAAAGAAAAAAGAAAACTATGGTCTGCTTAATCAGATCCTCTATGGCATGGCCGAATTCTACAGCGGCGGTGCTTTCGTCATCATCAACACCTTTTTCACGGTGTTTCTAACAAAGGCCCTGGGAATGCCTGCTGCCCTTGCAGGAACCATTCCTCTGGTGGGCAAGATCTGGGACGCTATCACAGACCCAATGATGGGTAATATCACAGACAGGACCGTTTCAAAGTTTGGTCCAAAGAGATTCTACATCATGATCGGCGGAATTGTATCAGCGCTGACCTTCATCGTCATGTGGATCACTCTTCCGACCAAGTCCATCGCAGGTCTTTATGTCTTTTACCTGTTCATGTACTGTCTGTTCTCAACAGGCTTTACTATCATCTCTGTTCCTTACAACGGGCTTTTGCCTGACATGATCGATGATTACACTATTAGAGCCAAGTTCTCCAACGTCAGAATGATCTGGTCAACTCTTGGTTCCATGGTATGTGGCCTTGTGCCCACCTTCATCATCAAGGACAACCTGGACACAGGAGCTTACATGAGATGCGCTCTGCTCTTTGGTTTCCTGTTCTTCGTAACATCAATGGTCACCTTCGCAGGAACCTGGGAACATCCAAAGGCTCCCGTTAAGACAAGCCTCTTAGAGAGCTTTCCTCAGGCAGCCAGCGTATTCAAGAGCCACTCCTTCCGCCTTTTCATCTGCATCTACCTCTTTGGACAGTGCGGAATGGACTTCGTCTCAGGAATGGCTGTATATTACGTTGACGATGTACTGAACGGCTACGGAAACGGCTATTTTACCTACCTTATGGCTGTCATCCTTATTTCACAGCTCCTTGGAATGCTGGTTTGGGGCCCTGTAATGACCAAGACCTCCAAGAAGACCACCATTTTAATCGGTGCACCAATGAGGCTTATCGCAACCTTAGGTCTTTTGTTTATTTCAAAGGAGGGAGCTCCAATAGCACCGATCCTTGTCCTTACAGCCTTTATTGGCTTTGGTAACGCTGCAACACTGACAAGTATCTTTTCAATAATGGCTGATATGGCTGACGTGGATGAGCTTATAACTTCTGTCAGAAGACCCGGCATCGTTTCAGGAATGGCAACCTTTGCACGAAAAATATCATCCGGTACTTCAGCAGCTGTAATCGGCTTCCTGCTGTCAGCTGTTGGCTACGATGAGGTCCTTGCAAACAGCGGTCTTCGCCAGAGCATTGAAACCCAGCACGGAATCGTATATATCTACGTATTTGTTCCTGTTATCCTGATGGCCCTTCTCATCATCTCAGGCATCAAGTTCCCTCTTACAGGAAAAGAGTTTAAGGTTGTTCAGACTGAGATCGCAAGACGCAGAGGTGAGGATTCTTCAAAGATAACACCTGAAGAGATCCAGATCTGTGAAAAGGTTACAGGCCTTAGCTACGACAAGCTCTGGAACATAGATAACACACGTCCCGGAGGGAAAGCATAATGAGTGATATCAAATTTTTAGGTGAAGATGACTTTCTTGAAGTCATGACAACAGAGAATGAAGAATGGAAAAGAAATTTTGTAACTCAGGGCAGTTTTTCCAATCCTGAGGGGCTTAAGTTCAACTACTACATAGCAACTCCCGAAGCTCCAAAGGGCGCAGTTGTTATTGTCCACGGAATGGCTGAATTCTTCGGAAAATACAGAGAATACATCTGGTATCTGTTTAAGGCCGGCTACAAGGTGTTCTTCTTAGAGCAAAGGGGCCACGGCTATTCAGAGGGTAAGGCTCCGGAGCACGATGTGATCTACATCGACAACTATTCCACCTACGTAAGTGACTTGGACTGCTTTATAGAGACAGTAGTTAAGCCAAATACCACAGGTCTTGAGCTGTTCCTTATCGCCCACTCCATGGGCGGTTGTATCGGAACTCTCTACCTTGAGTCCCATCCGGATACCTTTAAGGCTGCTATCCTCTCTTCTCCGATGCTTAAGATGAAGAGCGATAACTACAATCCATTGGTCAAGAGTCTGATAGGTCTGTACGCATTGCTCAGTGGCAAGTCCAAAAAACTTGCCCCAAATCAAAAGCACTTCAGCCCCACTCCGAAGTTCGAAGGCTGCAGTGCTCTATCCCGTGCGAGATTCGATTATCAATTTAATCAGCGAATTGCTGATCCGCATTATCAGATATCTTCTGCCTCCTTTGGCTGGGCAGTTGCCAGCATGAAGGCAACAGATAAAGCCATAAAGGATGCTGATAAACTCAAACTTCCCGTAACAGTCATGACTGCAGGTCAGGATCACCTTATAAGCTCTGAAGGCTACAAGGCCTTTAAGGCCAAGGTTCCTCAGGCAGACATACACCACTACGAGAACTCAAGACACGAGATCTTTAACGCAGATGACGATTCCAGGAAAAGATATTTCGCAGATGTTATCAGTACTCTGGATGGCTACCTGGAAAAAACTTCCACCTGAACAATAATTTCTAAACCTTTATGACAGCTCCCCGAGGATCTTTGCTACAACCTCCTCGAAGCTGTCATTTCCTTCTTCTACAACAATATCCGCATACTTCTCATAAAGAATGCTTCTCTCATTATAGAGGGAAATAAGGGACTGGCCCTCTCTCATAACAACGCCCCTTTGCTTTGCATTTCTAAGGCGCTTTGTAAGGGTATCCATGTCTGCCTTAAGGTAAACAACCCTTCCAATGTTCTTATAGTGATCCATGGCTTCCTTGCCATAGACTACGCTTCCACCGGTGGCGATCACGGTCTTTTGTGCTTCTATTCCGGTGTTTACCCTGTTCTCAATATCAATGAAGCCCTCAACTCCTTCAGTCTCAATGATCTCTGAGAGCTTTCTTCCCTCCTGCTCCTGGATCACCAGGTCAGCATCAATAAAGTTATAGCCAAGAATCTTGGCTAATATTACGCCCATTGTACTCTTTCCTGATGTGGGCATACCTATCAGGATTATGTTGTCTTTTTTCATTTACTCTCCCCTTTTCTTAGATCTATAGACAGATGATTCCGCCTCCAAGTACCGTATCCCCGTCATACAGTACAGCGCTCTGTCCAGGTGTAATGGCGCGCTGAGGCTCATCAAATACTATCTTGGCTTTTCCTTCCGGAAGAATTGTGACTGTGGCAGGCTGTTCTTTGTGTCTGTACCTTATCTTGGCCTGACACCTGAATTCACCTTCCGGAGCGTTACCTGTTATCCAGTTGAAATCCCTTACCAAAAGCTCTTTTTCAAAAAGATCCTCATCATCTGCAAGGATGACTTCGTTTCGGTCAGAATCAATGCGCTTAACGTACAGGCGCCTGTCTGCCGGGATTCCAAGGCCTCTTCTCTGGCCAATGGTGTAATTTATTATGCCATCATGGGTTCCAAGAACGTTTCCTTCAAGGTCCACGAAGTTCCCCTTAGGATACTCCTTGTTCCTGTACCTCTTTATCATGCCGGCGTAGTCGCCATCCGGCACAAAGCAGATATCCTGGCTGTCCTTCTTATGGGAGGTGACAAAGCCGTTCTCATCAGCAATTTCCCTGGCTTCCACCTTGGTAAGCTCTCCTAAAGGAAAGTAGGTGTGACGAAGCTGTTCCTCTGTAAGGTCGTACAATACGTAGCTTTGGTCCTTAGAAAGGTCCTTAGCCTTTTTCAGATAAAAATGTCCGTCCTTTTCCTCAATCCTGGCATAATGGCCGGTAACTATATTATCATATCCAAGCTCTTTTGCCTTCTCATAGAGAATATCAAACTTAAGATATTTGTTGCATCTTATGCAGGGATTTGGCGTCTCCCCGCGCTCATAGCTGCACACAAAGGGCTCTATCACCTTGTCCTGAAACTGGATCTCGTAGTGATAGATGTTGTAAGGGATCCCGATCCGCTCGCAGACCTGCCTGGCATCCTCAGTATCTTTTAAGGAACAGCAGGTACCGAAAAGGTCCTCTCCTATCATGTCATTTTCATAAAGGCGCATGGTGCAGCCCATGCAATCAAACCCATTTTTGACCATAAGCATAGCGGCAACGCTGCTGTCAACGCCGCCGCTCATAGCTATAAGAGCTTTTTTAGTTTCATTTACTACCATAAACTTAAATTACCCGTTGTTAATCTTATCTGCTCAGTCCCCTCGCAGATACGATGCAGAAATCATGAGAATCGACTTCGTCGATGGGATTTCTGCACTTCTGCATCATATTCTCACGCCCTCCGCAGCCAATGCGTCGGGCTGAACTATCAATTATTGTTAATTTTCTCTATAATCTCCGGAAGAATCTGATCGATCTTGTCATTGTCGATCTGGCAGGTTCCGGCATTGGCATGTCCGCCTCCGCCATACTCAAGGCACATCTCACCGATGTTGAATTTTGAAACCTTGTTTATGATGGACTTTCCTATCATAACAGCTGTGTTCTGTTTTTTGAAGCCCCAGGCTACATGAATTGAAATCTCAGCCTCTGGGAACAGAGCGTAGATCATGAAGCGGTTTCCGGCATAAATGATGTCTCCGGCCGCCTTCTGATTTACTACAACAACCTTGCCTTCCATGTGAGATATTTCTTTTAACTGTTTCTTAAACTGCTCTGACTGCTCATTGTAAAGGTCTACTCTCTCCTTAACATCGGGAAGCTGAAGAACTTCATCGATGCTGTGGTTGATACAGTAGTCAATAAGCTCCATCATGAGATCATAGTTGGAGATCCTGAAATTATGGAATCTTCCAAGACCTGTTCTGGCATCCATAAGGAAGTTCATAAGAACCCAGCCCTTAGGATCAAGGATCTCATCCTTAGTAAAGTCGGCAGAATCGCCCTTATCTACTGCTGTCATGATCTCATCAGAAATCCTGTCAAGGGAATATCCGGCATTCTTGTAATAGTTGTAAACAACCCTTGCAGCAGACTTTGCATCGCCCTCAATAAACCAGTTTGTGCTCTCCTTCATATCTGCATTTCTGGTCAGCTCTGACTCATGATGGTCAAAGCACATAAAAACATTCTTGTTATAGGGCAGGTTTGTGGTGATATCGTTATCGGAAAGCTCAACCTTTCCGTCCTGTACGTCCTTGGGGTGAACAAATTTGATCTCTTCGATGAGATTGCACTCCCTAAGGATCATTGCACAAACAAGTCCATCAAAGTCACTACGCGTTACAAGTCTTTTCTTATCGCTCATATTGCCCCCGTTCTTCATTTCTCTGGATGCATGATCAACGTGTCCAACAATAATTATATCACTATTTTGTTTGCGTAAAAACGATTGAAAATATTTTTATATAAAGTTAATTTATTTTGAATCCAAATTATCCAGCCGGATCCACTCCGAAAGGGAAAGAGGCTCGTAATCCGACCTTTTGCAGAAGCAGTTTATCATATTACAGGGGATCTTGCTCTCATGCTCACTGTGAATGGGCGTGTAGTTTGTTTCCCGTATCTGCTGTATGAATTTCTGCAAAAGAACTTCATCCCTGGTTTCATGAACATGACCATATAACATGTAGGTCTTTGGATCTTTGTTGTGACGAAGCCTGTACTGGCCGTTGTAAAAAGGTATGGGATAGTGACAGAGCACCACCTGTCTCTGGGAATCGGTTATCTCCCGGTAGTTGTCTATCCACTCAAACCTGGAGGCATCAAAATCTGCAGCCTTAAGGTACTTGTCATGATTCCCCACAATAAGGCCAATCTTGCCCTTAAGCCTTTTTAAGAGTTCTGCCGTCTCCGGAGCCTTCCCAAGGGACAGATCTCCTATGACAACCACCGTATCCTGCCCAGTGACCTTGTCATTCCACTTTTTTATCATGTATTCATTCATCTCTTCGGGGCTGCCAAAGCCTCTTTTATCCATCTTCTCATTGAGAGCCCCATGGAAGAAATGACAGTCTGCAATATAATAGATCATCTAAATTCCTTACCTGAGATCCCCACCGTCGTCGTGCAAAAGAGTCTCAGGATCACCATCAGCTGCTGAAGTTGCCAGAGCATCACACCTTTCATTCTCAGGGTGTCCTGCGTGGCCCTTCACCCAATTCCAGGTGATCTTGTGGGGTTCTGCAGCCTTTAAGAGCCTCTGCCATAGCTCAACGTTCTTAACAGGCTTTTTTGAAGCTGTCTTCCAGCCGTTCTTCATCCAGGATTTAAGCCATCCTTCCTTAAAGCCGCTGATGACATACTTGGAATCTGAGTACATATCTACCTCGCAGGGTCTGTTAAGATTCTCCAGCCCAACAATGGCACCCAAAAGCTCCATGCGGTTGTTGGTGGTCTTATCATAGCCTGCGCTTATTTCCTTTTCGTGGGCTTCCCCCTTGGAATCCACATAGCGCATAACAACGCCGTATCCTCCGGGACCGTCCGGGTTACCACGGGCTGACCCGTCAGAATATATTTCCACGTGCATTTAATATATGTCCTTTCTAATGTGGTTCTGCTCTCGCTTTGCTCGCCAGAACACGTTCCTGCTAAACTCGAAAAAACCTCGTTAAGTAGTCACAGCCCATTTCCCTTTCACCAGGAAATCATCCGCCATTTTCTGGGCATCCTGAACAATATTCTCGTCATAACCAAGAACTCCCAGGAGCTTGATGGCATTCCTTGTGGTGGCAGGGCCTTGTTTTAGCTTGTAATCGAAGTGTACATCGTTATCAGTCACATCGCCCTCGAAATGATAGATATCGTATTCTTCCTTCAAAAGAGCTGTCAGCTCAATATCATGTGTAGCTGCAAAGCAGGAAACACCCTCTTTTGCCAGCTTTTTAAGGATCTGGGTGGAAGCTGCTATCCTCTCAACAGTATTGGTTCCGCGAAGGACCTCATCCACAAAACAAAGGACTCTGCTGCCTTCCTGGGCCGCTGCATCAAGGATCCTCTTAATTGACTTGATCTCTACGATGTAGTAGCTGTCACCTTCAAAGATGTCATCCTTAAGTGCCATGGAGGAGAATATCCTGTAAAACTCTGCCTTGTACTCTGATCCGATAACAGTGTGGATTGACTGGGCAAGAATAGAATTTATGGCACAGGTCTTAAGGAAAGTGGACTTTCCGGAAGCATTTGATCCTGTAAGGAGAACACCTCTCCCCGTTTCAATATCATTTGCTACAGCATCTTCTATTAGTGGGTGAACAAGCTCTTTTCCCATATATGGGCCCTTAGCAAATTCAGGTATAACGTAGCGTCCCTCAAAGGAAGCCCTGAAGCAGGAGATAGAAACACACGCTTCTATCCTGCCGGTTATCTCCAGGATCTTATCCAGCTTATCCATCTTCTCCACAATGATCCTGAACATCTGATTGAACTTGATGATATCAAGATGAGTCACCATGCGGATGTAGTCCATAACAAGATCTACAGGATTTCCGGAGGAATTGTTTCTGGCGGGAGAAAGGAGAATATCTGCCCCCATCCTGAAGGAAGAGAACTCTGCAGCTGCTTTTTTGAGTTCCTCCATATCCTCTGCAAATACATCCTGCTTAAGAGAAGAGAAATTCTTCACGGAGCTGAGCACTCTCATGATATAGTTGTAGGTCACCAGGTAAGGATCAATATTACTCTTTATCCTAAAATACGAGATGATCTGAACAACCATAAGAATAATCAGTGCTATAAAACCATAGTTGAAATTCACAAAGCACAGCACTATAGCTGCAAGGAGCACCAAAAGCATGATGTAGTGAAAGTTATTGCTGCCCTTGCCAAACTTCTCTAAATAATCAATGTAATCGTAGATTGAATATCTGCTGGTATTCCCTATACGGTGAAATATCAGCTGAATTTTACGTCTGTCCTCATCATTTTTCTGAAGGAAATCCACCTGCTTTTCAAGCTTCTCAAAATCATCCTCCTGCTTAGGGGTTCGGAGCATGTAATAAAGATACTCCTCTCCTGCTGCTGAAAGACAGTAGTTGAGTCTTTTGAAGACACCGTCCATGTTCAGGTCGTTCCAGGTGGTATCATCAATCTGGAAATCATCCTGATGATTCCTGTAAAAACCCGTCACATGGTCCATGTCGTCATTCTTATAGTGTTTGGTGGGGGCCTGTCCGTAGATCCTTGTAAGGATCTTTATCAGGTTCTTTTCTGCAGTTATCTTATCCCTTAGTCCCAGTAAAAAGGCCACCAGGATAAAGAGTCCTACAATTATCAGAATCGCATATAATTCCATATTTTAGCTATATAACCTCTTTGATATTTCGGCTGCCTTAGCATAGATCTCTTCAGGGTCTGCGCCGATATTGAACTGTCCCTTTTCATAGCGGATGATACCACCGATCATGGTCATAAGGACATTTGACTTACTTCCGCTGTAAACAAGGTTCTTTACGATGTTGTTGACGGGCTGCATGTTAGGCTGATGCATATCGATCATTATGATATCCGCAAGCTTGCCCTCTGCAAGATAGTCAGCATCCTTAAGTCCCATGGCATGAGCGCCATTCACGGTAGCCATCTTAAGGACTTCTGCTGCATCAACCTTTGACGCATCCATGTCCTTTAGCTTGGCCAGTCCTGTTACCAGGAACATTTCTCTGAACATATCAAGGCAGTTGTTGCTGGCAGGGCCATCAGTACCGATAGCCACAGGAATTCCATCCTTAAGATACTGGTCAATTGGTGCAATTCCGCTGGCCAGCTTTGTGTTGGAGCCCGGGTTTGTAACAGCATAAAGACCACGCTTTTTCATGATCTCTCTGTCTTTTTCATTGGTCCAGACAACGTGGTATCCGCCACCACCATACTCAAAAAGTCCCAAAGAATCCAGGAATTCAAAAGGAGTCATGCCATAGCGTTCCTGACACTCCTTTGTTTCTTTTTCTGTCTCCTGGATATGAGCCCAGAAGGGAGCCTTATATTTTCTGGTTAGCTCTGCACACTGCTCCAAAAGCTCTTTTGAACAGGTATACTCAGCATGGACCCCAAGAATAAATGAATTATACTCATCTCTTCCGTTGAGCTCGTTGTAGTATCTCTCTAAAAGCTCCACAGACTGGGAGAAATTATTTACACAGCTGGTCTGCACACACCTGAAGCCGCAGTCCCTGAAGGAATCTGCAACGGAGAATGGAGTAAGATACATCTCAAATGCAGCTGTCATGCCGCTTGTAAGGTACTCCATGATTGCAATCTTGCTCAGGTGATATATATCATCTGCAGTCATCTTGGCTTCTATAGGAAAGATCTGGGTTCCAAGCCAGTCCTGCAGCGGAAGGTCATCAGCCTTGGATCTCATCAGGGTCATGGCTGAATGGGTGTGGGCATTCTTAAATCCAGGCATAAGGAGATTGCCCTTGCAGTCTATCTCCCTGTCCCAAACTAAGATTGCATCCTGATGTGAGTCGCAGTAGGTCCGCGCCTCTTCCTCTGTTCCTGCAAATATTATACGGTCTTCTTTGACCCAGACTTCTCCGGTAAAAATCTCTTTTCCCGGCTCCATTGTAAGGATTCTTGCATTGAAAAAGCGAGTTCTCATGCTTTAGCCCCCCTATTAAAATCTCTTGATAGATTCCATTACAAGTTTAGTGAAAAGAGGTGCTGCCTTATCTGCAGCTTCCTGAACCTCCCCGTGGGAAAGAGGCTCTCCGGAAAGTCCTGCTGCCAGGTTACTGATGCAGGATACTCCGCAAACCTTAAGCCCCATATGATTTGCTGCAATAGCTTCATTTACCGTGCTCATGCCAACTGCAGAAACGCCAAGGCTCTTAAGGAGTCTGATCTCTGCAGGAGACTCAAATGAAGGGCCTGTAAGCTGAGCATATACGCCCTCCTGGAGCTTAATGTCATTCTCTTTTGCAACTGTTCTGATGATATCCTGAAGGTCCTTTCTGTAAACCTCAGACATGTCAGGGAATCTTGGTCCCAACTCATCCAGATTGGGTCCAACAAGAGGATTTGGTGCAAAGATTGATACGTGATCTGTGATCAGCATCAGATCCCCTGCATTAAAGCCATCTCCAAGACCGCCAGCTGCATTTGTAAGGAAAAGAATCTTTGCTCCTAAAAGTCCCATGAGTCTTGCTGGCATTACAACGTCTGCCACATCATAGCCCTCATAGAAATGAACTCTTCCCTTCATGCAAACAATCTTAACTTCTCCAAGATATCCAAAGATGAATTTTCCTGCATGTCCTGGAACTGTTGATACAGGGAAGCCCGGAATGTCACTGTAGCTGACCTCTGCCTCAACCTCTATATTCTCTGCAAATGCTCCAAGGCCTGATCCAAGTACCAGAGCAACCTCCGGTTCAAAGGAAGTATATTTCCTTACTGCATCCTTGCATCTGAGTAGCCTTTCATACATTCTGTTTTCCATATTTATTTGCCTCCTTATCAGGTCTTTTCTGGCATGCAAGCATGTCATGGGTTTAGACCTTTGACCCAATCATCACATATCATGATACCTCATTTTCAGGGGTCTCTGCAATCAAGAGGTCATCTGTGCCGGGCAGCTGGTCCTCCTGATTACCCTCAGATGAGTCCTCAAGTCCCAAAAGGTCCACCGGAGTCTCAAGACGTCCGTAAATGGTGGGCTCTACAGTGTTGTTCACTGCATGTCCGATAGCTTCCTTCATACCGCCCTTCATGAACCTTGAGATAATAGCTGATTCCCAGCCTGTACCCTCAATGTTGAAGTTCTTTAAGGTGTCATGGAGCATGTCGGCTCCCGGAGTCTCCCTCATCCTGATCTCTATGCCGCCGGGAAGCGAAGGATGAATAAAGGTTCCCTTCCGGTCTATCCTGTCAACTGCATCATCCAGGAAATAGATATTGAAGGTCCTCATGCAGGCCTCTTCAAGGAAATAAATGTCATTTCTTATGGTGAGGCGGTTGTACTCATCGGTAGTGACCGTAGAATCCAGAGAAACCTTGTAGTTTTCGCTGTGAACGTTTATGTCGCTCACATATCTTTTGCCCCCAAATCCGCAGCGGAGCCTGTAGATCACTTCACCCTCGTAGATATCAATGTAGAAGGCGTTGTCAGGAGTGAGCCTGAAGCCGATCTTCCTCATTCCGTCAGTGAAGTTGTTGTGGACCACCTGCATCATTATGGGTAAAAGACCTACTCCCGTGGTATCCAGGTCGTATACCTTCCCATCCAGCTTCGTAAGCCACTTCTGAATCAGCTGATTTTCATTTCTTATGTTAAAAGAGCTAACGGCGGACTTGAAGTCATGCTTCTTCCCCGGAAGCTTTATGTCTCTGTTTCTGGTAGAGCCGGTGGTCATCTTTACAGTTCTGTTTTTCCAACCGCCTCCTGCGATAACAGGGAAATCCGCATTTCTTCCGCTTACAGATTTGCAAATAGCCTTAAGCTCAGAAAGAGCCACAAAATCCTCAGGCAGCGGCTCATCAGAAACCACTATCTCATTCTTCATCCTGTCACGGATCTTAACAGCCATGCTGCTGGTCTGGAATACATCTGCATTTCCTGCATTTGTCACCACAACCATGTCAAGGTCAGGGTAAACAAACACGTTCTGGCCCATCATTCCGTTGTAGGCAAAGGAGCCTGGTCTGTCATCATTTATCCAAAGCTGATAGCCGTAGTGGGCATTGTCATCGCTTCCTGTCTCAATCTGCCAGGAGGTAGACTCAGTAACCCATTCCTCAGGCACTATCTGCTGATCATTCCATCTGCCTTTCTGGAGATAGAGCTGACCAAGCTTAGCCATATCCTCTATTCTCATGAACATGCCCCAGCCGCCCTTTGTGATGCTCTGTGGGCAGCTCTCCCAGAAGACTCTCTTGATGCCCATGGGATCAAATATCCTCTCCTTGCAGAAATCAAAGAGAGACTGTCCTGTGATCTCAGTCACAATGGCAGAAAGCATGTAGGTATTCATGCTGTTATATTCAAATCTGGTTCCGGGATCGAACTTAAAGGAAGCATCCAGAAAGCTCTTTCTCCAGTCATTTCCACTGACAGCTCCGATCTCATTAAACTCGACGCCGCTGGACATGGTAAGAAGGTTCTTTACTGTCACCGTCTTTCTGAAAATGCTAAGAGGACCAAGCCTTGGGGCAAATATATCTCCAAGCCTGTCATCCAGCGAAAGCTTACCCTCACCCATAAGTATCCCTATGGCCATTCCTGTGACAGACTTGCACATGGAATAGGTCACATGCCACATCTCCATGTCATAGGGTTCAAAGGCGCACTCTGCGATCACCTTCCCGTGACGAAGGGCGATGAACTTGTGCATCTTGCAATCCCTGTCCATCTCCAGATCCCTGATAAGCTCAGTAAAAAAAGCAGAGCTTACGCCCTGGGATTCCGGAGAGGATCTCTCCAGAAACTGTTCATCAGGGAAGGAAAGCGAGATGAAAGCCGGTTTCTGTGGTGAAAAGTCCACCTTACTGATCTCGCCGGTCTGTCTGGCGACCATCTTCATCAAAAGCTCTCCAACGTAAAGTTCTGCTCTTGGCATATCTATATTACCTCCATGAGGGTTAATTTTTGAGGATCAGTCCTTTAAAGCCCTCATGGAATTAAGTATTGCTATAACTGCTACTCCAACATCTCCGAATACTGCAAGCCACATGGTAGTTAGTCCCAGGGCGCCCAGAATAAGGATGATGATCTTGACTGAGAGGGCAAAGACTATGTTTTCTTTTACGATCCTTACAGTCTTACGGGCGATCTTCATAACTGAAGAGATCTTCCTGACATCGTCATCCATGATGACAATATCCGCTGCCTCTATAGCAGCATCAGATCCCATAGATCCCATGGCGATTCCCACATCCGCTCTCATTAGTACAGGGGCGTCATTGATTCCATCGCCAACAAACGCAAGCCTGTTACCATTATCATCTTTTGAAAGCATTTTTTCAACTGCACTGACCTTGTCAGCGGGAAGAAGGCCTGCCTTCACATCATTTATTCCAACCTGATCAGCCACATGCCGGGCAATTGTCTCATTGTCTCCAGTGAGCATGACAGCTCTTTTAACTCCCAGGTCGTAGAGGGAAGCTATGCCCTCCTTGATTCCGTCCTTAATAGCGTCTGCGATCACGATGCTGCCAGCGTAGAAGCCGTCGTAGGATACGTAGACAACAGTGCCTGCGGCCTCATCTAAAAGACCTATTGACGCAGGGACATTGATCAGCTTGTCGTTACCAACCAAAAGCTCTTTTCCATCAAGGATCGTGCTGATACCATTTCCTGCAATCTCCTTGGTCTGAGCCTCATCAATGTGAGAAGGATCAGGCTTTGCGCCGTCGTTGCGCTCAGCGTAGCAGGCAAGGATGGATCTGGCAATGGGGTGATTTGAATACATTTCACCATAAGCTGCCAGAGAAAGGAGCTGGTCTTCTGTAATATCTGACTGGGTTGAAGGTACGATCTCGCTTACCTTAAACTCGCCCTTTGTGATGGTTCCTGTCTTATCAAATACAACAGTATCAACCTGTGCTACAGCCTCAAGGAAGTTGCTGCCCTTAACAAGGACACCCTTCTTGGAGGATGCTCCGATTCCGCCAAAGAAACCAAGAGGAACCGAAATAACCAGTGCACAAGGACATGAAACTATAAGGAAAATACATGCTCTTCTTATGCTGTCAGAAAAAGGTATCTGGCCAAGAAGCGGAGGGATCACTGCAAGCAGTACTGCTCCGATAGTAACAACCGGGGTGTAGTACCTGGCAAACCGTGTGATGAAGTTCTCCATTCTGGATTTCTTATTGCTGGCATTCTCAACGAGATCAAGGATCCTTGCAACAGTTGAATCCTCGTAAGCCTTATCAACCTTTACCTTAAGGATTCCTTCGCCGTTTACGCAGCCACTGATAACGCTGTCGCCCTCTGCTGCCCTTCTGGGAACAGACTC
The DNA here is from genome assembly GCF_000702965.1 of Butyrivibrio sp. AE2032. NCBI lineage: Bacteria > Bacillati > Bacillota > Clostridia > Lachnospirales > Lachnospiraceae > Butyrivibrio > Butyrivibrio sp. AE2032. Next base: position 2,349,835 of record NZ_JNLF01000003.1, on the reverse strand, counting down.
ACCAGTAAGTGCTGCAGTGTCTACAAAGGACTCACCTTCAATAACTGTACCGTCCAGCGGGATCTTCTCTCCTGCTCTTACCAGTATGATATCGCCTACACTTACTTCCTCAGGGTCAACCTCATTTACCTGGCCATCCTCACCTACAAGATTTGCATACTCTGGTGCAATACTCATAAGATCAGTTATAGACTGTCTGGACTTTCCAACAGCATAGCTCTGGAAAAGTTCGCCCACCTGGTAAAAGAGCATTACCGCCAGTGCCTCTGAGTACTCTCCAATGCCAAAAGCTCCGAAGGTCGCGATCATCATAAGGAAGTTCTCATCGAAAACCTGTCCGTGACTGATATTGATAACTGCCTTCCTGATGACATCATATCCTATGATTCCATAGGGGATCAGGTAAATGATAAGCTTAATAAACCAGGGCAGTGGCTCAAGGATGCCGATCTTATCAAGGATAAGAAGGATGGCAAAAAGTACCAGCACAATAAGTATTCTGTTTCGGGTCTTTTTTTGTTTCTTGGTCATGGCTGACCTCCTTGAATCCTAATCTTATTTTTCGATAGAGCAGTCCGGCTCAACCTTTTTGCAAGCTTTTACTGCATCATCAAAAACCTTATCAAATACGTCGTCTGCTGCCTCCAATGTAAACTTCTGAGTCATGAAATTAACTCTGGCGCTAACAACTCCATCGATCTTCTTTACAGCCTCTTCCATCTTTGCTGCACAGTTTGCACAATCAACCTCACACTTAAATGTTTTCTTCATAATTCTTTCCACCTTTCCTTTTCTTTATTCTTCAATATGATTTATTCCCTGATCTATGATGGTCCTTACATGCTCATCTGCAAGGAAATAAATAATCTGCTTGCCTTCACGGCGATTTCCTACAAGCTTACTCTGCTTCAGGATCTTAAGCTGATGGGATATGGCTGACTGGGTCATGTCCAGGCTCTCAGCTATATCACACACACACATCTCCTGCTCAAATAGAGCAAACAGGATTCGGATTCTTGTGGAATCCCCGAACACCTTAAAAAGCTCAGCCAGGTCATACAGCTTATCTTCATCAGGCATTTCTCTGTGAACCTTCAGCACCACTTCACTGTGCTTATGCACCACTTCGCAATGCTCTACATCATTTATGGACATATGCTCTTCCTTTCCGTTATCCCTTCAACATTTCAACATATGAATAACTGTTCATATGTTGAATATAAACCTCCGCTCAACAATTGTCAACACCTTTTAAATAAAAAAATGTCAGGGAAAAAAATCCCTGACATCTTAGTTACTGCGCTATAAACAATACTCCCAAGGTTCCCGGACCACAGTGGGATGAAACTACAGAACCTGCTCTGGTCTCCAATATCTCATCAAAGTGGTTCAGACCCTCAAGGTACTGCCTGACCATACCTACTATCTCTTCATCGCACCCTGAATGAGTTATAAATACCCTCTCTTTTCTGGCGCTCTTAAGGTCAGCTTCCATGTCCTTTACATAGTCCATGACATACTTCTTGCTGTTTCCTCTGTATTTCTTTTCAGCATGCATTGCACCATCAATTACAGCAATCCTAGGATGTAGCTTAAGGGCTGTACCGGCAAGAGCAGCAAGTCCTGAGCATCTTCCGCCGCGGTGCAGATAAACCAAAGTATCTACAACGAAGCTTGCCCTGACTTTACTCTTGATAGCTTCTATATCTGCAACGATCTCGGCAGCTGTCTTTCCCTCTTTTGCCATCTGAGCAGCACGAAGGACCTGAAGTCCTATACCTGTTGAAAGGTTTGCGGAATCTATTACATGGACTCTGTCAGCCATACGGTAATTGTCGGCTGCAAGTCTTATATTGTGAAAGCTGACTGACATGGAGGATGAAATGGCAAATACCACGTACTCATCATCCCCCTTGGGGTCCAGCATCTTTCCGATAACTTCTACACTGGGAGCGGCGGTCTTAGGTGTCTCGCCGTGTTCATCAGACCACTTGTAAAGATCCTCCGGTGTGATGTTTATTCCGTCCAGGTACTCCTCTTCCCCAAGTCTTACAAAGAGAGGGATTATACCGACGTTATATTTTTCCAAAAGCTCTTTTGACAGATCACAGGTACTGTCTGATAGTATCCTTACCATCGTATTCCTCCAAGGTCTTCGTACCTAATTTAACCTACATTCTTGTAGATTACAATATTCTTTCCATGCTGCTTTCCGTAATACATTCTCTCATCAGCAGTTTTTATGATCTCTTCAGCACTCTCAAAATCACCCTGATATTCCACAAGGCCTATGGTTATGGTCTTGTGAATGCGCTTGTTATAGAAAACCGTAGGAGTAGTTTCTATAAGCGTCCGGAGGGATTCCATTGCCTGTCTGGCGGTGTCAAAATCGTAGTCATTAAGGAGAATGACAATCTCCTCGCCTCCCCATCTGCAGACATCACATTCCGGCAGCTCTTTTTCAATGGTCCTGGAAATATTCCTTAAAACCTCATCGCCGCAATCATGACCGTAGGTATCATTTATCCGCTTGAAATTATCAATGTCACAAAAGGCGATACAGAAATGCTCATTCGTATCTTCCATACGCTTTTTTACCAAAGGCAAAAAGCCGCGTCTGTTGAGAAGCTGTGTCAGAGTGTCCTTATTGGCATCCACAGCCAGCTGCTCGTTCTGCAGCTCCAGTGATAACATCTCACCTTCACTTGAATAAATATAGATTGTGTTATAGAAGATCATGGAAAAGACCATAACAAAGGTTGAGAAGATCATCATGGTCATTCTCATTGGCGCTGCCAGAACAAAAACCGGAACTGCCTTTGAAAACAAGGTATACAGCACCACAAACAAAATATAGTTCAGAGCCAGAAAGAAGACTATCAGCCATCTTTTTGGTCCCTTAAACAAAAAGCATCCAAAGTAGATGATAATAGGAACTATTGAAAACAAAAAGTTACAGGATCCACTGTCCCATCCTATGAAATATACCCCAAGCGCCGAATATATCGTTACTTCCAAAAGGATGCTGATATATACCGGCATGATATACCCCACTTTACACAGTATCACGCAAAAGAGATATACTATGACGCTGAGTATATTGAAAAACATCAAAGGTGGTACATCCGCTATAAGTGTAAGAATCAGAAGCACCACGTGTACCAGACACATGATGGATACAGTAAACAGGAACCCATTATGAACAAGAAAATGCAGCGTATTATCTATAATGCTTTTGTTTTTCAATGCCTTTTACCTCTGCAATAATTATTCCTACCTTTTATCTTACATCCCCTTCATCAAATCGAACAGAGAAATCTGGTTAGAATCCGGAATATCTCCCAAAAGTCCCATGTTGGCCATCTTATCAATAACAGTCTGAGGGCACTTGGTGCGCTGTCTGAAGTCATCCTTTGAAAGGAAAGGACCATCCTTGGCTGCTTCCACGATCTGGTCTGCAGCCTTCTCACCCATACCATCGATACTGGTAAGGGAAGGCATGATCTTGTCATCAATCACCTGAAACTCTCTGGATTTTACACGGAAAATGTCGATAGGCATGAATTCGATGCCTCGCTCGTACATCTCCTCAACCAGTCTCATATCGCCGTACTCCGCCTGTTGGGCGTTACTAAGCTCGTCCTTCCTGTTTGCATAGTCCCTCATGATGCTGTGAAGGTGGTTCTCACCCTGGCACATGTGCTCATAGTTGAAGGCCTTTGCTCTTATACTGAACCAGGCTGCATAGAACGCCTGTGGCATATAAACCTTGAAATACGCAATTCTCCAGGCCATCATAACGTAAGCTGCTGCATGGGCCTTAGGGAACATGTACTTGATCTTCTGACAGGACCAGATGTACCAGTCAGGCACACCATGATCGATCATATCCTGCTTCCAGGTATCCCAGTTGCTCTCCTTGCCCTTGGCAACCTTACCCTTACGAACAGCCTCCATGATCTTGAAGGACTCTGACTTATCCAGTCCCTTCTGGATCAGGTAGATCATAATATCGTCACGACAGCAGATACAGGTATCAATTGTAGCCTTACCCTCCTGGATCAGGGTCTGAGCATTGCCGAGCCATACGTCTGTACCGTGGGACAGACCCGAAATCCTTATGAGATGGGAAAGAGATTTCGGCTGGGCATCGATAACCATCTGCATAGCGAAGTCTGTTCCAAACTCAGGAAGTCCAAGACATCCAAGCTTGGTTCCTCCGATCTGATCCGGAGTGACACCAAGAGCTTCTGTATTCATGAAAAGACTCATTACCTTCTTGTCATCCAGTGGCACAGTCTTGGGATCCATCCCTGTGCAGTCCTGCAAGAACCTTATCATGGTAGGATCATCATGTCCGAGAATATCAAGTTTCAAAAGGTTATGGTCAATTGAGTGGTAATCATAATGTGTGGTAATGGTGGCCGTTGTCATATCGTTGGCCGGGTGCTGAACAGGACAGAAGGAATTGATATCCTCTCCCACTGGAAGAACTATGATTCCTCCCGGGTGCTGACCTGTACCACGTCTTATACCGGTACAGCCCTGAACTATTCTGTTTATCTCGCTCTTTCTCTTGCTGACTCCAAGTGCGTCATAGTACTTCTTAACGAAACCATAAGCAGTCTTATCAGCCAGTGAAGCAATAGTTCCAGCTCTGAAGGTCTGACCGTAACCAAAGATAACCTCCGTATATTTGTGAGCCTTTGACTGGTACTCACCGGAGAAGTTAAGGTCGATATCAGGCTCCTTGTCTCCCTTGAATCCAAGGAAGGTCTCGAAAGGAATATCAAAGCCGTCCTTGTAAAGCTTAGTTCCGCACTTAGGGCACATCTTGTCAGGCATATCACAGCCCGAGTTACCACCGAAAGCCAAAACCTCAGGTGAATCAAAATCACTGTACTTACAGTTAGGGCACACATAGTGTGGGCTTAAGGAGTTAACCTCCGTAATTCCCGAAGTAAATGCCACGAAGGAAGAACCAACGGATCCTCTGGAACCTACCAGATATCCGTCCTCATTGGACTTCCAAACCAGCTTCTGGGCAATGATATACATAACGGCGAAACCGTTCTTGATAATTGAATTAAGCTCCCTCTCAAGACGCTCCTTAACTATCTCGGGAAGCTCCTCTCCATAGATCTCATGGGCCTTGTCGTAACAGATCTTTGTCAGGATCTCATCGGAATTTTCAATGACAGGGGCACACTTATCAGGACGTACCGGGGATATGGAATCGCACATATCCAGGATGCGTCTGGTATTATCGATGACGATCTCTTTTGCCTTGTCTCCTCCAAGATAATCGAATTCCTCCATCATCTCGTCAGTGGTCCTCAGGAAAAGAGGTGCCGGCTCCTCGTCATTCATTCCCTTACCGGCCATGATTATAGTCCTGTAGATCTCATCCTCAGGATTCAGGAAATGAGCGTCACAGGTGGCAACAACAGGTTTGCCAAACTGTTCACCAAGGTGAACGATTTCTTTATTTATTTCACGGATATCATCATCACTGTTGATATCCTCGTATCTCTCGGAGTCAACCATGAAGTGGTTGTTGGCTACAGGCTGGATCTCCAGGTAGTCGTAGAAGCTGACGATCCTTGAGATCTCCTGGGGAGGTCTTCCCTCCACAACAGCGCCATAAAGCTCACCTGCACAGCAGGCTGAACCAACAATAAGTCCCTCTCTGTACTTGATAAGCTCACTCTTAGGTATAAGAGGGAATCTTCTGAAGTAGTCTATATGTGACTTGCTGACCAGGGTGTAGAGATTGACTCTGCCCAGTGTATTCTTAGCAAGGATAATGCAGTGGTTAGGGCGAAGGTGCCTTATCATCTCAGGTGTGGGCTTACCAAGGATATTGACCTGAGTTAAGTCCTCAGCTCCCTGTTCCTTTAGCATTGGCAGAAACTTGTTGAAGATAAGGGCTGTACACTCCGCATCATCAACAGCTCTGTGGTGGTGACCAAGAACGATGTTAAGCGTCTTGGCAACTGTATCCAGAGTGTGCTTCGCCTGCAACGGGAAGAAATATCTTGAAAGCCACAAAGTATCAACGGTCGTATAATCCGCAGGTATTCCCAGATCCTCGCAGTTCTGGTTGATGAAGCTGATATCAAAGGCTACGTTATGTCCTACAAGGACAGCTCCTTCACAGAACTCCACAAACTTAGGAATGATCACTTCCCTGGTGGGAGCTCCCATTACCATCTCATCAGTGATGCTGGTGAGTTTCTCAATCCTGTAGGGAATTGGAACCTTTGGATTTATGAACTCAGAAAAGCGGTCTATGATCTCACCGTTACGGATCTTTACCGCACCGATCTCAATGATCTTATTCTTTATAGGCGAAAAACCTGTGGTCTCAATATCAAATACTACAAAGGTGGTGTCATCCAGCTTCTGACCCTTGTCGTTTACTACTATCTCCTTCAGGTCATCAACTACATAAGCCTCTACACCAAGGACCAGTTTAAAGAAATCCTGACGGTCGATAGGAGGCTCACCTGCCTCTTTCCTTCTGCTCTTTTCAGCGCCGTAGAGATCCTCCCAGACGTGGTTTGCATCTGTAAGGGACTGAACAACGCCGTGGTCAGTAATGGCGATACCGGGCATTCCCCACTTGTAGGCCTGCTTTACTATATCCTTAACTTCTGAAACGCCATCCATATCACTCATCTTGGTATGGCAGTGAAGCTCTACTCTCTTAACCTCAGCATGATCCACACGCTTGGTGGTAAAGTCAGGAATCTTCTTTACTCCCACAACTGACTGGATGGAAAGCTCATGGTCAAACTTATCCACAGCAGCAATACCTTTGATCTTAACAAAGGCTCCCATCTTGATGTCCTTAGTAATGGCAGGAACATCCTCAGTATTTACAAACATCTTTACAGCGATGGAATCTGTGAAATCAGTAACTGCAAAGATAAGGATAGACTTCTCGTTTCTGATATCTCTTTTATCAAACTCAATGATCTGACCATGGATGGTTACTTCACCAAGCTCTCCCACGAGGTCAACGAGCTTCATGGCCTCATCGTCAAAGTCACGGCCAAAGAGAACATCAGGGTTATCGGATCTCTTGTAGCTTCCTCCGAAATCTCTTTTGCCAAAGGTCTTACCCTTGGTAAAGCCGCCATCAGCCTGACCTGTGGTGGCAGGCTTTGAAGCTGCAGCATCTGCCTTGGGAGCAGGGCTCTTTTCAGAACTTCCTGAAGCCTTTGCTGCTTCCTTAGCTTCCTTCTTCTGCTGCTTTTCAAGGGCCTTTTCTCTCTCCTGCTCCTCAACTTCCTCAAGCCTCTTGGCCATCTTGGAGGATTCTTCGGAGTAGTCTGGCTCCTTGTTCTCCTTCTCAACCTCTATAAATTCAGGGGAAAAGACAACTGAAAGTCCGCAGCGCTCGTTGAAAATCTTGGAGAGAACACGGATCAGGTCAGGGGCCTTCTTCTTGCCCACAACGCTGTTCTCCAGCTGCATGACAACATTGCCCTCATCTGGGTAAAGAAAATTAGCCGCGCGAAAAAGACTATACTCCATATGGTCATAGTCTTTTAGCTCCAGCTCTATACTCTCTCTGTAGATATCCAGCAGATTCTCAGGGGTGTACTGCGCCGAAAGGCTGAATTTCTCATAGATCTTGATGGTTATATCCTGTTCGCCAAAAAGCTGCTTCTTGATGCTGGTCTCTGTCTTGACGATGTCCGACTTATCAATAAGCTTATTGCTGGCGATGTATATCCTTATAAAATCCTGCTTACGGGTTGTAGAAACCTTTACAACCTCAGTCTGCTCCATGATCTCACTGGTGTCCTGGTCCAGCTTCAAAGCAGGAAAAACTTCAAAAAACGACTTCCCCATAAAAACAAAACCTCAAAACTATTACCTGTTACTTAGATGGCCAGCTATCCAACTCATCCTTTAAAGTGGACAAAAGCTCGTCCTCTTTAACCTTCTTTATTACTTCTCCGCCTTTAATGAGTAGTCCCTCACCTACTCCTCCGGCAATTCCTATATCTGCTTCCCTGGCTTCTCCGGGGCCGTTAACTGCGCAGCCCATTACAGCAACCTTGATATCAAGATCATAGCCCTGAACCATGGTCTCTACCTGATTAGCCAGTCCGATAAGATCGATCTTTGTTCTTCCACAGGTAGGACAGGAAACAACTTCGATTCCTCCTGTTCTCATACCAAGGGTCTTAAGGATCATCTTGGCAGACTTGATCTCCTCAACAGGATCACCTGAAAGAGAAACTCTTATGGTGTCACCAATGCCCTTATTAAGGATGATTCCAAGGCCAACAGCTGACTTGATGTTTCCTCCGTAAACTGTGCCGGCTTCTGTGATTCCCACGTGAAGAGGATAGTTACACTTTTCTGCCAGCAGCTCATGAGCCTCTACACAGAGCATAACATTGGAGGACTTAATGCTGACTACCATATTGTCATAGCCAAGATCCTCGATTATTCCGATCTTATCAAGGGCGCTCTCCACAAGTCCCTTTGCTGTAACGCCGCCATATTTCTCAACCAGGTCTTTTTCCAAAGAACCACTGTTAACGCCAACTCTGATAGGGATATTTCTTTCCTTTGCACAGGATACTACAGCTGCGATCCTGTCTTTTGATCCGATATTTCCCGGATTGATCCTGATCTTGTCAGCGCCGTTTTCCATGGCAGCAATGGCCATCTTATAGTCAAAATGGATATCCGCAACAATTGGAATATGGATCTGCTTCTTTATCTCAGAAAGAGCTTTTGCAGCCTCAAGAGTGGGAACTGTGCTCCTTATGATCTCGCAGCCGGCCTCTTCAAGGCGCCTTATCTGGGCAACTGTAGCTGCCACATCCTCAGTCCTTGTGTTGGTCATGGACTGGATAAGAACGGGATTACCTCCTCCGATCACTCTGTCGCCAATATGTATCACTTTAGTATTGTCACGATATGCCATGTTGTGCGCCTCCACGCAAAATTACCTTGTAAATTTACTAATGTCATTAAACAGTATAAACACCATCAGTCCCATGAGAGCTATCATGCCGATCATGTGCACAAATCCCTCTTTTTCTGCGGGAACAGGTTTACCTACGATAACTTCTATAAACTGGAACACCAGTCTTCCGCCGTCCAGAGCCGGAAGGGGAAGAAGGTTCATAACTCCCAGGTTAATGGAAAGAAGCACCGTAAGTGACAGCATCGTAAGGATCACTGCCGAAATGCCATAGGGTCTTACCTCGTCATAGGTGTCATCCACCATCTTTACCATTCCCACAGGTCCGGATACATCGTCCTTTGATAGCCTTCCCTTTACCAAAAGTGCAAGGCTTCTGTAGGTGTTCTTGAAATAATACCGTACCTGATACCAGGCGTACTTAAGGGCCTGTGGTCCTTCTATGGCTCCATACTCTCCCAGATAAATTCCCATGTAGTAACGGCCGGCCTCTTCGCTGTACTTAGGTAAAATAGTGGTCTCATGTCTTTCACCGTCTCTCTCATAGACGATATCCATAGGGCTTCCTTCAGCAAACTGCGAGATCAAAGTTACCTCTGCAGCCATGTAGACCTTTTCGCCGTCAACGCTGATGATCTTATCCCCGGGAAGCATTCCTGCCTCCTGAGCTGCTGAGTCCTCTGTCATCTGAGAAATAACAGGAAAATCCCAGGCTGAAAAAAGCACCAGTACCACTGCCAGAATGTAACCGATCAGGAAGTTGGCGAAGGGTCCACCAAAGAGTGTGGCAATCCTTCTCCAGACAGGAGCGTTTAAAAAGGATCTCTCGTCATAGCCTTCCTTCTCCTCCGCCAAGGGATCCATGCCGTCAAAGACACAGGCTCCACCTATGGGAAGAAGCTTTATGCTGTACAGAGTCTCACCCTTTTGCTTTTTCCAAAGGGTAGGTCCCATTCCGATGAAAAACTCATTAACTCTTATGCCTCCTGCCTTGGCAATAAGGAAATGCCCCAATTCATGGGAGGTCACAAGGAGTCCAAACATTAAGAAAAAAATCAGTATACTAATTGCCATTATATGTTGTACTTCTTTCCAAGGAATTCATAGGTCTCCTGCTCTGCTGCAAGAATTTCAGCCACAGTAGGATTCTCGATCCTCTTGTGGTGCTCCATAGCTTCCTCTATCATGCTGTAGATCTCAAGATACCTGATGTCGCCCTTAAGGAATCTCTTTACCGCCATCTCATTGGCAGCGTTAAATACTGTAGGCATGCTGCCACCTGCTCTTGCTGAATCAAAGGCAAGGGCAAGACCTCTGAAGGTATCAGTGTCAGGCTTTTCAAAGGTAAGAGAACCAAGTTCAAACAGATCAAGTCTCTTTTCATTCATAGGTCTTCTATCCGGGTAAAAGAGTGCGTACTGGATAGGAAGCTTCATATCAGGAACTCCAAGCTGTGCGATCACTGCACCGTCAGTAAACTGAACTGCACTGTGAACAATGCTCTGGGGGTGTACTACTACCTGGATCTGATCAAGGTCTACTCCAAAGAGCCACTTGGCTTCCATAACTTCCAGTCCCTTGTTGACCAGGGATGAGGAATCTATGGTAACCTTTGGTCCCATATCCCAGTTAGGGTGCTTAAGGGCATCTGCTGCTGTCATGTTCTCCAGCTCAGATCTCTTTTTCCCTCTGAAGGGTCCGCCGCTGGCTGTAAGAAGGATCTTCTCCACCTTATCCTTTGGCTCTCCGTTAAGTGACTGGAAAATAGCGCTGTGCTCTGAATCCACAGGAAGGATCTGCACATTCTTTTCCTTTGCAAGAGGCATGATGATATGTCCTGCACAAACCAGAGTCTCCTTGTTGGCAAGAGCGATGTCCTTTCCACTTTCAATTGCACGGATGGTAGGCTGAATACCGATCATTCCAACAACTGCAGTAAGGACTGTATCTGCTTCAGGGACGGATACTATCTCAAGAAGTCCATCCATGCCTGTAAGTACCTTGATGCCGGTATCTGAAATCTTCTCCTGCAGCTCTTTTGCCGCAGATTCACTATACATACAAACGTACTTAGGCTTAAATTCCCTGACCTGTGCCTCTACATCAGCCACTCTGCTGTTGGCTGCAAGACCGATTACTTCCAGCTCAGTGGGGTTATTTCTTACAACATCCAGAGTCTGGGTCCCGATGGATCCCGTTGACCCAAGTAAAACTATCTTTCTCATCTGATTACCTCGTAACAAAGTCCTATTACATAAAAAGCACCCTGTACTGGTGTCCCAAACAGGATGCTACAATTCAAAAAAATATAATTCAGTACATTAGAAATGATACCACATTACCCCCAAGGTTGCCACCGTCACTTAAGGAGTGGCGCCAGTACTGCAGCCAGGAAATAGATGCAAGGTGTAACAAAGATAACACTGTCAAACCTGTCCATAATCCCGCCGTGTCCGGGGATGATATTGCCATAATCTTTAATGTTGTGATCACGTTTAATTCCCGATGCCAGCAGGTCTCCAAGCTGGGAAATAATGCTGCCCACAAAGGTAATTACTATAAGGACTATGATCACTGAAACATCGTGGGTCTCATTTCTGTAAAGGAGATATCCAAAAACAGCTCCAACTGCCACAGCTCCGATAACTCCGCCAATTGCTCCCTCCACAGTCTTCTTAGGAGAAAGGATCGGTACAAGCTTGTGCTTACCCAGGGCTCTTCCTGCAAAGTACGCACAGGTGTCACAAACCCAGGCGATGAATGGTATCCAGGCGAAATATATTCCAAGAGGTCTTTCCCTTAACAGGTAGATAAAAGACATATTCACCGGGGCATAGATAAAGCAGAAAAATGCTGCTATCGCCTGCGTTGCGTTGAACTTAGGGAAGTTCAGCACATAACAAACCATTATCAGGAAGAAAGCAAACATCAGAGAAAAGATGAAATATCTGTACTCTCTGGTGACGGTCATCTGCACATAGTGGACCACGATGGATATAAAGCCACAAACCTCCAGGGCGTTGACCTTCTCACCTTCCTTATGTACTCCTGTGGCTCTGACCAGTTCATAGTACCCCACTAATGATACTATAAACAATGCAGCCAGAAGTATGTACCCTCCGGGGATCAAAACACCGGCCAGAATAAGTCCTATTATTATGCCACTAATTACTCTAGTCTTCACGTTTTAAGCCCACCAAATTTACGATTACGCCCTGAATATGACTCTACAGCCTTTTCAAGTTCTGCCTTGTTGAAATCAGGCCAAGCCACGGGAGTGTAGTAAAACTCTGCATATGCGCACTGCCACAGAAGGAAGTTGGAAATCCTCTGCTCATTGCAGGTACGGATAAGAAGATCAGGATCCGGAAGGAAATTGGTATCCAGATTCTCTGTGATCATCTGCTCTGTGATGTCAGAAGATGCTATCTCTCCGGCAGCTACTTTATCAGCCACCTTGCGAACCGCTCTTGTGATCTCATCCCTGCTGCCATAATTAATAGCAATGGTAAAGGTCAGTCCGGTGTTATCCTTAGTGGCCTCTTCCAGTTCATTTATGGCATCCTGGATATCTGCAGAGAGCTTTGAGCGCTCACCAATAACACGGCAGCGCACATTGTTCTTCATGGATTTCTTTATACTTGTCTTCAGGTAATTACGCAAAATCGTCATGAGGGCAGAAACCTCTGCCTCAGGACGACTCCAGTTCTCAGTTGAGAATGCATAAACTGTAAGATACTTTATTCCCATGTCCCTAGCGTCCACAAGAATATCCTCTACAGCCTTTGCGCCCTGCATATGTCCGTAGTTTCTGGGCATTCCTTTTTCCTTTGCCCATCTTCCATTACCATCCAAAATGATGGCTACATGTGCAGGAATATTTAAATTTTCTTCCATGCTTGATTCCTTTTATACTGTCATTATCTCTTTTGTCTTCTCTTCGACAGCTGCATCAACGTCCTTAACGAACTTGTCGGTGATCTTCTGAAGCTCTTCGTTAAGATCCTCGATCTCGTCCTCGGATACCTCTGTTCCCTTAAGCTTCTTGAGAGCATCATTACCATCACGTCTGATGTTTCTGATAGCAACCTTAGCTTCCTCACCCTTCTTGTGGATGTCCTTAGAGAGCTGTTTTCTGCGCTCCTCGGTAAGCTCTGGGAATACCAGTCTGATAACAGCACCGTCATTGCTTGGTGTGATACCAAGATCAGATGCCATGATAGCTTTCTCGATATCCTTTATAAGTGTCTTGTCCCAAGGAGCGATCTGAATGATCCTTGCCTCAGGAACAGATACGTTACCAACCTGCTGAATAGGTGTAGGTGCTCCGTAGTAATCAACCTTTATCTTGTCCAGGACCTTGGGATTAGCACGTCCGGCACGGATTGATGCGAGATCTTCCTTGAGAAAATCATATGACTTCTGCATTTTGTCATTAAAACTCTTAAGTCTTTCGTTCATACCCTTTTCCTCCTAGGCATTTTTATGTAGTAACTGTTGTTCCGTTAAAATCTCCTGAAGCAGCCTTTACGATGCTGTTCTCTTCCTGAAGGGCAAATACCCTCATAGGAACCTTGTTGTCCCTTGCCAGGATAGAAGCCGTCATATCAACTACCTGAAGATTCTGTGCAATAACATCATCAATGGAGATAGTATCATATCTCTTTGCATCAGGGTTTTTAGCAGGATCACTGTCATAAACACCATCAATTGCCTTAGCAAGAAGGATGTAATCTGCCTCAACCTCGATAGCCCTTAAGACAACTCCTGTATCTGTTGAGAAGTATGGATGACCTGTTCCTCCTGCGAAGAATACCACCATGTTCTTCTCAAAGTACTTGTTAGCTCTGTCCTTTGAAAAGAGCTTTGTGAAAGATCCACACTCAAAAGGAGTAAGGATGTTTGTCATCATACCAACACTTCTGAAAATCTCAGAAACATAGATGCAGTTCATTATAGTAGCGAGCATTCCGATCTGATCTGCCTTTGTGCGATCAATGTTCTCGCTGCTTCTGCCTCTCCAGAAATTTCCGCCGCCAATTACAATACCTACCTGACAGCCATCATCAATAAGCTGCTTAACCTGCAGTGCTACCTTTCTGACAGTTTCCTCATCAAAACCTGTCTTCTTCTCACCTGCAAGTGCTTCTCCACTGAGCTTTAATAATATTCTCATATCGTCTCCGTTTTTAAATTATCTATTCTTAAGTCCCTCAAAGAACTCTGAAGGATTAACATCAGCATAAGCCTGTGAGCACATACCTTCGATAACAGCACCGTTGTTGATCTGTACTGACTGAGACTTGATGTTACCCATTACGATAGCTGTTGTATCAAGAACAACAGGTCCGTGAACGTCGATGTCGCCCTTTACAGCGCCAGCGATAACTGCGCTTGAACCAAAGATGTTACCAACGATAACAGTGCTCTGTCCAACCTTAACGCTGCCCTTACTTCTAACCTCACCTGTGATCCTTGCTGACTCAGCATAAATCTCTGCTGCATCTGAATCACCTGTGATCTCACCTGTAATATTGAGCTTTCCAAGGCACTTGATGTTACCTGTGATCTTTCCTACAAGGTCAAGGGAGCCTGTTGTGGCAATGTCACCCTTAACTATCATACCTTCGGTAATGCTGGCTACTTCATCTGTTGGTGTCTGCTGTTCGAAATCCATAGTATCAATTCCCCCATTTTTCTTAATTACTTCAGTTTCTGCATTTACATCAGCAACATATTTATTGATGTGAGATGGATTGATTGCCTCTAACGCATTCTTTGGCTCCTCTACGCTGATCTCAGCAAGAGTCTCCTCCTCAATCTTCTCCTCAAGAGTCTTGGCTTCATCCACTTCCTCGCGGACTTCTTCCTTTGCAGCCTTAACCTCTTCCTTAATCTCTTCCTTGATCTCTTTTACCTCATCAAGGACTTCCTCAACTTCCTCTTCTGCCTCTTTAAGGTCATCCTCTGCCTTGGCAGGTTCCTCAGAAGTCTCAGGTTCCGTCACATCATCAAGCCTGATATCATCAAGGCGATCCAGCATACTGTCAAGGTCTACCGGCTTTGGTGCTGATTCCCCCACCTTGTTGTCATCAAGAGCTTCTCTCTCTGGCTTATCCTCTGGCATCAGTGTGTTCACTGCCTGTGAGAGGTCGCTTTTAAGCTCAGAAAAAAATCCCATCTGCTCATCCTCCATTCAATGATTTTCTTTTATTTATTGATATGTTGAACCGGTAACGTATCGTCGGTTATCGGCACTATCACTGTGTCATCCATTGCCTGTATCGCTTCAATTATCTCCGGAAGGGCATCAACCGTGCTCCTCTTGTCAGCTGCGTCATGCATAAGCACAATGCAGTGCTTGAACCTTGGAACATTGTTCACAATATTGGCATATATGGTATCCTTTGTAGCTCCGGCCCTGTCATCTCCCGCTGACACATTCCAGTCAAAAAATGTGATCTCTGAGTTATCCAGATAATCCACCAGCTCCGTAATAGGAACCTTGCTGACCTTATTGGAACTGCCTCCCGGGAATCTGTAGTACTTGGACCAGACTCCTGTGGTCTCATAAAGGAAGATTCTAAGCTTATCCAGATCCGCCTTATATGATTCCATCGATGAATAAATCTCGCTGTACTTGTGACTGTAGGAATGCATACCCAGGGTATGTCCGTCACTTACAATTCTCTTGTAAACATCTGTATATTTGGCGTCAGGCTTACCACAGACAAAGAAGGTAGCCTTCACATCATATTCCGCGAGGATGTCCAGTATATCGTCCGTGTAGGTACTGGGCCCATCATCAAAGGTCAGATACACATATCTGGTTCCTTCAATGTCCTCAGGATTCTGAGCACCACTGACTTCAATGGTGGCATAATCCACATCCATCCCATCTATAGGTTCAGAAATGGGAAAAGAGCTGTCGGCAACGGTTTCCTCTTCCTCAGAAGACAGGATTTCCTTCTCACTGCCATACCTGTCCCTGTACCAGGCAAGGTTGGCCTCCGACTGCTCGTACCGGTCATTCAATCTGTCATACCTGATAGCCAGGATGACACAAATACATGTAGGAACAAGACAGGCTGCTGCTACTGTCGTTAAGATCAGTCTGCGCAAATTACGGATTCGTTTACTGTACTGCTTCTTCGACTCCATAAACTTTGCAATCACTTTCTATATAAGTATGTAACCAGACTATAGTATAGCATAGTTTGCCAAACTCAAAAAGGTGTTTCTTACTTCTATTGTTACATTCCAAGGGCCATAAAGACCAGTCTGCAGACAAAGGCTGCAAGCCATGCCAGAGCACACTGCCAAAGCACCACCAGGACAGCGTACTTTTTGCCAAGTTCTCTTTTGATGGATGCGATAGCTGCAACACAGGGTGTGTACAGAAGTGAGAAAACAAGGATAGTTGCTGCCATACCAGTTGTGAGGGCATTGCCCACTCCGCCTTCGAAGAGCATCTCCATGGTTGCCACAACGCTCTCTTTAGCGATGAAACCTGAAATAAAGGATGTGACAACTCTCCAGTCTCCTATGCCAAGGGGCACAAAGATAGGCACCATGACACCTGCAATATTAGCCATGATACTCTGGGAGGAATCTTCCACCATGTTGAAATGCATGTCAAATCCCTGAAGGAACCAGACAATGATCGTAGCAATGAAGATAACTGAAAAGGCTCTGGTAAAAAAGTCCTTTGCCTTCTCCCAAAGGAGCCTGTACACGTTCTTTGCTCCGGGAAGTCTGTAATTTGGAAGTTCCATAACAAAGGGAACAGCCTCGCCCTTGAAGAAAGTTTTTTTGTATATTACTGCTATCATGACACCTGCCAGGATTCCAAGAAGGTACAGTGCCACCATAACCAGTCCTCCGTGGCCGGGGAAAAAGGCACTTACGAAAAATGCATAGATTGGCACCTTTGCAGAGCAGCTCATGAAGGGTGTAAGAAGAATTGTCATCCTTCGATCACGCCTTGAGGGCAGCGTTCTTGTGGCCATAACTGCAGGAACTGTACATCCAAAGCCAATAAGAAGAGGCACGATACTTCTTCCGGAAAGTCCTATCCTTCTTAAGATCTTGTCCATGAAAAAGGCCACTCTTGCGATGTATCCACTGTCCTCCATAAGAGAAAGGAAGAAGAACAGGGTAACTACTATAGGCATGAAGCTAAGGACACTTCCTACGCCCTCAAAGATTCCGTTTATTACAAGGTCCATTATTACTTCATTGACTCCGGCCTTTACCATGGCACCTTCAGTAATTACCTTAACGGAGTCGATCCCCGTAGCTAAAAGGTCCTGAAGGAATGCTCCGATCACATTAAAGGTCAGATAGCACACCAGGATCATGATAAGGATAAAGCAGGGAATTGCAGTCCATTTTCCGGTGAGGATCTTGTCGATCTTCTCAGAACGGATCCTTTCTTTGCTCTCCATGGGCTTTACCACAGTCTGCTCACACACTCTTTCGATGAAGTCGTAGCGCATGTCAGCAATGGCTGCGCTTCTGTCCATTCCGCTCTCCTTCTCCATCTGAAGTATGATGCGCTCTATCATCTCTTTTTCATCGTCGCTAAGATCCATCTGCCGAAGGACAATGCTGTCTCCCTCGATTACCTTTGTGGTGGCAAATCTAAGGGGAACATCTGCCTTTTCTGCATGGGCCTCAAGGATAGATTCTACCGCATGTATTGCTCTGTGGACTGCTCCGCCGTGATCGCTCTTGCTGCAAAAATCCTGCTTCAGTGGTTTTTCCTGATACTGGGCAATATGAACAGCGTGACGTATAACCTCCGCAACGCCTTCATTTTTAGCAGCAGAGATAGGAACTACAGGCACACCAAGTAAAGACTCCATCCTGTTGATATCTATGGAGCCGTTGTTGCCCCTTACTTCGTCCATCATATTAAGTGCCACAACCATGGGAATATCCATCTCAAGAAGCTGCATGGTAAGATACAGATTTCTTTCGATGTTAGTGGCATCAACAATGTTAATGACAGCCCTGGGCTTATCATTTAATACGAAATTTCTTGATACAATCTCCTCTGAACTGTAGGGAGACATGGAATAGATTCCGGGAAGGTCAGTCACCATGGTGTTAGGGAAATCCTTTATGGGACCATCCTTTCTGTCCACTGTAACTCCCGGGAAGTTTCCTACATGCTGATTAGCTCCTGTGAGCTGATTGAAAAGAGTGGTCTTGCCACAATTCTGGTTTCCCACCAGGGCAAAAGTAAGGAATGAGCCGTCGGGAAGCTTGTCCCCATCCCCTTTAAGATGGTACTTTCCATCCTCACCGATCCCGGGATGTTCTGAGGGCTCAATTGCTGAGATCCTCTCGTGCTTATTGGTACGTTCAGGTATCTGTTCTATCTCTATTTTTTCTGCATCTGCAAGTCTTAGGGTCAGTTCATAGCCGTGGATCTGCAGCTCCATAGGGTCGCCAAGTGGTGCGTATTTTATAATAGTGACCTCTGTTCCGGGAATAACTCCCATATCAAGGAAATGCTGCCTTAAAGCTCCCTCGCCACCGACAGCTTTAATGACAGCAGATTGTCCAATCTTTAGTTCGCGTAAATTCATTCCAATCTCCCTATAAAACGATGATATACGACCTGCTTCATGACTGCGTCATTCCCGCAGGTCTCAAACATTCGGAATCCGCACCATAGTGCTACTTCCTCATGTTTGTTCGGTCTTCAAAGTTGCAAAATTATCCGTGCAAGCACAGAAATCTTGCAACCTTGAATCCCTATATCATCATTTTAACACATTAAACTCTTGAAGTTGAGCAGATAGTGTTATATTCTTTTAAGAAGATTAAATCAAAAAAGGATGTCGGTCCATAGGAGGAGTAAAATGCCCAAGGTTCAGAGTGAAACAAAGAAATATGCAGACATGAGCAAGCAGGAGCTTGAGATGGTAGTAACTGAGCTCAAGGCTGAATATAAAAAGTATCAGGAGATGGAACTTTCCCTCAACATGGCAAGAGGAAAGCCCTGTAGAGAACAGCTTGATCTTTCAATGGAAATGATGGATGCCCTCAATTCAGAAGCAGACCTTTCCTGCGAGGATGGCACAGACTGCCGTAACTACGGAGTACTTACCGGAATCAAGGAAGCCAAGGTTCTCATTGGTGCCATGATGGAGAACAAGCCTGAGAACATCATCATCTATGGCAACTCCTCTCTGAACGTTATGTACGATACCGTATCAAGAGCTTATACTCACGGTGTTATGGGCAATACTCCCTGGGGCAAGCTTCCAAAGGTTAAGTTCCTTTGCCCTGTTCCCGGCTATGACAGACATTTTGCTATTACAGAATATTTTGGAATCGAGATGATCCCGGTTCAGATGACTCCTACAGGTCCTGATATGGATGAGGTTGAACGTCTTGTATCACACGACGAGGCAATCAAAGGAATCTGGTGTACTCCCAAATATTCAAACCCACAGGGCTACTCCTACTCAGATGAAACAGTAAGACGCTTTGCCCGTCTTCGTCCAGCAGCAAGAGACTTCCGTATCTTCTGGGATAACGCTTACGGCGTTCACCACCTTTACGATGACAATCAGGATTACCTCATCGAAATCCTTGAGGAATGCAAAAAAGCCGGAAGCCCCGACATGGTTTACAAATTCTCTTCCACTTCCAAGATAACCTTCCCTGGTAGCGGAATTGCAGCTATAGCAACCTCATTAAACAACCTTGAAGAGATCAAGAACCAGCTCAGTATCCAGACCATTGGTCACGACAAGGTTAACCAGCTCAGACACGTTCGTTTCTTCAAAGACTTTGAAGGCATGAAAGCCCACATGAAGAAACATGCAGCTATCATCCGTCCTAAGTTCGAGGCAGTACTTGAGACTCTTGACAGAGATCTTACTCCTTGCGGAATCGGTAGCTGGACAAAGCCAAAGGGAGGCTACTTCATCAGCTTTGACGCCCCTGAAGGCTGCGCCAAGGCCATCGTAGACAGAGCTAAAAAAGCCGGTGTTACAATGACCGGTGCAGGAGCAACCTATCCTTACGGAAAGGATCCTCATGATTCCAACATCCGTATCGCTCCTACTTTCCCTAATCTCACAGACCTTAAGCTGGCCATGGAGATCTTCACAGTCTGTGTCCGCCTTGTAGCAGCTGAGAAGCTCCTGAAAGAGATGAATTAAAGAGCCTAATTCCATGGGAACGGTCCTTTGGGCAGATGCAGCCAGACCTTCAAAAATACTTGTTTGCTCCTGCGTTGTGATTTTCTAGAATAAAAAAAACAGCAAGTGCCTCATTTCGACGTTGCTCAAAGCAATCGGCACTTGCTGTTATTTTTATTCTGAAAATCATCGCCTCGTGCGAGAACTGCGCATTTTCAAAGGTCTGGCTGCATCTGCCCAAAGGATCGTTCCCGTTGCATTCTATCAAGCCATCTCGGCCCAGGTATCATTCTTTTCACCCTTACCTCTGTTAAGCAGGATTATCACCACTATGCAGATAATGTTCACGAGAACTGCTGCGTAGCTGCCTTCAACTCCAAAGGCTGCACTGTAGAAAAATCCATCTCTGGCGGATGCTGCTTCCAGCTTGAATACTGAATATTGGGAGACAATTCCGCTGTTAGGAAGTCCGAACACTATATTCTGGGTATAATTCCAAAATGCATGTGTCATTATGGCCATCCAGGCATTGTCATAATAGTAGATAAGAAACGTATATAAAATTGCAACTACGAAAATTGAGAAAAGAGAAAAAAACGTAACTCCCGGATTAAATGCATGCATTGAAGCAAAGAACAGACAATTCACGATAAAGGCAACTGCAGGTGACTTAAACCTTCTTCGCATCTTCTGATAGAGGTATATTCTGTCACATAGCTCTTCCGCTCCCGACTGAATACATACGACTATGATAAAAAAGATTATCAGCCCGGGATTGATCTCACTAAAGGACAGCTTTATGTCACCCATAATAGCCGCACCAAGAATGCAGATCCCATTAGTACCAAAGCCAAGGAGCGCTCCTATGAGCATTCCTTTAAGCGCCTTCTTGTTTATGGCAAGCTTTGCCATTATTGGACGATTGTATTTGACTATACAAAAAAGAAAAAAGAAAACCCAGATACCTATAAATTCGTAGTACAATGATGCGAATTCATTGATATCCTCATTGGGCGTCAAAAGGGCTACGGCTGCCTTAAACGGAATGACCATAGTTGAGTAATATCCCAGCAAATCACCTGCAAACACCATAACAGTTGTTAAGATCAGCGCAACTATTATTATGTCTGTCTTTTTACCAGATGGCCTTAGCCATGATCTTATCTTCTCTTTCATTGTCCACCTCGTTGCAGTTTCATAAGGATGTTCCGCTCTAGTTTGTCTTCGTTAAGAGTACGACTGTTTCGCACCCACGTGTAAATGGGAACATGTCTACGGGAATAGCTTTCTCGGCCTTATAACCACCCTTTGTAATGAGCTTAAGGTCATTTGCCAGAGAGTCAGGACTGCAGGAGATATAAACTACCTTCTTAGGTGCAAGGGTGATCAGCGACCCTATAAACTCAGGTGTTGAACCTGCTCTTGGAGGATCCATGAAGACCAGATCCACCTTATCTCCGGAATCCGCCATCTGCTGCATGAAAACTGTAGCATCGTTCTGGTAGAAGGTTATGTTTTTGACCTCGTTTATCTTAGCGTTCAGGATTGCATCCTTAACTGCGTCCTTATTAACTTCAACAGATATAACTTCTTTTACATGGGGACTGGCAATAAGTCCAATGGTTCCTACACCGCTGTAGCAGTCAAGAGCCACCTCATCCCCCTTAAGATCTGCCATCTCTATAGCCTTTTTGTAGAGTACCTCCTGCTGAATGGGATTAACCTGGTAGAAGGACTTAGGGCTGATCTTAAACTTCATCCCACAGCAGATATCGTAGATAAATCCCGGGCCATAGATGGCCTTCTCCTTATCTCCCAGTATCATGCTGGTCTGTTTGTCATTTACATTGATCACAATGGTAGTGATCTCAGGGTGCTCCTTTAAAAGAGCTTTTACAAAGTTGTTCTTGGATGGAAAAATCGGAGACACTGTGACCAGTACTACCATGATCTCTCCGGTGTTCTTTCCAATCCTTATAAGGACATGGCGTAAAAGTCCAAAGCCGTTGTCCTCATCATAGGTCTTTATCTTGAAGGACTTAAGCATGCCCCTTATGGAAGCGATGATAGCATCAGCCTTCTCATCTTCCAAAAGGCAGCTGTCAACAGGTACTACCTCGTGACTACCCTCTCTGTATATTCCTGAAAGTGGATTACCCTTCCTGTCGTGGGTAAAGACAGAATGGACCTTGCATCTGTAATGCTCAGGTTTCTCCATTCCGATAAAAGACTCCACCTTGCAGTAAGGCTTCAAAAGCTCCGCCACATGGGCGTGCTTTTTCCGAAGCTGCTGCTCGTATGGAGTATCGATCATCTGACATGCGCCACACTTCTTAAAGACAGGGCAGCGGCTCTTACTCTTTGGCTGCTCTGCAGTCTTCTTAATTGTGGTCTGCTTTTTTATACGTTTATTATCTGCCAAAATTACTCTTCTTCCTCATCAGAGCCATTTGCTCTGTTCTCAATCCTAAGCTCAGGCATCTCGAGACCTGTGCTCTCATCTCTGACTGCCTCGCTCCTTCTGCGGATGCGCTCAGTGTTCTTGATCTCGCCATAATCCTTGAACTTGATACCCTCGATACCCTGGGAAAGTTCTCTGGCCTTTAAGATATCACCCTTGTTGATCCTGAAGGTGCATACAATCTTGCTCTTGCTTCTGTCAAAAAGTCTCTGGATAAAAGACTTATCCTGCCACTCGATGAAGTATGAAATGCGATGAGCCAGGAATCTTTCTTCCAGCTGCTTCTTGCTCTCAATACTGTAAACCCTGCAAAAAGGGATCTCGTTATTAAAAACCTGATTGTTCTGAATAATAGAAGACATAAATTACCTCACAACTCTTTTTCTAACTAATTTTAAATTATACCACAGAAATGGACTCGTTAATACCTCGTCTCATTTCTTGGTATGCTTATTGCTAAGCTCGTGCAAAACCTCGCTAAGCAATGCGCGATACCACAGATAAGCAATGCGCGATATCATGGTATACTAATTTTATCAGCATAAACATTAAGGAGAGAGTCATGTTTGCCTTTGAAAGAGCCATTCCCGAAGAAGTTTCACTGTCCTCAAAAAACATAGAAAAAGTTCTAAAGACCCTGCAGGAAAAATCCATTCCCATGCACAGTCTGCTTATCATGAAAAATGATAAGCTGATCTTCGAGAAGTACTATGCTCCCTACAAAGCAGATACTCTCCACAGGATGTTTTCCATCAGTAAGAGCTTTACCGGAGTGGCAATAGGTCTTTTAGCTTCTGAAGGCAAAGTGGATCTTGATGCTCCAATCACATCATATTTCCCTGAGTACACAGACGAAAGCACACATCCCTGGATAAGGCAGATGACCGTCCGTAACCTTCTCATGATGCGAACCTGTCACGCTCAAACCACCTACAAGGTAGATATGAAATCCGACTGGGTAAAGAGCTTTTTTGTGACACCTCCCACCCATAAGCCGGGAACAGTCTTTCACTATGACACCTCAGCGGCTCATGTTCTCTGCGCACTTGTGGAGAAGCTCTCAGGAAAAGACATGCTCACATATCTCAAGGACAGCATCCTATATCAGGTAGATTTCTCCAAAGATTCCTACATGCTAAAGGATCCCTTTGGTGTTTCCATGGGCGGAAGCGGACTTATGGCAACTCCTATGGACATCCTTAAATTCTTATATATCCTTCACAAGAAGGGGACTGTAATCTGCTCTGATGGGCAGGAGAGATCTCTTTTGCCAAAAGAGTTTGTGGAAGAAGCCACAGGTAACCTATCTGACAACTACATGACAGGTCCCATTCCCAGCGAAGCTCAGGGCTATGGAATGCAGATCTGGCAGAACGAAAAGGGCGGCTTTGTGCTCTATGGCATGGGTGGTCAGCTGGCCATAAGCATCCCTTCCAAGGATATGCTCATAGTGACTACTGCTGACACCCAGGGGTACCAGGGAGGCAATCAGGTCATCTACGACACTTTGTACAGGTATCTTCTAGATGAAACCGGGGAAAAGAGCTGTGAGTCTGATCCCAGTGCCTACCGAGAGCTTTGCGCCTTTGCAGATACCTTATCCATTGCTCCTCCCCATCTTCCCGAAAGCTACAGCTATACCGGTGCCTTTACCGCTACCAGCAAAATTCCGGACTTTATCAGGTCGCTTTCAGGGGGTGATTCCGATGGCTGCATAAGCCTTACCTACAGCCTTAAAGAGAATTCTCAGGGCTTTGAAAAGCTGCATTTACGCCTGTCCCAGGACGGAGCCTCCAATATTTCTTTTGAGCAAAAAAATACCCTCCACACAATATACTTCGGAATCCAAAGCATGTGTGAAGGGCTCTTTCCCATTTATGAAAACGCATATACCGCTGGCGCTGTCTTTACCAGAGACAACGTTCTCTATATCCGCATTCATCTCATCGGTGAATCTGTGGGTTCCATCCATTTCCAGCTATTCTTCGAAGATAGAGAGGTAACTCTTTTCATGAAAAAGATCGAAGAGACCTACTTCAAAGAATTTGATGGCCACCTTTATGGAAGACGAAATATCAGCAAAGCTTAGGCCCATCTAAAGGCAGATCACGTACGCGATCATCATCCTTGTAAAGGAGATTGCTGTTTTTCTGGGTAACTTCTCCGCTATATAAAGTATTGGTCTTGTTTACCTTAGTGGACTTTTTGAAGGTAAGGTGCTCCGTCATCATCTTTCCGCCACTTACACCAAGCAGTTCATCATCGTCAATCTTACTTGAATTAAGATTATAATCCTTATCGTTTGCCATGAATTTTCCTCCTTTACATACCTTAAAACTTATTTCCTGATCACCCTTTTATACGAATGAGATTATATTGTGGCAATAAATCTTTTATTAAAATCCCATGTATACTCCGGGGATATCATCCTCTGTCAGGTGGAAGTCTGAAGAGCCTTCCTCATGTTCAGCTGTTTCCATCTTTACTACGTTTACGTATCCATCGTTAATCATGTCTACCATGTAGCTTACTATTTCAGGATCAAACTGAGTTCCGCTTCCCTGCTGGATTTCCTCTATGATCTCATCCTTGTTAAGGTGGCGCCTGTACACTCTGTTACTGGACATGGCATCATAGGAATCCGCTACGCCAACGATCCTTGCATAAAGAGGTATCGACTCACCCTTAAGCCCTTCCGGATATCCTGTTCCATCGTATCTCTCATGGTGATAAAGAGCTGTCTCCCTTATTCCACGAAGTGATGACAGCTGCTTAAGCATCTTTCCTCCGGCTACGGTGTGATCCTGGATCAGCTTCCTCTCCTCTTCTGTCAGGACTCCTGGCTTGTTCAGAACCGCATCCGGAATACTGATCTTCCCGGCATCATGAAGTAATCCTGCGTAGTAGATATTCTGGATCTCATCCTCCGAAAGCCTCATTCTCTTGGCAATTTCAGCCGCATACATGGCAACTCGTCTTGAATGGCCCCTGGTGTATGGGTCCTTAGCATCTATGAAACTTATGAATGTATTCATAGACTGAAGGATAATCCTTACGTCGTTCTTTTGCTTTTCCTTGTAATTTCTAAGGTTAACACCGGTAACAAGAAATCCCACAAACAATACTGCCCATATAGCAAGAGCAACATAAATTATCTTCCTGAATATGGTTCCACCCATAACCTTGGAACTGTAAGCCCTAAATTCAATATCAGTAGGAAAAAAAGCTTCTTTGGTCTCGAGGGTAAATCCAAAATCTATATAATATCCGGGATCAAAATAGAGGTTGTAATACTCCGGGGTGATCATAAGGCTACCGTTATCAAGCAAAGTCACTCCTGCATTCCAACTATCCAGGATCTTAGCATTTTCACCTACATTCAAAAATGCAATCCAGTTACTGAGACTTGCCCTTGAATCATTGTAGATTGTAATCTCATAGCTGTTCACATAACCTTTGCTGCTTGAAGAATCTGCGCTTTTGTCCACAGTAGCATAAACCTCATCAGACAATCTGGAGCCTGTGAGGCTTAAATTCTTACTGTATTCAGAGGCCACAGTATTATTAGAGCAAACCCGTTCTACATAGTATGAAGTTAGAAGAATAACCAGTACTGATATAAAAATCAGCATGGTTTCCGTAGTTTTATCCAGCTTCATAAAGCGCTTGTCCTCCGTATACATTATACAGAAAAAGCGCCATGTATTGAAACATACATGACGCTTTTTTATAAACTTTTTATCTCTGAATTCGTCCAGATCCGTCTCCACCAGCAAGCTTGTTGACTTCGTCAACAGTAACCAGGTTGAAGTCTCCTTCAATTGAGTGCTTAAGAGCAGAAGCAGCAACTGCAAATTCGATTGTCTCCTGAGGAGCAAATCCATTTACACAGCTGTAGATAAGTCCGCCGCCGAAGGAATCACCGCCGCCTACACGGTCAACGATGTGAAGTGCATACTTCTTGGAGAAGTAAGCCTCTCCGTCTGTGTAGAGCATTGCGCTCCAGTTGTTGTCGTTAGCTGAGATAGACTCACGAAGTGTGATAGCTACCTTCTTGAAGCCGAACTGATCTGTGAGCTTCTTAGCAACTTCGATGTAACCCTCTCTGTTGAGCTTACCTGTGGTTACGTCTGTAGAAGAAGCCTTGATACCAAATACGTCGCCAGCATCCTCTTCGTTAGCGATGCAAACATCAACATACTTGCAAAGCTCTCCCATAACCTTTCCGGCCTTTTCCTTGCTCCAGAGCTTTCCTCTGTAGTTAAGGTCGCAGGAAACTGTAAGTCCATGCTCCTTAGCCTTCTTAACTGCCTCAAGTGTGATACCTGCAAGAGAATCGCTTACAGCAGGAGTGATACCTGTGAAGTGGAACCACTCTGCGCCCTCAAAGATCTCGTCCCAGTCAAAGTCTGAAGGAACAGCCTCTGCAATTGCAGAATGTGCTCTATCGTAAATGCACTTTGAACCTCTCTGGGAAGCACCCTTCTCATTGAAGTAGATACCAACTCTGTCACCACCTCTTGTGATCTTGGATGTATCTACGCCGTACTTTCTAAGTGAATTAACTGCTGCCTGACCAATCTCGTGGGTAGGAAGCTTTGTAACATATACTGAATCAAGGCCATAATTTGCAAGTGAAACAGAAACGTTTGCCTCTCCACCTCCAAATGTTGCCTCAAGATGATCAACCTGAACAAATCTTAAATAGTTGTCAGGCTGAAGACGTAACATGATCTCACCAAATGTAACTACTTTCTTTGACATAATAATAATCCTCCAAAATTAATTCTTAACAAGATGTACTGCAAATCCGCCGAAATCGTCAGCAAGATATGCAACCTTAAGATGATTGTCAGCATCATATGCAAAAGAGCTCTCGTCGAACTTCACGCCCTGTCTTCCAAGGTGGTAAACAGCTCTGTCTACGTTGTTGGTTCCGATAGCAATGTGACCACATGTGCCACGGCCCTGTGACTTCATCACTTCAACTACTGAACCAGCAAAGACTGAAGAATTTCCAACCTTCTTTGTGAAGCCAAAGAGTGAATCAAACTTATCAGCTGTAGCTTCTGCAGAAGCAGCATCAGGCTGATTGATGCCTACATGCTTCATAGTAAATCCAAGCATTGTGTTAACAGCATCTCTTGTCATAGCTTCGATCTCGTCAAACTTGCCAGCAGCGATAAGATCCTTTTTAACCATCCAGCTTCCGCCTGCGCAGAATACCTTGTTGAATCCAAGATAGTCGTTTAAGTTGTTCTTATTTACGCCGCCTGTAGGCATGAAGTGCATCTTTGTATATGGAGCAGCCATAGCTTTGATCTTAGCGATTCCGCCGTTCTGCTCAGCAGGGAAGAACTTAACGCAGTCAAGTCCAAGCTCGATGCACTGCTCAACCTCACCGGGAGTTGCTGTTCCTGGAACGCAAGGAACACCAAGGCTTAAGATATACTCAACATTTGATCTGTTGAATCCAGGGCTAACAATAAACTTAGCACCTGCAGCCTTTGCTCTGTCAGCCTGCTCAGCATTTAATACTGTTCCGGCTCCTACAACCATCTCAGGGAACTTCTCAGAGATGATCCTGATTGCTTCCTCAGCAGCTGCTGTACGGAAAGTAACCTCTGCAGCAGGAAGTCCGCCCTTTATAAGTGCCTCAGCAAGAGGCTCTGCGTCCTTAGCATCGTCAATAGCGATTACTGGAACGATTCCAATTTTGTAAAGTTCTTCGCAAATCTTATCCATTTTTATGCCTTTCTTTTATAAAAAATACTTACTGTGCCTGACTCTCATCGATATCTGTAAACTTGGATGGATCAAGGTTTCCTGGATCCTGACCGATGTAAGCTGAGATACCACCATCGATATAAACAACCTGTCCGTTGATGAAATCAGATGCAGGTGAAGCAAGGAATACAGCAAGGCCCATAAGATCCTCTGTCTTGCCCCATCTCTGAGCAGGTGTCTTTGAACGGATGAATCTGTCGAATGGATGCATTGATCCATCAGGCTGCTTCTCACGAAGAGGTGCTGTCTGAGGTGTTGCAATGTAGCCAGGTCCAATAGCGTTGCACTGGATGTTGTACTGACCATACTCAGAGCAGATGTTTCTTGTAAGCATCTTAAGTCCGCCCTTAGCTGCTGCATAAGCAGAAACTGTCTCACGGCCAAACTCAGACATCATTGAACATGCATTGATGATCTTACCTGATCCCTTTTTCATCATAGCAGGAATTACAGCCTTTGAGCAGATGAATGGACCTGTAAGGTCTACATCGATAACCTGGTTCCACTGCTCAACGCTCATCTCATGCATAGGAATTCTCTTGATGATACCTGCGTTGTTAACAAGAATGTCGATTGTACCAACATTAGCCTCAACGTCAGCAACGAATTTCTGAACCTGATCCTCTTTTGTTACATCGCATACAGCACCAAAAGCCTTAATACCACGCTTCTCGTACTCAGCAAGTCCCTTATCAACAAGTTCCTGATTGATATCGTTGAATACGATCTTTGCTCCGCTCTCAGCATAAGCTACTGCGTAAGCAAGTCCAAGGCCGTAGGAAGCACCTGTGATCCATGCTACCTTGCCTTCAAGTGAAAAGTTCTTTAAAAAGTCTCCCATTATATTTCCCTCCTAATTTGTGTTTGTTTAAAGTAAATCCTGCATTGCGCAGTCGTCCATGTCGTCGAAATCCTGATTCTCTCCAACCATTCCCCAGATGAATGTGTATGCCTGGGTTCCGCAGCCTGAGTGGATTGACCAGCTTGGGCTGATGACTGCCTGTTCATTTCTCATGATGATGTGTCTTGTCTCCTGAGGCTCTCCCATGAAGTGCATAACCAGTGCATCCTCAGGCATATCAAAGTAAAGATAAACTTCCATTCTTCTGTCGTGGGTGTGACATGGCATTGTGTTCCACACTGATCCGGGCTTAAGCTCTGTCATTCCCATCTCCAGCTGGCAGGTCTCAACCTGTCCTGGAAGAATGTACTTATTGATAACTCTGTGATTAGCTCCCTCAAGGCTTCCAAGCTCTTTCTTGTTCTCATCCTTGATGATCACTACGTCCTCAGAAGGAGTTCCTTCTCTCTTAATAAGAACTGTAGGATAAGTCTTATGAGCAGGTGCGCTGTTGATGTAGAACTTTGCAGGCTTTGATGAGTCCTTGCTGGCAAAAGAAATATCTTTTGCTCCCATTCCTATGTACATTCCCTGCTTGTACTCAACGTCGTACTTCTTGCCGTCAATGGTGATAACACCTGCACCACCTATGTTGATGACACCCATTTCGCGTCTCTGCAGGAAATACTCTGCTCTCAGCTCATCACCGGCTGTGAGCTTGAGCTCCTTAGCTACAGGTACTGCAGATCCTGTGATGATCCTGTCGATGTGACTGTAAACCAGCTTAATGTCGTCAGGCTGGAAAAGGTCATCGATAAGGAATTCACTGCGGAGCCTTGCGGTATCGTAATATTTCTCGTCCTTTGGTGAACATGCGGTTCTTAGTTCCATAATCCCTCCAATAAACCAATAAAAAAACTATACACTATCTATATGCTACTATAGTGTATAGTTCTTTCATTTTCACTTCATTTTTATATCAAAAAGTTGCAAATCTTGACCAATGTAACCGCTTTCATACATTAAGCTTCAGGAGCTTGTCGCAGGCGTCTGTGAGCCTTGAGGAGTTGAGAATAAAGAACACTCCTGCACCCACCATAACAAAGATCATTGATGGTCCAACCCCTTCAGAGAGGAAAGGTATTATTGAAAAGATACCAAAGAATGTTACAGGAATGACGCAGCATACACAAAGTACTATTCCAAGAGCAAGCATTGTGGATCTGCTGGGATTAAGGGCCTGCTTTTCACTTTTGATATATTCCTCGGTTTCGTAATCCATAATGCTGACGCCTTTTTTGATGTCCTTCCATTCCTTCATCTTTGAAGAGGACAGGATGATAAGTCCTACGCCCAAAGCCACGGAAAGGAACAGGAACATTACCCCGAGGCCTTCCATCAGATCTTCAAAAACTCCAAAGAACAGATCCCCAAAGGCATCTCCCATGATAGGACCAGCAGGAGCTATAATGCAGAAGAAAACTCCAACTCCCAATAAAAATCTGCTAAATGCTGCATCAGCAAGAAAATCCTTTGCTTCATCCAAAGAAACAAGACGAAGATTTCCACCATATGATTTATGGGCTCTCTCTGCCACTGGTTCAATTTCTACCGGCGGATTGGGAGCTTCAGGAACTCCTGTAAAAAGAACTGAATCAGACTTCAAAGGTTCTTCCGCAGCCTGTACGCATTCCTCCCCTATCAGTCCCAGGGACTCTTTAAGATCATCCAGGCTTCCAAACTCTGAAATGATCTTTCCAATAGCTTCATGCTCTGACATTCCGCTTCCTATAAGCTCGTTATATTTATCCTCAGTCATTGAGAGGATCTCAGCCTTTGCCCTTCTGGTCTCCTCGGTGTCAGGCAAACTTGAAAACATTGTCTCCAGATAATTCTTAATTGCATCCATGATAATTCATCTCCCCTGTTTAATATATGTGCTTCTTAATGCACATCAATAATCTTTCGTTCACTCGTTAGAAATAAATCTTTCAATAACATCCTTGGTCAGATGCCACTCTTCACATTTTTCATGATAATAGATCCTGCCCTCTTCTGTGATCTGATAATAAGTTCGCCTTTTCCCATTCTCAGCTTCCTGGCTGAAGGAACTTATATACCCATTCTTCTCAAGCCTGGTAAAAGCTGAATATAAGGTAGTTTCCTTTATCAGATACTTATTGTCGGACAGCGCCTTGATATTCTTGGATATCTCATATCCATAAGAAGGCTCTTTTCTCAGGAAAAATAGAATAATGGTGTCGTTATACCCTCGGATCACATCACTACTGATCTGTTGCATAAGTTCTCACCTTGTATGAATCCTGATTGGTTGCAAGTTGCTACGACAATCGTTACTACGACTGTCATAGCAAATATACTACTACAGTCGGGGTATGTCAACAGGCTTTTGTGCAAGAAATAAAGTTTTTTTCAAAAATTTTATAGAATTTTGTATATTTAGTTCATACTTTTTATGCCGCCATCTTGAATTATTCGTATATAATAGTATTAGAGCGGATAAGTTGAAAGGAGGGAATGGTATGAAAAAAGTATTACGGAGATTTTCCGGATTTCTGGCTGCGCTGGGTATCCTGGGATTCATCTTCACTCCAACTGTAATGGCAGCTTCCGCCGCCTACGAGGAACCGATTTTTGAATATGCTTTTCAGGGAAAAGATGCTGATGGCAACGAACTGGTCCTTGCAATCTATAGCGACGGCGAAGAGAACTTTGCATTCTTCACAGACGGTTTTTCTTCATCCTACGGAAAATGCACATTCAAGGACGTAAGCAAGAAGGATAACATCATCACAAAGATGACCACTAATGATGAGAGATTCTACTACTACGAGAAGGATGGAGTTATGTACATCCAGTCAGAGGACGATGTCCTTTACACTGTAGAATACACAACAGAGCAGGCCATCAAAGAAATCAGAAAGAACAAATAATGAATAAATTAAAAAAGCGCTGAACCGGATTTCCGGTCCAGCGCTTTTTTATGCAATTGTTAAGCATTAACAATCTGACCAAAGTCAGGCTTAAGGCTTGCACCACCGATAAGTCCGCCATCGATGTTTGGCTTTGAAAGAAGCTCAGCAGCATTGCCGGCATTCATTGATCCGCCATACTGGATACGAACTTCATCAGCTGTAGCCTGATCGTAAAGCTTAGCGATGAGCTCACGGATAAGTCCGCAAACTTCCTCAGCCTGATCAGCTGTAGCTGTCTCGCCTGTTCCAATAGCCCAGATAGGCTCGTAAGCGATAACAAGCTTCTTAACCTGGTCAGCTGTTACACCGTCAAGATCCCATGTGATCTGTCTCTCGATCCAAGCCTTGTATGTGTCAGCCTTACGAAGTGCAAGGGACTCACCACAGCAAAGGATTGGTGTAAGGCCAGCAGCGAATGCCTTCTTAACCTTCTGGTTAATGAGGATATCGTTCTCACCAAAGATGTCTCTTCTCTCTGAGTGTCCGATGATGATGTACTCAACACCGGCATCTTTAAGCATAGGAGCTGAAATCTCACCTGTGAAAGCTCCCTTGTCCTCAATGTAGAAGTTCTCAGCACCAACCTTAACGTTTGTGCCCTTAACTGCCTCTACAACAGGAACAATATCAATTGCTGGAACGCAGTAAACTACGTCAACAGCGTCATTCTTTACAAGATCTTTAAGCTCTGCACAAAGAGCTACTGCCTCGCTGGGAGTCTTGTTCATCTTCCAGTTTCCGGCGATGATTCTTCTACGTGCCATTTTTTAATTCTCCTCTCAATATAGAGCGAATACGGATTTCTCCGCTTCGCTCTCGAAATCCTATCCGTCTTCGCAATATCTCTTCCGTGCAAAGCACGGGATATTGCTCAACCGGTTTGTTCGTCAAGGCTGTGTCATATCCTGCAAGCAGGTATGTCACACCTTTGACTCACTCATTACGCTCTATCATCCGCAGCATATACTCCAGGAAGTTTCTTTCCTTCGAGAAATTCCAGAGAAGCTCCGCCACCTGTTGAGATGTGGCTCATCTTGTCAGCGTAGCCAAGCTGGTTAACAGCTGCAGCACTGTCGCCACCACCGATGATAGTTGTAGCAGTTGTCTCTGAAAGAGCCTCAGCTACAGACTTTGTGCCCTCTGCAAGTACAGGGTTCTCGAACACACCCATAGGTCCGTTCCAAACAACTGTCTTAGCTGACTTAACAGCCTCAGAGTAAAGCTCGATTGTCTTAGGTCCGATATCAGCACCTTCTTTGTCAGAAGGAATCTTATCAGCATCAACAACTGTTGTAGTGATGTTAGGATTATCGATAGGATCTGGGAAAGAATCGATGCAAACTGTATCGATAGGAAGAAGAAGCTTCTTACCAGCCTTCTCAGCCTTCTCCATCATTTCCTTACAGTAATCAACCTTTGTGTCATCAAGGAGTGACTTACCAACTTCATATCCCTTAGCCTTAAGGAATGTGTAAGCCATACCACCACCGATGATAAGAGTATCGCACTTCTCAAGAAGAGAATTGATAACGTTCAGCTTATCAGCAACCTTTGCACCACCGAGGATAGCTACGAAAGGTCTCTCAGGATTCTCTACTGCATTTCCAAGGAAGTCGATCTCCTTCTGCATAAGATATCCAACAGCGTTGTTTCCGCCCTTTTCCTTGATGTACTTAGTTACAACTGCTACAGAAGCATGTGCTCTGTGAGCTGAACCGAAAGCATCACATACATAGTCATCAGCAAGATCAGCAAGCTCTTTTGCAAAAGCCTCGCCAGCCTCTTCAGGCTTTGTCTCTTCCTTGCCTCTGAAACGTGTATTCTGAAGAAGGATAACATCTCCTTCCTTCATAGCCTCAACAGCACCAGTTGCTGCTGCGCCTGTTACGCTGTAATCATCGATGAACTTAACGTCCTTGCCAAGCTTCTCAGAAAGTCTCTTAGCAACAGGTCCGAGAGATTCTCCCTCGTTAGGGCCGTTCTTAACCTTTCCAAGATGTGAGCAAAGGATTACCTTACCGCCATCCTTAACCAGCTTCTTGATTGTAGGAAGAGCTGCTACGATTCTTGTCTCGTCAGTGATCTCACCGTTCTTTAAAGGAACATTGAAGTCACAACGTACAAGTACGCGTCTGCCCTTAACATTGATGTCATCTACTGACTTTTTGTTGAGTGCCATTGTTTTTCCTCCTGGGATTGTTTTTAGAATTTTTGATAAATAAAAATGAGGTCCGGTCCATATGGACCGGACCTCATCTAAAGTCTATTCGATATTTGAGGTTAATCAGCCAAGCTCTGCAAAGTACTTGATTGTTCTAACCATCTGTGATGTGTATGAGTTCTCGTTGTCATACCATGAAACAACCTGTACTTCGTATGTATCATCATCAACCTTGTTTACAAGAGTCTGAGTAGCATCGAAGAGTGAACCGAATCTCATACCAACGATATCAGATGAAACGATCTCGTCTGTGTTGTATCCGAATGACTCTGTAGCTGCTGCCTTCATAGCTGCATTTACAGCATCCTTTGTAACGTCAGCCTTCTTAACAACTGCGAAAAGAAGTGTTGTTGAGCCTGTAGGTGTAGGAACACGCTGAGCAGCTCCGATAAGCTTTCCGTTAAGCTCAGGGATAACAAGGCCGATAGCCTTTGCAGCACCTGTTGAGTTAGGAACGATGTTAACAGCACCTGCACGTGATCTTCTGAGGTCGCCCTTTCTCTGAGGTCCATCAAGGATCATCTGGTCACCTGTGTAAGCGTGGATTGTGCACATGATACCTGACTGGATTGGAGCGTAGTCGTTAAGAGCCTTAGCCATAGGTGCAAGGCAGTTTGTTGTGCAAGATGCAGCTGAGATGATCTTGTCATCCTTTGTAAGTGTTGTGTGGTTAACGTTGTATACGATTGTAGGAAGATCATTTCCTGCAGGAGCAGAAATAACAACCTTCTTAGCACCAGCATTGATGTGTGCCTGTGCCTTATCCTTTGATGTATAGAATCCAGAGCACTCAAGAACTACGTCTACACCGAGCTCACCCCATGGGCAATTGTTTGCATCAGGCTCTTTGTAGATCTTGATTGTCTTTCCCTTTACTGTGATTGTTCCAGCCTCGTCATCAGCTGTTACGTCATCCTCGTGACCAACTTCTACGTAACGTCCCTGTGATGAATCGTACTTCAACAGATGTGCAAGCATCTTAGGGCTTGTCAAATCGTTGATAGCTACTACTTCGTAACCTTCTGCACCAAACATCTGTCTGAATGCAAGACGACCAATACGGCCAAAACCATTGATTGCTACTTTTACTGCCATTTTAAGTTCCTCCTAAAATGAATTTTATATGAGTTGCTGTTTCTAAAATTATCTCTTTTGACAAATTTTTATCAGCACTTTAAATTCTAGCTGACTTTTGCCCATAAATCAAGAAAAATATTAAAAATCTGGTAGATTAACTTATAAATTTTCAGTAAAATGACGACATAGTATATTGTGGTTTCAATATTCCAACATTAAGGAGATAAAATGCCGATTACATCAGATTTTCACATGCATTCCAACCACTCCGGGGACAGCTCCACCCCCATGGAGGATATGATAAAGAGCGCTATAGATAAAGGGCTTTCTGAGATATGTTTTACAGAGCACCTGGATCTTGACTATCCTGACACCCCTGATCTGCCTCCCGAGCCCTTCACTTTAGATGTACCTTCTTATAAGAAGGAGCTCTTTTCCCTTAAGGATAAATACAAGGATAAGATCACCCTCAGGTTCGGGATAGAGATTGGAATGCAGGCCCAGGTAACAAAAGAAAACCTGGCCATTGCAAAGTCTGATTCTTTTGATTTCATCATCGCCTCACAGCACCTTGTGGATAGGCGCGACCCCTTCTACCCTGATTTTTGGGCACCGGACACAGTTGAAAACATCTTTAACAGATTTTTTGATCAGACTTTGGAGAACATAAAGCTCTTTTCAGAATTTGATGTCCTTGGCCACCTGGATTACATCTCCCGCTACGTTCCGGAAGGTGATACAACCTATTCCTATGAGCGCTTCGCGGACAAGATCGACCCGATACTTGAATATCTTATTGCTAATGATAAGGGCCTTGACGTCAACTCCAAGGTTCTTGCCTACAGTGATATCCTGCCTCCAAATCCCTGCCCGGAGGCACTAAAGCGCTATAAAGAGCTTGGCGGAGCGCTGATAACCTTTGGTTCAGACGCCCACACTCCCGATAAGATAGGCTGCTGTTTTGATACTATCAGGCAGATTGCCCTTGATTCCGGTTTTACTGAGTACTACACCTTCGAAAACAGGAAGCCTGTAGCCCACAAACTATGATTCTTAACGGATTCTTAATTAAATTATTAAAATCATCTCTTTAATAGATTAATTAAATATAGTAAAATAATTACATATATTTCGATTATTTCTGTCACGCGTTTGTTATTTGGAGGGACTGGATGAAACCCGAGTTCTACGACAAAAGCAAAAGAGCTAACATCTATAACACCATCTATATTTACAAGATAATATCTCTTGTGGTGTTGGTGATCCTTACAATCACACTTGCAGTTCTTTTCCATAAAGATAAAGAACTGTTCCATCAGATCTCAGATGCATCAACCCCTGCATTCTTTGTGGTGGTTGGTCTGAGCCTGATCATTTTCACGATTTCCATTATTTTAGATTTCTACATATTGGGAAGAACTGCTTCCATCGGCAAAAGACTCAATAAACTGGCCTTCATCGATCATCTCACGGGGCTCCCCAACAGATACAGCTGTGATCTTCTTATTGACAGCTTCAACACCCCGGAGCGGCTTCAAAATGCAGGCTTCGTGCTTCTGCAGATTCATAACCTGCACTCCATAAACACCAGTGATGGTCACACCAACGGCAACTGGCTGATCTCCGAGTTCAGCACAATGCTTGAGGATGTCAGTGAAAAATATGGCTATGTTGGCCGTAACAGCGGAAATGAGTTCATTCTTCTTATGGAGAACTGCGACCCTACCATGTCTGATATGTTCCTTTTGGACCTCACAAAGAGGATCCATGGTTACAACGGTATGAATGTTGGCGCCCCACTGGAGGTTGCCTATGCAAAAGCTCTGAACTGTGATGAACACAAGGAAAAGATTTCCGATCTGATCTCGCTTGGATACAAAAAGATCAAGGAAGCACCACAGATTCTCTCTTAAACAATATGGACATATACAATAGTGTGAAAAGAAAAATCTCATACGGATTATCTGTAGTTCTTATATCGAGTTTTGCCATAGCTTCACTTTCCGGCTGCGGAGAAGAAACCAGCTCTACCCCTGTACAGAATGAGCAGAGCACTTCAAGCTCCAAAGGGTCTGACACTCCCAAGGCATCACAGGCCTCAGAGGAGGCAGCTCCAGCTGAAAGAGTCAAAGGAAGCCGTGACAATACTCCTGTTTGTCTTGTGCCCGAAGCCAGCGGCGAAACCGTCTACGAAAACGAATACGCACATCTGGATGCATCCAATATCTCGGATGGCTACGTAGTTGTCAGATATACCGGCGAGTCTCAAAAAGTCAAGCTTCAGATCACGGGTCCTAACACCATTACTTACACCTACAATCTAACCACCGGAAATCCCACCGACGAGGTCTTCCCTCTCCAGTCAGGAAACGGCGACTATATGATCAACGTCTTTGAGAACATAGAGGGAACCCAGTATTCACAGGCCTTCTCCCAGCTGGTAACAGCAGAGATCACTGATGAATTTTCACCTTTCCTCTACCCTAACCAGTATGTGAACTTCAAGAGTTCAAACGCGGCTGTTAAAAAAGGTGAAGAACTGGCCTACGTATGTAACACAGACCTTGAGGTGGTTTCAGAAGTTTACAACTTCATGATAACCAACATTGTTTACGACCACGAAGAGGCAGAGACGGTACAGAGCGGATATATCCCGGATGTGGACGAGGTCCTCTCCACAAAAACAGGTATCTGTCTTGACTACGCAGCTCTCATGACCACAATGCTGAGAAGCCAGAGAATCCCCACAAGAATGGAGATCGGATATGCAGGAACTGCCTATCACGCCTGGCTCTCCACCTACATCCAGGATGTTGGCTGGGTCAACGGTATGATCGAATTCGACGGTACAGATTGGTCCCTTATGGATCCAACCTTTGCATCAAACATGAAAGACAGTTCATTAAAAGAATTTATCGGTGATGGTTCAAACTACTCCGTAAAATACATCTACTAACCCTTTTGTTTATTTGGAGGCAAGATGAGCGCTAAAATTGGAAAACTGACAAGTAATGAGATATCCACTTTCTGCAGACAGATGTCCCTGCTCCTTAAGGCCGGCATAGCTCCTGCCGACGGAATAGAGCTTCTGTCCCAGGACACAAAGGATGCTTCCGCCCAAAAGCTCTTTGAATCAATAAACCAGGTTCTAAGGAGCGGCGAAAAATTCCATGTGGCTTTAGAGATGAGCGAGGCTTTCCCTGATTACCTCATCCACATGGTATCCATCGGAGAGGAATCCGGAAATATCGATACAGTCATGGAATCTTTGGCGGACTATTACGACAGAGAGGAAAATATCGAATCCAGCATCAAGAGCGCTGTCAGCTACCCTCTCATCATGGTATTCATGATGCTGATCGTAGTAATGGTACTTATCACAAAGGTGCTTCCAATCTTCAACCAGGTATTTGCACAGCTTGGCACCAGCCTTAGCGGATTTGCACAGTCTCTTTTAAATCTTGGAAACACCCTCAATAAGTACTCCATCGTGCTTATTGTGATCCTTGTACTTATCGCTGCAGCTTTTATCTACTTTTCCTCTACTCCAAGCGGAAAAGCCAACTTCAAAAAGCTCATGCGAAAGTTTGGTCCTACCAAAAAGCTCCTTCGTGATATAGAGATTGAGCGTTTTGCCAGCGGAATGGTCCTGACACTCACCAGTGGAATGGACACCTACGAGGGTCTGGCCCTTGTAAAAAAGCTTGCTGACAGCGACGAGATGAAAGAAAAGATCGAGACCTGCCGAAACATGCTCCTTGATGGAGACAGCTTCCCAGAGGCCTTAGAGAAAACGGATATCTTCACCTCCTTCTATTCACAGATGATCTCTGTAGGTTTCAAGTCAGGCTCCATGGACCAGGCCATGCAGCAGGTTTCCGAGAGAATAGAAAAGGACACAGAGAAAAAGATCTACTCCCTCATTTCAGTCCTTGAGCCAACACTAGTTATCATTCTTTCCGTAATTGTTGGAATGATCCTGTTATCAGTAATCCTGCCTCTCATGGGCATAATGACAACCATTGGATAAAAAAGGTAGCTGCTAATGGCAAACAGACTCGACAAAGAACAGAATAGCTTCTCTCTTCCAAGCGGCTTTTACCGTTTTATTTCCGTTGCCATTTTCGTGCTGATATTCGTGTGCTTCTTCTATGCAGTTGAATACTCCGGAAAGAGCACCATCGAAAAGCAGCAGGAATCCCTGGAAAGAGCCATTGCCCGGGACATTGTCCAATGCTATGCCATAGAAGGACAGTATCCGCCGGACCTGGAATATATGGAGAACCACTACGGCCTTACCTATGATAAGGATACTTTTTTCGTGGACTACCAACCCATTGCAGCAAATCTTTATCCCGATTACACAGTAATACTGAGGTAACCTATGGAACTTAACAAAAACAAACATCATATGATAGATTCCGTCTTTGTCATATGCCTTATGCTTTTGTTTGTGCTCTCCGCCCTATCGGTTATAGCCCTGGGGGCCAGCATCTACAAGAAAAACGTAGCACTTATGGCAGACAACAATTCCCAAAGGA
The DNA here is from genome assembly GCF_000702965.1 of Butyrivibrio sp. AE2032. NCBI lineage: Bacteria > Bacillati > Bacillota > Clostridia > Lachnospirales > Lachnospiraceae > Butyrivibrio > Butyrivibrio sp. AE2032. The sequence continues at coordinate 2,309,796 of NZ_JNLF01000003.1, read as the reverse complement.
TTGCCTGTGCCTACGTGACCGAGAAGGTAAGACAGGCGGATAAAAAGGGTGCCATTTATGCAAAAGAGATATTTGGCGAAAATGCCCTTGTAATGTCAGAGGAAATTGGCGGAAAAATCTACAACACCTACATTTACGATTACGAAGGACATCTTTGTGAGCTCTATGCAAGAGAAGATCTGGGAACCTTCTATCCCCAGTCAGGCCAGAAGATACTTGAGGTCACATCCTTCGATGTCCAGGAAGTATCAGATACTCTACTTGGAATCACCATAGTCCTGGAGGACGGCAGTACAGATAACCTTTACATAGCAAAAAGGAGCACACCTGAAGGCTGATATGGATAGGCAGCATAATTCAAAATTAAGTCTGTTCCTTATGGAACTAATAGTGGCTATCATGTTCTTCTCCCTTTCTGCAGCAGTCTGCGTAAGGCTTTTTACCTCTGCCCATCTGCTGGCTGAAAAGACCGAGAGTCTTTCTAATGCTGTCATCTGGTCCCAGAATCTCTCTGAGGCTTTTACAGGAAGCAGAGGGAACTTCGAAGCAATATCAGCTCTTTACCCTAATGCCTACGTAGTTACTGAAGCTAACGAGCTGCAAGGGAAGGAAGGCGCTCTTATCCTGTTCTTCAACAAGGATTGGGAGCTTCTGGAAAGCACTCCCCAGGGAGCAGTCTATGAAGCCTACATCCACATCTCTGAGGAGGATGCAGCTAAAGTCTACAGCGATGTGACTGACTATGGTGTAACGCCTGACGGAAAGGCCATTGTTGGCAACATCCTGATCCTTAACGTAGATGGTGTATCCGGGGACTATTCCCAGGTTATTAACGACGAAAACAGACTCATCCTCAATAATACGGTTGATGTTTACACAGGAAAGGAGGCCAACTAACATGAGCTCAGGAAATTCATCTCATGGCTCCCACGTGGGATCAGCCTCAATTCTTCTGATATTTGCAGTGCTCTCCATTATTTCTTTTGCCACGCTGACACTGGTAAACTCAAAGGCAGACTATAACTTAAGCGACAATCTGGCCCAGAGACAAAAGACCTATTACGAGGCCTGCCACAAGGGAAATGCCTTTGTTGCAGCAGTTAATTCAGGGTATGAAAACGGTGCACAGGATGGTATAATGAAGGAAAGTATACCATTAACCGATAATCAATCTCTTGATATTGCGATAAGCTTAAATAACACAAAAAGTGCAGCCAATTCAGACAATAGCACCGGCATTATACAGTGGCAAATAGTGAATCACAGCGATTTTAGCTATGATACCACTCTCCCGGTTGCCAAGTAACTGCGTAAAAAATTCAAACAATTTTCCTTAAGACTTTATCAAATTTTAATTTTTGACATGACGATTTTGCGCACACAAATCAAATAACGTGGTACAATAGTATATGTACCAATAAAAAATTGACTTATTGGAGGTTCAATATGGGAAAAAGAATACTCATTACTGATGATGCCGCTTTCATGCGCATGATGCTTAAGGATATCCTTTCTAAGAACGGATACGAGATTGCCGGAGAAGCTGAGAACGGAAAAGTCGCAATCGAGAAATATAATGAGTTGAAACCCGACCTTGTAACTCTTGATATCACAATGCCCGAGCTTGATGGTATCGGAGCCTTGAAGGGAATCAAGGCTGCAGATCCTAATGCAGTTTGCATCATGTGTTCTGCTATGGGTCAGCAGGCAATGGTAATTGAATCCATCCAGGCTGGCGCTAAGGACTTCATCGTAAAACCTTTCCAGGCTGATCGTGTTCTTGAAGCAGTTAAAAAAGCTATCGGTTAGCCCATAGCTTCACATTTCATGCACATTAAAGGAGCTGCACTTCTATCGCGCAGCTCCTCTTTTCATGCTTAAAAATTTGCATATATACTAAGCTATTCAAATATGATATCCTGCCTGCCCCGAGATCAAGGAATTGTAGCATAAGGCCTCATTCCGTCAAGGACTTACGCGAGCGCCCCTTGAGGAGCAGGGGCGTCCTTGACTTTCCTCGTCCTCATGCATTCAGGTCACTAAGCGGGGCAGGCAGAATCTGTGAGCCAGAATATAACCTGGTTTTTTCATGAGTTTTTTTTCAAAATGCCCCATATATTTGGAAAAAAGCGCTCTATGAGCAGGGATTTGGCCTGATTTTTTCATGAGTTTTTTCCAAAAAGCCCCATATATTTGGAAAAAACACTCTATGAGCAGGGATTTGGCCTGATTTTTTCATGAGTTTTTTCCAAAATGCCCCATATATTTGGAAAAACGCTCTATGAGCAGGGATATCGCCTGATTTTTTCATAAGTTTTCTTAAAAATCCCCCTTATATTTGGAAAAGCCACTCCGTGAGCCGAGATCAAATTATTCCCCAAGGCCCCTTAGTGACAAAATTATGCAAGATGGCCACGGCGTCAAGGGGCAGTACGCTGGGCGCTGCTTCTCAAGCGCCCGGGCAGCCCTTGAAGTCGCGGTCATCTTGCATTACAATCTAGTCACTTGGGGCTGGGGATATATTAGTTTTTATCAACGTTTCCTGTCACGAATTAGTTTAAGCACTTCGAAGATGGCATCAATCATAAGCAGAGAGCCACAAGAGATCATATACCAGCTGTTTTCGATGTCCGGGACTAATAGGATGTAATTCCCGAGAAACAGGGTTACAATGCCTTCAAAGGCGTATCTGAATCGTTCGAAGAGCTTTCTTTTATAGATCTTATAGTTGATAAGATTCTGGTAAGCAAGGGTCAGAAACAGAATCCCCAATATCACACTTGATATTACAAAAAGAGCTCCTTCCTTCACCAACACCATGGAAGTTATAACCAAAAGAGAGATGCACAGTATAACCCTGGGGCGTTCCTTTCGGAAGTTCCACTCTGACTCCTTTAGATGCCTTACAGTAAGCACCAGCTCGTAGATACAAAGGATAAGGAGGGCTGCATAGACTACAGACTCCATGGCGAAATCAGGGAATGCAAAGCACAAAGCTGCAAGGAAAAGTGAAAGTCCGATCCTGATGACTTTCTGCCTGCTTATGTAGCCCCAGGCCCTTAGGAATATATTCAGATTTTCATCGTCTTTTCTGCGAACCTTTCTGGCCTTGCCCTTTATGTTAAGGGCATCGTTTCCTGCCATCTTCATTATCAGATCTTCAAAAGCAGAAGGACCAAGGGCCGCAAATTCCTTTATGGTGGTTGCACCTGTATCAGACATAGAATCAAAGAGAGAGTCGACAAATCTTTCTCTTGCCCCCAGATCCATGCCCTCTACAAACCTCTCTATGGCGTCATTTAAGATGTTACTTTCCGGCGCATGATCTGTGCACTCCGCAAGACCGTTTCCATCGTTTAACAGCCAGCTCTGGATACTGTGCTGCATAATAGCCTTGCTGGAGCTTCGAACTATGATATTCTCTCCCACTTCCGGCTCAAACAGCCTTCCGATAATGGAGTATTCGGGAGTTATCTTTGTTATCTTGTCCTTTATCTCATCAATGAGGGACTTATCAAGAACACCATTGCAAAATCCCGGACCGTCATTTATGTAGATGCGCTTTACCTTTTCCTGCTGCTCTTTACTTAAATGCGCTGCAGCAAAAAGAGCCAGATGCGCACCTTTAGAGTGTCCCAGGATATATACGTCATCATTTGATTCATCCACATGCTTTTTAGCATAATCCAGGGCCAGATACTGGGAAGGAACGTTGGTATAGCTTATCATGAAATCTTCCTTCCAGCCTATGATAGTGGAATCCGTTCCCCTGAATGCTATGACTCTTGTTCCACCTTCAATCAAAAAAGTGACAGCTGCAAACTGTCTGTCTGAGCTGTCATAAATATCATTGAAATCCGTGAGCACAATGTCTCCAAAGCGCCTGGAAGACGCACAGATCCTGGCAAGCTTCAGGTCTTCCGCAGTTGAACCTGCTCTGGTGCTCTTTAGAAGACCACATCTGTCCAGCTCTGTCACTGCCTCTTTTAGCGCAATGGAACTCCTGCCCCTGAAAACCGGCTTAAAATCATAGTAAACCAGCTCAGAGAACACAAGATTATCTTCAATTCTAAAGTCTCTGTCAGCGAAGCTAAGATCTCCCCTCCAGCTGACATATTCAGAAATATGTGCCATCTGCTCTCCCCATTGCAGTACTGAAGTCTTACGCTGCTGTTGCCCCAATCTTTAAGCAGTTTCTGATTTCATTCCTGTATAAAGCTGATAATATTTCTGTTTCTTAGCAATGAGCTCGTCATGAGTTCCCTGCTCGATTATTCTTCCGTGTTCAAGAACTATGATACAGTCTGAGTTTCTGACTGTTGAAAGTCTGTGAGCGATAACGAAGGTGGTTCTGCCCTTCATGAGCTTATCCATGCCGTCCTGAACGATCTTTTCAGTTCTTGTATCAATTGAGGATGTAGCCTCATCAAGGATAAGCACCGGAGGATCTGCGATAGCTGCTCTGGCTATGGCAAGGAGCTGCCTCTGTCCCTGGGAAAGATTAGCTCCGTCTCCTGTGAGCATTGTGTCATACCCTTCCGGCAGCCTCTTTATAAAGCTGTGGGCATTGGCAAGCTTTGCAGCTGCAATTACCTCATCATCTGTGGCGTCAAGCTTTCCGTACCTGATATTGTCCTTAACAGTTCCTGTAAAAAGATGTGTATCCTGAAGAACAATTCCAAGAGAACGGCGAAGATCTGCCTTCTTGATCTTGTTGATGTTGATGTTATCATATCTGATCTTACCATCCTGGATATCATAGAAACGGTTGATCAGGTTGGTGATAGTTGTCTTTCCTGCTCCTGTTGAACCAACAAAAGCAATCTTCTGTCCGGGCTCAGCATGAAGAACAATATTGTGAAGGACCATCTTATCATCCGTATAACCAAAGTCCACATCATTAAAGGTAACATCACCCTCCATAGGCTGATAGGTGGTTGTATCTGTAGCCTTGTGATAATGCTTCCAAGCCCAGTGTCCTGTGTGGTGGTCAGCTTCAACTATCTCGCCGTCTCTCTTTTCAGAGTTGACCAGCATTACATAGCCCTCATCAGTCTCAGGCTGCTCATCCAGGAGCTTAAATATTCTCTCAGCTCCGGCCAGTGCCATGATGATTGAGTTAAACTGCATGCTGACCTGGTTGATAGGCATTGAAAAGCTCTTATTAAATGTCAGGAAGCTAGCCAGTGCACCTACGGTAAATCCAACAAATACGCTATCTGAAAGAGCTATTGCACCACCGATGATAGCGCAAAGAACATAGCTTGTGTTACCCAGCTGTGCATTTATAGGGCCAAGAGCTCCTGAGAAAGCATTTGCCTTGAAGGCGCTCTGGAAAAGCTCCTCGTTCAGCTCATTGAACTTCGTAATATTGTCAGCCTCGTGGTTGAATACCTTAACAACCTTCTGTCCGGTCATCATCTCCTCGATGAAACCATTGATCTCACCAAGGTTCTTTTGCTGTGCTACGAAGTTCTTACCTGAAGCCTTGGTTGCCTTTGCCGAACAAAACAGCATTACGGCCACCATAACAAGGGTAACACCCGTAAGCGGAAGGCTCAGTACGATCATCGAAATAAGCACAGACACAATAGTGATGGCACTATTTAACACCTGTGGGATACTCTGGCTGATCATCTGCCTGAGAGTATCGATATCATTGGTATAGATTGACATGATATCGCCGTGGGCGTGGGTATCAAAGTACTTGATAGGAAGGCTCTCCATGTGGGTAAACAGATCCTCACGAAGCCTCTTCAAGGTACCCTGGTTGATCTCAACCATGACCCTCTGCTGAAGAAAAGCTGCAACAACACCAATAGCATAGAAGATTGCTACCCTTCCCATAGCTCCAAGAAGCGGACCATAGTCAGTGCTTCCCGAATCCAGCATAGGCTGTATATATGAGTCAATAAGTGTCTTTGTGAAAAGAGTTCCCTGAACACTGGAAAAAACTGTAGCAAGGATACACAGTACCACTGTGATCATATGTACAGGATAAAACTTAAAAACATAGCCCATTATTCTCTTAAAAAGAAGTCCCGGGTTTTCTACCTTGGGTTTGGGCATTCCACGTTTACTTCCGTGGCCCGGTCCGTTCTTTATTTCTTTTGCTTCTGCCATTTTATTATCCTCCAAATCTCAGCAAGTCCTTTCAGCTCAGCCTGCCGAGTCAAAGTCTGCATCGCCGGATACACCTGTCTGAGACTCGTAAACTTCCCTGTAGATTTCATTATTCTTAAGGAGCTCTTCGTGAGTTCCAAAACCGTTTACCTTACCATCATCCATAACGATGATCCTGTCACAGTTCTGAACGGAACTGATCCTCTGGGCAATGATAAGCTTGGTGGTTCCCGGAATCTCCTCAGCAAAGGCCTTCCTGATCTTTGCGTCGGTAGCTGTATCTACGGCACTTGTGGAGTCATCCAGAATCAGGATCTTAGGTTTTTTCAAAAGAGCTCTTGCAATACAAAGCCTCTGTCTCTGACCTCCGGAGACATTGGTTCCACCCTGTTCTATTACAGTGTTGTACCTGTCAGGCATTCTCTCAATAAACTCATCAGCACAGGCCATCTTGCAGGCTCTGATGCAGTCCTCTTCAGTGGCATTCTTATCGCCCCATCTGAGGTTATCAATGATGGTTCCGGAAAACAGCACGTTCTTCTGGAGCACAACAGAAACCTGATCTCTAAGGACTTCCATGTCGTACTGCCTTACATCAACACCACCCACCTTCACAGAGCCGCCTGTGACGTCATATAGTCTGCTTATAAGGTTAACCAGAGAGGATTTCGCTGAACCTGTTCCACCGATGATACCTATTGTCTCGCCGGAACTGATATCGAGAGATATGTCTTTTAACACCGGCTCATCTGACTCCTTGTTGTAAGCGAAGTCTACATGGTCAAAAGAAATACTGCCGTCCTTAACCTCCATTACTGGATTTTCAGGATTTGTGAGATCAGCTTTCTCGTCAATGACCTCTGCGATACGCTTTCCGCTTGCCTGAGCCATGGTCATCATTACAAAGATGATAGCCAGCATCATAAGGCTCATGAGAATGTTCATGCAGTAGGTAAGAAGACTCATGAGACTACCGGTTGAAAGCTCACTTCCAACGATCATGTGTGCGCCAAACCAGCTGATAAGAAGGATGCAGGCGTAAACAGTTGCAGTCATTATAGGCGCCATGAACACCACGTTCATCTCAGCCTTTACAAACATGTTGTAAATATTGAAAGCAGCCTTTTTAAACTTGTCATTCTCGTAATCTTCTCTAACATATGCCTTTACAACTCTGATGGCTGATACGTTTTCCTGTACGCTTTCGTTGAGCTCATCATATTTCTCAAACACAGCCTTGAAATACTTGGTAGCTCTTCCCATAACAAATATGATAATGCAGCCCAAAAAGATTACTGCCCCGAGATAAATGCTGGCAAGACGTGGGCTGATGATAAAGGACATAACAAGAGCCACGATCATGGAAGCCGGAGCTCTCATGGCCATTCTTAAGGTAACCATATAGGCGTTCTGAATGTTGGTGACATCAGTTGTAAGTCTTGTTACAAGTCCTGATGTAGAAAATTTGTCGATGTTGGAAAAAGAAAAGGTCTGAATGTTTTCAAACATGGCCTTTCTAAGATTCTTGGCAAGTCCTGCTGAAGCCTCAGCTCCCCAGTATGCTCCCAAAAGGCCTGCAATCAGTCCCAAAAGAGCAATGACGATCATCATGGCGCCTATCTTGAAAATAAGACTCATGTTGCCGCCATAGATACCTTCATCAACTATCCTTGCCATGAGGATAGGAATGATCATCTCGCATATTACCTCTCCGATCATGCTTATCGGAGTTAATACAGACGGGAGTTTATATTCCTTGACTTGTGATAAAAGAGTTTTTAGCATTGTTTCTGTCTCCCATTCAAATGATTATTCTTATTATTATATTGCATGCAATTTAAAAGTCAACTCTTCACTTCTCTGAAAGATTCGTGATGCTGTCCTTAAAAGCTTCTCCCGGCGCGGAAGTAACCAGTATATCATCTGCACCAAGGGATCTGGCGATTCTTTCGCCCTCTTCGTTCCGAACAACAGCGAGAATCGGGATGTTCTTGAACCTTTCTCTGGTCTTGGTATATTTGATCACCAGTTCACCGCTCTTTGTCTCGTCATTCAGTTCAACAACCAAAAGCCCTATATGGTCGCGATACTGACTGACATACAAAAGAGCCTCGTCCTCTGACTGAGTGGCATATATCTGGAATCTGTCTTTTTCTTCCTGAGGAAGAAGTCTTGCTTTTTCCTCTCCAAGGGTTGTAACAAAGACAAGGACAGGCTTATCAAAGTTCATCTGATCATGAGCAACCCATGAAGTACAGCAGTTCTTCCCCTTCATCTTGGACTCATAAAGTGCATCATCCGCTATTCCAAAGAGCTCTTCCTGGGAATGATTTCCTTCATCTACAATGGTTCCAATACTTAAGGTAAATGGTTCAGTGTTACCTATGTAATAGTCAGAAAGAAGCATCTGCAATGTTCTGCAGCGAAGATCCACCAGATTGGGATCCCTCATATTGGGCATGAACACCACAAACTCGTCTCCACCGAACCTTCCAACGATATCGGAAGGCCTGAAATTCGCAATCAGGAGCTGACCGATCTGCTCCAAAAGCAGATCTCCACCCTCGTGACCAAGGCTGTCGTTTACCAGCTTAAAATTGTCCACATCGATTATGCACATGGTGCATGGCGCACCTTCCCTTCTCCTGGTGAGATACTCCTGCATTTCTGAAAGGAGCGCACCCTTGTTGTAAACCTGGGTGAGCTTATCCATCTTACTGAATCTTCGAAGCTCCACCATTGAAAGACCCTGTTTTGCCCTGGTTCCAAGCACAACTCTGGATACTATCAGTGAAATAACGTAAGCTGCCAAAACAGTATACACATCCCTGTAGAAATAGGACGGCTCCTTAAAGTAGAACGTGACAACATAATAGATGAAAAGCATTACTGTCTCTTCCGCCACATACCTATACTGCCTGTCAATAAACAGAATTGGAAATGTTATAAGAAAAAGCGGAAACCATCTGGAGGGCTGAAAAGCCTCTGCACTCAGCTCCATAAGGATCAGCGAAATGCCTATGTTAAAGTAATAGAAAAGGCAGGCAAAATTACATACGCTGGTAGGAAGAAGTTCGTGGGTCCTGGTGTAGAGATTCACAAAGAAATACGCAATGATAAGCGGTATGAAAAGGAAATGCCCAACTCCCATCCTGAATCTGGGCACAATGGTCATAGCAAAAACAAGCATGCCTACATACACGATAGCTGTCCACATGCATGTTCTGCGAAGCATGTACATGTTAGTTCTATCGATGTCGTCAGCACACTTGTTGAAGTAAAACTTGATCTCGTCAAGCTCCATCTTATTTCTTTTCAAAAATAGGCTTATGGCTGTTAGCATATCACTTATTCATGAAAGTCCTTACGTTTATGCCATTTACTTCGATATGATCATCAACAGCGATAACAAGACACTGTCTGCCATCTACTATTCTGGATTCCACAAGGTCTGTCCTGTCAGGCTTTACCTTGATGACCACATCAGGTGTCTCAATATCAAACTTCTTGGTGTTAGCTATATTGCTTGCAAGAAGAGGAAAATCCTCATCTCCTGCGCACTTAACATAATTCTCTTCAAAATAATTCATTCTGTCCTCGGGGACTCCGCTGTCGTGAAGGAGCTGCTTAACATCGTTCTTCTTAAGCTCCAATGGCTCCGGATCCTCAGCGTGATCCTCGATCATGTCATTTAAGTTATCATGGATGTTCTTCATGATATCGTAGTCAGCTTCCTCACCGATGGTGTTCTGTACCACCGCATCAAAAATGTCCTTTTGCTCGGGAGCTGAAATAGGTGCACGTCCTCCAAACATAGCCTCAACAAATTCAGGCTGAAGATCCTCAGGCTTCTTTGTGAAGTAAAGCATGTTATGGATGTCGGTATTTCTTTCTATAAATGCAGGGAAAAGAAATCCCTTCACAGGCCCTTCTACTATCCAGTCCCTGAATCTTTCCTCAATCACATTTTTGGACTCATTATATCCAAGACCTGCCTTTGAGAGCTTCACAGGACAGATACTGCAGAGCATATAGTCGTAAACGTTGTCTGAAGCATCCTCCATCATTATTCCATCGTTTGTTATTCCGGGGATGTCATAAACTGCATGTATCAGGATAATAAAGTAATTCTCGCCATTTACATAGTTGGCTATAACCTTCTCATAGAACTCATCCACCAGCTCATCATCTTCAAGCTTGGAGTTCCTAAGAGTCAAAAGAAAGTCTTGAGTACCACCTGGCTGTTCCTGGTCAATTGGAAACTCAAGACTGATAAGGTTCTTACCAAAGGTTCCGGCAAGCGTGTGCTGGAAAATATCCAGATATTTAAACATCTCCTCCTCAGGAAGAGAATCGAAGGCTTTTTTGAAGATTAGCCTTTTGTTCTTCTCGTGATCCACGAGACAACCACAGATGTGGTCAATTGTACACCTGTCAGGTGTAAACTGCTTTTTGATCTCTAATGTTTCTGCCTTGTTCATCTACTGTACTACTTCCCTTTACTCATAAATTTGTCGCACATATCCAGCGCAAACTGCACAGGATATAACTGCACCATAACGGAATCGATAAGATCACCTATCGTCATCCTAAATGCTATTTTAACAAATTTATCGTAAGTAGTATCAAACATTTTTTCAAAAACTTTAATACTCTCTACATCAATCTGATTAACTACAGGAGTACTTATATCTGTAGCAACGCCCAGCATAGAAGAAAGAGATGTCGCACTGGTTCCCATCATCTGGTTCATAGCCTCAGAAGCCGCAGAAAGATGAAGTTCTGTGATCTCTCCTGCTGTATTGGAGCCATCTCCGCCCATCATAAGGTCAGTCATAACCTTTACGTCATGTTCCTTAAGCACAAGGACGTTGTTTCCTTCAAGCCCTTTTACATAATGGATCTGTACAAAAATGCAGGTCTTTTCATAGTCATCCAAAGCTTCACTTCGCTTAATGACCTTAACATTAGGTGTGGTAATATCAACCTTTTTGTTGACCATCATACTCAGAGTCGTAGCTGAGTTTCCCATGCTGATATTGGCAATCTCTCCAAGAATGTCCATCTGTTCATTGTTAAGAGTGAATTCTTCCAAGTCAGTCACCTCCATGTCTGAATACGAAACCTACTAATATTTTAGTTTAATCGCAAACCCTTGTAAAGGCTGATTTACGGTTCTAAGCAAAGCTTTATTCTTTTTTTAGATTATGTTTAATTAATTGCGTGAGCGATTATATTTAATTTGTGATTATCTTATAAAAAAACTGTTGATTATTTGTGATTATTTTTGATTGATTTTGATTTCTTTTGATGATATTCTTTTGCCATAGGCTAAACAACTATGTTTTGGAGGGACATCCGGATATGCTAACGAAGGAACGTCGCGATCTGATAGTAGCTTACATAAATGAAAAGAACGCAGTTACAGTAACAGAGCTCATGGAGGAGTTTGATGCCTCTGCTGCCACCATCAGGCGTGATCTTTCAGTGCTTCACGATGAGCACAAGATCCTGAAGGTATTTGGCGGAGCTACATCGCTTAGTGCCATGGACGTGAATACCCTGGAGCCCACAGTTTCTGCAAAAGCAACGCTGAATGTGGAGGAAAAAGACCTTATCAGCAAGTATGCTGCCTCTCTTATAAATGACGAAGACTTTGTCTACATCGACTCCGGAACCACCACTCTGGAGATGATCAAATACATAGACAATCAAAAGGCAAAATATATCACCAACGGTATTGTCCATGCCAAGAAGCTTTTGGAAAAGAACCTGGACACCATGATAATCGGCGGAAGGTGCAAACGCTCAACTGAAGCCATCATCGGTCCAGACTGTATCGAGGGCATCAGAAAGTACCACTTTACAAAAGCCTTCATGGGAACCAATGGTATATCTTTGTCAGCAGGCTACACCACTCCGGATGTGGATGAGGCTCTTGTAAAGGGAGAAGCCGTAAAACACGCCTATATCTCCTACATCCTTGCAGACCACACCAAATTTGGTCAGGTTAGTTCAGTGACTTTTGCAGACATAGGAAACTGCTGCATTATCACAGATAAAGAGGTAGGCAGAAATTATCACTCAAAGACCATCATTAAAGTGGTCAACTAAAGGGAGGTCAAGATGATCTACACTGTAACTTTTAATCCCGCTATTGATTACGTAGTAAGGATGAGCGATGAGCTCCTTCCGGGAATGACAAACCGCTCCGATTCAGAGGAATGCTACTTCGGAGGAAAGGGAATCAACGTTTCAACCATTCTTAAGAACCTGGGCTACGAAAACACTGCCCTTGGTTTTGTAGCAGGCTTTACAGGAAAGGCCATTGCAGAGAGCGTAAGACAGCGCGGCATTCACGAAAAGTTCATTGAACTGCCGGAAGGTATCTCAAGAATAAACGTCAAGATAAAGGGTCAGGCAGAGACTGAGATAAACGCCCAGGGTCCTGCGATTCCCGAGGATGCCCAGGAAAAGCTCTTTTCCCAGATAAAAGAGCTAAAGGACGGGGATGTACTTATCCTGGCAGGAAGCATACCTAATTCATTACCCAGCGATGTTTACGAAAAGATCATTGCTCTTGTGGCTGACAGAAAAATTGAAGTCGTTGTGGATGCGACAAAGGATCTCTTAAAGAACGTCCTTAAATATCATCCATTTTTAATAAAACCAAACAATCACGAACTTGGTGAGATGTTTGGTACCGTTCTCAAAACTGATGACGAGATTGAGGAACATGCCAGAAAGCTTCAGGAACTTGGCGCAAGAAATGTACTGATTTCCATGGCAGGAGACGGAGCAATGCTCATTTCCGAAGAGGGAAAGAAGTACCGCGTAGGAGTTCCTACAGGCAAGGTAAGAAACTCAGTTGGCGCCGGAGATTCCATGGTGGCAGGTTTTATTGCAGGATACTTCAAGAATAAGAGCTATGAGGAAGCTCTTAAGATGGGTACTGCTGCAGGTTCAGCCACAGCTTTCTCTGACGATCTCGCCACAGGGGAAGCAATAACTAAGCTTTATAACGGCCTTTAAGAGAGAAGGTTGTATAAAGGGGATATAATTTAGGCAAACGGCCAAAAGGAGGGTCTATGAAAATCACAGATTTACTGAAAAAAGACGGGATTGAACTGAACTGTCCCGCAGCTGACCAGCTCGCTGCCATCGACAGGATGATCGAGCTTCACACAAAGGTTGGCAACCTGACAGATGCAGCAAAATTCAAGGAAGCTATTCTTGCAAGAGAAGAAAAAGGCTCAACTGCAATCGGAATGGGGATTGCTGTACCACATGGCAAGTCCGCTGCAGTAGCTAAGGCAGGACTTACTGCTCTCACAATTCCATCAGGAATCGACTATAAGTCACTTGATGGAAGCCCAAGCAAACTGTTCTTCATGATCGCAGCTCCTGATACTGCTGCTGATACTCATCTTGAAGTTCTTTCCAAGCTCATGACTCTTTTAATGGATCAGAGCTTTACCAAGAAGCTTCTCGATGCAAAAACTCCTGAGGAATTCCTTCAGATCATCGATGACAAGGAAGCAGAAAAAGATAATGCGACTGCTACAAAGGATGCTGCTCCTGTTAAGACTAAGCAGATCAAGAAGCTTGTTGGTGTTACAGCATGCCCTACAGGTATCGCTCACACCTTCATGGCAGCTGAGGCTCTTGAGCTCAAAGCAAAAGAGCTTGGCATAGATATCAAAGTTGAAAAGGACGGCTCAGGCGGAGCAAAAGATGTCCTTACAGACGCAGAGATTGCAGCAGCTGATGCAGTTATCATTGCCTGCGATAAGAATATTGATATGGGCAGATTCGATGGCAAGGATGTGATCATCACTTCCACCAAGGAAGCTATCCACTCTCCTGAGGCACTTATCCAAAAAGCTACTACCGGAGAGACCACTGTTTATCATCACACAGGCGCTGTAAAGAAGGAAGCTGCTGCTTCAAATGAGAGTGCAGGAAGAAAAGCTTACAAGCACCTTATGAACGGTGTTTCTCACATGCTTCCATTCGTTATCGGTGGTGGTATCCTTATTGCTATTGCATTCCTTCTGGATGACTATTCAATCGATCCAAGCAACTTTGGTTCCAACACACCTGTGGCTGCTTGGTTTAAGTCTATCGGCGGCGCAGCATTTGGATTCATGCTTCCAATTCTTGCAGGCTTCATCGCTCAGAGTATTGCTGATCGTCCAGGTCTTGCAGTTGGTTTCGTAGGCGGATATCTTGCATCAACCGGAGCTACTTTTGCTTCTCCAGGCGGCGATGTTCCTTCAGCCTTCCTTGGTGCTCTTGTAGCAGGTTTCCTTGGCGGATATATTGTTCTTGGTCTTAGAAAGATCTGTGACAAGCTTCCTGATGCCCTTGAGGGAATCAAGCCTGTACTTATCTATCCACTTGTTGGAACACTTATCATCGGCGTTGTAATGTGCCTCCTCAATCCTATTGTTGGTGCACTTAACGCTTGGATTGCAGGCGTACTTACAGGAATGTCCAGCGGATCAATCATCATTCTTGGTGCTCTTCTTGGAGCTATGATGGCAACTGATATGGGTGGTCCTCTCAACAAGGCAGCTTATGCATTTGGTCTCGCCAGCCTTGCAAACCAGAACGAGACAGGTTATATGATCATGGCAGCTATCATGGTAGGCGGAATGGTTCCTCCTATTGCCATCGCTCTTGCAACCATCGTATTCAAGAAGAAATTCACAGAAGCAGAAAGAAAGTCAGGTCCTGTTAACTTCATCATGGGTCTTTCCTTCATCACCGAGGGTGCTATCCCATTTGCAGCAGCAGATCCTGCAAGAGTTATCCCTTCACTCCTTATCGGTTCAGGAGTTGCAGGTGCTCTCTCAATGGCCTTCAAGTGCACACTTATGGCTCCTCACGGCGGAATCTTCGTATTCCCTGTTGTAGGTAACGTAGCAATGTATCTTGTTGCTCTTGTTGCCGGATCCGTAGTTGGATGCATCATGCTTGGTATCCTCAAGAAGGACGCACAGGAAGTATAAATTTTTGAACATAGAAAGGATGGAGAATTTATGGTATCTCAGAAAATCACAATAACTAACGAACAGGGAATGCACATGCGGCCGGCATCAGTTTTCTCTCAGGCAATGACTCCATTTGCAGCAGATGTAAAGATCGTCTTCAACGGCAATACCTATGACGCAAAGAGCGTTATGATGCTCATGAGTGCATGCATCAAATGCGGAGCAGAGATTGAGATCCAGTGCGATGGAGCTGACGAAGCAGACGCACTCAAGAAAGCAATCGAACTTGTAGAAAGCGGACTTGGTGACTAACATCCAAAAAGGAGCAACCTATGTATAACGGAATCGCCGCATCACGCGGAATAGGTATTGGCAGCATCTGTGTCATCAAAGAGCATGACCTGTCTTACGAATCCCGTAAAATCGAGGATGTGGAAGGCGAGCAGAAACGCTTTAATGACGCAGTTGAAAAGTTTAAAAAAGAAACTTCCGAGATGGCCGAGGACATAAGAAAGAGAATCGGCCCCAAGGAAGCAGAAATCCTTGAGGGGCATCTGGTTATGATCAGCGACCCCACAATGGCTGGAGAAATGGGCAAGATGATCGCAGCAGGTCAGTGCGCCGAAGCTGCTGTTGAAGCAGTATGCGACATGTTCATCGGTATGTTTTCCAAGATGGATGACGAGCTTATGCAGCAGAGGGCTTCTGATATCTCAGATATCAAAATAAGTCTTCTTAAAAATCTTCTTGGAATCGAGGATGTGGATATCAGCAAAGTTCCTCAGGGAACTGTCCTGGTTGCAAAGGATCTTACACCTTCCATGACCTCCCAGATCGTCAAGGATAACGTTGCAGGAATAATAACTGAGGTAGGCGGAAAGACTTCTCACTCAGCCATCCTTGCAAGGGCCCTTGAGATTCCTGCTGTCCTCTCTGTCCCTGATGCCACTACTTTAGTGAAGGACAAGGATACAGCTATTGTAGACGGAACTGAAGGCGTGGTATATATCAATCCCGACGGTGATGTCCTGTCCAAATACATAATCAAGCGTGAGGATTTCATAAAGAAGCAGTCCGAACTTGCTGCTTTCCAGGGAAAAGAAACTGTGACAGCTGATGGCATTAACCTGGAGCTGTTCTGCAATATCGGAACTCCTAAGGATGCCAAAAAGGCTGTTGAGTGTGACGGTGAGGGAATAGGTCTTTTCAGATCAGAGTTCCTGTTCATGGACAACAACCACATGCCTACTGAGGACGAGCAGTTTGCAGCCTACAAGGAGGCAGCTGAGATCCTTGGTGGAAAACCTGTTATCATCAGAACTCTGGACATTGGCGGTGACAAGGATATTCCTTATCTGAACATGAAAAAGGAAGAAAATCCCTTCCTTGGCTACAGAGCAGTCAGATACTGCCTTGGCAATAAAGACAGTTACCTGATCCAGCTCCGTGCCATCGTTCGTGCCAGCGCCTTTGGAAAGGTTAAGATAATGGTTCCTCTTGTAACCTGTGTGGAGGAGATCCGTCAGGTAAAAGAGCTTGTGGCTCAGATCAAGAAGGATTTTGATGAAAAGGGCATTGCCTATGACAAGGATATCGAAGTAGGCTGCATGATCGAAACTCCTGCTGCTTCACTTATAGCCGATCTCCTTGCAAAAGAGGCAGACTTCTTCTCAATCGGAACCAATGATCTTACACAGTACACCATGAGTGTAGACAGAGGAAATGCTGATGTAGCTTATCTCTACTCCACTTTCCAGCCTGCAGTGCTTCGCTCCATCAAGCACATTATCGAGTGCGGAAGAAACGCAGGTATTCCTGTGGGAATGTGTGGCGAAGCTGCAGCAGATCCGCTTATGATACCACTTCTCATATCCTACGGACTTACAGAATTCTCAGTTAACCCTGTACTGGTACTTACAGCAAGATGCATTATCTCCAAGTGGAGTAAGGCTGAGGCTGATGCACTGGCCGAAAAGGTTATGGCTCTTTCCACAGAAAGTGAGATTCAGAGTCTTCTGAAGGAATCCGCTAAGGAATAAAAAATCTTAGATCCTGACATAAAAATAGGGCGAAGCACCTCGTTAGTGCTTCGCCCTTTAAGTTTTCCTTTATTTGAAGAATTCCAGATCCCTGTTCAGCTCTTCTGCTACGTCCTTCAGGCTGTTTGCAGATCCTGCGAGGGTTGTAACTGTAGCTGAAAGTTCCTGCATGGATGCTCCTGTCTCCTGTGAAGAAGCTGCATTTTCCTCTGAAATAGCTGAAAGAGCACTCATTGTATCTACTACTGCATTCTTAGATGATGCACACTGCTCCGCGCCTTCACTGATAGTCTGAACACCACCTACTGTGGAATCAATATCAGCAAGCATTCCGTTGATGGACTGAATGGTCTCACCAAGGGCTGTCTGCTGATCGATGTTGCCCTGTCTAACTTCCTCGGCTGCATGTACTGCTGCGTTAGCTTCCTCAAGAAGTACTTCCATTTCCTTCTTGATCTCATCAGCCATTGTCCTTGAATTATCAGCCAGCTGTCCAATCTCACCAGCAACAACTGCAAAGCCCTTTCCTGCCTCACCTGCTCTGGCAGCCTCGATAGAAGCATTAAGAGAAAGAAGGTTTGTCTGGGTTGCTATAGATGTAATTCCCTCAACCTTGGAGGAAATGTTGTTAACTGCTTCCTGAGTTCTCTGGATTGTAGATGTGATCTCTTCAATCTTCGCTGTCATCTCTGATGAAGAATCCTGCAGGCTTGCAAGAGAACTACTTGATACCTGAGAGGCTTCCTTCATCTTTCCTGCAAGGGTATCCAGATCATCTGTTGATGTCTGTACGCTTCCAACAGCATCACCGATCTTTCCAACATTTTCTGATGCAACCTGGATCTCATCTGCCTGCTGGGTTGCTCCTGACGCGATTTCCTGAACTGCATTTGATACATCCTCAGCTGTATGGGAAATCTGGTCTGCCATATCTGCAAGTTCTTCTGAAGAAGTTGTTACTGTATTAGCTGAATTCCTGATTGATTCAACAATCTCTCCCAGCTTATCAACCAGTGCATTGGTATTTTGTAAGGTAAGTCCGATCTCATCTGTTCTTTCCAGATATTTTTCTGACTTTATAAATTCACCGTTAGCAAGATGCTGAACGCTCTTATTTATCTCAATGATTGCGCCGGCCATTCCATAGGATGCTTTTACACCAACAGCTACGCAGATAGCCAGAAGGATCAAGCTGATAACCAGCATAAAGATAATAGATTTACTGGTCTGCGCATCTACATTTTCTCTGGACACTCCGGTGAACGCCATCCCTGTTACTTTTCCGGAATCATCCTTATAGGGAACATAAGCTACAAAGTACGCTTTTCCTGCAACCTGGGTATTAGTGGAAGTAAATGAATTTCCCTTTCCAATTACTTCACTTATAACCTTATCTGCAGCCTTGGTTCCGATTACAGAACTTCCAAGGGAAGAATTCTTTCTTGAATCACCATCAAACCAGGTGAAATCATACCCGGTTTCATTCTTAAGTGTTGTTTCAATATCATTATCACCAGCTTCTCTTTGTACCTCATGGCAGGCAATGTCCTTGTAGGTATAGGCTGATGACAGGAGGCCTTGCAGGACCTCTTCCTCCATTCCTGTCTTCATAAACCTCACGCCGGTAATGAGCAGTGCAATTGTCAGAGTAATGGATGGAATGACAGTAAATGCCAAAATCCTGGTTCGTACAGAAAGACCCTTTTTGTTCATAACGCCTCCTTAGAAGAATAGAAATCCAGAAAATAAGAAACCCTCAAACACTATATCGTCATAATTCGCATTAAATTTAACGTTTATGCGACTACATTATACCATTTATTTGCCTATTTATCTATGATTTATCGATTATTTGGTGCATAAAAAAGTGGCTACCCCGTAGGGATAGCCACCTAAAAAACTTATTGGAATTATTAAACGATTCCCTGAGCCTTCATAGCCTCTGCAACCTTGAGGAAACCAGCAATGTTAGCACCAGCAACATAGTTGCCTTCCATGCCATACTTTCTTGCTGCATCGTCAATGTTGTGGTAGATGTTAACCATGATCTGCTTAAGCTTAGCGTCAACCTCTTCGAAGCTCCATGAAAGTCTCTCTGAGTTCTGGCTCATCTCAAGAGCTGATGTTGCAACACCACCTGCGTTAGAAGCCTTACCACAAACAAAGAGAACCTTGTTCTGCTGGAGATACTCAGTAGCCTCGATAGATGTAGGCATGTTAGCACCCTCGCAGACAGCCTGAACACCGTTAGCTACAAGCTGCTTAGCATCCTCAAGAAGGAGCTCGTTCTGTGTAGCGCAAGGAAGAGCTACATCACACTTAACTGACCATACGCCCTTACCCTCGTGGTACTCAGCTGACTTTCTAGCAGCTGCATACTCAGTAAGACGTGCTCTCTTAACTTCCTTAACTTCCTTAAGAAGCTCAACATCGATTCCTTCAGGATCATAGATCCAGCCTGTAGAATCTGAACATGTAACAGGCTTAGCACCAAGCTGCTGTGCCTTCTCGATAGCGTAGATAGCAACGTTACCAGCACCTGAAACAGCTACTGTCTTACCCTTAATGTCAGAGCCATTGCACTTTAAAAGCTCCTCTGTAAGGTAAAGAAGACCATATCCTGTAGCCTGTGTACGAGCAAGAGATCCGCCGTATGTAAGGCCCTTACCTGTAAGTACGCCTTCGTACTTATCTCTGATTCTCTTGTACTGACCATAAAGGAATCCGATCTCACGTCCGCCTACACCGATATCACCTGCAGGAACGTCTGTGTCTGCTCCGATATGTCTGTAAAGCTCTGTCATGAAGCTCTGGCAGAATGCCATTACTTCTCTGTCTGACTTGCCCTTAGGATCAAAGTCAGAACCACCCTTACCACCACCGATAGGAAGGCTTGTAAGTGAATTCTTAAAGATCTGCTCAAAACCAAGGAACTTAATGATACCAAGGTTTACTGAAGGATGGAAACGAAGTCCTCCCTTGTAAGGTCCGATTGCTGAATTGAACTGAATACGGAAACCATTGTTAACCTGAACCTGTCCCTTATCGTCAACCCAAGGTACTCTGAAGAGGATCTGTCTCTCTGGTGTTACAAGTCTCTCTAAAAGAGCATCCTTACGGTACTCATCTTCATTTGCTTCGATAACAACACGAAGTGACTCCAAAACCTCTTTTACTGCCTGATGGAACTCTGGCTGTGCGGGATTCTTCTCTACAACGTAATTGTAGACCTCATCAACATATGACATTTTTCTGTTTCTCCTTCCTGTGCGCTATGCGCTTCTTTTTTACTGGTATTAGGGGTATCTTCTGCTGCACTAAATTCGACAAAACCTCATTAAGTGCACAGAAGTGGTTCGCACCAAGTTCGAAAAACCTCACTAGGTGCTCTACGCAAAGAGGGCGTAAGAAACCAAAGGTCTCCACGCCCCATTGCGCAGACATCACTGTCATGTATACAAATATACACTATGCCCATTTAAAGTGCAAGAGTTTTTATTACGTTAATTTGGTGAATTGATACACAGGCGGATGAGCTAAAAGTTTTGCACCGGTCCTCATAGCTCTGAGCACTTCGGTAAGCCACTGGGAGTGTCTTGCCTCCGTAGAGCTACAATCGTACCTTGCGCAAAATCTTTTAGTTCATCCGCCTGCTTACTCTTTGCAACAATATAAACATACGCAAACTACTTGCTGCTAGTTAGTCGCCGCCTTCAGAGTTTTCTTCAGAATTTTCCTCAGAATTCTCAGACTGCTCTTCGCTGCTTTCGCCGCCATCACCGGAATCGCCACCATCGCCGGAGGTTTCCTCCTGGGCAGGAGCTGCGTCCTCGGATGGAGTCTCCTGAGCCGGTGGATCGTAGGTTTCCCAGCGGTAGAAGAAGGCGTGATTGCCGATCATGGTGTAGTTCTTTATCCTGTAGTAGTCAGCCCAGTACTGGGTCATGAAAAAGAGGTAATCGCCGATTCGAGCACCGTTTAAAACCTCCTGAGCTGCTCTTATGCAGGTGGAATTCGGGCCCACAGACATGATGTAGTCGATCTTTCCTGACCTGTAGGGTGCAAACTGCATGTTCTGTGTTATTACTCCGATGATGGAATTAGGGAAAGCTGAGCTCTTTACTCTGTTCATAATAACTGAACCAACACCCAGCTTACCCGTGTAGGACTCACCGTCTGACTCAGCCTGAATGGTTGCTGCCAGCCACATAAGCTCTGTGTCACTGGCTGAGTAGGAACCGCCTGTATCCTCTTTTGTAAGAGCAAGACGTTCTGCTATCTGCTGGGCCAGTTTAGCCTGAGCAGCTGCAACCTGTGGTTCCAATTCCTTCATCTTTTTATCAAGCTCTTTTATCTTGGTATCATAATCTACAAGCTTATTTCTCTCACTTGTAAGGGTGTTGTTGGTAGCACTTAGCTGTCCCTTAACCTCTGCTGTCAAATCAGATAGTTCGTCGTGTTTCTCGTCAAGCTGTGTCTGGTAGGCATCGAGCTCTGCCTCTTTCTCCTCCACAACTTCCTTTTTTGCCTGGATCTGAGCCTGCAATTCCTGGTACTCCGCTATCTTCTGACGGTCATAGCGGACAATGGCATTCAGATATTCAAATTTAGTCAAAAACTCACCTAGGGAACCGGATTCGAGAAGAACCCTGAGAAGACCTGAAGTACCACCGTTTTCATAGGTGGACTTAAGACGCATTTTAAGAGCTTCGTAGCGCTCCTTCTCATTTTGCTGCGCCTCGGAAAGCTCATTATTAAGCTGGACAATTTCAGAGGAGACCTCTGCCATGGCATCTTCTGCCTCTGAAATCTCCTCATTAAGGGTCTCTAATTTACTGGAGTAGCCTTTGATAGTGCTCTGAAGCGCACTACTTTGGCCTTCCAGATTACTTACATTACTCTGAGTCTGCTGTTTTTGCCCCTGCAGCTGGTTGATGGCATCCTGAGTCTCTTTTGTCTGCTTCTCCAGGTTTGAGATGGTAGCCTGGGTTTCTGCTTCCTGCTGTTGCATGATTGAGATAGTATCCTGAATCTCATCTGCATAGCTCACAAAAGAAAACTCACATGTTATCAGCGAAAGGAGCATTATCCCCAACAATATCTTCCTTCGCATACTCTCCTCACAAAAACACTTATTGCTGATTCTCGCTGTCCGCACTTACAGAATTATTCTCCTGAGTCGTCTCAGAATTACTATCCTCGGTCTTAGCGAGGCTGTTGTTAGCCTTTTCGATCATAGCGTGGGCTGAAGTTATGAGCTGAACCGGCTCATTCCTTTCAAAATCATTTTCTCCCGGGAATGTAATGTTATTGGACTTTCTTATGAAGTCCATCATATTCATGATCTTGAGGCTTTCAGAATGTGGCATTTCCGGGCATTCAAGCCACTTCTCTTCTATAGCCTTAACACAGGCTTCTATTTCATATTCATAACCAGTCTTTTGCTTTGGTCTCTTATGATATGCAATCTTCTTATAATCACTGTCATATACGGTAATGCTTTCAGGATTATTGATGTTATTAACTACGATATATCCCTTGGTTCCGTATATCACACCGGTCCTGTCGCTATTGGCAAGGGCAGTTGCATTAAGCACAGCCATCTTTCCATCGGCATATCTAAGAGTGATGGAATCCTGCATATCAACTCCAAGGTTATTAAAGGTACAGATTGATGCTATATCAGCGACATCATTTCCAAAGGCCATGGATGCAAAAGTAAGAACATATACTCCAAGATCTAGAAGTGCTCCGCCTCCCAGAGATGGCTCATTAATCCTCTCCTTATTGGAAATATTGTAACCAAGATTCGCCGTCAGCATTGTTGGCTCGCCAATTACCTGGCTGGAAATAACCTCTTTTAGCTTGATCATAATAGGCATATATCTGGTCCACATAGCCTCTGTCAAAAGAAGGTTGCACTCCTTGGCATACTCAAATGCCTTCGTGGCTTGAGCTTCATTTAACATAAAAGCCTTTTCGCAGATAACATGCTTTCCGGCAGAAAGCGCCAGCTCAACATTTGCATAATGCTCAGAATGAGGTGTCGCAACATATATAAGGTCAATCTTTGGATCTGTGACCAGTTCCTCATAGGAACCATAGGCCTTCTTGATGCCATACTTATCCGCAAACTTCTGGGCCTTATCCAGAGATCTGGAACCAATGGCATAACAGGTTGCACCCTTTGTACTCTTAAGGGTCTCTGCCATTACGCCGCCAATAACTCCGGCTCCCATGATACCAACCTTAATTCGTCCAAACATAGCCTTCACCTCTTCTGATCAAAACTATTATTCAAGGAACTCAGATTTAATATACCCTGTCTTCTTATTATACTCTACTTTTGCCCATCCGCTTGCATACTGCTCAACAACATTTACAGTTGCGCCGGGATAAAGTGTTTCAATAACCTCGCAGTCAGTGTTTGCTTCCTTACGAAGTTTTACAGTCTCCTGTACAGTCATCTTTCCGGTCTTTGCAGAAGCTACCTTGGTATTTGATGCACTGCTGGATGCTGAAGAAGATGCTGTTGATGAACTTGAGGAAGCTGACGATGCACCTGTTGAAGCTGATGCTGATGCATCGCTTGTTGATGAAGAAGCTGATGCTGATGCGCTTGCATCCTCGTTGCCTGCATCCTCGGTAGCGTTATCTACTACTGTAGTCTCCTCAGAAACCACCTCAAAGAATTCTGTCTTTACATAGGCAACGGAGTTCTTGTACTCAACCTTACTCCAGCCATTTGCCAGGGCCTCAAGCTCTTTAAACTCCTGACCTGATGTGGTCTTATCAAGAATATCCGCTGTCTCAGAATCAGAACTTCTGATATTAACAACATCTGTAGCCTTGATAACTCTTGTGGTTATAGTTGTCTGCTCAGGCTCTGTCTCCTCTTTGGCCTCTTCTTCTGAGCTAGCCTCAGCTGCTGAAGCCTCTGAAGTAGCAAGGGCCTCTCCGACAGAAACCTGAAGTCCTGAACGCATCCTTGTAAGGAGCTCTGCAAGAGCCTCATCGCCACTTACCATTTCGTTGTAGCTTGAAGCCACCTTATTGTTCAGGTCGATGACATCTGACTGAACATTGATCTGCTTAAGGTAATCAAGCTCGTTGGCATCTGCAATATCACCATTAATAAAGAGATTTCCGTTATCATCAGTACAGATATATAAAGTCTCAAGTCCGGGAACATTTCCGTCATACTCGTAGAGCTTAACCTCGTTGTACACATAGGCAACGTAGCTGCCCTCAACAGGACCGGGCTTTGTATATACAGTAATATTGTCAAACTTATCAATATACTCTGAAGCTGCAACAGCCTTAAGTATCTCGGTCTCATCCAGCCCCTTGTAGATCTGCGCCAAAGTATCCGCATCACCATTTGCTGAAGCTGTATAATACTTCTCAACCAGCGCATTCACCTCAGGATAAGCATTCTCCTCCATGGTTGCATCCGGTATCTCAAAAGTTGAAGCCTCCACAGTTGCTACAGTAGTCTGGGCTTCCTGAGTAGCTCTTTTATTGGCGCTTACTGCGATCACCACAGTGATGATAACTGCCACTGCCAGTATTGCAGGCATCAGATACTTCTTATTATCTCCAAGGATTGCAAAAATATCCTTCTTATCATTTCTCCAATTAGTTACATTATTTTTCTTTTTCTTAGCCATTGTAAAACCTCTAAAATCTTTATTACAAAGTAACTGCACCCGACTGGACTCGAACCAGCAACAAAGGCGTCGGAGGCCTACGTTTTATCCATTAGACTACGGGTGCAAATACACAGCTATAATACCATAATTCCCGAAGGAATATCAATAAAAATGACCTATCTGATCGTTACCATTCACGGTTTGGGGAAGCGATGCCCACAGGGAAGGGGAGAGTCTGGGAAAGCCGCGAGCAACAACTAAAAACACAAAATCTGAGCGTAGCAGCAAGCTGAAGAATTCATGTGCCATAAGCATTAGCACCTTCCAGCCTGCCCACGGACCCCAGGACGGCTCCTGAGTTTTCTCAGCTGTTATTTCCATTTCCTCACCGTACGCAAACGAAACGTTTCTTTAGCATTCCTGCAGTTTTTATAATATTACGCATGCTCGCTTGCAGGGCTTTATAATGTTGCATGCCTCAAATGGTCATGGGGGTGCATTGCACCCAAGAGGGTCATGGAGCTACTCTCTCAAGGCGCGCTGGAAAACTATAATCTCTTACAGGTGACGAGCGCGCTTTGAAGAGATGGCTCCATAACCCTCTTTGTGCTCGCCTTGCGAGCCATGACCATTTTAATATACGTATATGAACAGCCCTGCTTCGGACATCTCTCGCATGCGAGTTAAAAACTGCATTGGAATGCTAAGAAACTGGCGTTTGCTATTTGGAGGACTCGGAAATGAAAACAAGCAGCTTCAAAAGCCAATGAGCCGTCGGTCCGTAGGATGGAAGGTGCTAAGACTTACGACCATGAATTCCAGCGAGCCGGTCCGGGAAGATTTTGGTTTTTTTGTTGCGGGAAGCTTTCCCAGACTCTCCCCTTCCCTGTGGGCATCGCTTCCCCAAACCGTGAATGGTAACTATCTGATCTACCATAGGAAAAGCCCCCATCAATTAAGATAGGGGCCACTACTACTTTACTCTTTATTTTTTGTCTGCGATTATAGCCAATGTCTGTGAAATATCATTAAGTGTCTGAGTTACATTCTGGATCATCAGCTGCATTTTCTTATCATCAGTCATGTTTCCATCTTTCATGCGCTCCTGCATCTCTTTGATTCTCTGCTGCTGAAGGCTTGTTACTTCTGATACTCTACTCATATAGACCACCTCGCTTAATTATTGTGATTTAATAAATAAAATTAACTACATTCCATATTATACCACAATTCTGTGCTCAATTTATTCTTTCACGATAATGAGTCTGTCGCTGTCCCTGTCGTATCTGTAGAGATTGTCACTAAGGAAATCCGTCTTTGAAACTGTTGAACGGTTTACCTCCCTGATCATCATCTTTATGAAGGATGTGTCCATAGGAAGTCCAGCCTCCGGGATGATGATACACTCATGGATAGATGAAGGGATAACGTAAAGATCGCATTCATGGTCATCCGCAATTTCCTTCAGGGCTCCGGGGTAAAAGATGGTCGCTGCACCAAGATCTCCGCAGGAGTTACTCATAACATAGATCCCGCAAAGCTCCTCTACATCTACATTTCCTCCGGTCATTCTCTCAAGGAATTCAGGGAGTCCCTTCACCTTTAAGGGCATGAGTTTTACAGCATTCTCTGCCACATTCTCCCAAAGCTCCTCCTCACTGATCTCCCATTCCTTCAGATGGCTTTTTGTTATCATAATTGAACCATTGCCTATCTGTGGGTTCTTGTAAAAACAAAGAGGCACAAGAGCCAGATCCATAACACGCTTTATTGGCACCTCCTTTAGTTTTTCCTTATTTCTCTTATAGTTCACCACCTTGTAAAAGAGCTTTTCCGATACCTTGGAAAAATCGAAGAAAAAGTCGATATCCATTCCCGTCCCCGGAATACTGTGCTTAAAAATATTCACCACATCATCAACCAGGCCCATAAGGAGTTTTCCCCTGTTATACTCCTCAAACATGCCATCAATGTATATGGTTGGCGCTACACTCTTCTCCTTTTCCCTTATGGTCAGGGCGTGATATACAACACCGTTGTTCTTTAATACATCTGAATAATCTATGCTGTAGTCTTCCCCCAGCTTATCCTTTACTTCTCTTGCAATAATCTGTCCAAATTCTTTAATTTCCATATTTGTTTTCTCCTCTTTTCTTTTAAATAAGTTTTGTAAAAATGCGCAAAAAAAGACAATAGAACTTCCCGTAAAGGGATTTCCTATTGTCTTACTATAATTTTATGATTGTGTTATACCGTGTCAGATATGGTTACGTATAAGATCAAACTCTTGAGAGGTACTCACCTGTTCTTGTATCAATCTTGATAACGTCTCCCTCGTTAACGAAGAGAGGAACTGCTACGTTAGCACCTGTCTCAACTGTAGCAGGCTTTGTAGCACCAGTAGCTGTGTCGCCCTTGAAACCAGGCTCTGTCTCTGTGATTGTAAGCTCAACGAACATAGGTGGCTCAACTGCGAATACGTTGCCGTTGTAAGACATTACCTTACAAACCTCGTTCTCCTTTACAAACTTAAGAGAATCGCCGATCTGATCTGATGTAAGACCGATCTGCTCATAAGTCTCTGAATCCATGAAGTTGAAGATATCTCCATCCTGATAGAGATACTGCATATCCTTCTTGTCAATTCTTGCTGCAGGGAACTTCTCAGTAGGACGGAAAGTAGTCTCCTTAACACCGCCATTGATGATATCCTTGAGCTTAGTTCTTACGAAAGCTGCGCCCTTACCAGGCTTAACATGCTGAAATTCAATAATCTGACATACGTTGCCATCGATCTCGATGGTTACACCATTTCTGAAATCACTTGCAGAAATCATAAATAATCCTCCTAAATTACATTACATCAAACAACCTAAGATAGTATAAACGATACTTAAATCTTTTTCAACTGTTTTTTATAAATAGGAGTCTTCCAGAGCTTTTGGAGATCATTTACCACGGATGAAATCCATGGCCTCAAGATAGCCCTCAAAACCGTGACCATAAATCTGCTTGTCACATGCAGGGGCTGTAACAGAAACTTTTCTGAAGTCCTCTCTGGACTGGATATCTGAAATATGAACCTCGATCTTCACGATGTTCTCAAGGCTCTTTAATGCATCATGGATGGCATAACTGTAGTGAGTATAAGCACCGGGATTGATAACAATCCCTTCCGTCCCATCGCTATATGCCTCCTGAAGCCTGTCTATAATATCTCCCTCATGGTTGGACTGAAAAACCTCAACCTTATCCCCATGAAAGGCAGCATTCTCTTTTATCATCTCGCACAGACTCTCATAATCCTGATTACCGTATATAGCTTTCTCTCTGATCCCAAGGAAGTTTAAGTTTGGACCGTTTATAACTAAAATCTGCATTTTTGTCTCCTTTTATGTCCGTTAAATCCAGGTAATACGAAGATTTCTGTACTGTGCCTTTAAAGTAGATGATTGGCGGATCCCCAGTGTCCCTCCTGTAAGGTAGTCACCGTATTTCAGCCCGTCATCGCTAAAATACAGCACCTCCAGGTCATCGATAAAGAACACCACATCCTTAGCTTTTTTCAAAATAGTCATGTGATACCAGGAAGGGTTATCCGAAATATCAGGTAGGGGATCAGCCCCGGTGGCAACTATGTTACCACCAGGATCCTTAATGAGATGGCACAGATGAAACCTTTTCTGCTCATCATCTTCTCTCCTGAAGTACAGAACATGGAAGGCATTCTCATCCTTTTGTGAAAAAGTCAGAGCTGCGCTTCCTGTTCCATTCACCGGCATAAAATCCCACTCTATCTTCACATCTGAAGGGAGAGCCTTGGGGCACCAGTATTCATTGTCCTTTAGTGCAATCTCAGGGCTCTCAAATATC
The DNA here is from genome assembly GCF_000702965.1 of Butyrivibrio sp. AE2032. NCBI lineage: Bacteria > Bacillati > Bacillota > Clostridia > Lachnospirales > Lachnospiraceae > Butyrivibrio > Butyrivibrio sp. AE2032. Next base: position 2,281,113 of record NZ_JNLF01000003.1, on the reverse strand, counting down.
ACTTTTGACATTAGTTACTCACACCTTTGCGATATCAATAAGCTCAAGGCTTTCCTCTGAGCTGGCAGTCTCAAGACTGGTTACAAGAGCTCTTGCTGTATCAAGGGCTGTGATAACGTTAACACCGGTCTCGATGGCTGTTCTTCTGATTAAAAATCCATCACGGCTCTTGTCACGACCCTGGGTAGGTGTATCGATTACAAGATCGATCCTGTGACCAAGGATAAGGTCGATGACTGTAGGTGACTCCTGGCTGATACGATTTATCTTTCTTGCCTTCACACCATTGTCGTTGAGGGTATCGGCAGTTGATCTTGTGGCGTAAATGATGTAGCCAAGCTTCTCGTAGCGTCTTGCTATCTCAATGACTTCACCCTTGTCGGAATCCTTAACGGTGATGATCATCTGTTTGTGCTTAGGAAGGTTCACGCCGGCTCCAAGGAAGGCTTTATAGAGGGCCTCGTTAAAGCTCTTGCTGATTCCAAGACACTCACCGGTACTCTTCATCTCAGGTCCAAGGCTGATCTCAGCTCCCCTGATCTTCTCAAAGGAGAATACAGGCATCTTGATGGCAACATAGTCTGCCTCAGGCTGAAGTCCCGGAGTATAACCGAGGTCTTTAAGCTTCTTGCCAAGCATTACCTGGGCTGCAAGGTCAACGATCGGAATACCTGTAACCTTACTGATATAAGGCACGGTTCTTGAGGATCTTGGGTTAGCCTCAATAATGTATACCTCATCTCCAACTGCGATGAACTGGATGTTGATAAGGCCGATTACGTGCAGGGCCTTTGCCAGGCGCTTTGTATATTCTGCGATAGTGTCTTTTACCTTCTGTGAAAGAGACTGGGCAGGATAAACTGAGATGGAGTCTCCAGAGTGGATTCCAGACCTCTCGATATGTTCCATGATTCCGGGGATAACAATGTCCTCGCCGTCGCATACAGCATCAACCTCTGTCTCAATTCCCTGAAGGTACTTATCTACAAGGATAGGATGATCCTGAGCATATCTGTTGATGATGTTCATGAACTCCTCGATCTCATCATCGGAAAGAGCTATCTGCATTCCCTGACCACCAAGAACGTAGGAAGGACGCACAAGTACAGGGTATCCAAGGCGGTTAGCAACTTCCTTTGCCTCTTCGGCAGTGTAAACTGTAGCACCCTGGGCACGCTTGATCTGGGTCTCTTCCAGAATCCTGTCAAAGATCTCTCTGTCTTCAGCAGCATCAACGTCCTCTGCCTTGGTTCCGTAGATCTTAACTCCCATTTCCATAAGGTCCTGAGTGAGCTTGATGGCTGTCTGTCCACCGAACTGAACAACTGCTCCGTCAGGCTTTTCCAGGCGCACAATGTTCTCCACATCCTCGGGAGTCAGCGGCTCAAAGTAGAGCTTATCTGCAATGTCGAAGTCCGTGCTGACAGTCTCCGGGTTGTTGTTTACAATAATGGTCTCAAAACCAGCCTTCTTGAAGGCCCAGGTAGCATGAACTGAGCAGTAGTCAAACTCAATTCCCTGACCGATTCTGATAGGACCTGAACCAAGAACCAGGATCTTCTTTTTCTCTCCGGCAAAAGAGCTGTCGGCTGTAGCTGCTTCGTCCTCTGAATCGGGGCCGTTATAAACTGAGTAGTAGTAAGGCGTCTGAGCCGCAAACTCAGCTGCACAGGTGTCAACGATCTTGTAGCTGGCCTGGATATTATAGAAGGCCCTTAGCTCTTTTAACACCTTGGTTGTAAACCTGGTGAAGCGGCTGATCACGGAGTCAGGGAACTCAAGGCGCTTAGCTTCAAGCATAGTCTCGAAGCTGATGCACTTCTTGGCATCCTCCAAGGTTCCATACTTTCCTTCACGGTTCTTTTCTCCGGCGCGAAGGAGTTTAAGCTCCATCTTTACCAGGGTATGGAGCTTATCTATAAACCAAAGGTCGATCATGGTGATGTCGTGGATCTCATCATGGCTCATACCGCGGCGAAGTGCCTCAGCAATGACCCAGATTCTCTGGTCATCTACAATCTTAAGACGCTCTTTTAACTCATCGTCATCAAGCTCTGAGAAGTCGTAGCTTGTGAGGCAGTCCACATGCTGCTCCAGTGAGCGGATTGCCTTCATCATTGCACCCTCAAAATTGGTGCAGATACTCATAACCTCACCAGTTGCCTTCATCTGGGTTGTAAGGGTTCTCTTGGCGGTTATGAACTTGTCGAACGGAAGCCTTGGGAACTTAACTACACAGTAGTCAAGGGCAGGCTCAAAGCTTGCATAGGTCTTTCCTGTAATGGCGTTCTTGATCTCATCAAGGGTGTAGCCCAGGGCGATCTTGGCAGCAACCTTTGCGATAGGGTATCCTGTTGCCTTACTTGCAAGGGCTGAGGAACGGCTTACTCTTGGATTAACCTCGATTACGCAGTATTCAAAGCTTGTGGGATGAAGGGCAAACTGAACGTTACAGCCACCGGTGATCTTAAGCTCATCGATGATATTCAGAGCTGCACTTCTAAGCATCTGATATTCCTTATCTCCAAGGGTCTGGGAAGGTGCCACAACGATGGAGTCTCCGGTATGAACACCTACAGGATCGATGTTCTCCATGTTGCAGACTGTGATGCAGTTTCCTGCGCTGTCACGCATTACCTCGTACTCGATCTCTTTCCAGCCGGAGATGCAACGCTCTACAAGAACTTCGTTGGCTCTTGAAAGTCTGAGACCGTTCTTTAAGATCTCCTCGCACTCAGTCTGGTTGTGGGCAATTCCGCCGCCGGATCCACCCAAAGTGAAGGCAGGGCGAAGAACAACCGGGTATCCGATCTGTCTTGCGAAAGCCACGCCATCCTCTACGTTGTGAACAACCAGGGAAGCTGCACAGGGCTCTCCGATCTTCTCCATGGTATCCTTGAATTCCTGGCGGTCCTCAGCCTTTCTGATGGTCTCAGCTGTGGTTCCAAGAAGCTTTACTCCATGTGCTTTAAGGAAGCCGGATTCATCCAGCTCCATTCCAAGATTCAGTCCCGCCTGACCTCCAAGGGTTGGCAGGATTGAGTCGGGCTTTTCTTTTTCAATGATCTGCTCAAGGACCTTTACAGTGAGGGGTTCAATGTAGACCTCATCTGCGATATCCTTATCTGTCATGATGGTAGCAGGGTTGGAGTTGACCAGTACTACCTCTATGTCCTCTTCTTTAAGGGATCTGCAAGCCTGGGTTCCGGCGTAGTCAAACTCTGCCGCCTGTCCAATTACAATAGGTCCGGAACCGATGACCAGTACTTTTTTAACGTCTTGATTCTTTGGCATATGTATATCCTTCCTTTACTCCGACATGCCGCCGACTCGGAATTGCTCCGCAATCCCTCGTTGTCGCGGCGTTCGCCGTATGTTCATCGCAAACCAAGAAATATCGTGCAAGCACATATTTCTTGGTTCACTTCTTCACGCATGTCTCACTTTGACGCGCACATCATCTCAATAAATCTATCAAACAGGTAGCTTGAATCCTGGGGACCTGGGCAGGCTTCCGGATGGAACTGAACTGTGAAGATGTTCTTGCCCACGTACTTAAGCCCTTCGTTGGTGCCATCATTTACATTAATAAATGCAGGCTCAGCAACTTTGCTATCAAGCTTTTCTGTATCCACTACATAGCCGTGGTTCTGGGAGGAGATGTAAACTCGTCCGTTTGAAAGATCCTTAACCGGGTGGTTTCCTCCTCTGTGTCCATATTTAAGCTTGTAGGTATCAGCTCCTGTTGCCAGTGCCATAAGCTGGTGTCCAAGGCAGATGGCAAAAATCGGCACATCTGAAGCGTAGAGCTTTTTGATCTCCTCAATTACCCCGGTGCATTCCTTTGGATCTCCAGGGCCATTGGATAACATGATGCCATCAGGGTTGCTATTAAGTATCTCCTCAGCAGTTGTGTTGTATGGGTAAACTGTAACATCACACCCTCTTGCTGCCAGGGAATCAGCAATGTTCTTCTTGGCTCCCACATCAAGGAGGGCAACCTTAAGTCCTTTGCCATTTAAGTTTCTTACAATAGAAGGTCTCTTTTCCCTCTTGGAAAGGTCGCCCTTGAGGCTGGCCTCATAGTTCTCTTTGTTAAAAGAGCTGCTGCCTGAAATAGGGCCGTTCTCAGCAAGGTCAGCTGCTCCCTTTATCTCATACTTCTCTGTACAGGAAACCTTGCTCACTACATCTCCCGTTGTATAAGCTGATAGCCTTCCCTTCACATCCTCATATCGGAGGTTTTCATTGGTAGTGATAATGCCGTTCATGGTTCCTTTTTCACGAAGGATCCTTACAAGCTTTCTTGTATCAATCCCCTCAATGCCCGGAGTCTCATACTTCTCCAAAAACTCCTGCAGCGACATATCACATCTGAAATTTGACGGAACCTTCGCCAGTTCTCTCACGATCACCGCATCCGGCCAAATTCTCTCCGACTCCATATCCTCCAGGCACACGCCATAGTTACCTATAAGCGGATAAGTCATGCACACCGCCTGTCCAGCATAGGAAGGGTCGGTAAAGACTTCCGTGTAACCAGCCATAGATGTGTTGAACACTATTTCGCTGACTACTTCCTTGTCAAAGCCGATGTGTTTCCCTTCGAACCTTGTTCCATCCTCTAGTATCAAGAATGCTTTCATCTAAAACCTCCAACTAAATCTAAATGTATCCTGTGTATACGCTCGGTCGGGTGCCTCGGAAATTTGCACGCGTGTCTCGGCGCGCTGAGCACTCCACTGAGCCCTGAGCATCAATCACTCGTGTGGGACACTCCTGATTGGTAGGTCTCAGCTCCATAGCGCACCACAATCGCCCCTTATGCAAAATTTCCGAGGCGCCCACCCGAGCTTACTGCACTGAAGCAATTCACGCTTGAGTTGCACGTATTACTTGAAATACTGTACTCCGGATTCGAAGATCTGCAGATCCTGTTCTCCGAAGATGTTGACAGCAACACCGTCGCCACGGCGCTCTGAGTGAGCCATCTTGCCGAGGCATCGACCATCAGGTGAAAGGATACCTTCTACGGCGCGGTAGGAGCCGTTGATGTTCCACTCGTCGTCCATGGTTACGTTTCCATCGAGGTCGCAGTACTGAGTTGCAATTTGACCTTTAGCGAAGAGGTCATCAAGGACCTCAGATGGAGCAACAAATCTTCCTTCACCATGAGAAGCTGGATTTGTGTAGACGCCACCCAGAGTTGCTCCTGAAAGCCAAGGTGAATTGTTTGAAACCACCTTGATGTAAGCCATCTTTGAAATGTGGCGTCCAATAGTATTAAAGGTCAGTGTAGGTGACTTTTCAGTCTGACCTGTTACCTTTCCGTTAGGTACAAGTCCAAGCTTTATCATAGCCTGGAAACCGTTACAGATTCCAAGACACAGTCCGTCTCTATTATTGAGAAGGGCTTCAACAGCCTCTTTTATCTCCTCATTCTGGAAGGCTGTTGCGAAGAACTTAGCACTTCCGTCAGGCTCATCACCTGCTGAGAATCCGCCAGGGAACATGATTATCTGGGCATCTGAAATTGCCTTCTTAAACTCTGCAACTGACTCTACGATGTCCTTTGCATCCCTGTTTCTAAAGATCCTTATATTAACATCAGCACCTGCTCTTCTGAAGGCCTCTGCAGAGTCATACTCGCAGTTGCTGCCAGGGAATACAGGAATGAATACTGTAGGCTTTGCAACTTTATTCTTGCATACGTAGATACTGTCAGCCTTGAAGAGCTCAGACTTAACCGCTGTCTTCTCCTCTGAAACTGTTGAAGGGAATACCTTTTCAAGCTTGCCCTTCCAAGAGGAAAGAGCCTCATCCAGTGTGATGGTCTCTCCAGCCACCTCGAAGGCAGCCTTGTCTGTAACTTCACCTATGAGTCTTGAACCAGACACATTAAGTACATCTGAAAGCGCATCAGCAGGAACCTCTGCTACGATGTCAGCAATGTCATTCCTGAACAGCTCTTTTGCATCAAGAGAAGCATCAATCTTAACACCAAGGCCGTTACCAAATGCCATCTTACTTACTGCAGCTGCGATTCCGTAAGAATCCTCTGCGTATGCGGAAACGATCTTTCCTGCTGCCATAAGCTCTTTTATCTTGCCGTAGAGCTCCATAACCTTCTCGTAATCAGGAAGGTCGAAGGCGTCCTTAGCGATCTTGAACTGAACCAGCTTGTTTCCTGCCTTCTTAAGCTCAGGTGTGATAACATCTGAAAGCTTAGCCACATCTACTGCGAAGGAAACCAGTGTAGGTGGAACGTTTATCTCATTGAAGGATCCGGACATGGAGTCCTTACCGCCGATTGATGCGATGCCGAACTTCATCTGAGCCTCGTAGGCACCAAGAAGTGCTGTGAAAGGCTGGCTCCAGCGCTGTGGATCCTCTGTCATTCTCTTGAAGTACTCCTGGAAGGTGAAGTGGAGCTTTCTGTAATCACCGCCACTTGCCACGATCCTTGCCACGGACTCTGTTACAGCAAAAGCTGCGCCGTGGTATGGGCTCCAACTTGAAAGGAATGGATCAAAGCCGTAGCTCATCATTGTTACTGTATCTGTCTTTCCTGCAAGAACAGGAAGCTTAGCGATCATTGTCTGGGTCTCTGTAAGCTGGTACTTACCGCCGTAAGGCATAAGAACTGAGCCGGCACCGATGGAGGAATCGAACATCTCCACAAGACCCTTCTGTGAGCACACATTAAGGTCCTTCATCTCCTCGATCCATGCTGCCTTTACATCTCCTGCTTCAAGAGCCTTTGCAGCGCCTTCGCAGGCTGTCTGCTCTAAATAATTATCCTTCTTTGAAGGGATCTCAACCTTAACTGATGTCTCCTGGTGAGCTCCGTTTGTATCAAGGAAAGCTCTTTTAATATTGACGATCTTCTTGCCTCTCCAGTTAAGTACAAGTCTTGGATCCTCGGTAACTACTGCAACCTTAACAGCTTCAAGGTTCTCCTCATCTGCAAAGGAAAGGAACTTGTCAACGTCCTTAGGAGCTACAACAACTGCCATTCTCTCCTGGGACTCAGAGATTGCAAGCTCTGTTCCGTCAAGACCTGCGTATTTCTTGGGTACAAGATCAAGGTTGATATCAAGACCGGGAGCCAGCTCGCCGATTGCTACTGAAACTCCGCCGGCACCAAAGTCGTTACACTTCTTAATAAGTTCGCTTACCTCAGGGCGTCTGAAGAGCCTCTGGAGCTTACGCTCTGTAGGAGCATTACCCTTCTGAACCTCTGCTCCGCAGCTTGTAAGAGACTTGGAATCATGAGCCTTTGAGGAACCTGTTGCTCCGCCACAGCCGTCACGTCCTGTTCTTCCGCCAAGGAGAATGATGATGTCTCCCGGATCAGCGCTTTCTCTTATTACGTGCTCCTGTGGAGCAGCGCCCATAACTGCACCGATCTCCATACGCTTAGCAACGTATCCCGGATGATAAACCTCTTTTACATAACCGGTTGCAAGACCGATCTGATTTCCATAAGATGAGTAGCCGGCTGCAGCTCCGCGAACCAGCTTCTTCTGGGAAAGCTTACCCTTCATGGTGTCAGCTACAGGAACTGTAGGATCTGCAGCTCCTGTTACACGCATAGCCTGATATACATAGCCTCTTCCTGAAAGAGGATCTCTTATTGCTCCTCCAAGGCAGGTAGCAGCGCCACCGAAAGGCTCGATCTCTGTAGGATGGTTGTGGGTCTCGTTCTTGAAGAACACAAGCCAGTTCTCTGTTGTCTTGCCTTTGCCATAATCCACCTCAACAGGAACCACAACTGTGCAGGCGTTGTTCTCCTCAGACTCTTCCATATCTGTGAGCTTACCGTCTGCCTTGAGCTTCTTCATACCCATAAGGGCAATATCCATAAGAGAAATGAACTTCTCTTTCTTCTTATCTTCAGTCTTGTAAAGGGCATCCCTTGATGCAAGGTAATCCTTGTAGGCATCCTCGATGGGCTTTCTGTAATCACCGTCCTCGAACTCAACGCTCTTAAGCTCTGTACCAAAGGTGGTATGACGACAGTGATCAGACCAGTAGGTATCAAGAACCCTGATCTCAGTCATTGTAGGATCACGGTGCTCATCCCCAGCAAAGTACTCCTGGATCCACTTAAAATCATTAAAAGTCATGGCAAGGCCAAGAGAGTCATAGAGTGTCTTAAGGCTCTTTTCATCCATGTCCTTGAAACCATTAAAGACCTTTACATCTTCCGGCTCATCATAATTCATGGAAAGTGTCTCGGGCTTCTCTTCAGCAGCGATCCTTGAATCCACAGGGTTCATGGTGTAGTTCTGGATTTTTAAAAGCTCATCCTCTGTGACATTTCCAATAAGCATATAGGTAACGGCAGTCCTGATGATAGGCTGCTCATCGCCCTTTATAAAGCGCACGCACTGCTCTGCAGAATCAGCTCTCTGGTCGAACTGTCCGGGTAAAGCTTCTATACTGAACACCTTTGCATTTTCAGGAACTTCGATCTGCTCCCTGTAAAGGATATCAACAGGGGGCTCTGAAAATACAGTCCCAACAGCCTTTTCAAAAACTTCGTCAGATACATTTTCAACATCATATCTGATGAAGATCCTTACCTTCTCAACGCTCTTAATTCCAAGATAACCTGATATCTCAGCCTTTAGCTCTTTTGCCTTTCCAGCAAAGGGTGCCTTCTTTTCAACGAAGATTCTTCTTACTGCGCTCATAACTCTCTCCTCTTCTAATGATTTATATTTTGAAAAAAGTGCTTAGGATTTATTCTTAAGCACTTTTTATTTAACGATTAATTATTTAATTCATCCGGGACTAATCCCTCTAATACATACATAAGCTCTTTATCGATAGCTTCTTCGGTAACGCCAATAGTTTTGGAAGTGATCTTGAGACCTTCCACCACGTACATAAGATTGCGAGCACAGCCTAAAGGGTTCTCACAATAAAACTCATCGTTCTCGACGCCATTTTCTATAAGCTTTTCAACAATACGAACTGCTGTATCAAACTGATTCTTAAGGGGATTATTCTTTGAAGCTGCCTTGTGGAGCGAAAAATACTCATAGGTGGCAACTGTAAGATTGTTCTTCTTCCGAAGGATTTCCTTCTTCTGTTCCTTCAGGAAAAGAGCTAACATATCACCGGCAGTTGCGTCACCGGAAAGAGCAGCTACTACTGCCTCTTCATCGTCCTCTGATGTATCATCAGCAAGGACCGCTAAAAACAATTCTTCAGTACTGGAAAAATAGAGATAAAGACCCCCACGACTTATCTCGCAGGCATCTACCACATCCTTCATGGTCACATTCTTGAAGCCTTTTTCTGCAAATACAGCTCTTGCCTTCTCAAGAATGTACTTTTTCTTCTGGACTGATTTCTCTCCCAAACTAAAAACTCCTCCACCTTTTATTCCAAAATTATAAGGAAGTTACGCTCTCAGCAAGCTTATGCCAGCGGTCTTGAACTTTCCTGACCCCAAAATCTAACAAGATCATCCATTTTCTTGACCACGTTGTAGAGCACTCCGTTGCGGACTCCCTCTGCCCAAACGCTGCCCTTGGTCATACCTGAAAGGATGTAGTTTGAAAGGATCCCTGCCAGGTCATCCATATCGGTGATCTGGGCATCCTGAATGAACAAAAGCTCATCCTTAGGTGAATTCAAATGGTTTCTGGAATAAACATAGACATAGTTACGATCTAAAAGATTAGTGGTCTGCGCAGCCTTAACAAAGGACAGCAGATTTGAATCATAAACCGGAAATGGAATTGATTTAAGATCATTGCTGCTATAGCGCTGAGCCACCTCATTGCTGGCATTGTCCTTCAGCCAATTCAGGTAAGGTGTTATCTTAGAAAGCTCCGGACGATATCTGGAAACGATGTCCTCAACACTGTTCTCATTGACACTTCCGTCATTTTCAATACCCATTAGAACCCGCACCTTTCCTGGCTTTGCGCCATTCAACAAATTGTTTTCAAGAAAAAAATCCGGTCATAACTCCAAAACATTATAGCAAGTACTTAAGAAAAAGTACAGAGTTTTTCCTTGTAGCTTCTATACAGTTCAAGGAGCCTTTCTGTATTGTCTTTTATGTAGTCAAGATTCTCTTCTTTCCCTGCCATCTCAAGGCTTTCTGCCAGCTCCGAAAGCTCTTTTGCCCCAATCATCTTGGATGTACTCTTAAGGGCATGCACCTTGATGACATAAAAAGAAATATCTCCTCTATTATATGCATCCTGAATCTCATCTGCCTTTGCATCTATCTTTTCATAGAAGGCATTCAGGAACTTCTTAAGGGCAGCTTCATCTCCGCAATACTTAAGACCGTCTTCAACATTGATACCTTCTATATCATATAGTCCCTTGGAAGCCTGCGCTTTTGCAGCCCCCACATCTGGGGCTGTTGAAGTCCCTTTCTTCTTTCTGGAAGAAGCATTTAAATCTGATTCATTGGGCTCCTCTGCTACTCTTAGAGGCTCCACATCACTTTCCTCCTTTTCGTCAAAGAAAGATCCCAGACCATAGTTCTTTTCACCCTTAATAAGATACTGAAGGCCAAAAGAGCCTTCTCCGCAATTGGCTGCTACGCCGGCAGAGGTGCGCTGGAAAACGATGTGTTCAAAAGGAACTTTCTTTTTGATCCACTCCTCTATGCACAAGAGGTCTTCTTCATCCATTCCCACATAAGGCACGATAAGAAGGGATCTGTCAGGTGTCAAAGTTCCTTTGAAAGCATGGTTGATATATTTCTCGTAACACTTTTTTGTGTTACCGAAGATAAGCCCGCCTACTACAAGCTTGTTATCCTTCATTCTAAGCACCGGATGGAGCCAGAGTGTTGAAAGAATGCTGTTGATGGCAGGATTCAGTTTTCCCTGTCTTGTTATGGTTTCTGTGCTCTTAGTCACAAAGCTGCAGTTCAGCCTCTTTTTAGCGTCTTCAAGTTCAGCTACTATCTTATCAGGAGACAGGCTCTGTCCTGCAAGGTTCACTGCCATGAGCACCAACATTCCATAAGCGCTGGAAAGTGTCTCTGAATCTACGACCGAAACATTTCCAAAGCTCTTTGACGCCTTGAGAGCCCTGTCATACTCTTCGCTGTTTTCGCTGGATAAAGTAATGTAGATAAGGTGATGCGCCTTCTCAAGTTCCTTTGCAAAGAACTGCACAAAGGCATCCTCAGTAGGAGCCTCTGTCCTGACGCTCTTACTCTTATCCTTCATATACCTGACCAGTTCCTCCGAACCGATATCAACGTTGTCCTCAAAGACACCTTTATCAGTAAATACCCTACTGGGAATGATGCTGATGCCAAGCTTTTCAGTCAGCTTTGAAGGCAGGTCACTTGTACTGTTAGCCGCAATGGCCACAGGTCTTTTCTTGAAATATCTGCTTCCGGTATTTCTGGGCGAATCTGTCATTTCCAGTTCTGCGCTGCCAATCACCTTTTCCTTTGGAAGATGCAAAAGAAGCATATCCTCCAATTCACGTCCCGAAACAGGCTTAGTAAGATAGCCGTCAAAACCGGTTCTGTTATATAGCTCAACTACTTCACTGCCGGCATTAGCAGTAAAGGCAATGATGGGTACATCCAGGTTCATTCCGCCCTTTTGATTCCGGATCTTTTCATAACATTCCACGCCGTCCATTTCAGGCATCAGATGATCCATAAGGATAACATCATAGCGATTACGAAGAGTAAGAAGCAGAGCCTCCCTTCCTGAAGCTGCCTGATCCACCGTCATATCAGTCCCCTCAAGAAGCTTCCTTTCCACCTCACGGTTCATCTCGTTATCATCTACGATAAGTATTCGGGCACTGGGAGCTGTAAAGTCGTGCTCAAATCTCTCAGCCGCTGAAATCTGGCCAAGGCTTGAAACGTTGAAGTTTCCTATTGGATTTTGAGAAGATATTCCCTGCCTCAAAGAAACCTCAAAAGCTGTTCCCTTAGAATAAACGCTGTTAACTTTGATCTGGCCATCCATGAGTTCAACAAGCTGTTTTACTATGGAAAGGCCAAGTCCTGTTCCTTCTATGTAACGGTTCTTTTCCTCCTCCTCACGCCTGAAGGTCTCAAAAAGATGTGGCAGGGCCTCAGCCTTTATGCCCATTCCAGTGTCGGCAATGCTTATGTTCAAAAGAGCATCTCCGCTCTCAAGATACTCACATTCCATATGAAGAGAAACAGATCCCTCATTTGTATACTTGACAGCATTATTAAGCAGGTTTATCAGTACCTGCTTGATCCTGACCTCATCACCATATAAAGTTGCCGGAACATTGGGGTCTATATCAACATTGAACTGCAGACCCTTTTTCTCGGCCTTGAGCCAGATAATATTGACGATTTCGGAAAGAAGCGCAGCAACACTGTAGTCCCCGGGAACGATCTCCATCTTCCCCGCCTCGATCTTACCCACATCAAGGATGTCATTTATAAGGGATAAAAGAAGCTTTCCTGCCCCCTGGATGTTCATGGCATCCTTTCGGATTTCATCCGAAGCATCCTGCTGGCGAAGAATGATCTCATTAAAGCCAAGAACTGTAGTGATAGGAGTTCTGATCTCATGGCTCATGCTTGAAAAGAAGCGGCTCTGGGCCTTATTCATGGCTTCCAGCTCCTTTGTCTTTTCATTTGATAATCTAACCTCTCTCTGGTATAGCCTTGCCTGGAAGACTGTTACCACTGCCAGAACGAAGGACACTATTATCAGAGCCACATAACTGTCAAAGTAGCTTCCCCACCTGTCAAATTTCAGCACATAATCCGGATAATAGTAGGAAAAAATCCAGCACCCCAGAAGGATAATGGCACCAAGGATACATAGCACTCTCCTTATCCACCCATCAAGTATCAGTACCATATAGTAACCACCCAGTAGAAGCCAGATGGGAGTTCCACCAAACACTCCGCCGTTAGTAAAAAACATGACAGGAAGGAATACCAGCGCTATTATCACAGCCAGAATTATCCTGGCCTGCTTGATCTTTTTTCTTTTGTAAACATACAATACATAAAAACTAAAGAACACCGCTCCAAAAAGCGTGGAAAGGGTGGAGATCAGGGGTTCATGCATAATAAGTCCACAGGGAACTGCCGCATAAAGGGCCAGGATCATGGAAATGGAAAAGACCATAAAGGATCTGTCGGCAATGTTTATGCTTGAATCATTAAGGAAGGTAAATAACTGCTTTTGGTATCGTACCAGGAAATTCATGCTTCATCCCTCCCTTCGTAGCGTATCATGGCCTTTGGCATAACACGCTTCATAACATGCTCAAAATCAGCAAGGTCTATGGGCTTGGCAATAAATCCATCAAAGCCCTCCTTGATGAACATTTCCCTTGAGCTGCTAAGGGCATTGGCAGTCAGTGCAATTATAATAGGGTTGTGCTGGGATCTAGCTGCTATTCTCCTGATGATTCTCATAGCATCAACACCGTCCATTTCAGGCATCATATGATCCATGAAGATAACATCAATATTTGCGCCATCGTTTTCGAATTTAGTGATAGCTTCCTTTCCGCTCTCAGCGCTGTCAACTATCATTCCATATTTCTTGAACAGGCCTTCAGCAACCATGATGTTCATAGGTTCATCGTCAACAACAAGGGCTCTGACTCCCGCAAAGCTAAGCCTCTTGTCGCTTTCTGCCAGATCTTCCTTAAGGGCAGTTCCATTGATAATCTTTACAATAGGCAGAGCATAAAGAGGTATTGGTACTGATATTACTTTACTGCCCGGTGTAGCCTCAAAGCCCGGAGTCACAGCTACCACTACCTTATAGTCGTTTAATGACAGCGCATCCAGCGCGTCCTTGTCAGCTTCATATTCCTCCTGTCCGGTGAAGATAACGGATATTGAAGTATCGTCCAGAACCTGTTCCAGTTCAATTTTATCACTGGCGTTATAAAGCTTTCTCTTAAGTCCTGTAGCAAGGTTTACTGCCATGGAGCGCATGAAATCTCTGACTTCAGGAACTTTGTAGTTCTCAAGCCTGAAATAAAGTACATATGAATCATTTGCGTCATCACTGATGGACAGGCATGGTGTTGGATCGATCACAGTCTGGGGAATAGCTATCCTTACCTTTGTACCACTACCGCTGTCACTGTTAATCATCACAAAACCGCCCATCTTATGGACAATTCCATAAACAATGGGAAGGCCTATACCGATACCTCCGGTGCTTCTGTTGCGCTTCTTGTTGGCCTGGTAAAGGCCCTTAGATATCCTGGACATATCCTCTCTTGACATGCCAATTCCGGTATCAGTCACTTCGATAATAAGGTTTACACCATAGTCCTGAGGCGTAGTGAACACTTTGACGTACACTCCGCCTTCATTTGTAAATTTAAAAGCATTATCTATGATATGTCTGAAAACCTTGTGGAGCTTTTTGAAATCACCATACAGAATTGACGGGATCTGAGGATCAATATCCACTACCAGTTCCAGATCACTGTTCAAATAGATAGCATTGTAGCTGGTAACTACATCATTAATAAGTGAGGAAGTCATGTAGTTCTCCTCATCAAGAACTATCTCTCCGCGCATGATCTCAGTATAGTCCTGGATATCTTCGATCTGATGGGCAAGCCTTAAACCTGCCTCCTGAATTGATGCAAATTCCTTGCTGTTATGGTTCTTTTGCATAATAGCGGTCATTCCGCTAATGACATTTATTGGAGTACGAAGTTCGTGAGAAATATTAGAAAGGAAGTCCTCCATGTCACGATCGTTGGCATTTACTGCCTCCATCCATTTCTCTTTTCCTATTCTTTCATTAATTCTGTTATGAACTCCGATGCGAGCAATGAAGTAAAAGATCAGGATTATAAGAAGCTGAAAAGCTGCATATATTATAGAAAAAGGGTTGAAAACAGCGGTCCCGTTTTTGACTGTAATGTAGGTCTGGGCCAGCATCACAAGTGGATATTCAAGCAACCCAAGATCCAGCAGGATCAAACGATCCGCCAGCGCGACAGTTGATAAGAAAAGGGCAAAAGATAGCGTCAGTTCTACATGACCGATCTCATGGATATCATGATAAAAAAGCACAAAAGCAGAATACACAAAACAAAGCGTGATCCTGAGGTCACGATCAAGTTTCTGAAATATATGAAGCCACCAGAGCACTACAGCGCCGGCAAATATCATCCAGGGCACCCAAAATTCCCAGCCCTCCAGGATGTTATGTAACAAGCAGGCTACAGCTGCCAGTGTTGCAATGGAAAACATCAAGCGTTCGCTTTTGATACCGTCCATTTTACCCTCCGAAGAAACGTATAACATTACGATGCAATGGCCAATATGATGATATGACCTTTTCCCCTATCATAATATTATCAAATTACCGTTTTCCACGCCACTTTTTGTCAATTGTTACCATTCACGGTTTGGGGAAGCGATGCCCACAGGGAAGGGGAGAGTCTGGGAAAGCTTCCCGCAACAAAAAAACCAAAATCTTCCCGGACCGGCTCGCTGGAATTCATGGTCGTAAGTCTTAGCACCTTCCATCCTACGGACCGACGGCTCATTGGCTTTTGAAGCTGCTTGTTTTCATTTCCGAGTCCTCCAAATAGCAAACGCCAGTTTCTTAGCATTCCAATGCAGTTTTTAACTCGCATGCGAGAGATGTCCGAAGCAGGGCTGTTCATATACGTATATTAAAATGGTCATGGCTCGCAAGGCGAGCACAAAGAGGGTTATGGAGCCATCTCTTCAAAGCGCGCTCGTCACCTGTAAGAGATTATAGTTTTCCAGCGCGCCTTGAGAGAGTAGCTCCATGACCCTCTTGGGTGCAATGCACCCCCATGACCATTTGAGGCATGCAACATTATAAAGCCCTGCAAGCGAGCATGCGTAATATTATAAAAACTGCAGGAATGCTAAAGAAACGTTTCGTTTGCGTACGGTGAGGAAATGGAAATAACAGCTGAGAAAACTCAGGAGCCGTCCTGGGGTCCGTGGGCAGGCTGGAAGGTGCTAATGCTTATGGCACATGAATTCTTCAGCTTGCTGCTACGCTCAGATTTTGTGTTTTTAGTTGTTGCTCGCGGCTTTCCCAGACTCTCCCCTTCCCTGTGGGCATCGCTTCCCCAAACCGTGAATGGTAACGTCAATTCTTTGTATCCTGCCTGATAAGCTCCAGAAGCTTGGAAGCTGCTAAAGACAACGGCCTTGATTCATCTGTAACTACGCAGATCTGTCTTGGGGGCAGGATCTTGTTGAAACGTAGTTCAAAGAGAACGCCGCTGTCCAGGAATTCTTCTGCGAAGCTTTTCATAACACAGCCCACGCCGAGATTTCGAAGTGCAAACTGAACGATCATGTCGCTGGTGGCAAGCTCGAACTCGGGATGAGGCTGGATTCCTGCACTTTCCAGGAATGAATCCACATAGGCTCTGGTACTGGACTTGCCTTCAAGCATGATCAGCGGAACCTTTTCAAGATCAGTAAAGTCCAGTGTTTTGTTCTTGTATTGAATGAATTTTCTTCCGGCAACAAAGGTATCCCTGATCTCGGAAACAGGGAAGAAGGAGTAGTTGTCTTTTTCCTGAAAGGGAGATGAGATAACGCCAAAGTCGATCACATCCTGATCAAGATATAACAGGGTCTCAGGGGTGGGACCATTGGTGACCGTTACCTTTATTCCGGGGTAGAGCTCATGGAACTTCTCCAGATATGGCAAAAGAAAGAATCTCAACGTCATGTCACTGGCGCCAATCCTGACTACTCCTGCATCCAGATGGAGCATCTGCGAAAGTCTTTGCTCCCCCATCTCAATCTGTTCATAGCCGCGCTCAATATATCTGAAAAGAAGATCTCCCTCGCTGGTAAACTTCATACCCTTAGCTGTGCGCTGAAACAGCTTGCAACCAAGACTGCTTTCCAGCTGGTGTATGGACTGGCTGACAGCAGGTTGTGAGATCGACAGCTCTTTTGCTGCCAGAGTAATGCTGTGGAGCCTTCCCACATGATAAAAGACTTTGTAATATTCCAGATTTTCTACCATGAAATCCCCCGTAAACTGAATCTTTTCTTTATTTTACGTGCCCTGAAATCCAAGTGCAATAGGCCGAATCTGGGGTGTGACATTTTTGTGATATTTCTTTTGCTAAGCTATAAACATAAACAAGAGATGAGACGATATATGGAGGGAAAAACAAATGATGAAAATGATTGATACTATTTTAAGAATGTTCGGGATTTACAGGAAAAGATATATCATCTGCAATTTACACAGATGATGAAACCGATAGATAGGAGGAAAAGTAAAAACTTATGGATAGTAGATATTTGGTGTTTGATGAAACACAGATGAGATATATTGAGGTAACCGAAAATATAGTAAGGATCAGCGATGCGGAACTGAAGACAATGGAAGCTGCGCTTTTAAAGTTTGCTGATGATATGTTAAATTCCTGATCATTATACAGGGGCTGTCTCAAGTGAGGCAGCCCCTTTTTGTAGCACAAGACCGGCAAGCGAATGGATGCTTGCATACAAATTCATTTGCCGGTCGTAAGAACATGGAGCATGAAATGCGGAATGTTCGTGTGCGAAATCGAGCCTACTCGATTATCATCCGAATTACGTAGACTGTTTGTTTTTCAAGCTTGTACATTACTTTAATATAGGGTATTATGGTGACTTGATGTTAACGGTGTACAAAGAATTAAGAGGTATTAAAGTTATGGAAAACAAAGAGAAAACTCCGGTGTACAAGCGAGTGCTTGCCTGGATTGGAATCATAGTTTTGGTTGGAATGTATGTGGTGCTTTTGTTTGAGGCGCTGACTGGATCACCTGATACTTACAATGTGTTTATCACCTGCGTAGCAGCTACAATAGCGGTACCAATAGTGCTTTGGCTTCTCATCTGGTCAATAGGCGCTCTCACAGGAAGACATACAGTAGCATCCCTGGATCCACTCACCAGCAATAAGAAGCACGACAAGTACGGAAATGTGGTGCCTGAGGGCGAGATCGATACAGTTGTTTTTGATATTGGTAATGTCCTTGTGGACTTTTCCTGGGAGCAGTTCCTTCTTGATAAGGGCTACGATCCTAAGATGGTTGAGCGCATGAGTAAGGCTACTGTCTTTAGTAAGGACTGGGTAGAGATTGACAGAGGAATCATTTCCCACGAAGAGCTTCTGGAGCGCTTTGTAGCCAATGATCCGGAAATCGGAGACGAGATAAAAAAATCATTTGCAGATGTTGAAGGCATTGTCACTAAAAGAGACCACGCTATTCCCTGGATTAAGGCCTTAAAGGCAGCCGGATATCAGGTTTTGTACCTGTCCAATTTCAGTGACAAGGCCCTTAACGGAAATCTTGAAGCCATGTCTTTCCTTAAGGAGACTGACGGTGGGATCTTAAGCTATAAAGATCACGTTGTTAAGCCGGGAAAAGAAATCTACAAGCTCCTTGAGGAGCGCTTTAACCTGACACCTGAAAAGACAGTGTTCATCGATGACACACCGGTTAACATTGAAGCTGCCATAGCTCTTGGCTGGAAGGGAATTGTATATAAGGATTACGACCAGGTAATACGTGACCTTCACGACCTTGGAGTGAGATACTAATTGAATAGAATGCATGCTATTGATTTAAAGCGTTAAAGTGTGATATAATCACAGTCAAATAGGCAAAGGGGCTTATATAAAAATATAGGAACCTTTGCCTTTTCTGATATTTTCGCACTAAGGAGGAGAGAGTTATGGCAGGTGATTTTGTCAGCACTGTTGAGAAGGTCAATGGTGCAGTGAACGGATTTGTATGGGGGCTTCCCATGCTGGTTCTTCTGGTTGGAACCGGTATTCTGATGACTATTCTAACGAAGGTCTTCCAGGTTTCTCACTTTAAACATTGGGTAAAGAGCACAATTGGTGGAATCTTTAAGGACAAGCATGTCACAGCTCACACAGGCAAGGATGATATGCAGATATCCCAGTTCCAGAGTCTTTGTACAGCACTTGCTGCTACTATCGGAACAGGTAATATTGCAGGTGTTGCAGCAGCTATTTTGTCCGGTGGTCCCGGAGCTATCTTCTGGATGTGGATTGTTGCATTCTTTGGAATGATGACCAACTTTTCAGAGAATGTCCTTGGTATCTACTATAGAAGAAGGAATGAAAAGAATGAGTGGTGCGGAGGGGCCATGTACTACCTTAAGTACGGTCTAGGTTCCAAGAAAGGCTGTAAGCAGATAGGAACAATCCTGGCAGTTATGTTCAGTCTCTTTTGTGTCCTTGCATCCTTTGGAATCGGCAACATGAGCCAGATCAATTCCATAGCAGTCAACATGAATTCTGCCTTTGGTGTTCCATACTTTGTTACAGGCGTAGTGCTCATGGTACTTGCAGGCCTTGTAATTGTAGGCGGCCTTAAAAGAATTGCATCCGTAACTGAACGACTTGTTCCTTTTATGGCTATCATCTATCTTATAAGTGCGATCATAATCGTGGTCCTGAACGTGGATCAGATCGGCGCAGTATTTGCTTCTATTTTCAAAGGTGCTTTTGGAATGAAAGCAGTAGGCGGCGGAATCGTAGGAAGCGGAGTTGCTTACGCTATGCAGTGGGGAATGAAGCGTGGTGTTTTCTCCAACGAAGCAGGTCTTGGTTCATCAGTTATGGTTCACTCCAGCTCCAACGTAAGAGAGCCTGTAGTTCAGGGAATGTGGGGAATCTTTGAGGTATTTGCTGATACCATAATCGTTTGTACATTAACTGCTTTTGCAGTTCTTTCCAGCGGACTTGTTGACCTGAATACCGGAGAAGTCATCTCTTCATCAGTTTCAACAGCTCTTGTGGCTGAAGCTTTTTCAACTGTTTATGGAAAGGCAGGCGCAGCATTTATCGCTATTGCTATCCTGTTCTTCGCCTTCTCGACAGTCCTTGGCTGGAGCCAGTACGGAAGCAAGGGCTTTGAGTACCTCTTCGGAACAGATTCAGGCAAGCTCTATCGCTTCATTTTCGTGGTATTCATCCTGGTTGGAGCAACAATGGATCTGACTCTTGCCTGGGATCTTTCAGACACCTTCAATGGAATGATGGCTATCCCGAACCTTATTGGTGTCCTTGCTCTTAGCGGAACAGTAATGAAAATAACTCAGAACTACGTCGATCGTAAGATCAAAGGAAAGAATATAAAGCCAATGCTCTCTGCAGTAGAAGAGATCCAGGAACTTCATGAAAAAGAAATATCGGCATAAATATATGGGGCTGCGCTAATGCGCAGCCTTCTTTGTTTGCAAAAGAAAAAAGCCCCCCACGCAGGATCAAGCCTACGCAAAGAGCTTTTATTTAACTATATCATCCGCTGATGGTGAACTGTCCGATCAGGTTATTGAGACTCTCAGACTGCTCTGAAAGCTCGATAGATACAGCACTGGATTCTTCAGCTGTTGCAGAATTGCTCTGAACTACGTTGGAGATCATCTCAATACCCTTGTCGATCTCTTCCATGCTCTGAGCCTGCTGTTCTGCAAGATCTCCTGTCTCAATGATCATCTCTGTGATCTCTTCTACGCTGTGCTGCATAGCATCAAGAGCTTCTGTGGTCTCGGCAACAACGTTATTTCCGTTGTTGATCTCATCCATGGTATCTGCAATGAGCTGATGTGTATTCTTGGCAGCTTCGCTACTCTGATCTGCCAGCTTACCGATCTGATCAGCAACAACCGCAAAACCTTTTCCTGTCTCGCCGGCTCTTGCAGCCTCGATGGAAGCATTGAGAGCAAGAAGTGAAGTCTGCTTGGCAATTGCTTCGATGGAGTTGGTAACCTGCTCAATCTCTGCGGAAGCCTCTGTGATCCTGGTCATGGCATCTGTTACAAGATGCATCTTACGAGCTGAGGTCTCAGCGTTGTCACGAACCGATGTAGCCATGCCTTTACTTCTCTCAGCAACTTCAGCCAGCTGCTTGGTCTGCTCTGTAATGGAGTTCACAGAAGCTGTCAGCTCCTCTACTGCTGCTGCCTGGTCAGTAGCACCCTCTGCCAGATCGGTTGCGCCCTGGGACATATTTGTTGCACCCTGGGATACCTGAGTTGAGGAATTCTTAACCTCTAACAGTGTGCTTGACAGGTTCTCTGAAATATCTGAAAGGGCATTTTTAATAGCTACATAATCGCCGATGTAAAGTGCTTCGTTCTTGGATCCACTGGAGAAATCTCCTCCGGACATACGACGAAGAGTTTCATCAATATCTTTTACAATATCCTCAATAACGTCTGTTGAATAAGTAAGGTCATCAGCAAGCTTTCCCAGCTCATCCTGAGAATCGGTGTGGATCTTGATCTCGATCTTACCCTTGGCCATATCTTCAGCAGCTTCAGATATAAGCTTAATAGGTCCAAGGATGCTGTCTGTAAGGGCCTTTCTTGCCTTTCCGGAATAAAGAATTGCATATATTACAACTATAAGAGATATCACCGTCATGACAATAACAGCAATAATAGCTGTGATGTATGCCTTCTTGGCCTGAGCCTTAGCGGATAATCCAATCTCCTTAAAGTCTTGAACTACTACTTTAATGGCCACATTAATATTGTTTACATAGTAACTGTAAATCTCTTCTGTAGGAGCTCCACTGTTGTACAGATTAGTAAGTTCATCATCCGAGGCATCTATGTCTTTAATGTGCTGATACACTGCTGTCAGGTCTCCTGAGTATACCTTGCTAATAATATCCAGTCCTGAATTGAGTTCCTCAATCTTTTCCTGAACGCCTGCCAGCTGTTCCTCTCTGTCGGCCTGGTCAGTTGCTGCAATCGCCCACAGATAATACTTTGCAAGAGCCTGGATTGTGATCCTTATCTCACCCTGCTGGGAGTTCTGCTCATAGTACTTGTTATAGATATTACCCAGATTGAAAAGAGATAATATATCCATAAGGATGATAACCACAAAAACAACAATCAGGTTTGTCCTGAATCGCCCAAAAACCTTCTTAAACTTTTCATCCACAGGTAATTTCTTAAAGCTATCCTGTGTAAACTCGTTCTTAACTTCGCCGCCCTTTGCCATAGTTACCTCCTGACATGTACGAAACAAAATTCCGACAACCTGTACCTTATATTTTAGGCTATTTCGCTAATGAAGTGTCTTAATATTGTATAAATTTATATAAAATTTCGAAAAATAAGCTAGGGTTATGACTCAGATAAAAAATATTGATTTTACTTATGTATTGATTTAGGATATATTGTTTTAGGAAAAGGCAATTTCTCTTTTCCAAAGAAAAAATATATACATATCTATATGAGGAGGCTTTTATGGTAAAGGCTGTTGTAGGCGCTAACTGGGGCGACGAAGGAAAAGGAAAGATCACTGACACTCTTGCAGATCAGGCTGACGTTGTCATCCGTTTCCAGGGTGGTGCCAATGCAGGACACACAATTGTAAATGATTATGGCAAGTTTGCACTTCACACTATGCCATCAGGAGTTTTTCACCAGAACATAATGAATATCATCGGTAACGGTGTTGCTTTTGATATTACAAAATTCATGAAGGAACTGAATGAAGTAACCTCTAAGGGCGTTCCAATGCCACAGATCATGATCTCTGACAGAGTTCAGGTAATGATGCCCTATCATGTTCTCTTCGACACATTAGAGGAAGCAAGACTTGCAGGAAAGAGCTTTGGCTCCACCAAGTCAGGTATCGCTCCATTCTATTCCGATAAATTTGCAAAGATCGGCTGGCAGATCAATGAGTTCTTCCAGGACGATGAAGTTATAAAGGAAAAGATTGCAAGAATTGCAGAGATCAAGGACGTTATTCTTGTAAATCTCTACCATGCAGATCCTATTGATCAGGAAGCTCTTTTCAATCAGATCGTAGATTGGAGAGATCAGGTAAAGCCTTATGTAGGAAATGTTTCACTGTATCTTGATGAGGCTATCAAGGCAGGAAAGACCATCCTTCTTGAGGGTCAGCTTGGAACCATGAAGGATCCTGACCACGGTATCTACCCTATGGTTACAAGTTCATCTCCTCTTGCAGCTTACGGTGCAATCGGAGCTGGAATCCCTCCATATGAGATCAAGCAGATCGTAACTGTTTCAAAGGCTTATTCATCAGCAGTAGGTGCTGGTGCATTTGTTTCAGAACTCTTTGGAGACGAGGCTGAAGAGCTTAGAAGACGCGGTGGTGACGGCGGTGAGTACGGCGCAACCACAGGTCGTCCAAGAAGAGTTGGCTGGTATGACTGCGTAGCAAGTAAGTACGGCTGCAGACTTCAGGGCACAACTGATGTTGCCTTCACAGTACTTGATGTTCTCGGATACCTTGATGAGATCCCTGTATGCGTAGGCTATGACATTGACGGCGAGGTTACAACAGAATTCCCTGTAACTCACCTTCTTGATAAGGCTAAGCCTGTACTTAAATCTCTTCCAGGCTGGAAATGTGACATCAGGGGAATCAAGAATTACGAGGATCTTCCTGAGAACTGCAGAAACTATATCGAGTTCATCGAAGAGCAGATCGGCTATCCTATCACAATGGTAAGTAACGGACCTGCCAGAACAGATATCATCTACAGAAAGAGTAAATTCAGCAAATAAAATACATAGCAATGCAAAAGGGACGGTTTGAAACCGTCCCTTGTTTTGTCTTAAGAATCCTTATTTCAATGCCTGGATTATACTCTCAAGCTGCTCCGGAGTAGCAACTCCAAAGCTTGCCATACCTCCAAGTGGCATCTCCATTACCATGTTTCTCATCATCACATCGGCGCCTTCACCCATTACATCTCCGGCTCCTTCTCCCTGTCCTTTCAGGGCTTCATCGATTACAGGTCCCAAAACCTCTTTTCCCCTCTTGGTGCCAAGGATATCCTCAACAGGAGTGAAAAGACTGATATCCAGAGGAACCTCCACCTTGCTTTCCACGTGGATCTTTGTGGTCAACCTGATATCTTTTGAGGAAGATCCAACCATTATGGTAAAATCGCCGCTCTCCACATGGAAGTCATGGAGTACGTCATTATAATATGCAAAAGACCTTTTATCCAAAGTAAAGGTTACTGTCTTCTTCTCTCCCGGATTCAGCAATATCTTCTTAAAGCCCTTAAGCTCCTTCAAAGGCCTGCTTGCTTTGCTTGCATCATCACTGACATAGAGCTGGACAACCTCTTTTCCCGGATATCTTCCGACATTCCATACATCGACACTTGCTGTAACTGTCTCATCCTCTGAAATGTCGTCCTTGTCTATCTTCAGGTCCATATACTCGAACTCTGTGTAACTAAGTCCATGTCCAAAGGGGAACAGCACCGGCATTCTCTTCTTCTCATAATACCTGTAGCCGATATAGATTCCCTCCGCATAAATTGGATTTCCTGACTCTCCTGGGAAGTTCAGGTAGCTTGGATTGTCTGAAAGCTTGACCGGATAAGTCTCTGAAAGCTTTCCTGAAGGATTCACCTCACCCCAAAGTATCTTTACAGTAGCCTCACCCACTGCATCTCCTGAAAGGAACATATCAAGGACCGCATCAACTTTGTCGATCCATGGCATAGCCACAGGTGCTCCATTGTGAAGTACAACCACAACCTTCTTGTCCAGCATGGAAAGATCATTGATAAGTTTATTCTGATCCGCAGGAATATTAATGTCCTTCCTGTCGAAGCCCTCAGATTCATAGGAGCCCGGAAGACCTGCAAACACCACGATCACATCAGCATCTTCAGCCGCTTCTACAGCCTCCTGCCTGAGGATATAGTTCTTTTTCTCATCCTTAAGGTCATACCCTCTGACAAAAGAAACATCTCTGTCCTTTGCGCATTCCAGAGCATTTGACACATAGGCACTGTTAATATGTGATGAGCCTGATCCCTGATTTCTTGGATTCTTCGCAAACTCACCCACAAAAAGCACCTTCTTGTCCTTCTTAATGGGAAGTACCCTGTTATTCTTTAAAAGAACTGCGCTGTTTTCTGCAGCACGCAGCGCCACTTCGTAATCTCTTTTCCTCGAATCGTCATCTGATGGCTTGGCATCTTTAGCTGCATTTTCCAGTGACCAGTTAAAGGCATCCAGGATATTGGTAACTGCCTTGTCAACCTTGGCCTCGTCAAGGTTGCCTGCTTCCACTGCAGCAACGATTGCTTCCTCATGATCTTTCCTTGGTCCCGGCATAACCAGGTCAAGTCCTGCTTCCACACCCTTTACAGGGTCTTTTCCTGCACCCCAGTCAGTTACCACAAAGCCGTCAAAGCCCCACTTATTCTTAAGCACCTCTGTCAGCATGTACTTGTTCTCTGAAAGGAAAGTGCCATTAAGCTGATTGTAGGAGCACATGATGGACTTTGGATGAGACTCTTTTACCATCATCTCAAAAGCTGTGAGATATATCTCATGAAGCGTCCGCTCATCTACCATGGAACTTCCGGACATTCTCCTGTATTCCTGGTTATTTGCAGCAAAGTGCTTGGGGCAAGCCAGTACACCCTTGGACTGTACGCCCCTTACAAAGGCTGCTGCCAGCTTACCAGCAAGATAAGGATCTTCAGAATAATACTCAAAATTCCTGCCACAGACAGGACTACGCTTCATGTTAAGGCCGGGACCCAGAAGCATGGAAACATCCTCCCTGACACACTCGTCTCCCAGGGTCTGTCCCAGTTCCTCCATCATCTCCTCATCAAAAGAGGATGCCAGAGCACTGGCTGTTGGATAGCAAACTGTACTGATACTATCAATAACACCAAGGCTATCAGGCTCTCCCACCTGTTTCCTCAGGCCATTAGGGCCGTCACACATCATGAAAGACTTAAGCCCAAGCCTTTCTACAGCCTCGGTATGCCAGAAATCACTTCCTGACAAAAGAGCTGCCTTCTCCTGTAAAGTTAACCTGGACACGATGTCTTTAACGTTCATTCTGAATTCTCCTTTTTTCTTAAAAAAGGGTCATTGCTCATCGCAAATGACCCCTTGACTATACATATTCAATTGTAAATACTAAGCTGTTATGCTCTTATCTTAACGAAAGCTACTGCTTTCTTGGCTTCTGACTGCTGTGTCTTTCGAACGAGGGCTGTAGTGTGAACTGTGTACTCTGACTCAGTCTCTTCATCCAACATACTGCCTGCGCCTAATAAATCCAACGCTTTAAACTTTCCGTATGAAAGGTTCTGCTCCTTTGCCTTTACCACGTCTGCCATTATTGCAATGGTTCCCTGGCTTAATCCCTGTCTGCTCTTCGCGGAACGTCTCATATTAAATTCCTCCATCTCATAAGAAAAATGATTTTAAATGAAGTGGCTTGTGAAACTTTGGGCCCCTCAACCTCTTGTAGTTTCACAACAAAATTTCATTTAATGGGTACATTATATACCACTGGTAGTTAAAAAGATAGAGAAATAGGCATACTTTTTCGCGCTAAATCATTAAAAGTTTATGAAATTAATTTACACTTTTTTTATTATTTCTGAACTTTTATTCTTTCATCACCTGCAAGGTAGGCAAGTAGCGCCTGTCTGGCATGTTCTTTGTCTGTAGCTTCCACGCTTACGGTGAACTGGTAGGTATGCTTCTTCATACCGTCCTCGAGCCTTTGCCTCTCCGCTTCAGCCAGTGACCTGTCCTTGGCATCCTCGCTGGTCATCTCCATGATGTCGTTTATGACGAACTTACGAAACTCCTCCAAATGCTTGGTATCATCAGCAAGATATCTTTCGATAATGGACAGGGTATTTCCAAGATTCAGGTAATCCCCATGAAGAAAGGTCTCCATGTCCATAACCTCTGACCGTACGGAACTGTCTTCATCAGACCAGGCCAGTTCCTTTTCCATGAATTCCCTGGCGCTCTCTGCATGCTCCTTCTGCCAGTCGATCACGTACCACTTCCAGATCTGAAGTCTTTTCCTGTTGACCTCCTCATCAGAAAGCTCCGACATCTTCTGACAGGCGTGTCTTACACCTCTTGAAACCAGTGCATCCGTGGTCTTGGATACCGTATAGCTTCTCTCCTGGATTACTTTGTGCTTCTCAGTATTCTCGATAACGAGCCCCAGCTCATCGTCTGAAATATACTTAAGGAACAGAGAATAGTCGCCATGACGTGCGATGACAACAGCCCTGTCGCGGAGCACAGTATCCTTGAACTCCACAAAGGACTTTAATACATCATCATTTTGAATATAGCGAAAAGTCCGACTCATTTGTTCCTCCGGTTAAAGCTATTTACTGTCTGAAAAAAGGAAGCCTCTTAAATTCCTCAATCCTGCAGGGTCTTCCGTAATAATATCCCATCAGGTCCGAGATTGGGTACTGCTTTGCGATCCTTGCAGTCTCTTCATCCTCTATTCCTGAATAGCAGGTTCTTATTCCAAGCCTGTGGGTAAAAGAGGTAACTGCTTCGATCATATATTTTACAGAAACATTATCTGTGATGGAGCCTGTAAGTGAAGGCACCAGATTCAAAAGATCTATCGGCAGATGCCTTACGTAGTCAAGAGAAGCAAAGTCCATGCAATCGATACCAATCTTGATTCCACATGACTTGATGAACTCGATCTGGCTCTTTAAATGTTCAATACTAAGCTGTCTGCTGCTTGAGGTCATCTCAAGATACAGTCCTGTTGCCGGATATCCGGTCTTTCTGAGCATCTCTATGAGTGTAGTTCTGAACTCAGATCTCTCCAGCTGCATAAATGCAAGGTTTACGCTCAGGTAAAAATCCCTGTTGTTTTTTCTGATCTCAAGTGCATCCTTAAGAGCATTTTCCAAAATCCAGTTGCCCAGGTTATAGAAAACCGGGTCCTGCTCAAGCCATGGCACAAACTCTGCGGGAGACACCTCTCCGTAGGGTTCCTTGCGCCATCTGACAAATACCTCCATTCCCACAAGCCTTCCGTCGACTGCAGAAACTATTGGCTGGTATTCAAGATAAAAACCATCAAAACCATTTATTACACTATTTCTAACCTCATCAACCAGTTCAATGCTGCTCTTATTATTTTCAAGCTCATCGTTGTGGAAGATGATAAGATTTCCGTGCTTCTGGGTCTTTGAATAACTCAGGGCATATTTAGCGCTGGTATAGATCGAATGCTCATCCACGTTGTAATCTGAGGCAACAATAACACCACCTGCTATCTCTGCACCGATCTTATTGTCGTTCACAAGGATGGATTCCCTGGTATAGGTCCGCATCCTGCCATAGAACCTTTTGATATCATCAATAGTCATGCTGTCAGAGATAAAGGCGAGTGTTGTTCCATCACCTCTGAAGGCTCTTCCGTAGTTCTGACCTTCCTGTACCAGCCTTGTAGCTGTGGCCCTGAGAATGTTATTACCGGTCATGTAACCAAATCGTCTGTTTACATCACCAAAGTCAATAAAGTTTATAAGAAGAATTGAATACTGCCTCATCTGAGCTTTGAGCTGTCTCATATAATTGAGCATCTCATACTGATTAGGCAAAAGAGTTATCGGATCATTGTTATCTACAATACCCTTGTTGATGATCGAGCAGGCATAGAAAACAGGCTTTCCTGCATAATCCTTTATCACAACTCCCCTACAGGAGCAGATCACATATTCCCCGTTTTTATTCTTTGCTCTGTATTCGAAAGTTGGATCTGTCTTTTTTCCGGAAAAGACAACTCCCAGATACTCAACATACTTTTCCCTGTCATCGGGATGAATCCTGGTCTCCCACACCGATGAAGCATTGTAGATATACTCCCCGGCAAGTCCAAAATAATCCACCGCATTGGCTGACCACCTGGATATATTTTTCTCCATGTCATAGACATAGACATAACGGCTCCTTGATGTTACGGCAAAGGTATCAAAGATCCTGTTTATGGTGTCAAAATTTCCTCCCGCCATTTTTCACTCACTCCGTCTCAGGTTCGGGTTCCCCTGTCCCCGCCTGCTTGTTTTTTCTGGCTCTTGTAGAGTCTCTTATTGTGATACATAGCATCGTCAGCCTTCTTGACTACGTCTTCAAACTTAGTACCATCCTCAGGACATCTTGCGTATCCTGCACTGATGGAAACCTGAAGAGTAACGTTACTAAGAACCACGTCTCTGGCAACGTTCTGTCTCATTCTGGCAATGACTCCCTCATAGAATTTCTTATCATGAGTACCGTGGATAACTACTACAAATTCGTCTCCGCCGATACGGAAAGCCTTATCCTTTTCTCTTATACTGTTCTGAAGCCTCTTGGCAACAATATTTAAAAGAGCATCTCCTGCATCGTGACCATAGGTGTCATTAACCTGCTTAAAATCATTAAGGTCCATGAAGATAAGACCATAAGGAAGCTTCTTTTTGCTAAGCTCATCCATATGCTCCTGGTAGCTTCTTGGGTTATTAAGATTTGTAAGGGCATCCCTGTAGGAAAGGATCTCAAGTTCCTTGGCATTGGCCTTCATGGACATGTACGCTGACATGCCAAATGCAGCTAGTGAACTGATAACAATAGCAATAAAAAGTGAACCCAGGATCTCATAAAGGTTCATCCAGTTGTTCATTGGTGATATTTCAAGAGTCCAGAAACCGCCGCCTACTGTGCTAATCATAGCCTCAACAGGTGCTGCCAGGGCCTTCTCGGAATACTCCATAATGATACGGCTGTCTCCGGTAATAGGATTGTTACCGATGAGCTTGTACTCGTAACCTCCTTCAGCAAGGTCTTTCATTCCTACTGATGCAAGGAAATCAGAGAGCTTTAAGGTAACTGATGCAAAGCCCCAGAAGGTATCGTCGGAAACCTGATCGCTGGTATAGATCGGTCTTCTGATGATGATGCCATAATCTCCGGAATCAAGAGTTATGGGCGCCATAATGATAGGAACCCCGGACATCTTGCTGTAGTCGGAATACACTCCCTGTACTCCGTCTTCAAACAGATTCATCCTGTCCCCTATTCCATTACTCAAGGGATAAATGTAGCTCACCACTCCTTCGGGAGCCAGAGAAATGTCAACAATATCAAGGTAGTCATTAAAGACTTCCTCCGCAGTTACCTGGAAGCTGTCAGAGGTAATGACTCCCTTGCTGCTGGAAACCTCAATCTCCAACATTCTGGTAATATATTCCCTTCGCTGAATTTCAGCATGGATCCTGTCAGCCACTGACTTTGCAATAAAATCAGCTCTTTCTCTCCGGGCATTTGCAGCACTTGTAATATATAGGAGTGCAATTATAGTCGTAATTATGAGAAAGCCTACAAAAGTCACCAGGCCTGCTGTGATGCTCTTTTTCTTCATTCCCACCTCTCCAGAAAATTGCCTATATATAGTTATTATATCATTTTTAAACTACAAAAACTTTAATCACTGTAACTGACATCCATATTGGCAGCAATACGGTATTCCGGATATAATTCCTGCACCTCTTGAATAGTAGTCTTAAAAATCTCATGCATATCAGGAACAAAATCCAGCACAAGATCAAAACGGATATCCTTATTATCAAAATCTATAAAGAATCCATGCATCTGAAGAATTTCCTTGTGACCAGCCACCACTTTGGCAATGCTGTTTCTTACCGCTGCAATATTCTCATCCTTTGTATTAACTGAATAGATTCCTATGGAAATGATAGCGACATTGTGTTCCTGATATACCCTGTCCT
The DNA here is from genome assembly GCF_000702965.1 of Butyrivibrio sp. AE2032. Classification (NCBI taxonomy): domain Bacteria; kingdom Bacillati; phylum Bacillota; class Clostridia; order Lachnospirales; family Lachnospiraceae; genus Butyrivibrio; species Butyrivibrio sp. AE2032. Next base: position 2,250,507 of record NZ_JNLF01000003.1, on the reverse strand, counting down.
GTATCTGTCTTGTAATCTCATCAATCTTGTCAGCAGTAAAGGTATCCGGAATCTCAATATGAACAGAGGCCATTACCCTGTCAGGGCCGTAGTCTGAAAAGATCAGATCATAGGCGCCCTGTACTCCATCAATCTCAGTAATGGTCTTCTTTACAGCCTTTGATACTGCACCATCTATCCGCTCCCCCAAAATCTCGCTTATGGTATCCCTTAGCATTTCAAGGGCTGACTTTATCATCACAAGCGCGATCACAGCAGCAAGATATGCTTCAACAGAAAGGCCAAAGAAAATATAGATAAATGCTGCCACTAAAGTAGCAGCGGAAATAATAGAATCAAAGCTGGCGTCCTTTCCGGAAGCCACAAGAGATTCTGAGCGAACCTTCTTTCCAGTCACAATAAAGAACTGGCCAAGAAGAATCTTGGCAACTACAGCTACTGCCACAATAATAAGTGTGACAGTGCTGTAATCAGGCTTAGTTGGATTAAATATAGTCTTTACAGATTCAATTAAAGCTGTGACGCCGGCATAGAGCACGATAAGAGAGATTATCATGGCACTGAGATACTCTATCCTTCCATAACCATAAGGATGCTTTTTATCCGGAGCCTTCCCGGCAAGAGCTGTTCCTATAATCGTAATAACAGAGGAAAGAGCATCACTCAGGTTATTAACAGCATCCAAAACAATAGCAATGGATCCTGACAATGTTCCCACCATAAACTTAAATCCTGCCAACAGGATGTTCACCACGATACCTATGATGCTGGTACGGATTATGACTTTGCCACGTTCAACAACTTCAGATCTGGACATATCTTATACCTCTTCAAACATATATAGTCTTGTGTCGCCTGTTCTCATGATCCTGACATTTTCATTGTGTCCGGTTCCTGCAAAGGAAGCATTTAAAGAAAGTCCTCTTGTCATAAGAGCTGCTCCGATAGCAGTATCCTTCTGTGCTTCGCTGCTGACATTTGCAAACTTGTCTATAAGATTATGAATGACTCCATCCTGCTTAACATGAACCGGAGCCACAGCATTTATAAGAGTTCCAAAGTCCTTGGCCCTAAGTGGCACCATTCTGTTTGACACCTCATAAACTCCGTCCTCTGACAGTCCTGTTGCTCTTATACATTTGTAGTCATTGTTTGGTGTAGCTTTTCTCTCAACAATAAAGGCAACAGCCCTCTTCTTATCACGGGAAACCAGCATGTATCCGTCATCAGGCAGTCTGTAATAATCGCCAAACTGGAATACCTCTCTCCAGTTCTTGTAGTACTCTACCTGCCCGGAAATAACCTTCTTATCAGCATCACTCATCTCGCAGAGATTAAGCTCATATCCAAAGCATCCTGAAGCTGCAATCTCAAACCTTGACTCCAGAGAGATATTATTGAGGGTCTGATGGTTCGGGCATGCAGACACATGAGCTCCTGTAGTACTTGTAGGATATCCGTAGCTATAGCCTCTCTGGATATCCAGTCTGCAGAAGGCATCCGTATCATCACTTGCCCAGATCTGAGGGAAGTAGGAAAGGATACCAAGGTCAAACCTGTTTCCACCTGCTGAACATCCCTCAAAGAGAATATCCGGGAAGCTCTTTGTGAGCTCATCCATTACCCTGTAAAGACCAAGATAATATCTATGCTGGAACTCTCCCTGCCTTTCTGCCGTAAGCTCTACAGAAAATCTGTCAGAGAATATCCTGTTCATATCCCACTTAACGTAGGATACCTTCCCTGCGGAAAAGACCTTTTTCATGGCTTCAATGATATAGTCCTGAACATCCCTCCTTGAAAGATCCAGGTTCATCTGATTTCTTCCCTTGGTATGTGCATGTCCGGGAACATGAACCGCCCATTCAGGATGAGCTCTGTAAAGATCAGAGTTCTCATTTACCATCTCAGGCTCAACCCAGATTCCAAATAAAAGACCAAGATCTGTGATCTTATCAGCAAGCTCTTTTATGCCTCCGGGGAGTTTTTTCTTATTCTCATACCAGTCTCCAAGGGATCTGTGGTCATCATTGCGCTCACCAAACCATCCGTCATCCATGACGAACATCTCTATTCCACACTTCTTTGCCTCTTTAGCAAGGTTTAGAAGTGACCCCTGGGTAAAGTTAAAGTAATTGGCCTCCCAGCTGTTAATGAGGATAGGACGAACCTTATCCCTCCAGGTTCCTCTTACAATGTGCTTTCTGACAAATTCATGCATGTTGTGGCTCATTCCGTTAAAGCCTTTTGAGGAATATGCCATGACAGCCTCAGGGGCTTCAAAGCTTTCGCCCTTTTCAAGGATCCACTCAAAGCCAACAGGCTGGATTCCGGAAACAAATCTGCTTATGCTGCAGCCATTTGAGGAAAGAGCCTCATAGTGGTTGCCACTGTAAACAAGGTTAAAGCCGATACAGTTACCGTGATCCTCATCTGTACCTTCTTCACTCACAATAACAAAAGGATTGGATCTTGAGCCCGACTCACCGGCAGCAAGTTCTTCTGAAACCACCTTACCTGCCTTGCAGACAGACTCAGTCTTTCCCATCTCATAAGCCCATCTTCCGTGGAAGGATGTGAGCTTAAGTCCTGTCTCATAGATATCAATAGAGGTGCTAAGAAGCCTTTCAACCTTTACCGGCTTATCTGAGTCATTATAAATAACTGCGCTTCTTGTGATCACGTCGCAGTCAGGGAATACGGTATAAATAAGGTCAAGCCTTGTCTCATACTCTTTATCTGTAAGCTTAACAATAAGCTGCTGGGCTTCATCCTTATCATCGTAAGAAGATGGAAGGGTCTCTAAAGCTCTTTTTCCCTTTCTCACCTCATAGTCGTAGAAAAGGAAATCCACTGTAGCAGAGCCATCAGGGTAAACCAGCTCAACCATAGGCTCTCTGATATCACCCTTTCCAAAGGAACTCATCTCAAGTCCCATCATCTCAAGACAGAGGGCACTGTGGGCATCATCGTAGTAATTCATATTTCCGCCGCCATAGTAATGCTTTGGTGCCACAGCAAGGACGGTCTTCTCAATCAGTTCCTTGTCCTTAGCCTCCAGGTCAACCTCGTCCTTCATACTTTCATATTTCTTTTCAGAGAAAAGAGATCCTCCAAAATGAAGGTGCTCCAGATGCCCGGTTTCAAGCTTTCTGAACAAATAGGATGTGTTTTTAGTCTGCAAAAGAAATATATTTCCATCAGCGTAGATCATTAATGTTTATCCTCCAAAAAGTGGTTATTTCCTGATACCGTTAATGATGATATCGATCATGTTGTTCAGGGACTCTTCATAGCTTACGTTAGTCTTTGACAGTTCCTCAGATGTAAGGAACTTCTCTATTGCACCTTCAATCGTGAGCTTCAAAATGGCAATATCTATGTCGTCTCTTATAAGCCCCTGATCTATAGCCGTATGAAGGAGCTTTTCTGTCTCTTCCCAGTCACTCTCAATCCTGGTTGCAATCCTTCTGTAGACCATAGGGTGCTTTTCTCTAAGCTGATATACTCTTCTGAAATCGATATTTCTGTAGTTATCAGGAAGACAGACAATAACCCTTGCAATCTTATCCATAAGATCCAAAGACTTGTCCTGAAGGATCTCAGCCTCTTTCTTTTTGATATTGGAAAAACCATAATCTACTGTTGCGTAAAAGAGCTCGTCCTTATCGTTAAACTCTTTATATATGGTCTTCTTGCTGATGTGAAGCTCCTTGGATATATCATCCATGGTGAACTTCATGCCCTTCTGATTGAACTGGTTGATCACAGAATCCATTATGGTCTGCTTAATGTTTTCCATGTAACGCCCCTCCTGGCTTTTTTATTTAAGTACAGCCTTTAAGTACTCCCACACATTGGCGGTTGACTTAACTGACAGCTTCTCCTTTGTTGAATGGATGTCCTGCATATCCGGTCCGATTGAAATGCAGTCCAGATCATCTATCTTGTCACTTAAGAGTCCGCACTCAAGCCCCGCATGAATAGCCTGCAACTGCGGCTTTTTACCGTAGAGCTTTTCGTATACCTCTACCATGTGGTCACGAAGAACTGAATGCTCTCTGTACTTCCATCCCGGATAAGCACCACTTACTGTGACAACTGCCCCAAAGCTTCTGGCGATGATACACAGCTTTCTAATAAGGTGCTCCTTGGAAGACTCTACGCTGCTTCTTACAGAATGCTCTAAAGTAACTCTGTCACCTTCAAACTTAAGGATTCCAAGGTTCAAAGATGTCTCCACAAGCCCTTCAACTGATGCGCTCATAGTCTGTACCCCATCAGGCATTGCACATATCAAAGACAATACTTTTCTTGTATCCTCTGTGATAACGGAAAGAACGCCTTCTTCGTTCTTTCGTCCATTATCATTTACTGTTATTTTGACGCCGGGATCTTTTACCTCAAGCTCTCCCAGCACGTCTTTAGCAGTAGCTTCGATACTGTGAGCAAAGGCCTCAAAATCCTTACTATCTACCATTACCTCAGCTTCTGCTTCAAAAGGAATGGCATTATCGGCAACTCCGCCCTTGATATCAACGATATGCAGGTCTGAGCACTCCATTGCTTCCAAAAGAGCTCTCGCCAGAATATGGTTTGCATTACCTCTTCCCTTTATGATCATCTCACCGGAGTGTCCACCAAGAAGTCCTGATACCTTAACACTGGCTCTTACGCCATCAACTTCAGCTTTCCCAACCAGAAGCTCTGAATAAACTCTGGCACCTCCGGCGCAGCTGGTGATGAACACGCCCTCTTCCTCATTGTCGATATTGATCATCTTCTTACCCTTAAGGCTAGACAGATCAATAAAGGAAGCTCCGAACATTCCGGTCTCTTCATCGGTTGTGATAACAACCTCCATCGGAGGATGAGGAATATCCTTTGAATCAAGAAGGGCTAAACAATAAGCAACTGCTATTCCGTCGTCGCCTCCAAGGCTGGTGCCCTTAGCCCAAACATACTCTCCGTCTGTGGTAATACGAAGACCATCCTTTTTCATATCTATATCGCTGTCAGCTTCCTTAACAGCTACCATGTCCATGTGGCCCTGAAGGATCACAGGCTCTTTATCCTCATAGCCTGCTGTACCGGGAGCCTTAATGATTACGTTCAGTTTCTCATCCTGTATAAACTCAAGCCCTCTTTCTTTGGCAAAGTTTACAAGATAGTCACTTATCTGTTGAAGATTCCCTGAACCATGGGGAATATTACATATCTCCTCAAAAAAGTGGAAGACCTCTCTGGGTTCCAAATTCTCAAATGCCATAAACTATCCTCCGTGTAATAAAAAAATAAGGAATCTGATATAATATCAGACTCCTTAATTTTACTCTTCAAAAACTATCATTACAACAATAGTTTCCACTAAAAATTATTGCTAATTCTTATGCAATCTTTTCCTTTGCAAGCTCTGCAAGTGTCTTGAATCCCTCAGGATCATTTACTGCAAGCTCAGCAAGCATCTTTCTGTTGATATCTACGCCTGCAAGCTTAAGACCATGCATCATGTTGCTGTATGAAAGACCATTGATTCTAGCTGCTGCGTTGATACGTGTGATCCAAAGAGATCTCATATCTCTCTTCTTCTGCTTACGACCTGCAAATGCAGAAGTAAGAGCTCTCATAACAGACTGCTTAGCAACTCTGTACTGCTTAGATCTTGCTCCTCTGTAGCCCTTTGCAAGCTTTAATACTCTATTGTGCTTCTTCTTGGCATTTAATGCGCCTTTTACTCTTGCCATCTTAATATTCCTCCTAAATAATCAAATAACCGAACTACTATCCAACCTAAAGAATTAAGCGTAAGGAAGGATGCTCTTCATTGTCTTTACATTTGTAGCGTCAACAAGTCCGGCATGTCTAAGATTTCTCTTTCTCTTTGTGGACTTCTTTGTTAAGATGTGGCGCTTATACGCTTTGTTTCTCATGAGCTTGCCTGTGCCAGTAACCTTAAATCTCTTGGCAGCAGCTCTCTTTGTCTTCATCTTTTGCTGCATAACTAAATCCTCCTATGACTCTAAATATTTACTAATGATATACGGACCGGTGTATTTTTCATCAATCCTGATAATATCTATCTTCAACCAGCAATGTGGTTAAAAATCAGTTTTTCTTTTCGGTAAGGAACATGGTCATGCTACGTCCCTCAACCTTTGGCTGCTTCTCAATAACAGCAACATCTGAAAGTGCCTCAGCAAAGTCTGTAAGAATGTGTACGCTGGCACCCATGTGAGCCATCTCACGTCCGCGGAAGCGAAGTGTGATCTTTACTCTGTTTCCTTTCTCAAGGAACTTCTTTGCTGCATTTACCTTTGTGTTAAGATCGTTGGTATCAATGTTTGGAGAAAGTCTGATCTCCTTGATCTCAACAGTCTTCTGTTTCTTACGAGCTTCCTTCTCTTTACGAAGCTGCTCATACTTGAACTTACCGTAGTCAACTACTCTGCAAACAGGTGGCTTAGCAGTTGGAGCTATCATAACGAGGTCAACACCCTCGTCATCTGCGATCTTCCTGGCATCCTGAATTGACATAACGCCAAGCTGATCCCCTTCAATACCGATTACACGTACCTCTTTAGCTCTGATCTGTTCGTTAATAAATAACTCGCTAATGGCTTTACCCTCCAAAATGAATAAAAAAATGGATACATCCGCAAATGTATCCACTAAACTCAATCACAGAATCCTCGCTTTAAAAGCTTGGATTTGAAAAGTTATTAACCGCTACTGGCTTCGCCGCAGGGTGAGAGTGGATACTCTGCTTTGTTTTCAAACACTAATGTAATTTATCACACCCCAAATCGGATGTCAAGGGCTTTTTATTATTTTTGCCCGATTTAACGTTTATCCCGGTCTATAAATTCCAGGATGATCACTGAAATGATCAAATAGACTGCCGTCCAGCCTATAAGCCACAACCAGCATTTTACCACTATTCCGGTGTCAAAATCAAATTCCGGATTCTGGTTCAGTTCTCCTGATTTTTCCAACAGCTCATCCCTGTAATTATTCTCCTCCAGATAGACAAAGGTGTCCAGCAGAGGCTTTTCACCCTCAACCTCCATGTCCTTTATCTTTAAAGCACTGTTCCAAACAGAAACCATCGGTAGTGAATTGTACTCTCCCTGGGAGCAGATGGCCGTAAGTCCCCACTTGGTGGCAGTTAAGTTTGTAAGTGGCATCACATCCTCCGGAAGTGAGAAGAAAGAACCGGAAAACAAAAGCTCAACAATGAGAAGGAACGGCATGATTGTCATTGCTGCTGTTGTGGTCTTTGCTATACAGGATATCAAAAGAGCCAGCATATCAGCGCAGTATGTGATAAAAAACAGTGTCAGCCCAAAATCCACCAGAGGAAATGGAGTCACAAGGCTTCCCTGGGGCATTTTCATTCCCATAAACATGCATACACAGATGGTGATCACAGATTGAAGTATACACAGTACAGCCTGATAGACCATGTGAGAAGCTACATAGGAACTGATATGCATTCCAGCTCTGTGCTCTCTTTTAATGATAGCCCTCTCTCGGACGATAACCTGAATAGAATTAAAAAATCCATTCCATACACATACACAGGAAAGAGCGAAGGCCCCCATAAGGGTTCCTTCCATAGTCTTAAAAATATTTCCACCCACAGCAAAAGACACAAGGGCTGCAATTATGGCTGACATTGGAAGAACCTTCCAGTCACTTTGGAAAAGAAACATCCTGAAGAGCTTTCCAAGGTAAACAAAGGTCTGTCCTACTCTTCCTATATATCTGGTACTATCCTGATTCATATCCCGTTACCCCACCTTTTCCTTCACGCGGTCAGCATATTTTTCCACGAACTCATCTGCTCTTCCTTCACCGCCCTCATCCTTCTGATTGACAGAAAGAAGTATCTCCTCCATAGAGGACTTTCCAAAGAACTCATAAGCTTCATCTACAGGGCCATACCAGGCAAGTCTTCCTGTTCTGGAAGCATCCTTTGCAAGAACAATGACGTCGTCAAAAAGATCTATTACTCTGTCCGGTGTATGGGTTATAACTACTACGATCTTTCCTCCATCAGCAATCTCCCTGAGACTCTCAAAGAGCCTTCTTGCCATAACCCCGTCCAGTCCTGAATCAGGTTCATCCAAAATAAAAAGTGTAGGGTCAGAAATGAACTCCAAAGCGATAGAAAGCCTCTTTCTCTGGCCTCCCGAGAGTTTATCAACCAGGTTGTACTTTACTGACTCCAGTCCGAACTGATCAAGCATCCTGGCTATCCTGTTCTCCTTCTCCATAGAAGAAGCATACTTGGAAAGACGCATAAGTGCAGCATCTGAAATGGTCATCATAACCGTATCGTTTCCTCTTACAAGATCCTGCTGAGGAACAAAGCCTATGTCATGCTTCATCTTATCGTAATCCGCATAGATGTCTTTATCATCAAGAGTAATCGTCGCATCTGCCTTCTCATAGCCGGTAACAGCATTGATAAAGGTGGTCTTTCCGGCTCCGGAACCACCAAGAAGGAGCACCATGTGTCCCTTTGGAATATGCAGATGGATATCCTTAAGGAGAGTCTTTCTTTTAAAGAAATCAATGACAGATCTCTTCTGGATATTTACAGTAAGACCTTCCTCTTCGGTAACCAGCTTCTTCCCGATTTCTTTAGCCACGGTGACTTTGGAAAGATCTTCAATTTTCTTACTTGGAACAAATTTGGGATTAAGTCCCCACAACAGAACTGTGTAGGGTTCCAAAAGAAGAAACGCTATGATCCAGAGCTTTTTTCTCTCAAAGACCTTGATCAGCCCCAGATAAATGCGCATCAGATAAACCATTATCGTCACAAAAAGTCCGATAATAGGAATGCTCAAAAACAGATAGATCCTGGTATGGTTTTCAAACAGCTCAGCCAATATCTCCAGCACAAAGAGAAGTCCCACCATAATGCAATATCCACGACCATCCTTCTCCTTGTCAGCACAAAGCCCCAGGTGATACTCTCTGGCCATGGGGATAAAAGCCCAGCGTTTTTTTACACCGCATTTCTTAAAAAGAAACACAAAACCAATTGATGAAAATAGATAAGTAAACAAAGAATATATTTGCTGTCCACTTAATGTTATGATTTTTTGCGTCATTTCTGTTGTCATAGGCTCTTCTCCTTATACAACAATATTATAACGCAATTTAGTCAACCAAAGGAATCCCTAATAATTCCTTTCTATCTTGTAGGTTTGTCCGTCAACCACCACTTCATCAACTCCGCTTACGGAACTGAACAAGTTTTCGTCTACATAGTTGAACTTCTCCGGAGTTTCTCCATTCCTTAGCTTTTCAATAAGGGCTTTAACTCTTGGTCCGTGAAGAGGATTGCATTCTGCGATGCAGGATATCTTGCCTTCCTTTGCGTACTCAAGAGCAGTCTTATTGACGCCATCAAAGGAAACAACCATGATCTCTCCCCTTTTAATGTTGGAGCCCACTTTCTTTCCTGCACTTTCTATTGCATCAATGGCACCGATGGCCATGTTATCGTTCTCGCAGTAGACCACGTTGATGTTATCAAAGCGCTTAAGAAGAGCCGCCATGACCTCTCTGCCCTTGGTCTCTGTAAAGTCTCCGCTTATCTCCGCCATCAGGTCCCATCCATTATCCCTGGCAGCATTGGCAAGACCTCTTGTTCTCCCGATCTGGGCAGTTGAACCCATGCTCCCCTGAATATTGACCATATGAAGGTCTGATGGTTCAACACCTATGCCTTCTGTATATGCCTTGATCCAGGAAGCCATCTTTTTTCCTTCAAGCTCAAAATCAGATCCGACCCAGCATGAATAGAGGTTTTTATCAGCTGCATTTACACGTCTGTCCACAAGGATCACCGGAATACCAGCTTCTCTGGCTTCTCCAAGGACTGTTTCCCATCCGTCCTCTGTGGAAGGAGCAAGAACTATGTAGTCGACCTCCTGCTGGATAAAGGTCCTAATGGCAGTAATCTGATTTGCCTGTTTTTGCTGTCCGTTCTTATAGATCAGGGAGTAACCCTCACTCTCGCTAAAAGCCTCAAGCATTGAATCAGTGTTCGCACTTCTCCAGTCTGATTCTGCCCCCAACTGAGAGAAGCCGACGGAAATAATATCGTCGGCTTTGGTTGTTTCTTCTGTATTATCTTTACCTTCCGTAGAAGGAGCGCTGCTCCCACACCCTGCCAGAATAACAAGGATAAGGAGCAGCGAAAAGATCATGTTTACTAATTTCTTCATTAAGCCTTTATCTCTTTCTTCTTCTGAGCCATTACTACGCTCTGAATGATAAGGAAGATGCACAGCATTGCTGCAATTGTGATACCTGTCCACCATGCTTCATCAAGTCCTGCAGAAGCAACGATGTTCTGGATGGTACTAAGGGAAAGAACTCCGAAGAGTGTTCCGATAAGGTTACCAACACCACCTGTCAGCATTGTTCCACCGATGATGGAGGAAGCAATGGCATTCATTTCCATACCCATAGCATGGCTTGCTGAGCCTGAACCAACATGAAGGAAATATACATATCCTCCGATGCCTGCAAGAGTCGAGCAGATAAGGTGTGAAAGGAACTTGGTCCTCTGAACGTTGATACCCATCATAAGGGCACTCTGCTTATTTCCACCTACTGCGTAGAAGCTTCTTCCAAGCTTGGTCCATCTGAGCACCACAAACAATAATACCACAAGAAGAAGAGCTACGATAACACCAATTTCAATATGTGCCGGTACATAAACACCCTTCTTGTTGTAGGAACCAAGGAAAGGAACATTAACACGAGTATCCTTAAGAGTTACAAACTCTGGATTGGCAACGTTGAAAGGTGCTGTGTTTACAATGGTAGTCATACCTCTTGCAAAGAACATTCCTGCAAGGGATACGATGAAAGGCTGGATATCAAGGTAGGCAACCAGGAATCCCTGAACAAGACCGAAGGCAATACCAATGCCTAAAGCTATAAGGATTGAGCCAAGGATTGAACCCGGTTTATCCGGATTTGCAGGGTTATCAAGGTATACAGCGCAGCTCATGGAAACCAGAGCAACAACACCACCTACAGAGATATCAATTCCACCGGAGATCATTACAATACTCATGCCACAGGCTGTGATGATAAGAGCCGCATTGGCATTGAGGATATTGAAAAAGGTCTGAGGCTTAGCAAAACCACCGCCCTGGAAAATGATAGCTCCAATGTACATCAGGAAAAAGATCACAATAGTGATGGTAAGCAGAAGGCTTGTATCATTCATCTTACTGAAGATACCTGTTTTCTTCTCTTTCATTTATGCTGCCTCCTTTCCTGCCGGAGTCAGCTTTTTTAAGTTCTTTGCGAACATCTCCATATATTCTCTTGCCTTAGGAGCTGAGAATACAACCAGGATGATAACTACAATAGCCTTATAGGCTGCAAGTGCATCTGAAGGCACATTGAACTTATAAAGTGTTGTTGTAAGGAACTGGATAACATATGCTCCGATGATAGAAGCCCACATATTGAACTTACCACCTGAAAGAGCATTTCCGCCAAGCGCTACAGCAAGGATGGCATCCATCTCAATATCTTTAGCGATAACTGAGTAGTTGATAGTTGAAAGACGGCTTACCTTGATAAGTGCTGCAACTGCTACGCAAAGACCAAGGATTACAAAGCTCAGGAACTTGATGAAGGTTGGGTTGATACCATTAAGTCTTGAAGAACTCTCATTGATACCAACTGCCTGAGTATAAAGTCCAAGGTTTGTAAACTTAAGAACAAGAGCGATTATGATGATGCAGATAACCACTATGAATACTGTAGTGGGAATCGGTATCCCGGGGATAAATCCTCCAAAGTAAGAGAACTTAGGATCCGGAACAATAGGAAGCTCATTGTTGTTGATCCATGCTGCTATGGATCTTCCTGCTGTAAACAGGATAAGTGTTGCGATCATAGGCTGGATCTTAAAGATTGAAACCAGCATACCGTTGAAGGCTCCGCAAAGCATTCCAACAACACATGCAACCAGGAAAGCAACTATGATAGGTGCCTGAATTGTCTCAGGTCTTGAGTTACCACCGCAAAGAACTCTAAGCATAGCAGATCCTGCGATAGCGATTGTTGCTCCTACTGAAATATCCTGTCCACCTGAAGCTGCTGTTACAAGAGTCATACCAATTGCAAGAATAGCCAGCTCTGAGCCGTAATCCAGGATTGTTATAAGGGCTCCGGAAAAAACCTTGTTGCCCATATTGTTAGTTACTACTGAAACTGTGAAAAAGCTTGGATCATTTACCAGGTTTATTACCGCCAACAGCACAAGAGCAAGAAGCGGTATAAAGAGCTGATTGGAAGTGAGTTTCTTAAAGAAGCTCCCAGCCGATTTATTATTTGAATTAGACATACCTTACTCTCCTCCTGCGATAGTTGCCATGATCTTATTCTGTGTAAGATCTTCCCCTGTAAGTTCCCCGACAACTTTTCTATCGCGCATTACTACTAATCTTGAACATGTACGAAGCATCTCGTCTGTCTCAGATGAGATGAAGGTCACGCTCATTCCCTCGGAAGCCAGCTCTAAAACAAGCTTCTGGATATCTACCTTGGTTCCTACGTCGATACCTCTTGTAGGCTCATCAAGGATAAGATACTCAGGATGCATCAGAAGCCATCTTGCAAGGATAACCTTCTGCTGATTACCACCGGAAAGTGACTTGATTGGTGTGTCTGCAGAAGCTGTCTTGATGCTGAGCTTCTTGATGTATTCATCTGCAAAGGCATTTGCTTTAGCCTTTGAGAATGGTTTGAAGAATCCTGTCATTACCTGAAGAGCAAGAATGATGTTATCTCTTACTGAAAGATCTCCGATGATACCATCAACCTTTCTGTCCTCCGGAAGGTAAGCAATACCATTCTTCATGGCATCTATAGGTTTATTGATCTTAACCTCTTTTCCATGAACCTTTACCTTACCGCCAAGGACACGGTCAGCTCCGAAGATAGCTCTTACGCACTCGCTTCGTCCTGAACCAAGAAGACCTGTGAAGCCGTTAACCTCACCCTTTTTGATGTGGAAATCAAAGGGCTTTATGCCTGCATCAGAAACAAGCTCTTTTGCCTCAAATACCACTTCCTGAGCGTCAGCTCCCTTGTAGCCGTCCTGCTCACCCTTTATGTCTGAAAGATCGTCCATTTCCTTACCAAGCATCTTGGCTACAAGCTGTACTCTTGGAAGATCCTTGATCTCATATTCACCGACCAGCTGTCCGTCTCTAAGAACAGTGATCTTATCACACACCTCATAAACCTGATCAAGGAAGTGTGTTACAAAGATGATACCTACTCCCATAGCCTTAAGGTCTCTCATAAGGCCAAAGAGCTTTTCAACCTCCTGCTCGTCCAGAGAGGATGTAGGCTCATCCAGAATAAGTACCTTACAGTCCATATCCACAGCTCTTGCTATGGCAACCATCTGCTGAACAGCGATGGAGCAGTTTGAAAGCTGCTGGGTAGCCTTCGCAGGAATATCCAGACGCTGAAGAAGCTTTTCTGCCTCTGCATTCATGGTCTTCCAGTTTGTAAAGGCTCCTTCTCCTCTTCCAATGAACATATTCTCAGCAACTGTGAGATTTGGACAAAGAGTAATTTCCTGATACACAGTGCTTATGCCATTCCTCTGAGCATCCTGAGGTGAATGGATCTGTACTTCACCCTTGCCCTCCAGTTCAATGGTTCCATTGTCCTTAGCATAAACACCAGTAAGAACTTTTATAAGCGTTGACTTTCCCGCGCCGTTCTCCCCCATGAGCGCATGGATCTCACCTTTATTAAGAGTGAAGTCCACATGCTGCAGAGCCTTGACACCGGGAAATGATTTATCGATGCCACGCATTTGTAAAACAACGTTTTCGTTCATCGTCTGTTCCCCATTCCTTTAAAAAAGACGCAGCAGACTAAGCCGCTGCGCCTCCTGATTGATCTATGTAGTCCGTGATATACGGATTGCTGCGCTGCTTTACAGCTCTCGCAATCCCACAGCCATTCGGAAATCGCCCCGCTCGTTCCTCGCGTGTCTTTTTTCCTCATGTCTGTTCGGTCTTCAAGGTCACAATGCGCTTTGTGCAAGCACAGCTCCTTGTGACTTTGAATCCCTATATCACTCAGATACCATAATTGTCTACATCATCCTGTGTGATTGTTGTAGCGTCGAAGCCCTTCTCATCCATGATGATTGTCTTCTGTGAAAGTGTCTCGCCTGCCTCAAGCTTCTTGATGATGTCATCGATGTAGCTTGACTGGAAAGGATTGCACTGTCCGTCGTAGTTCCAGTTCTGAGCAAGGAGCTCTTCAAGTGCCCACTTGTTGCAGTCAAATCCCATAACTACTACGTCCTTGCCAACACCGTGAGAGATACCAGCTGCATCAAGTGCTGCTACAGCACCCTTAGCCATATCGTCGTTCTCAGCGTAGATTACGTTGAAAGGTGTGCCAGCGTCGATAACAGACTGAACGATCTGCTGTGCCTTCTCTGCGTTCCACTCAGCTGTCTGCTGCTTAACGATGTTCCAGTTAGACTCTGCTGCAACCTTTGTATCAAGAGCGCCAGATCTTCCCTGCTGAGCAGCTGATCCCATAACACCCTGAATGTGGATTACGTTGTACTCTGAAAGGTTCTGTCCAGCGAGCCAATCAACAGCTGTCTGTCCTTCTTTAGCCATATCAGAAACGATAGAAGCCTCATAGAGTGAAGGATCTGCATCGATTGTACGGTCGAAAAGGATAACCTTTACGCCTGCTGCCTGTGCATCCTTAAGAACTGAATCCCAGCCTGCTGTGTCAGCTGCTGAAAGAAGGAGGTAATCAACCTCATCCTGGATAAAGTTCTGAGCGTACTGGATCTGCTCGTCGTTCTTCAAGCTGTAAGCAAAAGAAGCTTCGTAGCCGTTTGCCTCAGTGAACTTTGCCTTAAGGTCTGCATCGTTAGCTGTACGATAACCTGACTCGTTAGGATCATTGTTGATGATACCAACCTTGATCTTTCCGCCTGAAGCTGCAGGTGCTGAACCTGTAGATGCAGGAGCGCTGCTTCCGCATGCAACGAGACCAAGTGTCATTGCAGATGCCATAAGAACTGCCAATGCTTTCTTCATCATAACTTTCCTCCTAGAAAATAGATGTATTATTTGTAAGGACCATTCCTTACTGTCTATAATTCTAGAAGAAATCTATAAAAAAACCATAAAATAAACAATGAAAAGAAGTTGGTTTTTTTATTTAGTTTTAACTTTGTTTTATTTTTCTACGATTTTGGTTGAATTTTTCGGGAGATGGATGGTTATTGTACTTCCCTCGCCATAGACAGACTCTACCTTAAGGCCGTAATCATCACCATATTCAAGACGTATCCTCTCATTTACATTGTAGAGTCCGTAGATTTTTCCATCATCATTCCCACTGCCGGAGAGGCTGTCAGTAACTTCTTTAAGGCGCTCCTGGGTCATACCCATTCCGTCATCCTCAACGATAATGTAGTAATCGTCTTCATCCTCGTATCCGGAAACAGTTATCTTGCCCCCTCCTCGCCTGTTCTTTATACCGTGATAAAGAGCATTCTCAACCACAGGCTGTACAGTGATCTTGGGAATTCCATAAGTAAAAAGACTTTCCGGCACATCAATGCCATAACTTAAGATGTCCTGATATCTGATCTGCTGGATCTCAAGGTAGCTCCTTACGTGGGACAATTCTTCCCTTACGGTAACAGTCTCTTTTCCCTTGTTCAAAGAAGATCTGAAAAATTCTGAAAGAGAGCCTACCATCTTTACAACCTGCTTCTGGTTTCCTGCTTCCGCAGACCATACGATGGCATCCAAAGTATTATATAGAAAGTGAGGATTTATCTGAGCCTGAAGGAGTTCAAACTCAGCTTTTCTAAGGGCCTTCTGCTCCCTTGTAACCTGCTCCTCGATGGGTCTTGTGATCCACAGTGGTCCGACAAAGGATACTACACCGATAGCCACAAGGATAATGGCAAATATAGCCACAGAAATCTTGACGGTATCAAGGTAAAACTGCCTGTTCTGGGCCTGTGCGATCTGGATCTGCCGGTTTTCGTAGTAGATATACTCGTTGATGGTCTCCTGCAAAAGAGATGTCACTATCTGTACGTCATTCTCCCAGATGCGCATGTTTGCTTCATAACGGTCGTCATAGTTTAAGTTTTCCTGGATATTACTGATGTATCCTTCAAGGTTATTCAGGTACTTTTCGACACTTAGAAGTCTCTTTTTATTGTCCTGAGTGTCAGTGACATCCTTAAGAGAGTCAACAACGCCACGGGCATCGGATAGTAGTGTTGGGATATTGGAATTTTCAGGGGTAACATTGCCCACTATAAGAAGATAAGTCTCATAGTCGAAGTCGTTTTTGAAGTCCAGAGAGAACTCTGAAGCCACCACAACAGAGTTCAGCATCTCATTGTATCTGGCGCTGATCTGGTACAGATTGTAGAAGGCAAACACCATGAACACGATGTTTGGCAAAAGAAGCGCCAGATAAGATATACGGATCTGAGTGGCCAGACGGGATTTGTTTCTCTTTTTTCTCGCCCTCTCTTCGCCGCTCATGCCTCACCCTCCACAGGCTTGTATCCTCTGTACTGGGTAGTGGTGCAGCCTACCGTCTTTTTGAAAAGATATGAGAAATAATGTGGATCCTTATAGCCCACCATGAGACCTATCTCATTGCTCTTTTTAGAAGTTGTGACAAGGAGTTCCTTAGCCTTCTCAAGTCTGTAATCCGTAAGGAACTTTATGAAGGTCTGTCCTGTCTGCTGTCTGAAGATTGCGCTCAAATGGTTTGGTGAAAAGTTTACATGTGAAGCCACAGTGTTAAGGGAAAGCTCCTCATCACTGTAATGTTCGTCAATATAAGCAATAACTTCGTTTACAACATCCCTGTATTTTCCCTGGGAATTCTCTTTGCGAAGGGCGATAGCTCTTTTCAGGATGTTAACCAGATATTCATAGGCAGCCTTCTCATCAGAAACCATTCCTGATGGGGGAATCTCAGTCTCTGCCTCTGCCCTTGAAAGACACAATTCATTCTCAACAAAATCCACCACGCAAAAATAGATATCCATGGTGAGGTACTGACGGAGCATTGTGGACCTGATGGCATTCTTTCCCATTCCCTGAAGGAATTCATCGAGGAATGCTTCAACCTCGCTCTCATCCCTCATTCTAAGGAATTCCTTCACCCTCTTTTTATCAATATGCTTAGGATCCACCTCTGAGAGGACTTCCTCATTAACCTGAGAGTTCTCTTCCTCCTTAGAATTCCTGTCATAGGAGGTGGGAACATCAGAGAGCATTTCCACGGTCTGCTTTAAAAGCTCTGCTCTCTCCTTCATATCCTCCTGGTATTTTCTGGCAATCTCTTTTTCCCGGTTCCGCTCTTCAATACGCTCTGCTACCACCGAGATCTCTTTTAACAGATTCTCTCCACTTATAGGCTTGGAAAGATAAGAAGCCACACCGATCTTTATGGCTTCCTTGGCATATTCAAAATCCTCATAGCCTGTGAGAAGAATTATTTCCGTTGCTGGAAACTGAGCCTTGACCATGCGGCTCAAAGACAGTCCATCCATGAATGGCATCTTGATATCAGTGATCAAAATGTCGGGACGGAGCTTTTCAATCATGGAAAGCGCCATTTCGCCATCTCCAGCTTCTCCGCAGAAGTCGTATCCATGCGCATTCCAGTCAATATTATTCTTTATACCCTCGCGAACGACAAACTCGTCCTCCGCCAAAAACACCTTCAACATACCCCAAAACTACCTTTTACTCTTTTACTTTGCGATTGGACAATGGCCTGAAAATGGTCATCCTCCCGGTCCAACCAACTATCCTTGTAACTATAACACCCACCATTACTCCACAGCTATCTATTAGCACATCCTTGTTCTGTGGAGATCTGCCTGCGATAAAGGACTGATGATACTCGTCCAGAAAGGCATAGCAAATACAGAAAGTCCCTGCGGAAAAAACCAGCAACAATCCTCTTACCCCATATACATACAGAGGAAACGCCACAGTCACTGCCAGCAGGAAGTACTCTGTAAAATGTGCAGTCTTCCTAATATAGTGCTGCGACTTAAGGGACAGATTCTCAATATGTTTTATGCTCCATCCTCTGTCAAAGGTTTCATTTGCTATAGTCAGAACCTTGACTCCCACCTCATAGCTGAGCTGTGAGCTCTCATCTGCATCCTGACCGGAAAAGGCAAATATCAGGCACATCATGATAATTGCCGGCACAAAGCTCAGGGGCTTTAGCACAAATCTAAGTGTTTGCTTTATATATAATAAAAAATATTTCATAGTATCTTTCGTATATCACCATCCGATATTATCAGCAAATGATCATTTTCAATGGAGATATTGAGCTTTCCCAGATCCTTTTCAATCTTCTCCCCGCTATATCCGCAGGTATTAAGAAATATACCGTCAATTTCGCAATCAGCAGCAATTTTCATATCGCTTCCGATTTCGTTACCTATCATAACACATTTTTCCCTGACAAGGGCGTGTTTATCTATCAGCATTTCCATGAATTGTCTCTGGGGTTTCATGATCATTTTATCAGAAGAGATAAAGATATCATCAAAGTACTTCTCAAGCCCCAGTTCCTGTATTTCCTTCCAGGTAAAAGACCTCTGGGCATTGGAAAGGAGATACACCTTCTTACCACTGTCCCTGAGCGTTTGAAGAGTCTGTTCTGTTCCGGGATAAAGCTTCATCTTATCTGTCGAGGTCTCTCTGAAGAAGATACAGAGCTTTTCTATCTCCGGGGATGGCTCATCCATGGGGCCATCGTTGGGGGTAGAGGCTGGTATCCTTGGTGTCAGGGCTTCGGGGCCGCTTTGGGTTCGTCTCCTGTTTTTGCTGATGTTTATCCTGTTGCCGTTTCTGTCACTGGCACAGTCAATACCAGCCCCTTCAGCAAGAAGTCTGTCCCAAACCCAGGAAACGCGGATTTCCGGATGCTCCAAGTTAAGTTTAACCGAAAGCTTTCTCACTTCATCCTTATATATTTCCTTATAACGCTTTCGAAGATCAGAAGGCTTGTATCTCACCCCAAATTCTCTTTTAATATACCCTGCCACCTTCCGCCACAGTACTATGTTGTGCTCATCAGTATGAATGTCCACCAGGGTTCCGTAGAGGTCGAAGATGTAATTATCGTATTTCATAGTATTAATACCTTTGTTCAGTTTTTCAGGTTTATAAGCCAATCTGTAACTAAGCCCAGCCAGCTTCTCTTGCTGGATCCCACTTCAGGCTCTCCCCGTGTCGCTCCATCAAGGGCTTTCGCGGCATAAATCCTCGCCCCCTTATTCGATGAATCTAATGTCTTCCATCATAGCTCCCGGGTGCTCCGGTTTATTCCACGGTCCCTTGACTCCACTCCCGCGCCAAAGCTCTATGTAGGATAAGGATAGGTGTTTCCCGAGTGTTTTCTCATATTTCGATCACCTGGAATTTTGCTTACGTCTGGATTTTTGTTTTTGGATTATTGGACGTAGTGATTATCAGTAAGTTGATAAAAACCGGCAATTCCTTACGTCTTTTTCTAAGCTTTTGTAGTATGAGACGTAGCCATATCGATATTGCGTTAAGAAACAGGAATATACTACGTCTGTATATGAGTTTTTTCGATATCGGACGTAGCGTTTACGATATAGCGCTAAGTTTTTACACCAGGGGCGCTTCCAGGACTCCTCAGAAAATGAGAGCGGGGTCAAGGGACAGTACGCTGGGCGCTGCTCCTCAAGCGCCCGGGCAGCCCTTGACGCCGTGACAGATTAACAGCCTGTTGTCCCGGTCAGCAAGCTCGCTTGCTGGCCTTAGTGACCCCTTGGCGTTTATTCCGCCAAAACTGCTTCCTTTTTACAATTCAATCAATTCTCTGAATCCAAAACCACTACACCATATGGCGCTAAGTTAAGGCTGCCACCATCGAGCTGGCTCAAAGCCTCGGAGGTGTTCAGCTGATAAGTGAGGTGCAGATTCTGCATATCAGTAGCTGCGCTGATATCCACTGTCTTCTCTTCACCAGAAGTATTCACCAGAATCAAAAGTTCCAGAGGTCCAAATTTGCTTACAGCATTTGGCGCATCCGCTACAGCAGATTCTGCATTTTCCTTGGTGCTTTGCAGATACCCTTTAGCTGTCTCTTCATCTGTGTAGCGAAGGAAGGCGCATACATCCTTGTCTGACAGCTCTTCAAGGGTCTTTGTCTTTCCTCGGGCTATGACAGGATAAAGATTCCTGAGCTTGATTGCAGCCTTGCAGTAATTGTATATGGAGTATGGATCCTTAGCCTGTTCATCAAGGGCAGGGTATTTCATCTTAAAACTATCCATATCCTTCGGGCCCTTGCACATCACATCCTTAGCATCTTCCAGCCAAGTCAACGTTGCAGATACCCCCGGATCCGCTTCTGCTGTTTCTGATGCATCCAAGCTGCCAACACCTGCAGTCCAGTACATGGGTGCCCTTTTGTTCTCATCCTTGCCGGAGCCCTTCATTCCAAGCTCCTCACCGTAGTAGATGAATGCATTACCTGGCATAAGAAAATTCAGGGCTTGCGCCAGCTTAAGCTTATCTGCAGCGTTTTTCCCGGTGTAATAACCTGCACTTCTTGCCATGTCATGATTGGTGTAGAAGGGTGCATCTATAGCATCTGCGCTGACACCGGCAAGAAGCTCCTGGTTCTTTACCAAAGCCTCACCATATCTGGAAGCCGGAGTGGTTCCTCTGGCAACGCCAGCAATAATGCCTTCACTGCCGGCAAAGTCGAAATCAAAAAAGCTGTCAATTCCGCTTGCATAGTACTTTGAATATGTTGCTGAGCTGGTCCAGGCTTCTCCTACAAGATAGGAATCAGGGTTCTGACCCTTAACAGTGTCGTTAAGCCAGGTCATAAACTCAATATTTTTAGCATCCTCTCCGGTGTAATAAGATGTCGTAGCATCAAGCCTGAATCCATCCACACCGTGATCAATCCAGAACTGAGTTATCTTGGAAAGTTCATCACGAAGCGCTTCGCTATCCAGATTAAGATCAGGCATCCCAGACCAGAATCTGGCTTCGTAGAAATAATCTGTTCCTTCAAGCGGTTCATAGCCATCTAGCTTTTCTAGCGAATAAACATAGTAATCCAAATATGGGCACTCAGCCACAGCCGCTGTCCAGGCATCTGTATCTTCGGGCTGGAGCCCCGGGTGATCCTTAAGATATTCTGCCGCCTCTAAAAACCAGGGATGCTTATCTGAGGAATGATTAAACACCGTATCCACAATGACCCGGACGCCCCTGTCGTGGCAAGCAGTTACAAGCTCATCAAAATCCTCCAGGGTTCCATACTCAGGATCAATATCGCAATAATCCAAAACATCATACTTATGATAAGTAGTTGATGGCGCCACAGGCATAAGCCAGATCTCATTACAGCCAAGATCCGTATCCGTGGTATCATCTCCGTCATTGATGTAATCAAGCTTTTGTGTTACCCCGTCAAGATCACCAATTCCATCCCCATTGCTGTCAGCAAAGGAGTACACAAAGATCTCATAGGTAGTGCGGTACTTGTCATCCAGCACATTCAAGGGCAGTGAGCTTGCAGCACCCCAGGCAGAAGTGCTATTCTCAGACTCACTTGTCAAATCAATCGCTGTATCATCACTCACATTGATAGGCGCACCAGCCTTTCCGCAGCCCGTAAGTCCCAAAAGTGCAGCCAGACTAATAGCCCCCAGCATGCCAAATCTACCAGCCGAGCGTTTTCCCTTATTACACAGTTCCAAGCTGCATCCTGTAATATTTCTCATAAAGACCTCCCTGCTTAATAAGCTCCTTGTGAGTTCCACGTTCCTTGATACCATCACCATCCAAAACAATTATCTCGTCTGCCCCAAGAATTGTAGACAAACGGTGGGCAATGGTAATTGTAGTTCTTCCTACAGCAAGCTGATCCAGGCTCTCCTGAATATATCTCTCACTCTCATTATCCAGAGCACTTGTTGCCTCATCAAGTATCAGAATAGGCGGGTTCTTAAGGAACACTCTCGCTATAGCAATCCTTTGCTTCTGTCCGCCGGAAAGCCTTGCTCCGCGCTCTCCAACCTCTGTATCAAAGCCCTTTGGAAGGGCCTCAATAAATCCCAGAAGATCTGCATTTTTAGCAGCTTCCACAATCTCTTCCATGGTTGCATCAGGTCTTCCGTAGGCAATATTATCTTTTACCGTACCATTAAAAAGATATACATCCTGCTGAACGATACCGATGAAGGAGCGAAGGGATTTCTGGGTAACAGTCCTTATGTCCGTGCCGTCAATGAGCACCTGTCCCCCGGTAACATCGTAAAATCTTGGAAGCAGAGAACAAAGTGTTGTCTTTCCGCCGCCTGAAGGTCCCACAATAGCAACGCTTTTTCCAGCCTCCACATGCAGGTTTATATCCTTAAGCACAGTCTCCTCCTTTTCATAAGAAAAGGAAACATTCTTGTAATCAATTACACCGGTCACACCGGAAAGTTCTCCCGCATCAGGATCATCCACGATCTCAGGCATGGTCTCCATTACATCCATAAACCTCTCAAAGCCTGCAAGGCCCTTTTGAAGCTGCTCTGTAAACTCCACCAGCACATTGACCGGATTGATGAAAATGTTGATGTAAAGAGCATAGATAGCCAGATCAGTTGCTGAAAGCTGTCCCTTAGCAATAAAGAATCCACCTGCCACCAGAACAGTAACAAACATCAGCCCTTCAAAGAAATTGTTTCCTGAAAAGAAAAGTGCCATCTGACGGTAGTTGGCCTGCTTGGAATCAAGGAAGGCCAGATTAGATTTGCTGAACTTTTCTGCCTCTATATCCTCACCGGTAAAAGACTTCACAACTCTGATTCCGCCAAGGGTATCCTGAAGTGAGGAATTGATCCCGGCAATCTTCTTTCGATTGTCCGAGAATGTAGCTCTCATGCGCCTGTTCTGACTGATAGAAAAGACAGCCATACAAGCCACAACAGCAACCAGGCATAGTGTCATCGGAACATTTATCCGCATCAGCAGAATAAAAGAGCCAACAATCTTCACCACAGAAATAAATATATTTTCCGGACCGTGGTGAGCCAGCTCAGAAATATCAAAAAGATCTGACACCAGCTTGCTCATCATCTCACCGGTATTATGCGTGTCATAATAGGAAAAAGAAAAGGCCTCGAACCTGTCAAACAATTCTTTCCTCATACCGGATTCCATCCTGGCACCCATCATGTGGCCCTGATAGGTCACATAATATCTGCAAAGGAATCTCACCACATACATAAGGATCAGCAAAAGAGCTATCACCCCGAGCCTTGAAAGAATAACCTCCGGGCTTTCCAAAAACAGGGTTTCCCTGAGTATCCTTAAAAACTGCGGAAACGCCAGGTCAATAACCGAAAGGATCGATGCACAAAGGAGGTCCAAAAGAAATACTCCGATGTAGGGTTTGTAATATGGTATAAACTTTCGTATTAGCTTCATAAATCTCCCTTTTTAAAAATTGCCACCACTATAAACTAGTGGTGGCAAACAATTCTTATTTATCGTCATCAAGATCAAGGAACTCGAATTCAAAATCGTCCTCATCTCCAACGAAGTTTCTTGTCTTACGTCTTGGTGCTTCAGGAGCAGGAGCAGCAGCCTCTGAATTTCTGTAGGAAGATCTTCTTACAGGACGCTCTTCTCTTTCCTCTGCATCATCTCTTACTCTCTGTCTTGAAGGTCTCTCCTCAGGATTTCTCCTTGGAGCTCTCTCCTCATCATACTCAGCTCTGCGCTGTCTTACCGGCCTATCCTCAGATTCCTGATCTCTTCTTGATCTTACAGGTCTCTCAGCATCTCTTTCAGGTCTTACGGTTCTCTCCTCGGAAGCAGGTCTTCTTCTTGGACGCTCCTCTTCCTCTTCTTCCTCCTCATCACGAGCTCTTCTTCTGGATGACTGAGAATAGCGATCATACTCTTCCTCTTCTTCCTCATCCTCATAGTAGAGAGAATCACGAAGCTTAAGCGCCAGGAGAATAACTCCTACGATAAGAGCTGCAATAACGACTCCAAGAATAATAAGGACTGTTTTATAGTTATTGTTTGTCTTTACAAGCTTATTAACCTCATCGCTGCTCTTTGCTGCCTCGATAAGCTCGTTAACCTTTACTCTGTATCCTTCAACATTATCGTAGAGGTACCAGATTCCTGTACCCTCTTCGTCAGTGATATAAACGAGTGAATATGTGCCATCACCGGCTTCGCTGGTAACTGTGCTTCCGGCCTGAGACTGCTCCTGCTGCTGTTCCTCGCCGCCTTCCATAGCCTCGCCTTCGCCACCTTCTACTGCTTCGCCTTCTCCGCCTTCTCCGCCTTCTGCACCCTCGGTGTTCTCAGCAGGAGCTGCTTCATTTACCTGAAGAAGATCGCTTCTGATGAAGCCCTGTTTATCATTTCCAAAGCTAACCTGGTACCATGTCTTGTTATCTGTACCTGTGGCCTCACCTGTAATAGTTACTGTATCGCCCTTTGCAACCTTTCCAACTGCATCATAAGCTGTTCCTGCGCCCTGACGAACATTAACGTTGTCAAGTGTTGTTCCGGTTCTTGTCTCTGTTGCTGTAACAGTTGTAGCAGGAAGTGAAGCAGCTGCTGCATTAGCCTGTGTTGTGTTAGTTGTTGTAGTAGATGATGTTGATGAAGATCCACCAGACTTTGAAACAAGATCACTTCTTACATAACCGTATTCGCTCTTGTTTACGCGGATCTTGTACCATACATAACCTGAAGCATCTGTTGCCTCATCTACAATGTCAATCTTGTCACCGTTCTTAAGGCTTGATACCTGTGAAGCTGTTGTGCTTGCTGAAGATCTTACCTTAACATTATCTGAGGATACTGTTCCTGTAGTCTCAGTATAGGCAAATGCCTGTACTCCTGCAGAAATAAAGATTGCAGCGCTGACCACCATGGACAGTCCTATGGATAATAATCTCTTTCCTGTCTTTTTCATATTTTACTCCTCCGTTTCATCAATTGCCTTACCTATATCATGGCGCATGTACTTATTCTCAAAGTCAACCCACTCTGTGGCCTCGTATGCTTTAGCACGAGCTTCCTTCAAAGTGTCCCCTTTAGCTGTGATTCCCAACACTCTTCCACCATTTGTAACAATTCCCTCGGCTGTAGCCTTGGTTCCTGCATGGAAGCAATAGTAACCGTCCTTGCCCTTGAAGTTTTCAAGTCCCTTTATGAGCTTGCCCTTCTCGTAAGCAAGGGGATAGCCGTCGCTGGCAAGTACTACGCACACTGCTGCCTTATCCTCAAACTCAAGATCAAGGTCAGAGAGTGTACCATCTATACACGCCTCACAAACATCTATTATATCAGTTTTAAGTCTTGGAAGAACAACCTGTGCCTCAGGATCACCAAATCTTGCATTATACTCAAGAACCTTTGGTCCATCCTCAGTAAGCATCAGCCCAAAGAAGATAACTCCCTTGAACTGTCTGCCTTCCTTAGCCATAGCTTCCACAGTCCTGCCAAAGATCTTTTCACGACAGAACTTGTCAACTTCCTCTGTATAGAAAGGACTTGGTGAAAAGTTGCCCATTCCACCGGTGTTAAGTCCTGTGTCTCCATCTCCTGCTCTCTTGTGGTCCTGAGCTGAAGACATGAGCTTATAGGTCTTTCCGTCAACAAATGACAAGACAGATACTTCTCTTCCCGTCATGAACTCCTCGATGACCATGTGGTTACCTGCGTCACCGAATTTCTTATCCTCCATAATCTGCTTTACTCCGGCTTTCGCCTCCTCAAGATCCTGGCAGATAAGAACTCCCTTACCAAGGGCAAGTCCATCGGCCTTAAGTACGATAGGGAACTTCGCACCTTCAAGATATTCCAGTGCCTTTTTTGCATCATCAAAAGTCTCATAGGCAGCTGTAGGAATATCATACTTTTTCATAAGATCCTTTGAAAAAGCCTTAGAACCCTCAAGGATAGCTGCATTCTTCCTTGGGCCAAATACTCTAAGTCCCTCAGCTTCAAAAGCATCAACGATTCCGCCAACAAGCGGATCATCCATTCCGATAATTGTAAGATCGATAGCTTTTTCTTTTGCAAAAGAAACAAGCTTATCAAACTCCATTGGCGTTATAGGCACGCACTCGGCAAGCTCCGCAATTCCACCATTTCCAGGTGCACAATAGATCTTGTCTACACGACTGCTTCTGGACACTGCCTCAGCAATTGCGTGTTCACGGCCTCCTCCACCAACAATCAATACTTTCATTTTCATTCCCCTTAACTTTTATAAGCTATCTACAATGTTCTGATCGTAGTCTTCAATAACAACCTTATTACCCTCAACTTTGACCTTGTTGTTAGCAAGAAGGTCAATAGCCATGGGCATTATCTTCCACTCAGCCTGCTCCATGATGCGCCTCTGAAGGGTCTTTGCAGTATCATCATCTCTGACCATTACAGGCTTCTGAAGTATTATAGGTCCCGTATCCGTCCCCTCATCCACAAAATGAACTGTGGCTCCGGACACTCTCGCGCCCCTCTCAAGAACCTTCTCATGAACCTTAAGACCATAGAACCCGGTTCCGCAAAAAGAAGGAATAAGGGAGGGATGAATGTTTATGATCCTGCCCTCGAAGGCCCTTACAACTTCCTTTGGTATAACCACAAGGCAGCCTGCAAGAACGATCAGATCCGGATCAGCATCCTTAAGGATCTGTAAAAGAGCTTCATTAAACTCCTGTCTGTTTTCGAATTCCTTTGGGCTCTTCACCACATAGGGAATCCCTGCCTTTTTGGCCCTCTCTATGGCATAGGCCTTTGGATTATTACTGTATACCAGGCAGATCTCAGTATTAGTGATCCTGCCCTCATTTATACTATCGATAATTGCCTGAAGGTTTGTTCCGCCTCCTGACACAAGAACTGCGATTCTCATACAAGTTCAACACCCTTTTCGCCTGCCTCGACGCTTCCTACTACCCACGCCTTGTCTCCTGCAGCTTCAATAGCCTTAAGAGTAGCGTCAACATCAGCCTTATCAACAGCAAGGACCATTCCAAGGCCCATGTTATAGGTGTTGTACATCATCTTCTCCTCAATTCCCCCCTTCTTCTGCATGAGAGTGAAGATAGGAGGAATATCATAGCTGTCTTTCTTAACAACAGCCTTTATTCCATCAGGAAGCATTCTTGGGATATTCTCGTAAAATCCGCCGCCTGTAATATGGCTGCAGCCCTTTACCTTAACTCCCGCATTCTTGATGGACTTCATCATCTTTACATAAATCCTGGTTGGTGTTAAAAGACACTCTCCAAGAGTCATTCCCAGCTCATCATAGTAGGTCTCAAGGCTCTCCTTAGTCATGTCGAAAACCTTGCGGACCAGTGAAAATCCGTTGCTGTGTACTCCGGTTGAAGCTACACCGATAAGTACATCTCCGGCCTTTATATTGCTGCCGTCTATCATATCCTTGCGATCAACGACACCTACTGTAAATCCGGCAACATCATACTCATCTTCAGGCATAAGTCCCGGATGCTCAGCTGTCTCACCGCCAATAAGAGCACAGTCAGACTGCTTACACCCCTCGGCAACACCCTTTACGATAGCTGCTATCTTCTCAGGGATATTTCTTCCGCAGGCAATGTAGTCTAAAAAGAAAAGTGGCTCTCCACCTGCACAGGCCACATCATTTACGCACATGGCAACTGCATCGATTCCTATAGTGTCGTGCTTATCCAAAAGGAATGCCAGTTTAATCTTGGTTCCTACGCCATCAGTTCCGGATAAAAGAACCGGATCCTCCATGTCCTTTATACCCTTCATTGAAAAGGCTCCCGAGAATCCACCAAGACCACCCAAAACCTCAGGTCTCATGGTCTCCTTAACATAGCCTTTGATCAGTTCTACCGACTTGTACCCAGCCTCGATATCGACGCCGGCTGTTCTGTAATCCAGTGCCATACGCTCTCCTTATTAATAATTCTTGTATCCAACTTCCTGAAGCTTCTTGTCCTTAGCCACTACAGCATCCTTCAAAGAAGCACTGTAATCCTTAAGCTTTTGAAGAAGCTCGTTGTCACTTGTAGCAAGTATCTTCGCTGCCAATAGTCCGGCATTGGCGCCGCCATTAATGGCAACTGTAGCAACAGGTATGCCTGAAGGCATCTGTACTATACTATATAAAGAATCACGTCCTCCAAGAGACGTGGTATGCATAGGAATACCGATAACCGGCATAGGGAATATTGCTGCGCACATTCCAGGAAGATGAGCTGCCATTCCGGCACCGGCAATGATCACCTTAAAGCCCTTCTCCTCAGCGGTCTTCGCATACTCAAAGAATTCATCGGGTTCCCTGTGGGCAGATATGATCCTCATCTCATAAGAGATGCCAAGCTGATCAAGTATCTCAGCAGCTTTGCTCATAACCGGCATATCTGAATCGCTGCCCATTACTATTCCTACTTTAGCCATGCTTCCTCCCTTGTATCTATCGCAGAGCCAAGACTCGGAAATGCAAGCATTTCCTCGTTGTCGGATATCCGCCAAATGAATACATATTTAAATACATCTATACATGCAAGCATGATATCTGTATTTAAATATGTATTCGCTTGGCTCTGTATCAACCACATCTTGTCGCAGATATCATAACACAATACAAAATATTGTGCTATAAAATTACCAAAGATTTAACATTTCTTTCACGTCAATCCCAAAACCAGGATAAAAACCACAAATATAATAGAAAGAAGATTCAGCACTATACCCAGATTAGGGAAAAGCTTAAAAATATCCCGTTCAAATCTTGACATGATTCCGAGAATAAATCCCACAACAGAAAAAATGGCCGCAACTAAAGCCGCTGCGGCGTATTTTATCTGTGCCTGCCCCCCGTCTCTGTAGGTAAATACTACAGCGGCGATCAGGGCACTCACTGAGATCACTCCCAAAATTGCTGACATTATGCCCTTCTCGGGATGTCTGTTGTCAGTGAACATATATCGGTCTCTGACCGGTTCTAATTTTTTAATTTTGAATCTTATTCCTGATTTTTTCATTAGATGATAATATTCTTCCTGCCGGAAAGGAGCTTTCCTCCGCTAATGATAAGAAGTACTCCCATTGAAATTCCTGCAACTATAGCAATAACTCCGAATGCTATATTAAGAGCTCCGGCTCCGCCCATTGTCTTATATGTCTTTTCGTTCATTGTATCCTCCAAATAGCCTGATTATTTAGCGCCGTACTCTGCGTAGTACTCGTCGATTGATTTCTTTATCTCTTTTGTCAAAAGAACTTCACCATCAATTGGTCTGTTGTACAGATAATTTACAACATCCTCCATGGTAACGATGGCATGTGCGCCAAAACCATATCTGTCCTTGATCTCATCCAAAGCGCTCTGGTCTGAATCCTGACCCTTTTCCTGTCTGTTCAGGGAAACCATAAGGCCTACAATATCACAGTCTGCCTGAGCCTGAATGATAGGCACTGTCTCCTCGATGGACTTACCTGATGTGGTAACATCCTCTATGATAAGGACTCTGTCGCCGTCACGGAGCTTACTTCCAAGAAGGATTCCCTTGTCCCCGTGGTCCTTGATCTCTTTTCTATTAGAGCAGTACCTGATCTCTCTGCCATAGAGCTCGCTTATAGCTACGCTGGTAACTACAGAAAGAGGGATGCCCTTATAAGCAGGTCCGAAGAGAACGTCAAACTCCAGTCCAAATGTATCATGGATTGCTCTCGCATAATAATTTCCAAGCTTACGAAGCTGTGAACCTGTCACATAGGCTCCTGCATTCATGAAAAATGGAGACTTCCTGCCACTCTTAAGTGTGAATTCTCCAAATTTAAGAACATTGCTGTCCACCATGAACTCGATAAATTCTTCTTTGTACCTTTCCATACCCCTCACACTCCTTTCAATTCTCTAAAAGAGTATAACAAATAATTCTATTTATTTGAAGAATAATCTTCCGGATAAGGTTCTACCCCAAAAGCATAACGAACAGCCTTTTCAAGCTCCTCGTCTGCAACATCCGCCTCAAGTGCGTCTATATCATCCAGCATACCTACGCTGGCATATTTTTCATCGTCAGTACAGCTAATGACAATGAAGGGCTTTTCACCCTCCTGGAACTGCATGTTATCAACACGAAAGAAGCTGTCCTCATGCTTGAATATCCTTCTTTGTCCAAATTTTTCCCTTTGCTTTTCATTCAGTTCCTGGGGCTTTGCCCCATATTTCTCAAATAAGGATTCCACAAAGACCATTCTCTTATTTAGCTCATCCTGGGTAAATTCTTTTCCCATAATCAAACCCTCTTTTCATAAAAAGAAATATCAGGAATCAATAACACTCTGTCTGGGATTAACAATGGCCACCCTGACCTTCTTGACCTGTGCTTTAACAGCGCCGGCCCATCTGTGGTGTCCGTTTATTATCATAAATCCACCAACCTTCATCTTCTCAACGATGATAGGTTCAGGATAGATTCCGGAATTATTACCTTCCCTCAGGCATTCCACCGCCTCCTGACAGTACTTCTGTATGATTTTCTCATTAGGGCCAATATTGGCCATAGAGAATTCATCATCAGGATTGGGATGCATGTCGTCCGGAGAAAGATGATGCGTAAAAAGCCTCTCAAAAAAACCTGCTTTGACAGTCTCATGAAGTCCGTTATATCTCTCTACATCTTCCAGTATTCTTTTAAAAAGTTCCGTCCTTGCTGCCATATTTAGCCCTCTTCTAATTTCCTAATGCGCTCTGCTTCGTTGATTATCTTTTCTGCCCAGTGTTCATCAGGCTCGCAAACCTGCAAAACCCTGTAACCATACTGTCTGGCATTTTTCACTACAATCTCCTCGTCATCAATGTGAAGAGAGATCCTGTAGTGAGAAGGCATTTTCTGAGGAAGAGTCGCCTCTCTGTTTCCCTGGACTTCTTTTTTATGCCTGTGCCCATTTACTATGCTGTCAAATTTTATTCCATAATTTCTGAACAAAGCCTTTATGTATGCCTCGGATCTGAAGGATGAGGTGTAGACCCAAACCTCAAATCCCCTTCTCTGGAGCTCATTTATAAGTTCCGGAGTCCCCTTTCGAAGCCGCTCCGGGAACATCTTGTTCAAGGGAAATCTCAGTTCCGGCTCAACCTCATGGGTGTCTTCATTAACGAAAAGAACTTCATCCAGATCAAAAGAAATCTTCATAGTCCAACCTTCTTTCTCCACTCTTTATAGCCTGATGGTACAGCTGTAAAGTGAAGAAGATATCCTTCATCGGTTTTCTCAAGAACCTTGCAGTAAAGCTTTCCTCCCGCATCTATCTGTATATTGTCGTATATTTCAAGCTTTGCCTGAGTGTCGATCACCGCCATATCACTGGCAATAGAAGTAATTCCAGCATACAGATTTGTGGCATCTGCATGCTTTCCGTCCAGCTTGTGGAAAGTAACAGGGATCACCTGCTCAAGCTTATTTGGCATGGTACTCTTAACATCAACGGAAATGTTATAGGGTTCACCTATTCCGGTTACCTGAGTGAGGGTTATATCTGTTTCAACGCCCTTAGGACGCACCACTATCTCTTTTGCCACAGTAAGATCACTGTTCACAGCCGCTCTGGTACTGGAGGAAATAAGGATCTGACCGTTTATTGTGTAACTCTCAACTCTTCCTGTCAGGTTTACGTTGCTTCCAACAACGCCGTACTTGGTCCTCTTCTCGGAGCCAATATTTCCTACAATAACTTCACCGGTATTAATCCCTATGCCCATCTCAAGAACAGAGTATCCATGGTCCAGGTTCCACCTGTTGATGGAATCCATTCTTGCCTGCATGTCGATGGCTGCAGCAACAGCGTCGGATGCATGGGTCTTGGAATCAAGAGGCGCACCAAATATGGCAAAGATACCATCTCCCATAAACTCAATTATGGTTCCGCCACGTTTCTGGATAGCTTCAGTCATCTCGCCAAGATAATGGTTCAGCATTGTAATAAGCTCTGCCGGATCCATCCTCTCACTCATAGCTGTAAAGCCTCGCAGGTCGCTCATAAGAATGGTGAGATTCTTCTTTTTGCCACCAAGTGAAAGACCATCGGGTGTATCAAGAAGCTGCTTCACGATATCGTCTGAAAGGAATCGTCCAAAAGTCTCGTTAAGAAGCTTATTTCTAAGCTCAAGCTGTTTATTCAGGGCCTGTATCTTTTCCATGGACTTCACAGCATCCCTGAGGTCCATGAGCTCGCTAAGGTCGTTGAATACTGCTATTATCCCGACCTTTTTTCCTGCTTCCTGAAGGAAGGAGGTTACAACTCTAAGCTGCCTAACCTTATCTCCACACTTATAAGGCACGATCTTTTCATGGGTATGTTCCCTGTCATAGACCGCATCCAGGATAGTCTGGGTAAACTCGTCGTTGTCCTCACTGTCAAAGAAGCAGGCAGCAAACTTTTTCCCCTCAACCTCTTCCCTTTCAAATCCTAGTATTGAAAGCGCAGATGGATTACAGAAAGAAATTACGCCGTCAAAACCAATTGACATAACCCCCTCTGACATGTTCAGAATGATATTCTGCTGAATAAGAGCGGACGAATCAGGCATTGGCAATCCTCCAAAAGGGCTTTTGTCTGTACAAATTTGCCCGCTCTCCATTTTCGAAGAGCGGGCAACAGTTTTTAATCGTAAAGTTTTGATGAGTATTCCTGTGCCTTCTTCTTGATCTCATCATTTACAGACTGCTTAAGTTCAGCCTGAGCAGCGTCATAAACCAGCTTGCAGGCATTTACATACTCATATGTAAGTCTTCTGATCCTGAAGGAAAGGTGCTTAAGGATCATCTCGATCTTTGCAGGATTCTTCTGGAACAATTCCTCAAAATCATCTGTATAAATTGCTTCGAGCATTGTATTGTCTTCCAATGCTACAGCAGTGGCAGTTCTTGGCTCATTTCCAAGCATACCAACTTCTCCGAAGAACTTGTCGGCATAAAGAGTTGTAAGGCACTTCTCCTTTGGTGTTCCATAATCAGTATAGATGCCGATGGTTCCATAGTGGATGTCATACATGCATCTTCCCATCTCACCTTCTCTGAAGATAACTGTACCTTTCTTATACTTCTCAACCTTCTTAGCAAAGCCATCCTTGTGTCCTGACTGCCCGGTCTCACGAAGGAACTCAGCACTAGGCTGATTTGACTTGCTCATAAGCTCATAGTTGGCAACGATCTTCTTGATCTTGTCAGCCAGTGAAGGCTTACGCTCCTCATTAGCAGGGTAAAGCTCCTTAATAGTAGAACAAACCTCATTATATTCTCCGGTAAGTCTGGAAAGATTTCCGGCAAGCTCAGTAAGGATCAGCTTGATCTTATCAGGGTTGTTCTCAAAAAATCCCTTTACTTCGTCAAGCTTAAACTCAGACAGCTCTGTATCCTCTGAAGCTACAGCTGTGGCACTTCTTGGGAATGCATCAACCAGTGCCATCTCACCAAAGATATGGCCTTCCTTAACTTCTGTGAGTTTCTGCTGGCTATCTGTCTCATAATTTGTGTAGATACCAACAGCCCCTTTGTCCACTACAAAAAAGCTCTCTCCGTTATCTCCCTCACGGAAAATAACCTGTCCCTTAGCAAACTGCAAACTCATCCTGTTGTCCTTCCTTTCATACTTTATTCAGTCAATAAATAGTAAACACATAGTTATTATATCATATTTTTCGCCTTGCTCTTCTTTCATTTCTCTTGTATTTTACAAGATTTACGAAACAAATTATTGCAAGTATCAGCGAAACAAATGATATGATCAAAATCCTCAAAACAAGCTTATTTATGTTGATAGCCTCGTAAGCTATTGCATACTCGGAAAATCTGTCTGTTTTGAAGGTAACGGTATTGGGATCACTTCCGATATCATCCAGAACATCCACTACTCCGTTATGATTTCTGATTACAAAGAACTTCCTTCCCGGCTTCTTATATTCATCAGGGATCGGAACAACTACTTCCAGCTCTGCTGCAGTATTATCAATAACTGTAGTAGTACCTCCACTGGTCTTCATTATCAGAAAATCAAAGTAGCTGACAGGCTTATACCCAACCTTCTTCTGCATCAGCTTCTTGGTGCTCTCATCAACAGTAGCTGTATTCTCCGTGATATCAATGTTGAA
The DNA here is from genome assembly GCF_000702965.1 of Butyrivibrio sp. AE2032. Taxonomy (NCBI): domain Bacteria; kingdom Bacillati; phylum Bacillota; class Clostridia; order Lachnospirales; family Lachnospiraceae; genus Butyrivibrio; species Butyrivibrio sp. AE2032. Next base: position 2,216,223 of record NZ_JNLF01000003.1, on the reverse strand, counting down.
GGATATAGGCTTTCCTTTAAGCACATCCATCTTCTCATCAGGTGTAAGAGTCTCGAACACTACATCCTCGAAGTTAATAAGAGTAGGCTGGCTGTGGTACAATGTCACGGCTGTTTCCTGCTTATCCTCTGCATAAGAATTGTTGACAGTGATCTGAAGTGTTCCATCTTCAAAGGCTTCCTTGAGCATTGGCATAACTGCGTTGTCGTTGACAAGTATCCTTAAAGTATCCTCGTCAAGATCGTGCTTAGCCATTACGCCTCCGGTGTATACCGGTGTATTGTCTGTAGTGATCTCAGTTGCAGGAATAAAGCTGTCATCCTCATATTCCTCTCCCTCAAGCTCTGTGACCTCTGTTGGGATTTCGGTTTCAACTATATTCTGTTCAGGAATAGCACCCTGCGCTGCAGTATCTGTATTGTACTCAGTCTTCTTCTGATCCTTTGAGGTATCCTTCTTCTGAGCTGCAGGAACACTGGTGTTGGAACCGGTATTATTCTTTGTAGAAGTATTATCCTTTGCAGGTGCCGGCTGAGGTTTTCTCTCGAAGCTGGCGGCGATGGTATGTGCACCCTTTACGTTGTTGAAAGTATAGCTTGATACTGCTCCGATATTCTTTCCATCAACTACTACGGCACTAATGTTGTAATCAGCCTGAGGAACGATGTTGTAGGTAACGCTTCCGCCCTCCGTGATCACATAGTCTCCGCTTGGAGTAATGCTTCCTCCTACTGTTGCAATTCCGGAAAGTATTTTGTAGGTGTTTGCATTCTTCTTTCTGAAATTAGCAACCACATTAACGTCGTTTCTGATCTCTTTTATGGTGTACTTGGTGTCGGTAGAAACAATCTGACCGTTTATTGACCATCCGGCAAATTCATAGCCGTCATAGGCCTGAGCTGTGAGGTCAACCTGTGTGCCCTTATTGTAATTTCCTGCACCCTCGTACTTACCTGTATCCTGAGGATATACCGAAACATTTACGTTGCACTTAGCTCTGTTAAACACTGCGACGATGTTTCTGTCTGTGGTTATATTATTGATCTGTATAGAAGAGGAATTGCTGATGGTACTGTTATTCTCAACAAACCCGGCAAATTCATAGCCATCCCTTGCCTTGGCAGTAATTGTCATGCTTCCGCCGTAAGCTACCGACTGGCTGTCTGTGATGGTTCCTGCATCGCCATTGTTGACACTGGTCCTTACATAGCAGGTCTGTCTCTGGAATTTTGCCACCAGATTCCTGTCACTTGAGATATTGTCAAGCCTTAGCTGACCGCTGTTGGAAATAAGGTTTCCTCCCTCATACCAGCCAAGGAATGCATAATTATTGTTTGGAGAAGCCGATACAGTGCAGCTTCCACCGCTTCTTACAGCGCCGCCACCAGCTACAGCTCCGCCATCTGTAGGATCACCCTTTACGCTGATCATGTAGTCAACTGACGTAACAGAAACCGACGCCGCATCTGCCATGGAAGGATCCTGACGAGAGGTTGCTATTACTGCAAAGGATGAAGCAGTCTCATTTGGAGAAATACTCAGTGTACCATTTGAATCAATAGTAGTATTTGCGCTCTGATTACCTGAAAGCGACCAGGAAACTGTAGGATCATAGCCATTTCCACCCTGAACGGAAACGTCAAAATTATAGTCCTTTCCCACAGGAAGGGTGATTGACCCCGGAATGATATCCACACTGGTGATGTAAGGTGTTGTGTCCTGAACAGTTATTGACAGGTTCACAATAGCAGTATGGTGCATCCTTATGTCGTTGGCTGAATAGAAGGTATAGCTTCCCAAATATGTTCCCGGCTGAAGATTTTCTCTGGGTGAAACAGAAAAGGTCACTGAATCTCCCGGATCCATATCAAGGCTTGGGGTTATATAGCCAATATCAAAGGCTGTATATTCATCCACCTCTGCCCATGTAAGCGGAAAAGAGGTGTTACCCACATTTACGATTGAAAACTGCTTCGCAGGAACAATACTGCCTGCCTCAACTGTTCCAAAAGAAATACTGGGGGTATAGCATACAAGATTGTAATCAAAAGGATCCGGCTCTGGAGGATCCGGATTGTCCGGAAATACCGGATCAGTGTGATAATCATCAGGATCATCCGGGACAATCAGCCCCGTTGCATGTGTTTCATCTTCCCCTGCATAGGCTCTGATGATATCAAATGCCGTCACACCTGACAGAACGGTGCAGATTGAAAGAAGTATTGCACAGATTCGCAGCCAAAATGTGTTCTTCATCTTATTCCCCTCCAATACTGTAATTTTATTTCATTGGTCAATAACTACAATACCATCAAACCGCCGCGATATGTACGGTCTAATCATTAAACTTTTATAACTTTTCGTTTATAATTAGTTTATGATATTCTAAATGTACAAAGATTTATACGAACACTAAGAAAAAGGGGCATTAACTCTTGTATATAAGCGTAGAAAAACACATTCTGTCCAGCTCCATATTAAAGGTTGCAGTAGTTAAAATTGTGGCAGCTTTCTGCGAAGGTCTCTTAAGGATAATCCTTCAAAAGACCAGTTCCGCCACTCCTGACATGCTGGATATTTATTTATGGCGTTCACAGCTTGTCATATCTGCGCTCCAGATAATCCTGGTGGCAGTAATATTCTATTTTTCCTGGCAAAAGCTAAATCACTACATGAAGCTGGTCCCCAAAGAGGACCAGCAGGGATTTGGAGAGCTTCAAAAAGAATACCTTAAGGACAAGATAGCATCCCTTTCTGTTTCCTCTGTAAACAGACTCCTTCAGCTTTGGGCTGTTATCTTTATTGGAGCTGAACTTATCTATGGCTTTACCTCCATAATGTACAGGCGCTTCATAGCAATGCTTATGGATGCTCTATCAGCCAATTCAGGAATGAGCGACGGCACTTTCGTTATGCTCTACAACATGACTCACGGTTTTAAGTACATGGAGATCCTGGCTGCAATCCTGCTTGGAGTGGTCATGACAGGAATCTTTCTAAACGATAAGTACTTAAAGATTTCATCTCTTGTTATTCTTCTGTTATTTCTTTTATCCTTCGGGGTTCTTCAGATGCAGACGGTGTATCTGATGGGAAGAGAAATCGGAATTGTATGGACGTCACTTATTTACCACGTGACAGAGACTCTGGGACTTGTAATCTTGTCCCTGTATCTTACTAAAGCCTATAAAGGACTATAAAAATCCTCCGAAAGCTTTTGGCTAACGGAGGATCTCTTTTTGTTAATTATTCAATTGTGAGGATATCAACGAATCCGGTTACCTCAAAGATCTCGTGGATCTCTTCGTTAACATTCTTGATCACCATTGAACCCTGCTTGTTCATAACCTTCTGAGCTGAAAGCAGAACACGAAGTCCAGCAGAAGAAATGTACTCAAGCTTTGAGAAATCAAACTTAAGATCCTCAATTCCGTTAAGTGCTGTCTTAAGCTCTTCATCAAGCTGTGGTGCTGTTGTTGTGTCCAGTCTTCCTTCCAGTGCGATAACAAGCTCTTTTCCATTTGCTGTTTTGTTGATAGTCATTTCATCCACCTCTCTTAGTATTATTTTATATCACAGACAATAGTTATATCAAGTCGATTTCCTTTAACTCCTACAAGAACATCCTTTGCCAGGCTTGCAACGATGGATTTCTCCAGTTCATCCCAGGCAGCCTGTGCATGCTCCTGATCGTCCTTGGCATCTTTAAGTGCATCCTTATACTCGTACAAGGACCACATGATTCCGGCATCTGCCATGCCCTCGATACCATTGTACATACCCATTGTTCCGTAATTAACTGTTCCGCCGCCGTACTCCTGCTGAAGTTTCATTACGTTGTTATAATTCAGAAGGCCGTTTTCAATGACGTCTGCCACCTTATCCATGAAGCCCTTAACAAGGGTATTACCCTTCTGGGAAGCCATATCAAGGAGTCCTTCTTTCTTATCCTGACTCATCTCCGTCTTACCGGTTACTCTGATACAGCACTCATGTTTATATTTTTCAAACCAGATTGCTGCGTGGTAATCAGCTGTAAGAGCCTTGAGCATTCCAACTGTCTCTTCAAAGAGAAGCTTCATATGGACTGCATCCTTGGGAGTAAGTCCAAGATCTGCTATAAGCTCATCCGCCTTAGCGTAGATCTTATCATCCTTTATCTTGTCGCTGTCAACAAAGGTGAACTGAGTGGTAATCTCAGGAACTCTTGATCCAACAGTGCTGAGAGCCTCTGAGAAATCCTTAGTCACCACCATGCTGACTTCGTTCTTATTAACACTGACTTCAATGTTGTCCGCAAGATTCGCTACCAGTGATCTCTCCAGATCATCCCAGGCTTCCTGAGAGTACTTGTCGCTCGCTCTCTTTTCCATTATCTTGGCCTGATACTCTTTAAGTGACCAGGTATTTTCCTCCAGCCCCTGCATGGAGAACATTGATTTTAATATACCAAAGAATCCTTCTTCGCTGGAATTGGTTCCGGTAGAAGATACAGAAATAAGCTCCTGTTGCTTCTCCTTATCCATGTGGTTATCTGATAACAGGTGAATTCGAGTTACTCTTGAATTACCCTCCAGCCAGAAATCCATAATTCCATGGCCAATGATAGACTTAGCAAGTCTTAAAACCTCTTCTGAGAGAAGTCTTAGCCGAAGAGCTTCCTTCTCCTTAAGGCCACAATCGAAGATGTAATCATCGATCAGCTGATTTGCGCCGTCCAGTCTGGCTTCTACGTCAGCAATCTTAATATGACTGGTTTCTACGTATCGCATAGCCTCCTCCTCATCTTTTTGTATATATCAATGTTATCACGTTTAACGTGAATTTGTTTATAAAAATTCCAAAAAATATTACTTTGAGAGTGCTTTTGCTATATCTTCTTTCATATCAAGGGCTGCGGCTCTTGCTGCTTCACCGACTTTTCCATCAGCAAACTGCTTGTAGGAATCACTCTTCCATGCAGCAATTATGCCCCTTGAGGAGTTTACTATCGCTCCAAGTCCATCACTGTTAAAGAAGTGAACAAGGTCTTTTCCCTTTCCGCCCTGGGCGCCATAGCCGGGAACGAGAATATATGCATGAGGCATTATGTCCCTGAGGATCTTGCCCATCTCCGGATAAGTTGCACCAACAACAGCTCCCACATTACTGTAGGCTCCATCCATGGAATCCATTCCCCACTTCTCAACCTGCTCACCAACTATCTCGTAAAGTGGTCTTCCATCAATAAGTCTGTCCTGGAATTCACCACTTGAAGGATTTGAAGTCTTTACCAGAACAAAGATACCTCTGTCATTCTTGTTACATACATTTATAAAGGGCTTTACTCCGTCAGAACCAAGGTAAGGGTTTACTGTAGCAAAGTCCTCATCAAATCCGGCAAAAGAGCTATCGCCGATCTGAACGCTTCCAAGATGTCCCACAGCATAGGATTCTGAAGTAGATCCTATATCGCCTCTCTTGACATCGCCTATTACTATAAGTCCCTTTTCTTTTGCGTAATCTACAGTCTTTTTAAAGGTTATAAGTCCCGGTATTCCAAGCTCCTCATACATAGCTATCTGGGGCTTAACTGCCGGAACGATATCTGCGATATTATCAATTATCTCCTTGTTGAACTGCCAAAAAGCCTCTGCTGCCCCTTCCGGATTCCTTCCCTTCTCCTCAAAGCACTTTTCCTTAACCTTATCAGGAATAAAGTCCAGTTTGGGGTCAAGGCCCACAACTATCGGTGCTCCGGTCTTTTCAATCTTGTCTATCAGCTTGGAAATCATATATTTACACCTTCCTGTTTATGTTTATTCTTCAATTCCAAAGAAGTCATCTATAGCCGCGATAAGCTTGTCCTTGGGCATAGATTTTAAAAGGTACTTAGCCGGTTTAAGGCCAACTACCTTCATGACACTTTCCTTGTCATCCTTTGCTGTAAGGAAGATGACAGGTGTGTCCTTGATCTTCTGGGTATTCCTTATTTCTTTTAACACGTCAGGTCCGCTCATGACCGGCATCTCATAGTCTAAAAGCACCAGATCAACAGGGTTCTGGGCAAGGAAGGTAAGGGCTATCTTACCAGAACTTGCCATATAGACATGATACTTGACCGAAAGCCAGGTCTTCATCATCCTGAGCATAGCACCATCATCATCAATGATAAGAATCTTCCTTCTAAGGCTCTCATCAACTGCACTATAGTTCACAGCCGTGTTGAGATGTCCAGCCAAAAGCTTAACATCCAACGGCCTTAAATAAGTTTCCTGGATCTTTTCCTTGCCAATATATAATGTGGCAAGCGTAAGTTCTTCATTGTTTCCAATGAGATAGAGAAGGAATCTTTCTGAATCGATCTGTTCATTGAGGTACTCAAAAACTGGTGAGTATTCTGAAGTAAGATCCCCAAGATAGAGCACATAAATATCGGGTTTATCGGCAATAGCTTCAATAGCACTTGGAGAGGGCTCCACTCTGATCACTTCGTAATCCTCTTTCTGCAAGCCCACTACAATGGCATTAACCATGAAGCTCTTCTGTATACCGATCAATAAAACTCTTTTATCCATAATTCCGCCTTTCATACTGTGTCTATTTTACAGTACAGTCAAAAGTCCGTCTCTGTCAACTGCCGCCAGAAGTTTTTTGACCTGATGATATTTCTCTCTGTATTCCTGTGGAATAGCATAACCATCAAGCATTTCCATGATATCGTCTGCACTGTCGAAATATGATGCGGACACAAATTCTTTTATTGATGCAAAAGCACCCTCAAGTTCCTCTGGATCTATCATAGGTTTATCTGCCTCATCTTCTTCAAACAGGGGCTGAAGTCTCTTTATATAGCTTCTGTACTGCTCTAAAAGATCCGGAGTCAGCTTTTCAATCTCATCCGCCTTGCCATTATTTCCGCAGCTCTCCAGATACTCTGCCATCTCGGAAAGTTCAAGAGCACCAACTGCCTTTGCAGAGCTCTTAAGGCCATGAACGTAGATAGTGTAATCCTTTATATTCTTCTCCTGCTCATACTTCTGAATAAGCCCGGACCTCTCGTCAATTGCCATCCAGAAGTCCTTCATTACCTGCTTAGCAGCCACAGCGGATCCGCACCTTTCAATGGCTGCGTGAACATCAATAGTCTTTATCTGCAAAAGTTCGTGAAGAACAGCCTTCTCCTCATCGTCTCCCTTATCATCTCCGTCCACATAGCCTTCATCTCCCGGGCGCTGAACAAGTTCTTTAGGAAGATAGAAAAGGATCATCTCCTCAAGCTTTGCAGGTTCAACGGGCTTTGACATATAGTTTGTAAAGCCTTCCTTCACATACATTTCTCTTGAACCTGAGATAGCATTGGCTGTAAGGGCAATCACCGGTACATCCTTATTCAGGTTCTCTTCCAGCTCCTCCATGGCATGGAAAGTCTGAATACCATCCATTTCAGGCATTCTGTGGTCTAGGAATATGATGTTGTACTTACTGTGTTTAACCTTCTCAATGGCTTCCATGCCACTGGTGGCGGTATCAATATCAATCTGGGTCTGCTTAAGAAGTCCCTCTATTACTGTAAGGTTAGTCCTGGTATCATCAACCACCAGTATCTTGGCTTCAGGAGCGTGGAAGGATTCTCTGTAGCCTCCCACTTCCTCAAAGGACTCTTTTACCTTTCTTGCAAAGTCACCAATTGGCTCCCAATCCACTACGTTCTGTTTTATGGCAAAAGAGAATTTGCTCCCCTTTCCATATTCGCTGGAAACTTCCAGCTTGGAATCCATCATGCCAAGAAGGCTGGTAACAATGCTAATTCCAAGACCGGTTCCTTCGATGGTCCTGTTCCTTTGAAGATCAATTCTCTCGAAGGCGGAGGTAAGCTTATCCATATCCTCCTCCCTGATTCCGATTCCTGTATCCGTTACAGCCATCCGGATGATAACCTGATCCTGTGGAATCTCATCCAAAGACTCCTGCTCAACTTCCTCGTAGTCCACATCCAGATCCACTGATCCTGTCTCTGTGTACTTTACAGCATTAGTGATTATGTTGATGATACACTGCTTTATTCTGATCTCGTCTCCAAAGAGGATATGAGGGATCTTCTCATTAACATTTACATTCAGCTTAAGGTTCTTTTCCTTAGCCCTTATCTCAGACATATTGACGATATCGTTCATAAGGGAGCCAAACTCATACTCCACAGGAACGATCTCCATCTTGCCCGCCTCGATCTTGGAGAAATCAAGGATATCATTTATCAGGGCCAAAAGAGTTCTTCCCGAATTCTGGATATCTCTGGCATAGCCAAGAATCTCTTTATCCTTACTCTCTCTGATGATCATCTCATCAAAACCAAGGACCGCGTTGATAGGCGTTCTGATCTCGTGAGAGATATTGGAAAGGAATCTGGACTTGGCTTCATTGGCGGATTTTGCTATTTCAAGCTGATCCTCAATATTCTGTCTGGTCCTTACCAGGTCAATGTACTCCACAAGCCTGTACACCGTAAGATCCACAGAATGATAGAGTTCTTCTATCTCATCTCCTGTCCTGATATCCAGGTCGTGAACTCCCGTAACACTGGAGCTTAAAGACAGATCAGCTGCATTGTAGATATCCGACATAGCCTTGGACAATAGTCTTATGGGTTTGGCAATTCGTTTTTGTGCATATCTGTTTGTAAAGATAGAAAGCGGAATAAGAATCGTCGAGATAAGCATTGCCAGACGGATGCTGAATTTAATACTTACAATGCTTCTTCCATCACCAGTCAGCATGTTGCTGAAATGGCTGGTTTCCTCCTGTGACTCTGTTAAAAGGCTCTGGCTCACAAGGGTTTCAACCCTGTCAGTGCTGTATACCTTCCTGTAAACAGACCTCTGGGCCGGGGCACTTACTGTATCATATTTTTGAAGTGTTGGAATAAGTGTATTGGATGCGATCTCCGCAAAGATTCCGATGATAAGTGCCTCAAGGACAATTATTCTCATAACAACATTGCCTATGCGGGACTTGCCTTCCACCACATACTTCTCGTCTTCGGTAAGAAGGTAAGACTTCACATAGTATTTTCCATTCCCGGAGTAGATCAGGATATCTCCGGGAACGTACTTATAGATCAGATAGATGAATAGACATCCCAGAAAACAACCGGGCATCTCATTAAAGAAAAATAATATGATCTGCTTATAGGAAATGGTATAAATACCATAATCACTAAGCAATAGAAGGATGAAGCCCCAAAAGGCTCCAACCAGTCCTTGCATAAATATGGTTACCACAGGAACCATATACCACTTTGCAAACCATCTTCTCCTGGCCATAAGGTCGATTACACAGGCCACCAGAAGATAAACAAAGGTAAGGTATGAAAAGCTGCCATAGACAATGGAATTATGGACAAATACAATGACCACGCTCATCATAGCCGGAATCGCTCCGCCAACAGCAGCAACTATCATAAGCGGTAAATAACGCAAAGCATAGATCAGCCCTTCCAATCCAAGGCTCAGGTTGCTGCCCATAGTCAGCAGCTTATTGTGATACCTGATTATGTAACAGGACGTAAACATCACTACAATAAAGTTGATGATTACCATTGTCTTATACCGCTTATCACGATTATTCCGAAACAGATCAAGAAGTACCATATTCGCCTCACTTTAAGTGAATCCAAATCCGGTTTACATGTGTCCATCTCTGTGCATTGAGAACTTATCCATAGGATAGTTCTTAAGGTTTTCCAGAACCTTTCTGTCATCAGCCTTTGAAAGCAGGGACTCTCTGGCTTTATTTATATCATTGATATTCTTATGTCTTGAAGGTCCGCCGACGCATCCTCCCGGACAAACCATACCCTCGATGAAGTCCTCAGGGAGTCTGTCCATCTTAAGAAGTGTAAGGGCCTTTTTACATTCAAGTCCGCCTGCTGCCCTGAGGAGCTTAAGGGATGAAGTATCTTCACCTCTCTCCTGCATGCATTCAATAACAGCATTGGCAACTCCGCCGCTGGCTGCAAATCTCTTGCCCCAGATAGATGATTCCTGATAGCCTTCAGGAACGGGCTCAAACTTAACATCCTTTGATCTCATTAAAGCTCTGAGCTCTCCGTAGGTCACAACATAATCTGCATTGTTTGGAACTGATTTATCCTGTGCCTCAGACTTTTTAGCGATGCAAGGTCCGATAAATACTGTTACACATCCGGGTCTTGTGGCCTTTAAGTATCTTGAGATAGCACACATTGGTGATACGGTTGAAGACATGTTCTTCTCATACTGCTCAGGGAAGTGCTTCTTAAGCATATTGATAAAGGCTGGGCAGCATGAAGTTGTCATCTTTCTGCCCTCTTTATAGGCCTCTGACCACTCAGCTGACTCATAGGCTGCTGTCATGTCTCCGCCAAGTCCGACCTCAACCATGTCTGCAAAGCCGATCTTCTTAAGACCTTCTCTTATGGAGCCCATGGAGATGTCCTCACCAAACTGGCCCTCTGTAGCAGGTGCGCACATTGCGATAACTTCTTTTCCTGCCTTGATCTCCTTGATGATGTCTACAAGGAAGGTCTTACTTCCGATAGCTGCGAAAGGACAGCTGTGGATGCAGTGACCACACTGGATGCACTTATCCTCATCTATCTTGCAGTAGCCGTACTCATCATAGGTGATAGCTCCTACAGGACAAGCCTTCTTACAAGGTCTCTCCAGATGAACGATAGCATTGTAAGGGCAGGCATTTGCGCACATTCCGCATTCCTTACACTTTGCAGGATCGATATGCATGTGGGTATCACCGGGAGTGATTGCTCCGAATTTACAGGAGCTAAGGCAGGCCTTACCCATGCAGAAACGGCAGTTATCAGTTACAGAATAAGCTGAGATAGGGCACTCATCACAGGCAGGGTCAATAACCTGAACTATGTTGGTGGACCCGGGATTATAAGATGGAGCCTTGGCCTGTGCCAGTTTGATCCTCTGTCTTACAATCTCACGCTCTTTATATACACAGCAGCGGTACTCAGGCTTAGGGCCTGGTATCATCTTAAGCACAAGCTCTTCAATGTGATCCTGATCGTTTTCTCCATTCCACTCCAGTCTGCACACCTCTTCCATGATCTTGTGCTTAAAACTGTTCATACTTGCATCATTTGTTACCATTTTAAATCTCCTTACATTGTGTTTCTAAGTTTATTGTTCTGGCAAATTCCAAGCCTGTGGTGTCATGGGCTGTTATCACCAAAGCACCTGATCCCTGCTTATCGCGGATATAGGCGATTGCCTTTGTTTTTGACTCTTCATCTAGTCCCGTAAAGGGCTCATCCATAATCAGGATGTCGCTTGGTATGGCGCAGGCTCTCACTATTGCCACCCGGCGCCTTTGTCCTCCCGACAGCTCTTTTACCGGTTTAAAAAGAGCTTCTTCCGGAAGGAGCTGTTTAAGCTCTTCGATGACTGTTGCTCTGAAGACCTTTTTGCTGACCATAGTCACGTTGGTGACTGCATCAAAGTCTTCGCAAAGTCTGTCCTCCTGGAAAACTGTTCCGGAGTTAATGAAGGGATACTTATAATCCCCAAGGAGCTTTACTGTTCCGCTGTCCGGCTCATCAAGCCCCAGGATCAGCCTAAGGAGCGTTGTCTTTCCACAGCCCGAAGGCCCTGTGATCACATAGCTGTGCTCCTCTTCTATATTCAGATTGAAATTATTCAGGACATTTCTGCCGTCAAAGGACTTGCAGACATCCTTAACCTCTATTGTCATAAAACAAATTCCAATACTATGTTCAGTAATTTCTCACACACAAAGGCTATGAGCACCACAACTATGGTCCAGGCAAAAAGCTCGCCGGTTTCAAGGTAGACCTTTGAAAGGTACAAGCCGTTTCCTATTGTGTGAAGGGGCTGTCCGATAACCTCGGCAGCAATTCCGCTCTTAAAACTCATGCCAATCGCCAGTTTAAAGGCGCTCTTCCAAAAAGGCTTAAGCTGAGGCAGATAAATAAATCTTACTGCCCGATCCCCCGGCATTCTGAAGACCTTTGCCATCTCCAGGAGCTTAACATCAGTGCTCTTTAAGCCCTCAAGAGTATTCATGTACAGGATAGGGAAAACCACCATTGCGCATATAACTGTGGAAATGCCCTTATTTCCAAACCATATCAGCAAAAGAATCACAAAGCTGGCCACAGGAACCGACTTAAGGGTGATCACTATGGGTTTTAAAAAATCCTCTATCACAGAATTCTTATATGCTGCGTAGGAAAGCAGTATTCCAATTACTGATCCAACAAGAAAACCAAGAAGGATCCTTCCTGTAGTCTCACCTACACTGGTCCAAAACTCAGAGGTTCCGGCCAGAGCAGCCAACGCCTTCACTGTTTCAAAAGGTCCCGCCAGTAGTATCTTATTATGTACAATGATTGCCACCAGCTGCCATATAAGCAGCCATGCTACGATAGGGATTACTCGCTTAACGACTTTTTGCATCCGTTTCATCCCTCGTAGTAGAAATCATCTCCGGGAAGTGATCCTCCCACGGACTTAGGATCCTGTTCAAACAGTACCTTGAAATATCCAGCAAGGTTTTCCTTGATCTGAGATCCTGATATGCAAACAACGTTGCAGTTTGGAATAGCCTTTACTGCAAGTGGCTCCTTGGCCATGATTCCCTGTGATACCACCAGCTTAGCAGTGGTCTCCACATCATTTACTGCCTTATCTGCGCTCTCTTTATGTGCCCCTATAAATGCATCAACTGCAGCCTTGTGTTCCTTAAGGAACTTGTTGGATACCACAGTGACTCCTGTTACTATCTTGCTGTCTGTATTGACCTTTGCCCACTCATCATCCAGTGAAAATGCGATCTTCAGACCTTCAGTCTGAGCAAGTGCTGCTGTGACAAAGGGCTGAGGAAGAATCGCAACAGCATTAGGATCAGCGGCAAATATAGAAACTATCTCTGTTGGCTCTGACTTAAACTGGATATCACAGTCAGTTACGCCATTTTCCTGAAGCAGATACCTTACTGTGTATTCAGGTGTAGCTCCCTGGCCTGTCATATAGACTGTCTTTCCGGAAAGGTCTGCCACAGTCTTGATGGCCTCATCTCCTGACAGACAGTTCAAAACTCCCAATGTGTTGATGTCTATTACTGAAACTCCGCCTTCAACTTTATTGTTCATGACAGCTGCCACGTTTGAAGGAACAAGGCCAATATCTACGGTACCTGCTACCATTGCTGCCATGACGTCTGACCCTTGAGTATACATTGTAAACTCCAGATCAAGGCTTGGGTCTCCCAGCTCCGTGTCAGCTATAAGGTTCACTATTCCTATGGTGGTTGCTCCCTTTAAAGCTGCAACTCTTATCTTGGTGTTATCAGTTTTCCCGGCTGCTCCACATCCTGTAAGAGCACTTGCTACTGTTCCAAGTACCATAGCCAGGATAAGCACCAGGGCAACAACTGAAAGTGTCTTCTTAAACTTTTTTGAAACCAATTGCATCACTAACTATTACTCCATTCTCTCTCAATTCCGGTTGATCATGCTCGCCAAAAATCCGGCTCCAAAGCCATTGTCAATATTCACGACGCTCACTCCGCTGGCACAGGAATTCAGCATGGATAAAAGAGCTGATATCCCTCCAAAGGATGCTCCATAGCCCACAGAGGTCGGAACTGCAATAACAGGACAGTCTGCAATGCCACCTATTACGCTGGCAAGAGCTCCCTCCATACCTGCAATGGCTACTATCGTCTTAGCAGTCATGATCTCATCCATGGCTTCCTTGTTAAAGAGCCTGTGAATGCCTGCAACTCCAATGTCGTAAAGCCTGACCACTTTGTTCCCATAGAACTCAGCTGTAATTGCAGCCTCTTCCGCCACAGGAATGTCACTGGTTCCGCCTGTTGCTATGACTATCTTGCCCTTAAGCTCAGATAAGGATTCTTTGAAAATCTCTTTGTATTCGCCATAGCTAAGGTAGGTGTCAGATCCGGAAAAGAGCTTTTCACCTGAAAAATCCTTTCCAAGGGCAATTCCAATCCGGGACATCTCGTCATAGACAAAACCGTGGGAGATCTCTGTCTTATTTTGGGCATAGAAATCCACTTTATCCTTGGACATTCTGGTTATCAAAACCCTTCCCTGTCCATGCGATAAAAAGTTCTCAGCTATGCTCAGAATCTGATCCGGGTTCTTACCCTCGCCGTAGATAACTTCAGGCTTTCCCTGACGAAGGGCTCTGTGATGATCAGGCCGTGCAAATCCCATGTCTTCAAAGGGTGCTTCCTTTAGCTTAAGCACCGCCTCATCTATAGATATGCTTCCCTCCTGAACAGAGGAAAGTAGCTTTTTGATGTCTTTTTCTTCCATAGAACACAGTCACCCTATATTATCAAACAAGCATATTAACCTAATTTAGATTTTAACATAAATAGGGAAAGTGTGCTAATATTTTCACAATTTAATAAATATTTAAAGAATAAATTCAGCCATGACGGTGTTGCTCACATCAAGGCCCTTGTCTGTGAGGCGAAGGTATGTGTTTTCCACGCTCTCACGGCCGGCTTCTGACCGGCTATACTCCAGAAGCCCCAGACCAGCATATTTATCGATTACCTCGCCGTAAACTTCCCATATATCCCTGCCAAACTGTCGTTTAAATTCCTCAATGCTGACGCCTTCTACCAGGCGAAGCCCCAGGAACATGAATTCTTCCATTTGCGCTTCAGGGGAAAGGATCTCACGGTCAACTTTAGACATTTGTGCATCCACATAGAGATGTATGTCTCTTACATTGCTCCAGCGCACATTATCTACCATGGAGGCTGCACCTATGCCAAGTCCAAGGTAATTCCCACGCTTCCAGTAAACCTTATTGTGGTAGCACTCATATTTTGGATCATCCTGTTCCCCAAGGGCATAATTTGAAATCTCATAGCGGTGATAGCCAAATCTGTCCAGTATCTCTTTTGTCTCGTGATACATGGCACGGTCGGTGTCCTCATCAGGAAGGTCCAGCTCCATGTCATAAAAAGGTGTTCCCTCCTCAAGGATCAGACTATAGGCCGAGATATGCTCAGGTTTCAGGGAAAGAACCTTCTCAAGAGTCTGAACATAAGACTTAAGGCTCTGCCCTGGAAGGGCGCTCATGACGTCCACGTTGATATTGTCAAAGCCGGCCTTTCTGGCATTTTCGAAGGTTTCAAAGAACATAGCGCCGGTATGGGCCCTGCCAAGCACCTTAAGTTCCTCATCATCAAGGGACTGAGCTCCGATGCTGAGCCTGTTAAAGCCTGCCTCTCTATAGGCAATAAGCTTATCAGACATAGCCGACGCAGGATTTACTTCTATGCTGATCTCCGCATTTTCTGCAACAGCAAAAGAGCTTTGAATAGTCTTCAGGGTGTCACATATCTTTTCCGCCTCCACAAAGGAAGGTGTTCCTCCGCCAAAGAATATGGACTTCACCAAAAGATCGCCACCCTTAGCCGACAGCATTATCTCCTTCTTAAGCGCTTCGAAGTACATCTCCACCACATCTTTTTTTGCATAAAAGGAAAGGAAGTCGCAATAATTGCACTTCCTTACACAAAACGGTATATGTACATAAATTGAGAGGTCTTTACTCATTTTTGTACCACCTTAGATCAGTCTGCATTGTCAAGCTTAAGGACACTTAAGAATGCGGACTGTGGCACCTCTACGTTTCCGATCTGGCGCATCTTCTTTTTGCCTTCCTTCTGCTTCTCAAGAAGCTTCTTCTTACGGGTGATATCACCACCGTAGCACTTGGCAAGAACGTCCTTTCTATAAGCCTTTACAGTCTCTCTGGCAATGACTTTTCCGCCGACGGAAGCCTGAATAGGTATCTCAAACAGATGCCTTGGGATCTCCTCCTTAAGCTTCTCGCACATCTTTCTGCCGCGCTCGTAAGCTCCGTCCTTATGTACGATGAAGGAAAGGGCATCCACTTCCTCTCTGTTGATCAGGATATCCAGCTTAACAAGGTCTGACTTCTCATAGCCTTTGAGCTCATAGTCAAAAGAAGCGTATCCCCTTGAACGTGACTTAAGGGCATCAAAGAAATCGTAGATGATCTCATTAAGTGGAAGCTCATACTTAAGGATAGCTCTGGTCTGCTCAATATAATCAGTACTTAAGTACTTTCCTCTTCTCTCCTGGCAAAGCTGCATAATGGCACCAACGTAATCTGTGGTAACCATGATCTCGCCGTTAACGATAGGCTCTTCCATGTAATCAATCTCTGAAGGATCAGGAAGATTGGTAGGATTGGTCAGATCAAATACTTCTCCGTCTGTCTTATGGACCTTATATACAACGGAAGGAGCTGTAGTAACCAGGTTAAGGTCATACTCCCTTTCCAGTCTCTCCTGTACAACCTCAAGATGAAGAAGTCCAAGGAAGCCTGCCCTGAATCCAAAGCCCAAAGCCTGTGAGGTCTCCGGCTCATAGAATAAAGAAGCATCGTTGAGCTGGAGCTTTTCCAGAGCATCACGAAGATCTGAATAATGAGCGGAATCTGCAGGATAAAGACCGCAGTAAACCATAGGCATGACCTTTTTGTATCCGGGAAGGGCTGCCTCGCAGGGCCTTGCGGAATCTGTTACTGTATCACCGACTCTTGTATCCTGAATGTTCTTGATGGAAGCAGTGAAGTATCCCACATCGCCGGCTGTAAGCTCATCACCGGGAACAAATCTTCCGGGAGCGAAGTAACCAACCTCAACAACCTCTGCCTCAGCAGAGGTGGCCATGAACTGAACCTTCATGCCCTTTCTGATGACACCGTCACGAACCCTTACAAAAACGATAACGCCTCTGTAGGAATCATAGATACTGTCAAAGATAAGAGCCTTAAGGGGCGCTGTAGCGTCTCCTTCCGGAGCTGGGATCCTGTGGACTACAGCCTCAAGAACGTCCTCGATATTGATTCCGTTCTTTGCAGAAATAAGTGGCGCATCCTGGGCCTCTATACCTATAACATCCTCAATCTCGTCCTTGACCTCCTGGGGCATGGCACTTGGAAGATCGATCTTATTGATAACCGGGAAAACATCCAGGTCATGATCCAATGCCATATATACGTTAGCAAGGGTCTGAGCCTCTACTCCCTGAGTTGCATCAACTACAAGGATTGCACCATCACAGGCTGCAAGACTTCTTGAAACCTCATATCCAAAGTCTACGTGACCGGGAGTATCTATCATATTGAAGGTATACTCTTCACCATCCTTAGCCTTATAGATCATTCTTACTGCCTGAGACTTAATGGTGATTCCTCTCTCACGCTCAATATCCATATTATCCAGGACCTGGTTCTGCATCTCCCTTAAAGTGAGAACTCCGGTCTTCTCTATCATTCGATCTGCAAGAGTTGACTTACCATGGTCAATATGTGCAACTATGCAAAAATTTCTAATCTTACTCTGATCCACTGTATATTCCTCTGTATTTCATATAATAAAAATGTGTACGCTGAATTATATCATATTTCTATTGACAGTCACAGCAATTTAAACTAAAATATTTCTACGTATGTGGCATTAACTGTCCGTGTCCGGCTTAATGCGCACACGAACATATAATATACAATAACACATTGATAATTTCGGAGGTAATTATGGCAAATATTAAATCCGCCAAGAAGAGAGTATTAGTTAACGAGAAGAAGGCTGCACAGAACCAGATGATCAAGTCTGCAGTTAAGACAGAGATCAAGAAGGTTAGAGCTGCTATCGAAGCTGGCAATAAGGAAGAGGCTGCTAAGGCACTCCTTGCTGCAACATCAGCAATCGACAAGGCTGAGTCAAAGGGCGTATTCAAGAAGAACACAGCTTCAAGAAAAGTTTCAAGACTTGCTCTTGCTGTTAACAAGATGTAATGATATAAGCGTTGCAAATAAAGAGGTCCGACATACTTGCATGTCAGACCTCTTTTTTTAGCAACCTGAACAAACATGAGGAAAAAAGAATCACGAATCGGAGCAATCCGTATATCATTACATCCCTTTAAGGATTCGAGTGACCTCGCTTTGCTTTCTCCTTCACTTCTTCCATACTTGAACTGTACTCAGGTGATGACATTGTAGGGTTTCCTGCGATAGTACGCTCTCTGTACCACTCAAAGAAATTTTTAACAGGTCCGGGAGTAAATCTTGCCATCATAACTCTGTACTTGGCATAGAGCTCCACAACTTCTTCTCTTGCATTTCCCACGTAAGAAGCCGGTTCCAGCTTCATCTTCTCTCTTACAATGTTAAAGGTTTTCTCAAGGTTATCACTGATGGCTTCCATTCTGTTTCCGATTCCGGAACCAATAGCACCCACTTTGCTGCCAACTGCATTTCCTAATCCTTCAACTCTGGATCCAACTGCACTGCCAATTCCGCCAACAGCATTTCCTATGCCATCAACTCTTGCCTCAATACCTTCGCGAACATCCTCTCCCTTGAAGGCAATGATGGCATCAAGGCGCTTCTGCATTCTGGACATCTCAGCCTTGGCCTTCTCCATGTATATAAGAACATCTTTAAGATCCAGTGCGGTCTTGAATGCCAGCACGAAGTCTGCACTCATAATGGCTGTGGTGACAATGGTCACAACAGAGATCACTCTGTAGGGGATTGATAAAAGAATCTTCTCTATGGGAAGTTGCAGATAATGGGTAAAGATAACGGTACAAAGTCCCCAGCAAAGAGTAGATTCCAGGCTTATATACCCCTTGTAATGGAATTTCTTATGGGAATAATCCCAGTACCGGACTTTGAAAAGAGTTTCCATCAAAACACCGGTAATATACTCAAGAGCCGTAGCGCCGACACATCCAGCCAGGTAGACCAGAAACACATTGTCATAAAAGGGCTTCGACACCACAAGCATCATTATTCCGCCACATCCATACAACGGCAAAAAGGGTCCACGCATGAACCCTCTGTTTACGAAATGCTTTTCATGAATTGTTACATAAGCCGTTTCAAAACACCAGCCGACAAAGCTGTAGAAAAAGAATAAGAATAACCACTGAGGTGGTTGATAATTAAACATTCTAGCAAACCTCTGATCGAAATATTACTGCTCTGGATTAGAGAAATCGATAACCGGATTCTCAGGAGCAGTTGTAGGCTCCACAGAAATAGCCTGGAGCACAGGGCCTTCGCCCTTGTATTCCTCAACGAACTGTTTTACAACCTTAGCTGTTACAAGTACCCAGTCCTTCTCCTTTAGCTCTTTTACCTTGTCGTAGTCGCAGGCAAAGCCAAGGAACTGCATATCCTGGGCGCAGCAGGTCATAGCCATTCTTCCGGGAACAAATCTTGTATCGCCGAACTCCTCAGGCTTTAAGACCATTCCCTTGAAACGGACATTCTTTCCCTCATATCTCTCAACGTGGTCAAGTGCATCCAGATAGAACATGCCATAGCCGTAGTTGTTGAGATCGATAGGATCGTCATTAAGGTCGAAGGGAAGATCCTCATCGAGAGTTACATCCACTTCACCGTTCATATCTTCAAAAATAATGTCTGCCTTCTGGTTGATGGCCTTAACGTTTCTCTTATAGGAAGCAAGATCCTCGATACCGTCACACCTGTTAAACAGGATCAGGTCTGAGTTTCTGATCTGCTCTGCCAAAAGAGATTTCATATTGCTGAAGTACAGCTCAAAACTGGAAGCATCAACAACTGTGATCTGCTGCTCCAGCTTCCACATGATAGGGAGCTTCATATTCTTGAAGTTCCACATACCGTTGTACTCCACAAGGATACGCTCCGGATTGTACTTGGCATCCAGCTTCATGAGGGCCTCGGGATTAAAGTCCTCTTCTTCCTCGATAACCTCTAAAACTGTATTAGTGTTCTTAAGGAGCTTCTCCTCGTAGTCATTCTCACCCTCCTCGCACACGATAAGAAGGGTCTTACCCTTTGTGCGGAAGTAGGGCTGAGCTATTGTATAGCGGAAAAAGTCTGTCTTTCCCGCGTCAAGAAATCCATTAATAATATATACGGGCTTCATCAATTCGGTTCCCTCTCAACAAATTAAAGTCTTCTGAACAGTTTCTGCAGATTGTCCTCGTTAAGCTCTGAGCCGATAACGCAGAACTTACCAGTAACGTCTGCTGCTCCATCTCTTACATCTGATTCGCCGGGAACATAGTCGAACTCGATCCATGCGCCGTCAACAGAAGGAACAACACCCTTTGTACGAAGAACGATTCCGAAGGTCTCCTCATCCTCAAGCTTAGAAAGCATACCTTCGATTTCTTCCTTAGTGTACTTAAGAGGAGTCTCCATACCCCAGCTCATGAAGATGTCATCTGCATCATGATGATGGTTATGCTCATGTTCATGGTCATGATCATGGTGATGATGCTCATGCTCATCGTGATCGTGGTGATGATGGTGCTCGTGATCATCTTCGTCATGGTGATGATGCTCATGGTCATGATCATGGTGATGGCACTCGCACTCCTCGTCATCGCACTCTCCGTCAGGATGAGCGCTATAGATTACTGAGCCATCCTCAGCAACGATCTTGTGAGCGCCGTGATCATGATGATGGTGATGATGCTCATGCTCCTGTTCCATAACCATCTTAAGAAGCTCTGCCTCAAGGTCATTGTTACCCTCGAAGGTATCCAAAATTTCTTTTCCTGTGATCTGATCAAGTGGAGTTGTGATAATAGTAGCCTTGTCGTTGTGCTGTCTGATAAGCTCTACAGCTGTCTCGATCTTAGCCTGATCAGCCTTATCAGTTCTTGTAAGAATGATTGTTCCGGCATTCTCGATCTGATTGATAAAGAACTCACCAAAGTTCTTGATGTATACCTTAGCCTTTGATACATCTACTACTGTAACGGCGCTGTTAAGCTCCATGTTCTCGTCAGCATCGGCGATATTCTGGATAGCTCTCATAACATCTGAAAGCTTGCCTACACCTGAAGGCTCGATAAGGATTCTCTCAGGTGCATACTGCTCCATAACTTGCTTCAGTGAAGTCTCGAAATCACCAACCAGCGAGCAGCAGATGCATCCTGAATTCATCTCTGTTATCTCAATGCCGGCCTCCTTAAGGAAACCACCGTCGATTCCAATCTCTCCAAATTCATTTTCAATAAGTACGACCTTTGTTCCGGCAAGAGCCTCTTTCAAAAGTTTCTTAATAAGAGTAGTCTTACCGGCACCAAGAAAGCCTGATATAATATCAATTTTTGTCATTTTATCTCCAATCTGCACAGATTTCTGTGCTATAACCACTACAACACATATATTCTATGCAGATGGCAAAGGAATGTCAAGAAAGCGCTTATTTATCAGCATTTTCAGCGTCTAAGCCATTACTCTTTTCCCCCGACGAATCATCTGTTTCACCTTGTTCATCCTGTAAAGAGTTATTACCGGTTTGATCATCTGTATCGACTTCCGTCTTTTTATCATCCGCAAGATCAGAGTCAGGAACAATACTCATAGTATTTCCGTCATCCGAAGTCAGATTCTCTTTTGCAGAAGAATCTTCTCGATCAACTGCATCTTCGCCTTCTAAAAGCTCTGCAGTTTCAGCCGAAAGCTCTTTTACCTTATCTTCAGATATCTCGTCCTCAGGCTCAGCCTCCGATTCCTCATCAAACTCATCATCCATATCGAAGCCAGATAACAAATCCACATTTCCGCCAAAGGAAACAAGTCTGGAGGTCAGCCCCTCAAAAAGATTACTGCCGGAAGTAACCATCATATGGGAGGTGGCCAGGTTTGTTGAAGAATTGGAAGAAGGCTGCATCTGGGTCACGTGATTGTACTTGGTGTACTGATCAGCAAAAGTAATCTTTGCTGCCACGATCTGACCATGGACCATCTTACAGTCAGGCTTATAACCTATAAGCTCACCCTCAGGAAGATCACAGTTCAGCACCATCTGAACAGTAGTTGTTATTTCACCCTTATGCCTGTCGTTGGCAACATTTATATCTGTTGTGCTTTCACCGTGCCAGCGGTTGGTTCCGGTAAATCTTCCACACATGGGACAGTTATACTTAAACACAGTTTCTCCGCCCCAGGTTTCACCGGTTGGTCCGCCCTTCTCAACTCCCTTGTTGGTGCTATAGGAATAAACAGTAACAGGTGTATAGCAGTCTCCATTGTGCTTATGATAATAGGGCTCATTAAAGCATCCGCCCTTTCTTTCGACCGGAACATAATCATCACCGCATTCAGCGGTGGTTCCATCTGTGTGGTAGTGGATCACATACTCTACCTTCCCAGCCATATCGCCGTTATCCAGCACGATCTGGGTGGGAATCTTTGTAATTGCTTCAGCTATCTCTGCAAATGAGGCGTCCTCTCTGATAGAAACATTCTTAGTGAGTAAGGCGGACGCCAGGAGTTTCTTACCCTTACTCACACGCCCAAAAACCTCATCAAGTCTTTCGTTCACATGGGCATTTTGTTTATCCATATAGGATTTGAGCTGATCAAAATCCCCCTGTACTGTTGTATTGATGGAGGAGAAATTTGCATCAATCTTGTTGTTCACACCGGTTATATTTGTGTCGATGGTGTCAAACCTTTTCTTGTTCTCAGTATTTCCTGCGTTGATATTGTTGGTAATGCTCTTTCCCATCTCGTCAACGTTTGTATTCATCTGAGCCAGGATCTTTGTTAGCTCAGCACTGAGCTTATTGATCTCGCTCTGGAAGCTTGTGAGCATCTCACTGTTCTGCTCTGAAAGCTTTTTATCTGATTCTGTAAGGGATTTTAAAAGAGCCTGATACTGCTCTTTCATTTCTTTGGAAAGAGTGCTGTTGCCATCACTCATCTGAGTAGAGAGATCATTCCTGGAATTGGTGAGCTGCTCTGAAAGCTCATTCTTACTGCTTGTAAGCTGCTCGGAAAGCGCCTTATCATCACTTTCAACCTTTTCAAAGAGCTTGTCATTACCCTCCTGGATCTCCTTGGAGAGCTTATCTGTCTGATCCTTACCCTGCTGTGAAAGAGCACCCTTCTCTTCCTTTGACTGCTTTGAGAGGGCATCGCTCTGGTTCTTTAGCTGCTGGGAGAGTTCATCTTTCTCTTCCTTGGACTGCTTTGAAAGAGCTTCGCCCTGGTCTTTTAGCTGCTGGGAGAGTTCATCTTTCTCTTCCTTGGACTGCTTTGAAAGAGCTTCGCCCTGGTCCTTTAGCTGTTTTGTGAGGGCTTCTCCCTGCTCCTTAGACTGCTGAGTAAGGGCATCGTTCTGGTCCTTTGACTGCTTGGATAGATCTTCATTCTGCTTACCCAGAAGCTTTTCAAGCTCTTTTATCAGCTCTTTTGTATTCTGCTGAGCCTGAGAATGCTGATCCTTGATATTATCAAGTTCACTTCCTATCTCAGCAAGCATCCTCTCACGATCCTGAGTTCCAGCCTGATCATTCTTTTCAATTATTTCCTTAAGTCTGTCGATATTTGTCTGAGTGCTTTCAATAGTCTCATGGAGTGTGTTTAAGTTGTTCCCAAGACCTGTAACCTTCTCATTCACATTGTTGGTGATCTTCTCAGTGTTCTTCTCATTTACTAAAGTGCTGTCTTTTCCAGCCTTCTCATAATATGAGCTGATGGAATCCTTGCTGTCTGTAATGGACTTATCAAGGCCATCAAGGTACTCTGAAAGCTCATCAAGCTTTTCTATTGTCTTTTCGTTGTTCTGTCTTTCACTTTCTTCCAGCTCCTGTTTTGCATTTGCTGTAACCACCGGAGTGCTGAAATAAATCAGTCCCCCACACAGGATCATGGCCATAACCACTGCAATTGCCACCACAACGGTGTCATGTCTTTTCAGCTTCCTTAAAAGAAGCTTCACTGAATTGTTCTGTTTTGCCCACTTTTCTCTTAACTTCATTTTTCATCCTTTCTTGTTGTCGCAACGTATGCAGAGACAGCAAAAAAGACCTGTGAAAAGACCTATGGCTCCCTACCACGTTGTTTTATTTTTAATTACTTAAAATGGGAATTTATCATCTGTTGGGGAGACACCCCTTGATGACAGCCGGTTGAATACCAGCGAAAACTTATTATACACAGTCTGATGAAAAATGCAAGAGGGAATTCCGGTTAATTTTTTAGCACACAAGAAAGAATGTCGCTTGCGACATTCTCGCGCCGAGCGCGGTTGCTGAAGGCAACATATTCCTATCGCGCGAGTGCGCATCCATAGCGGAGCGCTTTTTATGATATAGGAATTTCGGAGAAATATCCTATATCATAAAAAACCGCCACACTTTAGTGTGACGGCCTGTTGCTCTGATTAAAGGTCAACCTTAGGAAGCTTATCCAAAGACTTCTGAAGGTCTTCATCTGTAGGAATATAGTCAGTCATTTCTCTGTCGTTATACTTCTGATAGGCAACCATATCGAAATAACCAGTTCCTGTAAGACCGAATACGATGTTCTTCTCCTCACCTGTTTCCTTACACTTAAGTGCCTCGTCGATAGCTACGCGGATTGCATGGCTACTCTCTGGAGCAGGAAGAATACCTTCAACTCTTGCGAACATCTCTGCTGCCTCAAATACTGAAGTCTGCTCTACGCTTCTAGCCTTGATGATACCCTGATCATAAAGCTCAGAAACAACAGAGCTCATGCCGTGATAGCGAAGTCCTCCGGCATGGTTGGCTGAAGGAATAAAGCCACTTCCAAGTGTGTACATCTTAGCAAGAGGGCATACCTTTCCTGTATCGCAGAAGTCATAAGCATACTTACCTCTTGTAAGACTTGGGCAGGATGCAGGCTCTACAGCGATGATCTCGTAGTTGTTCTCTCCGCGAAGGATCTCTCCTGCAAATGGAGAAATAAGTCCACCAAGGTTTGATCCGCCGCCTGCGCAGCCAATGATCATATCAGCCTTGATGCCATACTTATCAAGAGCAGTCTTTGTCTCAAGACCGATAACTGACTGATGAAGAAGTACCTGAGAAAGAACTGAACCAAGAACATAGCGATAGCCTTCCTGGGTTGTAGCTGCCTCAACAGCCTCTGAAATAGCGCAGCCAAGACTTCCTGTTGTTCCAGGGAACTCAGCGTTGATCTTACGTCCAATCTCTGTTTCCATTGAAGGAGAAGGTGTTACCTTAGCTCCGTAGGTACGCATAACCTCGCGTCTGAAAGGCTTCTGCTCATATGAAACCTTAACCATATATACCTGGCAATCAAGATCAAAGTAAGAACATGCCATTGAAAGAGCTGTTCCCCACTGACCGGCTCCTGTCTCTGTTGTTACACCCTTAAGGCCCTGCTTCTTAGCGTAGTAAGCCTGAGCGATAGCGGAGTTAAGCTTGTGGCTTCCTGATGTATTGTTACCTTCAAATTTGTAGTAGATATGTGCAGGAGTCTGAAGCTTCTCCTCCAGGCAGTATGCCCTGACAAGTGGTGATGGGCGATACATTCTGTAGAAGTTCCTGATCTCCTCAGGAATATCAATAAATCTTGAGGTATCATCCAGCTCCTGCTCAGCGAGCTCTCTGCAGAAGATACCGGACAATTCATCTATAGTAACAGGCTGAAGAGTTCCGGGATTTAAGATCGGAGCAGGTTTCTTTTTCATGTCTCCCCTGACGTTGTACCACTGCTTTGGCATCTCGGATTCTTCAAGATAAATTTTGTAAGGTATTGTGCTCATTTTTCTCCCTCCATTACAATTCCCAAAAGAATACAAAAAAATACAAGTGCCATTTACATGACACTTGTATATAATAGCGTGTTTTACGGCATATAGTCAATGAATATTTTACCGCTTTAAAGTAGTGGAGAAATCAATTCTTTGGATCATTCTTCTTTTTATACTTAACATAGAGTTCACGGCCTCTCTCGCCAAGAACTGCGATGATAAGAACCCACCACCAGTTCATTCTCTTAGGCTTAACCGGTACCTCTGCTGCTGCAGCTGTAGCAGTATCATCATCTGTGATAGTTGCTGTGATGGTCTCTGCACCATCATTGTCGCCTACAGAATCTGCAAGGGCTACGCCTCCCTCAGGGATATCAGCCATTACGTTGCCTCCGGCATTTCCTGCGTCAGCTATCTGATCTGCTCCGCCACCTGCCTGGGCCGTTCCGCCGCCGGCGTTTCCGGTTACCTGTCCAGCTCCGCCTGCGTTTCCAGTTACCTGTCCAGCTCCGCCTGCTCCGGCATTTCCAGCATCAGCTATCTGTGCAGTGCCGTCAGCCTGAGCTGCTCCGCCATCTGCCTGTGCTGCTCCGCCGCCGGAAAGTCCTGCTGCCTGTATAGCATCAACTGCTGCCTGTGCTGCTCCGCCTGGAGTTCCGCCAAGTGCAGGTGTTGTATCAACGATCTGTGCTACAACTGCTCCACCGCCAACGCCTGTCGTGCCTGCGCCAGTTGTTCCTGTTGTGCCACCAGCACCGGTTCCTGTTCCGGCATCAACTACAGTACCACCTGTTCCGGCTCCACCAGTTCCAGTTCCACCAGTTGCTCCGCCAGCTTCGGTTCCACCAGTTCCAGTTCCACCAGCGCCACCTGTTTCACCAGTTGTTCCGCCTGCTCCGGTTCCGCCTGTGCTACCACCACCGGTTGTTCCGCCACCAGTTGTAGATGATCCGCCTGTTCCGGTTCCACCGCCAGTTCCAGCTCCACCACCGGTTGCTCCACCAGTTCCAGTTCCACCACCAGTTCCAGCTCCATCAGTTCCGGTTCCACCCTGGTTGTTTCCACCCTGGTTATTTCCACCCTGGTTGTTTCCGCCCTGGTTGTTTCCACCCTGGTTGTTTCCGCCCTGGTTGTTTCCGCCCTGGTTGTTTCCACCCTGGTTATTTCCACCCTGGTTGTTTCCGCCCTGGTTGTTTCCGCCCTGGTCGTTTCCGCCCTGGTTGTTTCCGCCCTGGTTGTTTCCACCCTGGTTATTTCCACCCTGGTTGTTTCCACCCTGGTTGTTTCCACCCTGGTTGTTTCCGCCCTGGTCGTTTCCGCCCTGGTTGTTTCCACCCTGGTTGTTTCCACCCTGGTTGTTTCCGCCCTGGTTGTTTCCACCCTGGTTATTTCCACCCTGGTTGTTTCCGCCCTGGTTGTTTCCGCCCTGGTCGTTTCCGCCCTGGTTGTTTCCGCCCTGGTTGTTTCCACCCTGGTTGTTTCCGCCCTGGTTGTTTCCGCCCTGGTTGTTTCCGCCCTGGTTGTTTCCGCCTGTTTCTTCCTCATCAGGAATAGCCACGCGTTTTAATCTGCTCCACCAGTTTGAAAGAGTTGTCTTGGCTGTATTGATTGCCTGTGAGACAGGTTGCAGTTTGTCTTTTACCACCTTGGTGAACTCAACAACTGTCATGCTGTCGAGACCTGCTTTTGTCTCGCCCTTCTCCTCATCCAGAGTAAGGTTCTTTACGTAATCAACAGCTGAAGAAGTACCAGCTCCGCTTATTCCGGCAAGAACTTCATCTGAATAAGTATTCCTGTCAGCTCTGCCCTGTGAATCTTTGGCATTTACATACTTATCATTTACTTCTGTTACTTCAGCCTTTATCTCTGTTCCAAGACTGCCCTGAATAACCTTACCATTATTCACATTGCAGATGTTTTGAACTGCAACATCAACCTGATCAAGAGTAGCCCTTGAATCTACCCAGTAAGAATTGTACTTGTTGAAAAGAGCTGCCGCATTATCCACATAAGTGTTGAGAGCAGTACTCTTATCAGCAAGGTCTGTGCCTCCATACTTACTGTTGATAATTGCATTTGATGCAACTACAATACCATTGCTTCCTGTAGCGTCATGTATCAGATTGTTCTGATTCTGAACTACTATTTCGAAATCAGCAACTGTTTTTTCTCCGCTCTTTATCAGTCTGTCTACCTGGTCTTTTGTCAGGTATCCTTCTGTACCATCTGCGTACTTATAGACACTCAGCGCACCCGGCTGACCATCTTTATAGTAATCCTTCCTAAGAGCATCTGAATTCTTTGACCACTCACTGTATGAAACAACTTTGTATTCTTTTCCGTCTAGTACGATCTTTGTTCCGTCAGCATTTTTAAGAGAATTATATTCCTCCGCTGAAATGTAGTGATTGATGGTCTGATTCTTCCCATTCACCTTTTCAGTTGTCTGGTACCTGTAGGCAGTGGTCAGGAAAGTATTAGCACCTATTTCATCCGCTGTTTTTTCAAAGACGAATATACCCTCTCCGGTATTATAATTGATGTTAGCGTAAGGATCTGTGGTAGTTGACGCTCTTTCAATACTATCCCAGTTAAAGTATCTGGTCTTTTCTACACCGTCAGCCTTATAGGTAACTGTTATATAATTATATTCCTGCTTATCAAGGTTCTTGGTGTTGGTCCACTGGAAATCGGTTATGACAACTCCATCGCCTTCAAGAGTTTGCAGGTAATAATTCTTAATAACTGAAGCTGCTTTCTTTCGCCTTGAATCATCAGTCTGAGCGCCGGAATTAAAGTTCCAGTCCGTTGCTTGTGTATCACCGGGAGCCTTCAGAGTTGCCAGGTCCCCAATACTACTCTGAAGTTCGTTAGCAAGATTTTTCTTGGTATTACTCAGTTTATTCTCAATAAGCTTGATCTGATTCTTAACAGCCTGTATTTCATCCTGCGCTTTGGCTGCGTAGGCATCGGCATCTGCAATGTTAGAGATTGCATCTGCTTCACCCTTAGCTCTCTTCTCCTCTGCTTTTGCAAGCTTGTCGTATGATCCGGTTCCATCCTCATTGGAAAGCCCCTCTACCGCTTTTTCAAAGGAATACAGATTGCCGTTTTTTACAATAACAGTCTCTTCTCCGGCTTCATTCAGCTCTATCTTGCCCTGTGCATCAACTTTAAGTGTTGCATTAAGGTTGGCTGCATATTGATCCAGTTCTTCCTGAAGATCCAAAAGTTTATTGAAAGCTTCAAGTCTTGATGCCCTGTCAAGGCTCTCATCTTCAGCCTTGGCAAGCTGCTCGTTAATAGCCTGCTGATGTTCATCTATCCAGCTCTGAGCTGCGCTTACCGTATCACTTACATCCTTCAGATTTTCACATGCATCTTTAGCATCAACAAGTGCTTCCCTTGCCAGGCCATCTGTTATTTCTCCTGTTGCACTGACATTTGAAACAATTTCGTGATAGCTTTCTTCAGCGGCCTTATTTGCTTCTTCATAATTTTCCAGTGACTCTTTTGCTTCTTTGACATTATCCAATGCGTCATTGAAATTCTTGATCGCAGAATCACTGGTAGCAGTATCATTAACAATAGCATTTGCCGCTGTTACTGCTTCGCCCATAAATTTCTTGGTATTGGAATTAGTGGTTCCGGCCTTATCAGCTTCCAGGTTTACACTGTTTTCTATAACCTCATTAGCTGTCTTGCTGGCAAGTCCAATACCGCTATCTTCTGTGGAATTCTGAACTATCTCCTGAACTGTAGGTGGTGCAGTCTGTGTGCTTCCGCCTTCACCTTCTGTCGAAGTATTCTCCTGTGTTCCGCCAGTTTCTCCAGAACCTGTATTTTCACCTGATCCTGCATTTTCTCCGGATCCCGCACTTTCCCCTGAGCCTGTGTTTTCTCCGGATCCTGCACTTTCTCCGGAACCTGCATTCTCTCCGGATCCCGCATTTTCACCTGATCCTGCGCTTTCTCCAGAACCTGCACTTTCTCCTGATCCGGAATTATCCTGAGGAGTTTCTCCACTTATCGCTGCTATGGCGTTATCAGCAGATTCCTGCATGTGCTCTGTTTGCACCTCATATTCATATGTATTTTCCTGAGTTACAGTATCCTCTGTTGAAGAATTATCACCGGGATTCTCTCCGGGATCACCCTCTCCAGGATTTGCTGCATAGGCTGTAAAAGGTGTCTGTAACATCATCATCGATGATATTCCAATAACCATAGCCGAAACGAGTTTTCTGTTTTTAACATGTTTCTTCATCATATCAACACCTCACTTAATGACATCACCAAACTATTTTCTTACTGCTCCTCACTCTCGCCATCATCCTCAAGATCTGCGCCTATCTGCTCGAAAAGATACTGCAAAACATCAGGAGTAAATTTCCTTGCCTTAAACGCAACAGATTTCTTTTCTCCCATTTCCTTGTCCTCACGTACTGATTCTGCGTACATGATCATTGTTTCTGCAACGATGATCACATCTCTGCCCACAAGATTAGGAATCCGCTTGTCCACGGTGATCGCTATGCCCAAAGGGCTTATGTTTTTCACCTGGCCAAAATACCTTGCCAGTGTCTGCTTATCAACGATCACACTGTTTGCTAAAAACTCAACTCTGTTAATGGTTCTGCGTTCTTCCATGTCTTTTTACCTCCTGGTGTCTTCGTTATTATTATAATTTTTGCACAATCATAAAAATCATCATATTTGCAATATTACGTGTACTTTGTGATACATTTCAGAATAATTTTAGTTTTTTAATAACTTGTTTATACTTTTTCCCACTTAAAACCTTTTGCCAAAGTCATGCTTCTGGATTCCTCCATTGGCATTGGCTTTCCAAAGTAGTAGCCCTGAGCCCTCTCACAGCCAATATCCTTTAGGAACTGGAAATGCTGCTCAGTTTCACATCCTTCGCACAGCGGAGATACACCCATAGCCTTGGCGCCTTCCACAATGTAAGTCATGATCTTTCCGGTCTTTGGATTATTATCAAGACTCCTTAGGAATACCATATCAAGCTTCAGTACATCGAAACTGTACTCCGCGATGGTATTCAGCGATGAATAGCCTGAGCCGAAGTCATCGATCCAAATGTGATATCCAAGATCTCTCATTCTCGAACATTCTGACTTGATAAATCCAGCGTTCGAATTAAGTGCACTCTCCGTGATCTCAAGGTCCAGCATGTTTTTAGGTACACCATATTTTTCTCTGGTTGCCTCTACAATGCCGAAGATATCGCATAGTTCAAAGTCCAATCTGGAGATATTTAAGGAGACAGGAACAATTTCTTTTCCCTCCTCAGACATCCGTGCATAATCCTGACATACCTTCCTGATAACGTAAGTGTCCACCAGATGGATCAGGTGATACTGCTCCAGCGTGTCGATGAAATCTCCCGGAGACAACATTCCATAGTTAGGATCGATCCATCTTACCAGCGCCTCATAACCACATATCTCTCCGGTCTTAACCCTTACCACCGGCTGGTAGTAAACCTTTATGTACTCCTTCTCGATGGCTTCATCAATGTGATCAATGACATACTGCTGTCTGCGAAGATTGTCACGAAGCATCTCGTCGTAGATGCAATAGTTTATGTCATGGCGGTTCTTGATGCTGTTGCAGGCAAGACGGGCATGATCACAGGCAAGGCCTATCTCGGATCTTCTGTCATCCATGTAGTAGATGCCGGCTTTTACTCTGACCTTCTTGTTTACATCGTCAGCAAGAAGCATCTTTTTCTGGACATCAACAACCTTATTGACTACATCATTCTTGTTTCCTACAGTGCACACAACAAAGTGGTCATCAGAAAACCTTGAGATTATGCTTCCTACGTTGAACTCGCTAAGTATCGCATTGGCAAGGTCACATAACAGCTCGTCTCCAAGCTTGAAGCCGTTTCTCTCATTGAAAAGTTTAAAATTTGGAATATCAAAGTGAACAAAAGAAATATCCTCTCTCCAGCTCTCATGGGAGCCAAGAAGGATTGATGCCTTCTGGTAGAAAAAAGACATATTAAGAAGGCCTGTCAGTTCATCGGTCTCAGCAGTACTGGTGAGAATCTCAGCCTCTGCAAAGGAATTCCGATTTTTGTTGAAGTACTCATTCTTGTCTACATCAACGATATAGACATAGAAAAAGCTCTTTCCATCCTCCCGGTGCAGGAGATGCCCAAAGTCCTCCACATACCTCACATCACCGTTTTTTGTGATGATACGGTAGCGGATATAGTCATGTTTCTTTTCACCGAAAAGAGTCTGTGACTGTATCTGATTCTGTATCCTGTTAAAGTCTTCAGGATGAACCATACCCTGGAAAGTACCGCCTGTATGTACTATGAACTCGCCCATGTTTTCGCAGCCATACATAGCAAGAACATTAGGGCCAGCATAAAGAACGTTCTCATGGCCACCGGCCTCATAAATAAAAAAGCCGCCCGGCAGACCGATCGGAATAATCCCACTTATCCCCGCGTCAAAAAATCTCTTTTCCATACGCATACCTCCTGTACGTATTATTATAACGCGTAAAAACGGAATTCTCCACATGTGTGCATAAAAAAAGAGTGCTGATATACGGATTGCTCCGTATAAAGCACCCTTTGAATCCCTATATCAGCGAAGTTTCCAGATATCTCTGTTGTATTCCGCAATTGTTCTGTCGGAGGAGAAGTAGCCAGCCTTTGCAATGTTGGTGAGCATCATTCTCTTCCACTTATCTCTCTTTTCATAATCAGCAAAGATCTCGTCCTTCTTGGCAATGTAGCTTTCAAGGTCGATAAGAGTCATGAACCAGTCCTTGTTAAGGAGCTCATCCTGGAGTCTCTTAAGGTTCTCCTTATGGCCAACCTTCAGGCACTCTTTGCTGGTGATGAAGTCAACTGCTTCCTTGATCACCTTGCTCTTCTTGTAGTAATCCTTTGAAACGTAGTCAGCCTTCTTGTAGTGCTGGATTACCTCGTCTGCCTTTACACCGAAGATATAGATATTGTCATCACCTACAAGGTCGTGGATCTCAACGTTCGCACCGTCATCTGTTCCAAGAGTTACAGCACCGTTAAGCATGAACTTCATGTTACTTGTTCCAGATGCCTCTTTTGATGCAAGAGAGATCTGCTCTGATACATCGCAGGCAGGAATGAGCTTCTCAGCATAGCTTACGTTGTAGTTCTCAACCATGATCACCTTCATGTACTGGTTAACATCAGGATCGTTGTTAATGATCTCCTGAAGAACCAAAAGAAGATGGATAATGTCTTTTGCTATAACATAAGCAGGAGCTGCCTTTGCACCAAAGATGAATGTAAGAGGTCTTGCAGGCTTCTTGCCACCCTTGATCTCCAGATATTTGTGAATGATGTAAAGGGCATTCATCTGCTGACGCTTGTACTCGTGAAGTCTCTTTACCTGAATATCAAAGATTGATTCAGGATCAACTTCAACACCCTCATGTTCCTTAAGGTAAGCCACAAGCTCTTTCTTCTTCTGCATCTTGATGGACTCAAGCTCATTCAGAACATTCTCATCCTCGATGTGATCAAGGAGCTTCTCAAGCTTGTTGGCATCCTTCTTGAAGCCGTCGCCAATTGTGGCTGAAAGGAAATCAGCAAGAGGATGGTTGCAGGAAAGAAGCCATCTTCTGAAGGTGATTCCGTTTGTCTTATTGTTGAACTTCTCAGGATAGAGCTTGTAGAAATCGTTAAGCTCTGAATCCTTGAGGATATCTGTATGGATTGCAGCAACACCATTGATTGAGAAACCATAATGGATGTCGATGAAAGCCATGTGTACTCTCTTATCCTTGTCGATGATCTGGATCTTTGGCTTTCTTGGGTACTTCTCACGGATTCTCTTATCAAGCTCCTTGATGTAAGGAACAAGCTGAGGAACAACCTTCTCAAGGTAAGAAAGTGGCCATGTCTCAAGGGCCTCAGCGAGGATAGTATGGTTTGTATATGCGCAGGTCTTGCTAACAACTTCAATGGCATCGTCCATGCTGAACGCCTTATCCTCAACCAGGATCCTTACAAGCTCAGGGATGATCATGGTTGGATGAGTGTCGTTGATCTGGATTACAGCATGCTTATAGAGCTCGTGAAGATCGTACTGACGCTCCTTCTGCTCTCTAAGAATCAGCTGTGCAGCATTTGAAACAAGGAAGTACTCCTGGTAGATACGAAGGAGATTTCCAGCCTCATCTGAATCATCAGGGTACAGGAACAGTGTAAGGTTCTTGTCGATCTTGGTCTTGTCGAAATCTATGCCCTTCTTTACAAGGCTCTCATCAACTGACTCGATATCAAACAGACGCAGCTTATTTACTCCTGTATCATAGCCCACAACGTTCATGTTGTAGAGACGGGATACAACCTTCTTTTTGCCAAAAGAAACTTCGAAAGTAGTGTCAGTTTTCTCAAGCCATGACTGCTCTTCAATCCAGTCATTCTTCTCAGCGCACTGAAGATGATCCTTGAATACCTGCTTGAAAAGACCAAAGTGGTAGTTAAGACCAATTCCCTCTCCTGCCATTCCCAGGGTTGCAATTGAATCAAGGAAGCATGCTGCAAGTCTTCCAAGTCCACCATTTCCAAGTGAAGGCTCAGGCTCGCACTCCTCGATGGCAGCAAGGCTCTTTCCGTTCTTCTCCAGGATCTCTTTTACCCTGTCGTAGACGCGAAGGTTTATGAGATTGTTGGAAAGAAGCTTTCCAATAAGGAACTCCATTGAAATGTAGTAAACCTTCTTCTCCCCGTTATATACTTCTGCAACATCCATAAGACGTGTTGTCATCTCAAGAAGTATGTAGTAGGTCTCCTGATCTGTGCAGTCCTTAAGGCTCTTCCCGAACTTCTCCTGAGCAAGCTCCTCAAGCTGACCTTCAAGATTAGTTACAAGAACGTCTCTCTGCATATTAGTGTGTTTAGCCATTTTGTTTCTCCTCTCGTACTTTTGTGTAACGATTATTTCGTAGCTTTATATTTCTAGGAAAACGTTTTCTGAATCATGTGAGTTTAGTGTAGCACAGGAAAACGTTTTCCGCAAGTTCTTTTTTCAGCAGATGATATCTTCATATTTAAGTCTGACTAAGGTGTGGGGAATGGTGACCTTTCGGCCTTCCTCTCCCTGGAGCAGTCGGTTTAGTTCGTCCAGGGCCGCCTCGGAGATCTTCACAAAGTCCTGTTTGACTGTGTTCATCTGCTTTCCCACATAGCCCATAAGAATGATTCCGTCAAAACCGCAGACCGGACGGAAAATATCCATATCTATCAGGGCCTTCATGGCACCGATAGCCATCATATCTGAGGCGCAGACTACGCAGTCGGTGTTCTTTGCATATTTCATAGCAAGCTGTCTTGCTTTTAGCTCGGAGAACTGCCCACAGCGTACCGTCAGCTTAAGTTTCTTTTCCTCGCAAAGCTTCTTGATGCCTGCAAGGCGCTCAGCGGTGATATATCCGATCTCTTCGCCGGAGATGTAAAGGACCTTCTTGCACTTATTCTCTGTTATGGTCTTCTTTGCCACATCGTACTGGGCCTTTGCATTGTCTACGCTGACTGATGAGGTGGTGGCGTTGACCATTGGCGCATCTATGACAACCATCTTGAAGCGTCCGCTGTTTATCAGCTTGTGGACCACTTTATCCTTAGTTGTCATGCCATAGACGATGATGCCTTTGATGCCCTGGGATTCAAAGTAGCTGGTGACTTCATCTACGGTCATGTCCTCGATCATGGATGTGAAGACTGTGATAACATCCATCTGCAGCTCTTTTGCCCTGTGTACTGCACCCGAGATATATTGCATGCTGATCTCGTCACTGGCCTGAGTGTTGAGATTCAGTTTGATAAGAAGTGCAACTCTTCCGGTCCTCTTGGAGGAAAGGCTCGCAGCTACTGCATTGGGCACAAAGCCAAGCCTGTCAACCACGTCATTGACCTTCTTTTTGGTTGCTTCGCTTACATTTGGATAATTGTTAAGGACCTTGGAAACCGTGGAGATTGCGACCCCCGCTTCCTTAGCCACATCCTTAATTGAAACCATATGTTACTCCGTTCGTGAGTTATGATTGGTAATAATGGTAATTTCGGAAATCGTTTTCCGCACACAATCTATCTTAATCATTCCTGACATTTTTGTCCAATTAAAATAAAATGAAATCAGGGAAAAAAGGCCCCGGCATTTTCTGCCGGAGCCCGTAATTTGTGTGATTTTCTATTATGCCATAAGCATTCTGAACATCTCGATAACCTGTTCCTTTGTTGCCTCTCTTGGGTTTCCTGGATAGCAAGCATCGTTGAGAGCATCAGTAGCAAGAGTATCAAGATCCTCTTCCTTGATCTTATCGAGAGTTGTAGGAATTCCAACATCTGCTGAAAGCTTCTTAACAGCTTCGATAGCAGCATCTCTGTACTCTTCCTGGGACATATCGTCAACGCCCTTTACGCCCATTGCTCTTGCAACTTCACGAAGTCTCTCGCCTGTGTACTCACGGTTGAACTCCATTGAGATTGGAAGGAACATTGCACATGCAACACCGTGTGGTGTGTCATAGTGAGCAGAAAGTGTGTGAGCCATAGCATGGTCAATACCAAGACCAACGTTTGAGAATCCCATTCCTGCAATGTACTGTCCAAGAGCCATTCCTTCACGTCCTGACTGCTTGTTCTCTACTGCATCGCGAAGGTTCTGAGAGATAAGTCTGATAGCCTCTAAGTGGAACATATCTGTCATCTCCCAAGCTGCTCTTGTTGTATAACCTTCGATAGCATGTGTAAGAGCGTCCATACCAGTTGCAGCAGTAAGACCCTTAGGCATTGAAGCCATCATCTCAGGATCAACTACAGCTACGATAGGCATGTCATGTGTATCTACACATACAAACTTTCTTTCCTTCTCAACGTCAGTGATAACGTAGTTGATAGTAACCTCTGCAGCTGTTCCTGCTGTTGTAGGTACTGCGATGATTGGAACGCAAGGGTTCTTTGTAGGAGCAACACCCTCAAGTGAACGAACATCAGCAAACTCAGGGTTTGTGATGATGATACCGATAGCCTTTGATGTGTCCATTGAAGAACCGCCACCAATAGCAACGATGCAGTCAGCACCTGACTTCTTGAATGCTTCTACACCATTCTTAACGTTTTCGATTGTTGGATTGGGTTTGATATCTGAATAGATCTCGTAAGGGATTGAAGCCTTATCCAAAAGATCAGTAACCTTGCCGGTTACACCAAACTTTATAAGGTCAGGATCAGAAGCAACAAATGCCTTCTTGAATCCTCTTGAATTGATCTCGGTAACTACCTCACTGATAGCACCTGCACCATGATAAGATGTCTGATTAAGTGAAATTCTGTTTGCCATATTTCCTCCTTCTTTCTTTTCCCAACTGTATTGTGTGTTAAATAATTAACAGCACTGGAATAATTATAGCATCCGGAAATTGAGGAAATAAGTTACAGTTATGTCAATTTGTAACTCTACAAGAGTCCAATCTCTTTATAGAGTTCCATTATTGGCTGGGGCATTGCATCAATCATAAGGTCCGCCAGTTCCGCCTCTGACTCCTTCATGCCCTTCATCAGCCACTGAACAGTCATATAAACCGAGGACTGACAATACATCTCCAAAAGTTTTCTGATCTTGTATTCCGGAAGCTGACCTGTCTTTTCCCTGATAAGAGCACAGTAAAACTCAAAGATCATGAAGAAATCATGCTCTTTTAAGTTGTTCTGCTCATCCCCTTTAAATCCGGCAGTAAAAAAGAGTCTCTCCTGCCTGATGTAAGTAAACTTCTTGATCAGGCCTTCCCTAATGGTCTCACCCTTGCCCATCTCCTTAAAAGACTGCTCCAAAAGACGGTCGAAGTACCAGTTGATAAGGTCGTATTTATCTATAAAGTTCCGATAAAAGCTCTGCCTGGAAACTCCGCATTCAGCAACTATCTGCTTTACTGTGATATTCTCCACAGAAGTGGTCTTCATGCAGGTTTTCATTGCCTCAGCCAGCTTATATTTGATCTCTGAACCTTTGATTTCTGTATTCATAGTAATTAAGCCTCGGTAGAATTTGTCGTCCTTTCTAAGTTTATCATCCAGATTTATGGGTATCAAGGACGGCTTGGCGGCCACAGACTGATTTGAATCTGCGCAAATCAAAGGGGACGGTTCTTTCGTTCCAATACTGGAACGAGAGAACCGTCCCCTTGTTCCTAACCACACTTTATCTGCCGGATGGGACAAAAGAACCGCCCCTCTGTCCCATCATGTATCGGTCCATGTCCTCGGCGATCTGCTTGGATACAGCGACAGCTGCCACAACGGTTTTAGCACCGGTAACGACGTCACCTGATGCAAATACTCCGGGAAGGGATGTCTCACCCTTGGAATCTGTGGCAAGATTTCCTTTTTCGTTGAGCTTCAGTTCTTTTTCATGAGTAACAATCCTGTCCTGCGGGACCTGTGAAATAGCAATCATGATGCTGTCTGCAGGAATCAGATGCTCAGTATCTGCAAGGACCTTTAGCGGAGTCTTTTGAGTATCTGCTCCTTCTGCCTCAAGCTGTGCAAGCTTTTCCTCATCAGGTACCATATCGCAGAACACCGGACCCTCGTCCTCAATCCTGACAATGGCCTTTCTGTATTCAAACTTAACGCCGTCTACCTTGGCATATTCGAACTCTGCTTTGGATGCGCTGACCTCATCACCTCTTACATATACCACAACCTCTTTTGTTCCATGCCTAATGGCAGTTCTGGCTACGTCCATAGCTGCGTTGCCTGCACCGATTATAGCAACCTTGTCGCCAAGCTCGTAGACATCAGGATTGTTGAGATAGTTGATAGCATAGAAAACATTTCCAAAAGTCTCTCCCGGAACGCCCAGCTTTCTCGGCTTCCAGGCACCGGTTCCGATAAACACACTCTTGTAGCCATCATTCAGAAGATCCTGTATTCCCGTAGAACCGCCAATCGCAAAGTTAGGTCTGAACTTGATGCCAAGCTCACGCATCTTTTTGTAATATCTATCCAGGATAGACTTGGGAAGCCTGAACTCAGGAATGCCATAGCGAAGTATTCCGCCAATCTTGTCATGAGTCTCAAATACTGTGATCGAGTATCCCTTGAGTGCCAGGATTATTGCGATAGTGATCCCTGCCGGCCCAGCGCCAATAACTGCCGCTTTCATGCCGTTTGCCGGAGCAGGCTTAAGTTCAAGCCTCTCAAAACATGAGTCGGAAATATAATTCTCAATTGATGATATGTGAATGGGCTCACCCTTGATTCCTCTGACACAATTGCCCTCACACTGGTTCTCGTGATTGCACACAAGCGAACATACCATAGAAAGCGGGTTATTCTCAAAGAGCATCTGAGCCGCTTCAAGCATGCGATTTTCCTTAAAAAGACGTATCATCTCCGGAATATTTGTGTGAATCGGGCAGCCATTCTCTCTGCACCTTGGATTAGGGCACTGAAGGCAACGATTTGCTTCATCGATAACATGTACTGACATAGAATAATCCCCCGTTTTCTTTTTTGATTATTCTATATGTAAAAAAAATCAATAAATACCCCTTTTCATGGAGCATTTATTGATTTTCTTGAAGTGTGGGATAGGGAGACGTTTTGAAACAAGGGGATGGTTTGGAACAAAGGGATGTCGCTTTAGATTAAATGCGACATCCCCCTTTCTTTTAATCATCTATTATATCTTTATTACTTAGCTACAACTTTGCTGCCTCTGTGTCTTGTGATTCCACTTGATCCGCCGGACTTGATGGTTTCCTTGATAAAGGCATTCATGATGTCCTTATAGCTGGCCTTGCCATCCTTGTTAAAGTCTGACTCGAGGGAATCAAACTCATTGCCATCATAGGTGATAGCCATAGCGCTGCCATCTGATGTCTTCATGATCATCATGGTCTTGGATCCGCTCTTAATAGTTGTATATTCATAATCCTCAGAATTAAGGAATTCCTCAATATCTTCAACTGCACCTTCCATAGCATCTGCAGCTGCATCCATATCCATAGGAGCAGGAGTCTGAGCTATATCATCCTCAGCAAACTGTTCAGCTGCCATCATGGCTGCTGCCACAGGATCCAGATCTGCTGGAGCTTCCGGCGCTGCATCCATAGCTGGCATCTCTGCAGAAGGCTCTTCAGGTACAGGCTCTACAAGAGCTGAAAGGTCTGGTGCCTCTTCTGGTGCCGGTTCCTCAGCTGCCGGTTCTACTAAGGCTGAAAGGTCTGGCGCCTCTTCAGGTGCAGTTTCCTCAGCCGCTGGCTCTACAAGGGCTGAAAGGTCTGGTGCTTCTTCGGGTGCCGGTTCCTCAGCTGCTGGTTCTACTAAGGCTGAAAGAGCTGGTGTTTCCTCCATTGCAGGAATATCTGCTGGAATATCAGTTGTTTCAGGAGCAGGCTCTTCAAGTGCTGGAATTTCTGCTGCTTCTGCAGTCACGTCGTCTCCGGATGGCATAACAACCAGTATCTCGGGTTCTGCATCTGCAGGTGGCTCAATCAGGGCATCTACCTCCGCATTAAGGATCGCATCAAGGTTCTCTGCAGGAGTCTCAGCTGCTGCCTGCGCTGCTGCATCTGCCATCATGGCTGCCATCACAGGATCTATGTCATCCGGATTTTCCGGAACAGGGATTTCTGCTGCTGGTGCCTCTGTTGCAGCTGCTTCTGCTGCAGCTGCGTTAGCCATCATAGCTGCCATTACGGGATCTATGTCTTCAGGGGCTGCATCCGCTGCGGGAGCTGCGTCCATTGCTGGCATCTCAGGGGCTGCCTCGGGTGCTGCCTCGGGTGCTGCCTCTGCTGCTGCCATTGCTGCCATCATCGCATCCATATCCACAGGCGCATCTGCTGCCGGCGCTGCGTCCATTGCTGGCATCTCAGGGGCTGCTTCGGGTGCTGTCTCTGCTGCCGCCATTGCTGCCATCATTGCATCCATATCCACTGGCGCTTCC
The DNA here is from genome assembly GCF_000702965.1 of Butyrivibrio sp. AE2032. Classification (NCBI taxonomy): domain Bacteria; kingdom Bacillati; phylum Bacillota; class Clostridia; order Lachnospirales; family Lachnospiraceae; genus Butyrivibrio; species Butyrivibrio sp. AE2032. The sequence continues at coordinate 2,175,604 of NZ_JNLF01000003.1, read as the reverse complement.
TCTGTGGGAGCTGCGTCCATTGCTGGCATCTCAGGGGCTGCCTCGGGTGCTGCCTCTGCAGCTGCCATGGCCGTCATCATTGCATCCATATCTACAGGAGCTTCTTCTGCAGGGGCTGCATCCATTGCCGGCATCTCAGGTGCTGCCTCTGCTGCCGCCATTGCTGCCATCATTGCATCCATATCTACAGGCGCATCCGCCGCCGGAGCTGCGTCCATTGCCGGCATCTCAGGTACCGCCTCAGGAGTTGCTTCTGCTGCCGCCATTGCTGCCATCATTGCATCCATATCTACAGGGGCATCCGCTGCGGGAGCTGCGTCCATTGCCGGCATCTCAGGTGCCGCCTCAGGAGCTGCTTCTGCTGCCGCCATTGCTGCCATCATCGCATCCATATCCACTGGCGCATCTGCTGGGGCTGCGTCCATTGCTGGCATCTCAGGGGCTGCCTCAGGAGCTGTCTCTGCTGCCGCCATTGCTGCCATCATTGCATCCATATCTACAGGCGCTTCCGCCGCAGGAGCTTCAGGGGCTGCTTCAGGCGCAGCCTCTCCAGCTGCCATCGCTGCCATCATAACATCCACATCAGTTGCGGACTCAGCTGCTGCCATTGCAGCCATCATTGCATCCACATCTACAGGCGTTTCTTCTGCTGGAGCTGCATCCGCCGCAGGCATCTCAGGTGCAGGTTCAGGAACCGCCTCTGCCGCAGGCGCAGCATCAGCCATTGCTGCCATTGCAGCTGCCATAGCATCTGCTTCTGCAGTTTCTGCAGGACTTGCATTTTCAGAACCTGAAGCAGCAAGGATATCATCAAGATTAGGAATGTCCTCAATAGGCGCAGGCGCATCCTCTGCTGCCTTCTTTCTCCCCCTCTTTGGCTTAGGCGCCTCTTCGGCAGGTGCTGGTGCTGTCGCTGCCTCATTTGCTGTCATAGCAGCCAGAAGATCATCTACATTTGCAGTAGAAAGATCCTGTCCATTAAGAATATCCTGAGTGCTCATGCCTTCCATGCCAAGTCTCCTTTCATACAAGCCTGTCTATTTTTATAAAAAAGCATATAATTAGTCGGAATTACACAAATATATTATCTCTCAAAATCGTCTGAAAACATAGTGAATTTTCTATAAATTCATCTCCGCTTTCATCTCAGCCTTCCGCTCATACATAAGCTTGTCAGCCCGCTCGAATACTGCCACAACGCTTTCATCCTTATCGTATTTTGACATGCCGTATGCGACCTGGACTTCACCTCTGTCCCTGTTATCATTATTAGCAAAAGCCATCTGATCCATCAGTTCGCCAATGTTGTCGTAATCTCTTCCCTGACATACAGCCACAAACTCATCTCCGCCAATCCTGAATACTGGACTGTGAACAAAAACATTACAGATCATTTCACAGGCCTTCTGGAGATAAACATCCCCCGCCTTGTGTCCAAACAGATCATTTACAATCTTAAGTCCATTAACATCACAGACTACCAGTGCAAACTCAGATACCTTTCCTGCCTTGATGTCCTCATTCAGCTGATTCTCCAGATCAGAATATGCACGCTTATTTCCCACACCCGTGAGTTCATCCTTTGATGCCATCTGTTTAGCCATAGCCATATCCTTGGCATATTCAATCTCATGCATTACCTGGGAATTCACATCAAGAAGTCCTACTATCAGAAGTTCCTTCCCATCTTCTTCAACGATGGCGGCCTTCAGCCTTATGTAGTTAGGCTTCCCACGCAGTACAAGCCTGTAATCAAGTTCGAACAGCCCATTCTTCTTTATGCCTGCAAAAACACTTTCCCTGTTCACCAAAGAAGTAAACAATTCCTGATCGTCAGAATATACAACCTTAAGGCCATTATCATGGGTTTCTTTAAAGAAGTTCTCACCCTCCTTGGCTATATCCAACTGCTGAAAGTCCTTCGAGGAACTATATTCTCTATAGTGCTCCGTTTCCGGATCCACAAGGTAAAGAGCTATAAGATTTCCGTTAAGAGCAGCGAGGCGATAATAGATCTTTTGATCCTCCATAGCCTTTTCTGCCAGCAGCTTCTGATTTTCCCTGTAGTTACTCAGCATAATTGCAAGAGATATTACAAAGACAAACAATGTAGCCATCGTATACAGAGTGGTTGTATTTGCAATGCTGTCCGCCTGATCTTCTAAAAACTTATCTCTCTCTAAAGGATCTTCAGTGGCATCATGGTGTTCATGGTGATACTCATATGCATTCCGGATCACCTTGTCAGCTGCATTTTCTGTCACTCTGGAAACCCACATCAAAGAACAGAAAAGTAGCAAAATAAGAAAGATAATCCACGCAACCATCCTATCTTTATACTGCCTATTCTTATCCTTTTTGATAAGATACCAAAAATAGAGCATCCCCATAAGAGACCAGCCAATAAACAAAGCATACGCCTGGGTTTCCATGGCGTTAAACGGAAGTAGTCCCGGAACAAGTAAAAGAACTGCATAAACTCCCATCAGTACCATTCCCACCATACCAGCTGCAGTAACTGCCCTATTACCATTTTTCTTTGCACACAAATAAGCTCCGTGAGCAATAAGGCCATAGATAAGCGTTGCCCCAAGAGTGGTAACATCCACGATCCAGCCAATGGTGGTTCTTCCAAGGAACGGAATGATGATAGTAATCGCAGCCACGAATCCCAAAGCCTTATAAGGGATTCCTTTTGAATTAAGTAAAGAAAGGCCCTTAGGCAGTTCTCCCTCCCGTCCTGCTGCATATAGCAGACGGCTAAGAGCCATCATATTTCCAATAATACTTGTCAGGATTATGCTCAAAAGTGCAAGCATCAGTATAGTGACTCCCCTGCGTCCCATGTAGTAATCTACTGCATAGAACATAGGAAGAGCCTTGATCCCCTGAAGATTACCGGCATCACGGATATATTCAAGCCAGCCTGAATACTCTTGTGGATAGGCCGAAATTGTCAGGATGCATACAAGAATGTAAACAACAGTGGAAACAATTACAGAAGCTAAAAGAATTCCGCGAACTTTTTTCGCAGCAAAAGAATACTCCTCAGAAAAATGTGATATACTCTCAAAACCTATGAAAGCCCAAGAAGAAATGGATGCAATCCTGACAACCTGCAAGATTGATGAGGAACCCTCCATGAAAAATGGCGAATAGGAAAAAGAGCTGTCGTGGCTACAAAAGGCTACTCCGGCACAGATCATAAACCCAAAGACAAAAGCAAGGGCTGCCAGTATCATTACGTATTCAGGAAGCTTCCTGGAATAGGAGCACAGCAACAACACCACAGCCAGAACAGCTATGGAAAGAATGCACTCTCCAAACCAGACATTATATCCAAATACGCGATAGTGGAATCCAAATTTGAAAGCATCCTTAAAGAAGAACCGAACAAAAAGAGGTACTGCAGTTAAATTAGCCCATAACACAGCAAAATAAGCCAGAAGGACGAACCACAGGGTAACAAACCCCATTTCCTTCCCTCCGACACGTTTTTCGAAGGTATAAATCCCACCTGCATCAGGGTTGTTCCGGATCATATACTGAAGATTCCAGGTAATGATCAGAATAACAAACAATCCGGCAAGTAATCCGAATCCCGTTCCATGCACTCCGGCTTTTTCAAGGAAACTGCTACAGGTGATTACGATGGATCCCCAGCCAAGGCTGGCACCAATAGAAAAAGCCCAGATTCCCAAAGGCGAAAATCTGGACTTTAATCCATTGTAATTAGTATTATTACTATCCATTACAATTCACCAGATTTATATTTTTACATATATTTTTGTTCGGAATTTTTATAATTCGTGCACTTATATTATGTGACAAAAAGTATATGTACTCAATTAAAATAATATAAAATTTGGTGAATATAACTCGTTTTTTGAAGTCAGATCATGCCTTCTCAGGTTCAGGATAGTCAACTCCAAAGGTTTCTACAGTAACTGTCTTCATAACCTGTGGAGTGGTTGGTCTGTCGGTCCAGTCAGTCTCTGTCTCAGCAATCTTGTTGACAACATCCATACCCTCTGTGATCTTTCCAAAAGCAGCATAATCGCCATCAAGATGAGGTGATGTCTTGTGCATGATAAAGAACTGTGAGCCTGCTGAATTGGGCATCATTGATCTTGCCATTGAGAGTACGCCCTCAGTATGCTTAAGATCATTCTTAAAACCGTTTGAAGAAAACTCTCCCTTGATCCCGTATCCCGGGCCGCCCATTCCTGAGCCTTCAGGATCTCCCCCCTGAAGCATGAATCCACGAATAACTCTGTGGAAGATAAGTCCATCATAGAAATTCTTTTTGATAAGTGAGATGAAGTTGTTAACGGTGTTAGGAGCAATCTCTGGATAGAGCTCTGCCTTCATAACATCTCCGTTTTCCATGGTAATTGTAACAACCGGGTTCTGTGCCATTTTTATTATTTCTCCTTGTTAGTTAGCTATAACTTCTACTGCGTGATAATACTCGTCTGAGCCTCTCTCTGCCACCACCTGAACACTCTTGTCCAAGAGAAGAACAGGACATCTTGAGAAGTTGGTGTTGGAATCAAGTCTTATCTGCATATCTCCGCCGCTGGTGCTCAGGAAAAGAGTATTCTCTGTAGTATCTCCTGATACCTTTCCGGATACTGTAACCCTGGAATTGCCATCCAATGATACTGTTGAAGCTGCGCTTGATGAATTATTTACTATCTTGGAAGAGTGATTCCATGCATCGCTTCCTCTGTAGAAGTTCACTGTTACACTCTGTCCAGGAATAAGAACACGACATCCGCTGGCGTCGGTTCCAAGATCCAAAACGATCTGCATTGTTCCGCCTGATGTAGACAGGCAAAGCAGTGATGATGTGGTCCCCTTTTCAACAGTTCCGGAAACTCCTGATACTGAAGAGCCTGAAACAGTTAATCCTGAAGTAGAAGATCCTGAAGATCCGCCCACATCACTTATGGAGAGTGCGTGCATATATGCATCAGAGCCTCTTGCACAAACCACCTGAACTGACTTGCCGATTATCATGTACTTAACACCACTTACGTCAGTGTCAGTGTCAAGCTTTATCTGCATTGTTCCGGCATTTGTCACCAGATATAAAAGTTCCTCGCTGGTACCCTTGGCAATTGTTCCCTTAACAGTAGACTTGTTGGATGAATCAACATTCACCTTTCCTGCTGAACTACTGCCTGTAAGCTTGCTTGCATGCCAGTACTCATCACTTCCTGTATAGCATTTAGCTGTTAAGGAATTACCGGGAAGCAGGAACTTTGCGTTCTCTGTCTCAGTAGATGAATCAAGCTTAATCTGTATCGTACCACCGCTTGTCTTAAGATAAAGCATATCGGATGTGGTCTGATCAGTTACGGTTCCAGAGTAAGTATACTCAGCAGCTGTAGTACATGCCGGGAAAGCAGCCACATTAAAAAGAACTAATGCTGCTGAAGCCACAGTGCCAAGGACTACAGATAATGGTTTTTTCATAAAATACCCCCTTCGCAACAACACTAAATATTCCTCATAGTTATTTTTATTATACATCATATTGTGGTGTGTTGGAAGAGCCTACGAATATTATGTTCAGCACCTTACCAGGGGTTAGTTATCTCTTTTCCTCCGCCGACCTCGTCGCCGTCAGAGCCGCTGCCGTCTTCATCTCCCACGTAATCAGACCATTTCTTGAGATCTCCCTGCTGGTTCTTTCGATCCTCCAGGGCATCCTTCTTATTTTCCTCAAGCTCCTTCTGAGCCCTCTTCTCACGATCTGATGGATTGGAGCCGCCATCGGAGTCATCGTCAGAATCACTATTTCCACTGTCATCCTGCTGATTATTATTTTGATTCTGATCCGGGTTCTTCAGCATTTCGATCATCTTATCGATATCTTCCTTCAACTGCTGGGCATCGGCATTATGCCCATCCCCTTCATCGGTGGCGCAGCCATTTTCAAGAAGCACATCCCTAGCCTTGTATAACACGAAAAGAGCTGTGTCTATCTTTTCCTGAGAATCCAGGTTGTAAAAATCAATGGTGTTGCACATGGAAAGAGCCAGGTTGATCCTGATAAGACAGTCCTTCTTCTCGGAAGGATAGTGCTTCAAAGCCTCGGTAAAATAGGAAATTGCCGAGTTGTAATCCCCATTCTTATAAGCTGCATTGCCAAGGTTATAATAGGGCACATAGCTTTCCGGGAAGTTGAATTTTAAAAGCTTTTCCTCTTCCTGTGATCTATATTCTTCATTGTCATAGGCTGATACAAAGCTGTGGTTGATAAACACTCTCCCGGCAAGCAATACTCCGAAGATAAGCAACAGAAGTGTCATTATTCCCAAAAACCACAGTCTAAGTGGTATCTTTCTCATCTTAGAGCCTTCCTTTTCTTACTACCATCAATATTTCCATAAGTACCAAAAGAGCCAGTGGAATAGCGAAATAGAAGTAGATATCCTTTTCTATCTCAGCACCGTCACCACTTTCTATAACAGTCTTGGAGCCTTCTTTTATTATCTCAACAGCCCCTTGAAGACCGGCGTTTCCATCATTCATGTATATGTAGGTAAGCCCCAGTTCATCAGCGATCTTTTGAAGATTACTCTCATCGATCTTAGAGATCGCATCCTGATGAAGAGTGTAGTCATACACAAATCTGGTCACACTGCCTCCGTCCTTCATCCTTCCGCCGCTTTCCGTGCCATAACCCATTACCGCTCCGCCGTCGATGTACTGGGCAAGATCCGAGTAATCCTTCAGTTCATTTCCATTAGTGATCTCTCCATCACTTATGTAAAACACAATGGTCTTTCGATTTTCCTTTCTGGCTGAGGACAGGAGCAGGGCTTCCACATCCTTATAGGGAATGGAAAGGTCACTTCCACTTGCGTAGTAGCTGTCCGGAGTTTCAAGGGTGTCCAGAAGATCCCTTATGTACTGCATATCCTGAGTAAAGGGTGCCAGTACATGGGCAGAATCATCAAAGGTAACAAGACCGAAATTACTGCCTGCCAGCTCATCAATAACATAGTTCACATCCTTGATGGCACCATCCATCCTGGGCTTTCTGGTGCCATTGTAATCCTGAGCCCACATGCTGATGGTGGTATCTACCACAAAAAGAACATCCAGGTTCTTTGTGGCAAACTCATATCTGGTCTCTTTAAGAATAGGCCTTACCCCGATAATAAATGCCAGTACATAAATGAGCGTAAGCCTTACAAGGGTAAAGAGCTTTTCTTTTGTATTCACTTTATTTCCGATCACAAAGTAGGAGGTTGCTCCAAACATAAGAGCAAAGACCGCCACCAGGATCCCAAGAGGTAACATTGGTCTGATGTTCATTTTTGTAATACCAATCCTGCCAGGCATCCAATTGCCAGGCATATGCACATGATAAAGAAAGGAATCTCCGGAAGGTCCACAGTCTGTCTGGTCATGACAACCTTAACAAGCATAGCTTCCTGCTTCTGGATATCCTGAACAATCTCTGAAACTGACTGGGTCCTGGTCCTTATGTAGAACTTTCCGCCGGTCTTTTCCACGGCATTCTTAAACCCATTCAGGCATGAAGAGTAGTCAAACTCTTCAGGCATATAAAACTTCTCCTCTGAAGGAAATATTCCAAAGAGGGTAACTTTGTTTTTCTTGCAGTACTCTGAAGCTTCCTTGAGGTTCAAAACCTCTTTTCCGAAGGCGTTGAGCTCATTGTCCGTGCACATGATGATTACCCTTGTTCTCTCCGAATCTCCCAGATAGGGAAAAGAGTAAAGGGCTGTACCAAGGCCTTCTCCAATAAGTGAGGAGCCTCTGTACCAGTTGTTGTAAAGGGTTCCTGCCTCAAAATAATCCAGTTTATCAGACAGCTCTTTGTACCTTTCAAGCTTATCGTCGGGGATATATCCCCCTTCTCCATAAGTCAGATAGTAGTCCTCGAAGTATTCCTTCTGCAAAAGAAAATACCCCTGAAGCTCATCCAGCCTGTCGATTATGTAGTCATAGTCATCCGTCAGAGGCACATAAGTCACCGACGAGGTGTTAAAGATACTTATGCCAAACCTGTCACCTTCAAGGCCTGCCACAACTCCCTTAAGATAATCCGTCAGTTCCGAATTCAGATCATAAAGGGAGTAGGAAACATCAAGACAAAGAATGATATCTCTTTTCTTGACTCCACTTACAACATCCTCAGTTCTGTAGGGCCTTGCAGCCAGGAAAAGAGCTGAGACTATACTTCCGGTCAGTCCCGTTATCATCACAGCTGTCAGGACCACGTACCTGATCTTAAGATTTTTGTACAGCTTTGACTGCCTGATCCTTCCGGTGTTTGCTGCTTTTGTACCATCCACAAACCTGCCTTTTTTCCTTTTGTGGATAAAAAAAAGACCAAGAAGCGCAGCCACCAAAACAGCTATCCCTATGATAACTATGTTTGTATACATCAACTCCATGATCTGATCACTCCTATTGCAGTGTTACAGGATGTCAAAAGGTCTTTTTCCCTGGCCTTCTCATCCTCTGCGAACTCCGGCACATAGTATTCCTCCATGAGCACATCAAGCTTCCTGATGCCCATGGCCTTTACTTCCTTTACCGTGAAGCTCTCTACGTTTATTCCGGTCACCTGGTGGACAAACTCCCTGATGACAAAGCTAAGCTCCTGATAACCGTCTCGCTTAGTGATATCTCCGCTGTTATATCTGCTGATGATAGTCTCTACCCTCTGGGAATACTGGTTTTTTACCCTAAGCAGGACCTCAGGCGTCATAATCACCTTGCGATAGGCCTGCCTGTACTGCTGCTTATTTGCCCTGTATTCCAGCATTTTCATGATGGTATAAACCAATACTCCGGTAGCCGCTACGATCAGCACTGCTGCTATGGCTGCCACCCACCAGCTGTATTCAAATGGATCCTGTAATTTAACCGAAGTAACCATTTCTGTACCTTTCAAGCAGGGTTATGGTGCTATCAATGATCTCGTCCTCACCGGAAATGGTGGTGAGGCAGGCCTTGTTGCGCTTGCACATAGCAGAGGTTCTCTCTAAGATCTCATTCCTTATGCTCTCCTCTTCCTTACGAAGAGCCCTGCTGTGAGATAAAAAGAACCTTTCATAAAATCCCTGTTCGTTGTCAAAAACCACATCTCCCGTCAGATACGCATCGTCGATATTAATGATCAGAAGATCGTGACCTGTAGTAATACTCTTTATTAGTCCCTCATTCAACTGGTCCAGTCCATCCATATCCGTCAAAAGAAATATGATCATCTTTTTACGGACTGTGTTAAGGACTTCTTCCAGAGTCTGAGTCAGGCTGTAACCGGAATCTGTGGTGCAGCTCTTTTCATAATCATAGAGGAGCTTTTCAAGGTGATCCGTTCCGGACTTGAAATAGCTCTTTACAGCACTGTGATCGCCGGCGTAGGAAAGAGCAAAGTCCGCCCCATTCCTGGAGGCAATAAAAGAAAGCATCCCAAAGGTCATGAGCATAAGCTCCTTTTTAGGTTCCTTCCTGCTGGTATCTCCCAGCAGCTTCTGTCCTCTGTCGCAGACAAACATCACGTTGTGCCTCCTGTCTGTCATGTATCTGCGGACCAGAATAGAGCTCATTCGGGAGGAGGATTTCCAGTCAATGTCATGTACGTCGTCGCCATAGGTATACTCCTTAAGGTCGTCGAACTCCATGCTCCTTCCTCTGTGAACCGAATGAAAGTCACCATCCAGGATATTTGAAGTTTTTCTTTTGGTATAAAGAGCTACTGCCCGCCTTATCCTGGACAGATACTCATAATCTATCTTCATCAGGGCGCCTTTACTGAATTAACGATTGCATCAATAACAGCTTCTACCGGCACATTGTCTGCTACTGCAGAGTAGTTGAGGCCAATCCTGTGGCGGAGCACCTGATGGCTCACCTGCTTAACATCCTCGGGAGTCACGTAAGTTCTTCCAACCATCAATGCTGCTGCCTTTGCCATCTTAAGGAAGGCGATGGAAGCACGGGGGCTGGCTCCGATCCTTATGTATTTGCCAAGCTCAAGGTTCTGGATCTGTCCTGCTCTTCTGCTGGCAACAACGATGCTGGAGATATACCACTTTATGGCTTCATCCACATAGACCTTCTCTGCAATTTCCTGGAGCCTGTCTACATCCTTTATGGTAAGGACCGGTGGATCAACTCGGGAGATAGCACCACTTTCTATTCTGCCAAGGATCTCAACCTCCTCAGCAGCTGAGGGGTAGGTTATAACCTCTTTTATCAAAAATCTGTCAGTCTGGGCCTCAGAAAGAGGGTAAGTTCCCTCCTGCTCAATAGGGTTCTGGGTCGCGATTACTATGAAGATATCCTCAGGCATGTGGTAGCTGGTCCCACCGATGGTCACCTGCTTCTCCTGCATGGCTTCCAGCATGGCAGACTGGGTCTTGGCACTGGATCTGTTAACCTCGTCCAGAAGAACAAAGTTGGCAAAAACAGGGCCTAAGATATTCTCAAACTTTCCTGTGGCCTGATTGTATATCTGGGTTCCGATTATATCTCCAGGCAAAAGGTCAGGCGTGCACTGGATCCTGGCAAACTTTCCATCTACCGCATCAGAAATAGCCTTGGCTGCAGTAGTCTTTGCAAGCCCCGGCACTGACTCGATGAGGATATGTCCGTCTGCGATAATTGCTCCTACCAGCGAAAACTTCAGCTGATGCTGTCCCACCACCTTGGCATCAAAGTAATCGGAAAGCTTCTTTATCACGTCCTGAGCGTAGAGGAATTCCTCTTCAGTGATATTCAGTCTTGGATCCTCATTTGTGATAATATCCATTAGTGTTCCCCCCTGGGCTTCTTATGCCCCGATAATAGTCCTTAAATTCCTCATAATACCTTCTGCGATCTCAGGCTTATTCATAGAGTAAACGTGAATATGGCTCACTCCGTTGGCGATCAGGTCTATGATCTGGTCGCTGGCATAGATAATGCCTGCTTCCTTCATCTTCTCAGGGTCATCTGCAAAACGATCCACCATTATCTTCATCTTCTGTGGAATAGTGGAGCCGGAAAGGGCAACGCTCCTTCCCACCTGTCTTGCATTGGTTATGGGCATGATCCCGGGAACTACAGGAACTTCAATGCCCTTCTCTCTTATTCTGTAGAGGAACTGATACAGAGTTGAATTGTCAAAAAACATCTGGGTTGTAAGGAAGTCGCATCCTGCATCCACCTTCTCCTTCAGATGTACAATATCCTCTGACTGTCTTTCACACTCAACATGTCCTTCAGGGTAGCAGGCTCCGCCTATGCAAAAAGAGTCATCCATGGACTTGATGTCATAGATAAGCTCTGTTGCATGGTTATAGTCAAAGGCTATTCTGCCTTCCTTAGGGATATCTCCCCTGAGGGCCATGATATTCTCAATTCCCTTTGCCTTGTACTCTGAAACAACACTCTTAACCAGATCCTTTGTGGAAGACACACAGGTAAGATGGGCAAGAACAGGAACACCGTATTTGTCCTGGAGGCCTGCTGCAATATTGCCGGTATTTTTGCTGGTTCCGCCACCTGCTCCGTAGGTAACGCTCATAAAGTCAGGCTTAAGGGCAGCAATCTCGCTGGCTGCCTTCTCTACTGCTTCGTAGCCCGCATCTGTCTTAGGAGGGAACACCTCAAAGGAGAGAGTTACCTCTTTATTCTTAAAAAGCTCGTCAATACGCATATATATTCCTCCTCTTGTGAGATATACGGATTGCTCCGCTTACGCTCTCGCAATCCTACTGGCATTCGGAAATCGATCCGCTCATTCCTCGCGTATCTTTTTTCCTCATGTCCGTTCGGTCTTCAAGGTCATGTAAATATTCATGCCAGCATGAAATTTCCATGACTTTGAATCCCTATATCTCACACATTTATCTCTGCTGTAACGCCAAGAAGGTCTTTGTTTTCATCAAGTATAGGCTTTACCACCTCTGCCAGGAACTTCTCAACCTGGTGTGCGCTGCATCCAACGTACTTCTTAGGATCCATTGAAGCCTTAAGCTCATCAAGGCTTAAATGGAATGCAGGATCAGCAGCAATAAGTTCAAGGAGGTTATTGTCTTTTCCCTCTACCTTAACTGTCTTGCCGGCTTCCATGGAAAGCTCTCTGATCCTCTCATGAAGCTCCTGTCTGTCGCCGCCTGCCTTTACTGCATCCATCATGATGTTCTCAGTTGCCATGAATGGAAGCTCTGCAAGCATGTGCTTCTCGATAACCTTAGGATATACCACAAGGCCATCTACTACGTTGATGCAAAGATCCAGAACGCCGTCTGTAGCAAGGAAGCCTTCAGGGATTGAAAGTCTCTTATTTGCTGAGTCATCAAGGGTTCTCTCAAACCACTGTGAAACCTCGGTGATTGCAGGGTTAAGCATATCTGTGATCACATATCTTGAAAGAGAACAGATTCTCTCACTTCTCATAGGATTTCTCTTGTAAGCCATAGCTGATGATCCGATCTGGCTCTTCTCAAAGGGTTCCTCAACCTCCTTAAGATGCTGAAGAAGTCTGATGTCCTGGGCCATCTTTGTGGCTGATGAGCAGATTCCTGCAAGGACGTTGATGACCTTCATATCGATCTTTCTTGAGTAGGTCTGGCCGGAAACTGCCATGCATCCCTTAAAGCCCATCTTCTCAGCAAGCATTGGATCAAGCTTATCTACCTTTGTAAGGTCACCGTCAAACAGTTCAAGGAAGGATGCCTGAGTTCCTGTAGTTCCCTTTGAACCAAGGAGCTTCATATTATCAAGAACATAGTCCAGGTCCTCAAGGTCAATTGTGAAATCCTGAAGCCAGAGAGTAGCTCTTTTACCTACTGTTGTAGGCTGTGCAGGCTGGAAATGTGTAAATCCAAGGGTTGGCTGATCCTTGTACTTGTCAGCAAACTTGGAAAGCTCGGCGATTACGTTGATCAGCTTCTTGCGGACCAGCTTAAGGCCCTCTGTCATTATGATGATATCTGTATTATCGCCAACATAGCAGCTTGTGGCTCCAAGATGGATGATTCCCTTAGCCTTGGGGCACTGCTGACCGTATGCGTAAACATGGCTCATTACGTCGTGGCGGACTTCCTTCTCTCTTGCCCTTGCCACTTCGTAGTTGATGTCGTCCTTGTGCTCCTTAAGCTCATCGATCTGTTCCTGAGTGATGTTAAGTCCCAGGTCCTTCTCAATCTCTGCAAGAGCTATCCAAAGTCTTCTCCAGGTCCTGAACTTCATGTCCTGGGAAAAGATATACTGCATCTCTTTACTTGCATAACGCTCTGAAAGTGGGCTGCTGTAGCGATCTGTACTCATTTTTATCCTCCTGAAAAACCTTTATTAACGTTACCAATCATAATACCACAAAACTGCATGAATTTGATAGATTATACATTTTATCTGTATATTTCAGCTTCATTCCTTTTTTACCCGAAAAGATATTTCTTTTTTATTGTCACCGAAAGTAGTTGGTGCTATGATTTACCTGTTTATGGCAGTTTTGTGTATTTATACATGGAGAAACAGTATGCAGAATAATACCAGATTGGAACCCGTAAAACGCCTCGGCGAAGAGTGTGGTGTTTTTGGAATGTATGATTTTGATGGTGGAGACGTAGCAAACTCCATCTATTACGGACTTGTCTCCCTCCAGCACAGAGGACAGGAAAGCTGTGGTATTGCCGTCAGTGATACCAAGGGGCCTAAGGGAAAGGTCCTTAGTTACAAAGATATGGGCCTTGTAAATGAAGCCTTTACCCCAGATGAGCTAGATAAGCTTAAGGGAGATATCGGTGTTGGTCACGTGCGCTATTCTACAGCCGGAAGCAGCACCAGAGAAAATGCTCAGCCACTTGTTCTTAATTATGTTAAAGGTACCCTGGCTCTTGCCCACAACGGTAACCTTGTCAATGCGCCAGAGCTTCGTCACGAGCTTTCTTATACCGGCGCCATTTTCCAGACAACTATCGATTCAGAAGTAATCGCATATCATATCGCCAGAGAACGACTCGTTTCCAAGACTGTTGAAGAAGCCGTTGGAAAAGCAATGCTTAAGATTAAAGGCGCTTACAGCCTTGTTATCATGTCTCCAAGAAAGCTTATCGGAGCAAGAGACCCTTATGGATTTAAGCCACTTGTCATTGGAAGGCGTGAGAACTGCTATGTACTGGCTTCAGAGACCTGCGCTCTCGATACCATCGGAGCAACCTTTATAAGGGATGTAGAGCCCGGCGAGATAGTTACCATTTCTCCTGACTTTGGAATCCAGTCGGACAAATCCATGTGCATCCCCAAGGAACAGCATGCAAGATGCATCTTTGAATATATCTATTTTGCAAGACCAGACAGCAATATTGACGGCATTAGCGTATACGATGCAAGAATTGCTGCAGGAAGATTCCTTGCAATGGATTCTCCGGTAGATGCCGATATGGTAGTAGGCGTTCCTGAATCCGGAAACGTTGCAGCCCTTGGTTATGCCCTTGAATCCGGCATTCCATATGGTCAGGCCTTTGTAAAGAACTCCTACATCGGAAGAACATTCATTAAGCCCAAGCAAAAGAATCGCGAATCCAGCGTTCAGGTAAAGCTCAATGCCTTAAGAAGCGCAGTTGAAGGCAAGAGAATTATAATGATAGACGATTCCATCGTTCGTGGAACCACCTCAGACAGGATCGTGAGAATGCTTCGCGATGCCGGAGCAAAAGAAGTACACATGCGAGTAAGCTCACCTCCTTTCCTGTGGCCATGCTACTTTGGAACCGATGTACCTGCAAGAGACCAGCTCATAGCCTACAACAGAAATGTAGATGACATCTGCAAGATAATCGGCGCCGATTCTCTGGCATACCTTGGAATCGAAAGACTTGAAGAAATGGTTGGTGGAAAGCTAGGCATCTGTAAAGGATGCTTTACCGGCAAATATCCCGTAGATCCACCCACAGGCGACATCCGCGGAGAATTTGACAAATAAAAAAGTTTAAGGCCCAGGGACTCGTTCATTCCCTGGGCCTTTCCTTGTCAGCCATGACCAGTCTGTCTGCGAATCTTATCAGTGCATCCTTGATCCTGTTCATGTCTACTTCATCAGAATTATTGACGCAGATTTTCCCATATATTATTCTAAAAGTGCAAATTCTAATGGCAATTGAACGGAGGAGGATAAAAATGGGTAGCAGATTTGTAATTCCTAATAAACAGTTCTTTTTGAAACTTTCATGTTATTTCATTGTTCTGGTACTGATGGCATTGAGCTATTCAATTCCGGTCAGTGCTAAGAATAACCGCGATATCAGCATTAGCATTACTAAAGGAACCTGCCAGATAGAAAGATCTGGTAAAATACTGGATGCACAAAATAATATGAGTATTAATTCCGGTGATACTATTAGATCAAGTGAAAACAGTCTTGCAACTATAAAGCTGGATTCAGATAAGTTTCTTTACCTGGTTGGCCCAACTGAAATAGAAATTCAGGCAAAGGGCACAGCTGATAACAGCCAGACAAGTGTGTTTGTAAAAAGAGGGATAATGGCAACCGATGTAAAAAATAAACTTTCGGAGGCTTCATATTTCTATATATATACTCCAAACACAGCTATGTCGATTCGCGGAACAAAGACTTTAACAGAGGTTTACGAAGATGTATTAAATGAAATAAAAACCAATGCTGCTGTTGTAGAAGGACAGGTTGAGTTTAGTGTAGTACAAAAGGACAAAAATGGTAATACAGTAACTTTAAGTTTGGACCTTAATTCAGGCCTGGGCCAGACTGTAGTGACTGATGTAAAAGATCTTATAGATAAAGATGATGTTTCTTCCTTTTTTGATGATCCGAAAAACCACGGCAATCAAAGTTCAGGAAATACATCAGATCTAAATATATCTTCCATACATTCTTCTGATATTATGAATGGCGATATCAAGGCTGTATTAAACGTAAATGGAAATACTCAGCAGTCTACTCAGACGACATCGCAGTCTTCAGATAATGAAAGTACAGCAGGAACAGCATCTACTAATGATGTAGCTGAAACTGCTAAAAAAGAAGGAGATAATAACGAAAGTAATTCCCATGAACATACATGGGATGGAGGTACGATAACAGCAAATCCAACCTGTACTCAAAGCGGTATCAAAACATACACATGCACAATGTGCGGCGATACAAGAACCGAGGAAATACCTGCTTTAAATCATGATTATCATGAAAACATAGTTGATCCTTACCCGATATTTGATGCTGATAATAATTTTGAACAATGGCATGTTGGTTCAGATACCACTGAATGCTCACATTGTGGGGATGTTACCAGTCAGGAAACAATACTGGTTCAGCCGGTGATCATTGATTCGCAAAATAATACCATAGATGAGATCTCTGTAGGAAGCTTTAGCGGTTTCACTGAGGGTTCCACACTGGAGATTTTTCCCGTTAATGACGCCTTGGGACAATGCTACGTTGCTTCACCACCTTACGATGACCAGGGCCACCGGGAGATAATTGATACCATAGCGTTAAACTGGGAAGATGAAAGTATCTTGTTAGATGATATAAATACAGGTGATACATTATGGATACATATTGATTTGCCTGATGCTTATAAGGAAACTTTTGAGAGTGATGTTCCAATAGAAGTGGTCGAGGATAGTATATCTTACCAGGATGTAGAATAAGTTGAAAATAGAGTAGGAGGCGGTGGCTAACCGCCGTCCTCTCACAACACCGTACGTACCGTTCGGTATACGGCGCTTTCAATAGTTGACGTGCACAGACTGATAGGCTGTGGCTAAATCATAGAAGCCACTGCTTATCAGTCTTTCTTTTGACATAGCTCGCTTCACCGCAGAAAGGTTGGAGCAGAACCAATGTCCTTTACGGCAATTCGCCGCCATGTGTGCATAGTACTCTGGTATACCCATCCGAATCAGATTTCTCTTCTTAGTCTTAGGCAATTTCCATTGTATCCATATGCACATGCGTATTCTGTGATAGAGCCATCCATTGATGTCATCTAAGTTGTTCTTCATGCTGGCAATCCCATAATAGTTAAGCCACCCTCTAGCATATGCCTTGATTTTCTCTAGGCTTGGCTTGATGGACTGTACAGACTTACGGGAAGATAAGTCTTTCAGCTTGGACTTAAACTTCTTCCATGACTTTGGATGAACTCGGACATATATGCCACTTCCGTTCCTTCCCAATGCAAAGCCAAGGAATTTAAAATTTCGGATTGCAAACACACTTACAGTACGGCTTTTCTCTCGGTTAACTGTAAGTTTTAGTTTCTCTTCAAGATATCTCGTACTACTTTCCAAGAGTCTTTCCGACGCCCGCTTGCTTTTGGCAAGGAGAACTATGTCATCCGCATATCTGATGCAGGGAACACCTCTCTTTAGAAACTCTTGGTCGAACTCATTGAGGTAGATGTTCGCAAGTAGTGGCGATAGGTTACCACCTTGGGGCGAACCTTCCTCTGTATCAATGACCACTCCGTCTTCCATAACTCCACTTTTCAGATAGCGCTTTATGAGCTGTACCACACGTTCGTCCTTCACATTCTTTCGGAGAAGATTTATAAGGATTTCGTGGTTCAGAGTATCGAAATACTTGGATAAATCAAGCACCACCGCAAATGTGTATCCTTGCTCTGCGTACTCTTTGACCTTTAGTATGGCTCCTTTTGCATCTCTGTTTGGACGGTAACCATAGCTTCCATCCGCAAACAGTGGTTCATAGATAGGCACTAACTGTTGGGTTATTGCCTGCTGGAGTGTACGGTCTATCACGGTAGGTATGCCAAGCTTACGCACACCACCATCTGGTTTTGGGATCTCAACTCGCCTGACCGGCGACGGAGTGTACTTTCCACGAAATATACGGTCGGTTAGCTCCTGTTGATGTTCCTTGAGATAAGGAAGTGCCTCTTCGATAGTCATGCCATCAATTCCTGCCGCTCCCTTGTTTGCCTTTACTCTCTTGTACGCTCTGTTAAAGTTGTCTTTATACAGTATCGCTTCTAAAAGTTTCGGCTGTGCACTGTCTCTTTCTTTCCATATCCGATTGAATGACCTACGCGCTTTCGCATACCCTTCATGTTCCGCATTATCTCTTTGCGAACAGCCATTGTTTTCAATGTTTTCTGCCATAAATGGTCATTCCTCCTTTCTCGGTCATACTCAAGACTCCTATTGATTCGGTCCTTCGCCTCTTGGCTACTATGACCTCTGCTGACTTCTGTGCGTTCAGCACCGCCTCGTTTCCTTGTACAGTGGTTACTCCTTTCAGAGCATTTCGCACAGACCTCCCTAGGTACCACACGTTTCTTCCTCTCCATCCGTCTGCCTCATCTATCATGCATGATTCCGTGTAGTTATCGGGCTTCGGCTTGATATGCAGTCTTACCCTCATGCATGACCTCTTATGAGATTTCTGTTCGTCAGACCAGAGATTTGCCCGTGAGTTAGTATGTTCCTCACATCCGGCTTCCTTCAGATTCCACCTCACGATGGACACCCTTGCCTTCGGCTATATCCTTCCCACTACCGGGCGGATTCGGGACTTTAACCCGTTAGAAACGTGCGCCGCTAGGCGCACATATAAACAGCGGAAAACCTGTATATCAAAGGTTTTCCGCTGTTTTTGAGTTGATTTGGCGTTTAATCTCTTTCCTTTATTCGAGTTTCAGGTCTGTTACGCTTTCGTAGATCTTGATAAAGGCGATTGACATTTCCCGGGCATCATCGCTGTCCTGGCCGTTGAAGCCGTGACCGGCTCCCTGGATTTCCCGAAGCGTCGCATAGCCATAGTTGGCTGCTGCGGTTCTGGAATATTCAATCGGAACTACATCGTCCTTGTCACCATGTATAAGGAGTACCGGCTTTCCGAAGTTCCGCTGAAGGATATTGACGTCTATATCCTTAGCCACCTTATCGTAAGCATCGGAGAGTTCATGACCAAAGACATTGGTTATACCTGCCTTGAAACGTTCCTTTGAGTCATCCGGGATTACAAACGCAGGATACCAAAGGAGAAGTCCTTTGACATCTTCCTTGCGCCTGTCACCTACAATCGCAGAGACGAATCCTCCCTGGCTCTCCCCCTGAAGATAGAGAGCATCTCTGTCTACGTAGGGTAGTTCCAGAACTGTATCCATTACCGCTTCCAGATCATCAGCCTCAGTAAGGACTGTCATCTCCAACATGGTACCATCACTGGTGGACTCTTCTCCGCCTCCACAAAAATCAAAGAACACACATACGATTCCGTTTTCTGCATAGCCTGTTCCGTGGTGAATAAGCTCGCTGTAATTAGATCCAAATCCATGGGAGAAGATTGCAGCGGGATATTTTTCACCATCTCCGTCAGGCCTTACGATCACGCCCCTGATCATCTTCCCGTTATCTTTAACGACCTCCAAAGTTTCCTGGGTCGCACCGTACTTCTTTTCCACGCCTCTCCTCCTTGTTTCTTCCCTTATTTCACAGCGCTTGGCAATCCCCAACACATTTATTCTGAATCAGCATTCTGCACTATCATCACTCGTTTCCATCAGCACCGGAATCCGAGTTTACACCTGCGCTGTCATCCTGATCGGGTACATCAGCATCTTCATGACTTCCCTCATCATCTGACCCTTGAGATGAATCATCATCAGAGCCCTGTGGCTCAGCTGCAGGTTCTGGGTCTACTATAGGTTCTGGAACAAGAGCATCTTCTGCAGGAACTGAAGCAGTGGCAGTTTCTACAGCTGCAGGATCCTGCACTGTTCCTGCCGTCTCAGTTGCATCAGCTACCGCCGCATCTGTTTCCTGATCTGCATTCTCACCATCAACCCTGGGCTCACCATCCGTCTGGTCGTCGCCCTGGGCGCCTTCTGTTCCGCCTTGAACAGCATCCACTGCCTGCTCATCTGCAACACCTTCACCAGTCTTCGCTGTATCTTCCACCTGCGCATCCTCTGGACTTACAGTATCTGATGCCACCTGCGCGTCCTCTGGGTTTACGGCATCTGCTGCCACCTGGCCATCTGCCAGTTCATCGCCCTTAGGCGCATCAGCTTCTGCTTCTTCACCTGAAGCACCTGCCTTTGCAGCGATCGAAATGTCATCCACAACATGGTTATCCGGCAAATCTGTTCCGGGGATGTAAGCTGCTGTCTTAACACCTGCTGTTGCATCTACAATGTCAACATCGGCAGTTGAAGCAACGGCGCTTTTTGTGGGAGATATGACAAACAGGCTCTGATCTCCCATATAAGGCATATCATCCTTACCTTTTATGGTAGAGGACTCACTTGAATTCAGAGGAAGCAAAATATTTCCGTTTGCCCTCCTGGTGCCGCCTGCAGCTGCCAGATCCTTGGATATGCTGTCAAGGCAGTTCAGATATGAAACTACGAAATCTAAAGAGGAATCGTCTCTGGTTCCATCCTCAGACTGGATAAATTTCTTTTCAAAGTCAGAAACGTCTGTATATCTTCCACTGGAAATAGTACTAACCACCTCATCCATAGGTGTTCCGGAGTGAAGCGAGTTCAGTATATAATCAAATCCTTCTAGAAGCCCCTTGTTGTTATAGATATCTTTATTTGTTGCTTCATCAAAAACAATAAGAGACTCATGTTCACCCAAATCGTCTCTCCGGGCCAAATATTGAAGTGCAAGAGAGGACAGATATATACAAGCAAGATAACCGTTTACATAGTCTCTTCTCTCATTATTGTTTCCGTCCTCTTCACTTACAGGTACAAAATCAAGCCATGGGGACTCCTCTCCATACTCATCGCTATGCTTGGATCTGTAGTATTCAATTACACCCTCGACAGTATATTCCTCTTCAGTGCTTCCATAACGCATCTCATCGAATCTACCACTTCTATACTCATACACATCATCTACACAGGTGGCTGAGCCTTCAACGAACCAGTTAGGGAATTTGTTCTGTTCATAAGTAATAGCAGACCCGGAAGGAACATCCCCTGTCATTCCGGTTCTGTTATAGTCATCCATAAAGGCATGCATCATCTCATGAACTAAAGTGTTGTTCAGAGTGATCATATCTTCTTCCTGAATTTCATAAGCATTAGTCTCGGTATTGTACGTAAAGACCCTGTCAGTATCTACTCCAATATAGTATTTGTATACATCACTTGTGGTGCTCTCATAATTTCCATCCACAAATGCAAGCGCATCTATATCCTCTTTCGGATTGTCAGTACTTGTATGAGAGTAAACATAAAGTCCAATATTCTTTCCAATTGGATCGGCCTTGTCCTCATCAGCAGTGTCAGCTGCAGCAGCGCTGTAGGAAGGGAAAGCACTTACCAGTGAAAAGACAGCCTGGGGCTCAATTACATTTATGATAAGGTCCAGCAGGTACTTGAGGTTATCGTTTCCAAGCTTATCAATGACCTTATCAGAGCAGTGTATTTTGACCAGCTCGTCAATAACCACTCCGCCGCCTGGTATTTCGCCGCCCTGACTAGCTTCAGAAGTAGAGCTCTCCTGCCCCTGACTTTGAGCATCAGCGTTTTCCTGAGCTGTTTCCGGAGCATTCCATGCCTGTCCCTGTGCTTCCTCTTTTTCCTCAAAAGAAGCATAATCATAGGCCTGGGTATTTCTAACGTCGCTTAAAAACTGTATTACAGTCCCTGCATTTACAAAAAGCGAAAAAGTCCCTGTTTCCTGAGTCGCAGGTGCAATAGAATCAACTATCTGTGTTGAAGTAATGAAAGTAATATTCCTTGATGGATCTGCCACCATCACAAGCTCATCAGAGCTCATAAGGCCATCCAGGAACTCAGGAAGCTTTATCTGATAGCCATCAAGACCTTCATCGTTCTCTACAGTAACGCCTGTAGGAATAAAGAATGTGAATACCGGAGTATACTTTTTCCCCGGCATGAAGACCATGGATATCTGTCCGTTTTCATCAACCCAAATAACAGGGATCTCCCAGAAAAATCCCTCATTAGTCATTACTGTAGCGACACGGTCAAGAACATCACCGTATCTTGGCTGCTCCAGATTTACTATCCTAAGGCCTGAAACAGATTTTTTCCCGGCAGTAGTAGCTGTGCTGTCTGTTGAAGCCACGCTGGTCCCGGTCTCACGGTTCTTAACAGTGATCACAGGCGCAGCAGCACTTACCGAAACCGCAAACAGATTCGATACAACAAGTGCCAAAGCCACAGCAACACTTAGTTTCTTAGCGATAAATGATCTCATAGAAAGCCTCCCGACACACATAAATATCCTATCGTTTTTATCGGTAATTCCGTAAAGATATTATACACTAGAACGTGTACCAAAAAAAGAAAACAATTCGCGGTCAGCGCAGGGCGGGATCAGGGCTTTGGGGCTGCCGGCACAGAGGGGCTTGGCCCTTCGGGCGGCTCAGGCACCATCTGCCGACCTTCCGCAACAAAAAGTTCCAAATCCATGTCGTCCTTTTTGCACTAATTCATGGTCTTAAGAAATGTGCCCTTCTATTCTACGGACCGACGGCTACTGGGCTTTCGTAGCTGCTTGTTTTCCTTTTCGAGTCCTCCAAATAGCAAACGCCAGTTTCTTAGCGTTCCTACGCAGTTTTTAACTCGCATGCGAGAGATGTCTGAAGCAGGGCAATTAGAACGCCTAAATCAAAATGGTCATAGCCCGCCGAAGCGGGCGTATCAATAGACAAGAAGCCAACTCTCCAAAAGCTTGCTTTTGAGGATTGGCTTCTTGTCTATTGCAGGTGCTTACGCACCGTATGACCATTTTTGTAAAAAACTGATGTGCCCTGCAAGTCGAGCATGCGTAATATGAAAAAAACTGCAGGAACGCTAAAGAAACGTTTCGTTTGCGTACGGTGAGAAAAGGGAAATAACAGCGGAGGAAGGTATGGAGCCGTCCTGTGGTCCGTGGCAAGAACAGAAAGGCCCATTTCTTAAGGCTCATGAATTTTAGTGCTCAAAGCAAGAACGCGGATTTGAAATCTTTAGTTGTTGCTCGCGGCCGCAGATGGTGCCTGAGCCGCCCGAAGGGCCAAGCCCCTCTGTGCTGGCAGCCCCAAAGCCCTGATCCCGCCCTGCGCTAACCGTGAATTGTAAAATGGCCCCCATCCGGAGACCATTTAATGTTTTCTTTATTCAGTCTTCATACCTGGAGACCATATCCAGGATTTCCTGAGTGTAGGCCGGGTACTGTCTGGCCATTTCCTCTATTTCAAGCTTTGCATTTCCTGCCACAATATCCCTGTTGTACTCCATACGCTTTCTGAGGGACTGTCTTCTAACATTGAGCGCGTGCCTTATCTCGACCTCTTCGTTGTGATTGAGAAGTGCTTCTACCTGATGCACCCAGATATCCGGATCCTTTACCCGGTAGTGCCTGAGCATGTATACAAGGTCCTTTTGATTCTCCTCAAGGTACTTCCTTGATTCCTCAACCTTGGCTCTTTCCTTGCGCTCCTTAAGATATCTGTCATACATGTCCGTCAGCTCTTTTGACGTATTGATCCCATACTTAAGGCAAAGATAATCGATCAGGTTCGTGTTGTTGACATATCTTATCTTGACCTGGTTCTGCAGCATTATAAGCCTTGAGATGGATTTATTGATCACCTTTAAGTCTGCTGCTGCATTTGTCATATGTATGTACAGGAAGGTGATTGCAACTGCCGCCAGAAGTATGGTCACCATAAAGCCATAGACAACATTCAGCCCCAGTCCCCACTGAAGGAACAGCAAGAATATGATTATCAGCACTAAAGCCACACCAATAGCAATGATCAGCTTTCTGGAATTCTCAATAGCAGTAAGTATATCGTCCTCCTGAAACAGGTAAGCCTCATGTTCACTGTCCAGACGCTTTAAGTCATTCCGGATCTTCCTTTGATACTCCTCAGCTTCCGCCAGCTTCTTCGCACCATTCTTGGCATCAGACTGAAGCCTTTCCATGTGTTCAAACTCCGCATCAGTCATTCTGCTCTTGCGCCTGTTGAACTTCTCCTGCTGCTCCTGGGAATCAATTATCTTCTGGGCACACTCGTTTATCTCTTCCCTTTGCTCAGGTGGAAGTGCATCAATTTCCTCCATATCCCGAAGGTGACTTGTAACATCGTTGTACTCATCCTCCAGGGCATTGAGAGCATCAGAAGCCTCCTGCATCTGGGCCAGGCAGCTGTTTATATACTCCCTTCTCTGGACCGGATCGTCCATGTCCACATCCTTCCTGGTGTATACAATGTCGTTCCAGTTCTGGAGTTTGGTCTGTTTCTCCCAGTCCTCATCCCTTGTGACATTTTTCAGTAAGTCAAATAACCCCATTATTTCACCTTATCCTTGACTATATCTCTATAGTCTCTTTTCATACCATCCGCGATCTCGCCAACCTTGTCGTAGTACTCGTGCATTTTCCCCTCAGCCTTGTACACGGCAACAGTCCTGAGCATCAGATTGTCCTCACTGGAGGCATAGAGCTCTTCCGCCTCTTTCATCCTGCTCTCCACATCCATGGATGCCTCGTAGGCCTCGTCAGAATCTGCGATAAAAGAAACATACTCCTTATTTGAAAGATTCATCCTGACAGCAGAAAGATACTGAAGGTAAGACTCCCTCTCTCCCCCGTCCTCATAGGCTTTCTGGAACATCATGGCAGCCTTGTCGAAAAGAAAGAGCTTAGCGTACATCACTCCCTCGTTGTGCTCGATACGGCCCCTAAGCTTCTTGTCAATTTCAGGAGTGTTATTCAAAAGAAATTCATACTCCCTGAAGGCCATTGAAAACCTGCCATTCTTCATCAGGAAATCAGCTCTTGCCAGCTTTTTCCTGTAAACATCCATGCCTGCATTGGCCCTTAGTATCTCCTCTGTCCTGTCCACCTCTTTCCTGGTGTTGTAACCAACATAGTCCAGGATGGTTCCGGCTAGAGATGCCATGGAGCATCTTTTGGCTGCCATGTTTCTGAGCTCATCAGCAAGCCTGGTAAGGGAGCACTCCTTCTCTATCCAGTCAAAAAGGCTCTCCTCGAAGGTCTCCTCGTCGATCAGAAAAGCATTCTTAACAATGCAGTAGCACAGCTCTTCAATGCAGTATACATTTCTGCCTATTTTCTCTATATGGTATGGCTCTTTTGCATAGCTTCCTATGCACAGAATTGGTCTGCTCATTATCCTTTATACCTCTATGGTCTGCTCCCAAACCTTGCCTGTAGCAGGGAACAGCTCACCAAAGCCAAGGTCTGTGACCTTGACATTAACTTCATTTACACTTCCCATGTCCATATGGATGCGAAGCCTTGTGGTACCGTTTGGTCTCTTTTCAAGGCCGTCCAGATACAGCTGCACCATCCTTGGCATCTTGCCTGTAAGCGGAGTTACCTCAATGTTAAGGATGCCACTGGGATCCATAATGACATCAAGGCTTGCCTCTGCCTCGTACCAGTTAACTCCCGCATCAAGAAGCGCCACATACACCTCAGTTCCGCACTTAAGAAGCTTCATGCCCAGATTGGACTTTAATTTATCTTCTCCAAGGAACACAAACCTTCCGGTGTTTCCACTCTCCTTTATCCTCTCTCTGGCTGCAATGCTCGCACCCTTGCTAAAGAGGTTGTTTCCCTGGAACACACGCCTTGTCCTGCATAGGAACTCCAAAGACCTCTTGGTCCACTTCTCATGGAAGCCATCTCCCAAAAGGAATATGGTGGAGATCACCTTCTCCCCACAGACCTTCTGCATAATAGTCAAAAACTCGTCGTCCAGCTTATCGCAGGTCTTATGGAAAAGAGCTGCATCCTTAGGAAACCCTTCTTCCCCGATATACAGGTCATCGAAGCTGTCAGACTCTATGGTAGCCACAACAGGCTTGGTGTTGTAGTTAAGACTCATCTCATAGACATAGAGCTTTTCCAGATCGTAGTCACAGGCAATGACCGAGTGATGAGTAATATCATCCGGCTGATAGAGCATGTAATTGTAAAAGCTCTCCTCATGGCTCTGGTAAAAGATATTTGAAGTCTTAAGCTCCAGCGCTGTAGTCACTGCATTCAGCACCTGAACCATCCTGTGATCCAGACTCTTTGTAGTGAACATGATGGATTCCACGTTGTCCAAAGACAATTCCATGGAGAGGAGGGATAAGCTTCTTTTAACAAACAGGGTCAAAAGAGCTATTGGGTCATACTCGGTATTCCCCACCATAACAGGCTTTCCTTCCTTGGCGGAAGAGATCAGATTCTCCACCGGAATCCCGTCTCCATCCTGAATGTGACGGACAGCCTCTTTTCCATAGAACCACTGGTTCACGTCACGACGCTTACAGAGCACCGTGGGAATATTATAAAGTTCTGATCCTGCCAGTACTGAAAGGGTCTCAGGCATATCTGCATCCAAGGTCAGATAGCTTATCTGGGAAACCTTCTCCCCCAGATCGTACCCCAGCACAAAGCGCTTTGCGTCAGAATTACCAAAAAGCATTATTCTTGTCCCCCAGTCTGATCCACTTCCATCGGTGTGAACAGCTTCTCACAGATAAAGTTCTTTTTGTAGTACTCAGCAAAGAGAGAGTCTACTGTGTCATAGTCCTGAAGTGTCTCGCCGATCATGATATCATTGATCAGGCTGTATCTTCCTGCGAGATGTTCCTTGACGATGTCGCTCTTCTGGATGGTTCCGGACTCCGTAAGAGACTCCTCCTGTCCCCCTTCCGTGATGTAATACTGCATCTGCTCACCAAAGAAAAGAACAAACTCCGAAACGAAGATTCCGTCGTACATCTCTTTCATATCCATGGTCTTGTACTCGTTGCTGGTGTCGTTATCAAGACGATAATGAACCTGACAGTGAGTTCCGGGCGTCGTCCTGTATTCCAGCATGGTCTTGTCGATAAATTTCACCATGTCGGGAATCAGTCTCTCGTACTCTGTGTAGAATGGGAAGAATACATCCCTGGACATGAGCTCTTTTAAGAAATACACAGCCACATCCTCATTGGCTTCCTCATCCTTTCCCTTATCAGTCGCATAGTAGCGAAGATATGCCAGCTTGCAGACTTCCTGCATGGGCATATTCTCAAGGGTTAGCCTTTCTATCCTCTCAAAGACATATCTGTCAGTAACAGAGCCGTGTACAAAACTGTCATAGGCACTCTGGCCAAGGAAAGCCAGCTCAATATCTGAATTGGCTCCGCTGCGGACATAGCTCTTAAAGATCTCGATCTTCTCTCCTATGTAGGCTCCGCTGTAGAGCATCTGAACAAGCATCCTCTCGCAAAGGACATAGGTGTCAAGACCAAAGGACTCCGCAGACTTCCAGATATCCCTCATCTCCTTGAGGGTACCGTTGTAGCCATTTACAAGAAATACTAAAAGCTGCTCGTCGTACTTGCCGTTTCTAAAGGCGTAGTGAGCAATCTCAAGCTCTTTTTCCAAAGGCTCCAGGCCTCCCCTGTCGAGAAGCCTTACACACAGGCGTAGGATAACCTTGGCATCTATTCCATAGGTACCATAGCACTTTATCCATTCAAGGGCCTTGTCATAAAGACCTGCCATGACCATGAGCTCCAGCATTTCGCTTCGCTCGGTTCCGCTAAGGTCCTTAGGATCAATATTCATAAGGTACTCAGTGAGCTGCCTTGTAAAATCGTTGTCATAATAGAATCTGACCAGATTGTTCCTGATCTCGTTCCTGTACTGGGTCCTTACCAGGTCTGAACTTGCCAGATCCCTGTATCTCCCCACATTGTCCATATCGATGGTGTAAGCGTTCTTACCAAGATCGCACAAAAACAGATCCAGATTCTCTTTTCCCTTCTGGATATAAGGAATTGCAAAGCTTGCCAGTTTCCCTGGAAGCATAAGCTTGGTGTTGGTATAGGGCACGCTCGCTGCATATCTGTTGTCTTCGTGATCCGTCAAAAGAACTGCGTAATCACTTCCGTAAAGAGGAACGTAAGCCACTCCATCCACAACCGGATAGCGCATCTCCTGCTGGCACTTGTCATATACAACGCAGACGTTATTGATCCTCTTATCCTCAGTCCTTATCTCTGAAGTATAAAGAACTGACAGAACCTTGGAAGCATTGGCAGCATCTACCATCTGTCTTGTGATCAGGTTCTTGTAAAGATAGCCCAGATCCTTATTGACCCTGCCCTTGTCAAGCTGAGCCATGAGGAACTTCTCCATCTGAGGCACGTAGGACTCGTAAAGCTCAGGATATTCCTCCTTATGCTCATGAACATATCTGTAGAGTATTGCATTCTTGTCGTACTCAAGATCGCTCTGATATGAGAAATACATCAGAACCATCTTGCTTATATCACAGGGCAGAAGTCCGTCTGCATCGGTGTAGATGGACATCATGTAATACTCATAAAGTCTCGTGATACGAAGCTCTTTTTCCACGCCCTTTTCATACCACTCGAAGGCAAAAGGTGCAGTAATACCGCCCTTTATGAGAAGGGAAACAATTGCCTCCAGCACGTCATCCGTTCCCTTTATCTCATAGCAGGCCTTTAATATCCTGAAGAGTCTTTTGTCAAAATTTCTGACCCTGATGGAAAGATATACAATCTGGTCAATCAGGTTAAGATTTATGATCTGCCTCTTTGCGCCGTACTCAAGCACATAGAGTTCATACTCATCAAGTCTTGTGAGGATGGAGGGTGAATCATTCAAAAGATTCATTGCCTCAAGATACAGTATCGGGCTTCTGCAGCCAAAGGAGAACTGCTCCTCCAGCATCATCCACTTTCTTGGGCTTGAGGAAGTAAATTCCTCAGATACATACTGTAAAAGCCAGGCTATGCGCCAGTTGTCCGGATTGCGCCTGAATATTCCCTCGAGCCTTTCTGAGATGTCGTTGATGTAGGCATCCTCTCTGCTGCAGAGAGTTGAAAGATAGAGGTAATAGCTGTACAGAGTATCTCCGGGAGCCTCCTCCACCTCACGGGCAGCCTGATCCAGGATCCACTTTCCCTCGTTGGTCCTTCCGGCAGTGATGTAATAATGTGCCGTATAAAGTCTGGTCTCCAGGTCCTTATCATCTATAGCATTCATCTTGGCTATGATCTTTCCGGTTTCAGAAAGCCATGCCCTGGAGGTGATCTTCTTGCAGCTGAAATTCTCGTATACCTTCACCAGGTCCACAGTGAGCTTTTTCATCTCCTGGTAATCGGCAGTAATATGTCTCTCCTGCAAAAGTACAGACACCGTTACAGGGAAATCAACTTTAACAAAGTTGTTGTAGAAGGAGATCCTGCCATAGTTATTGCCCTCGTGAAGGTGATCAACCTTAAGCCTTAGCTTTATCCTTGCTGAGCTGCCGTTAAAATCATCCTCTGACAGTTCATCTCTGTCCAGAGCAATAAAATCCCCATCCACTTTAGCTTTGAGGCTGGTATAGCCCCATCCGCTTCTGGTGATGATGATCCCATACTCATGAGCCATGCCTGTGTAATCAATCTGCATAGACTCCTGATCCAGCATAAAAGCCATGGGCTGCTTTTTGTTGATGGCAATAAGGAATTCTTCTACATTCTGTTCATTGTCGGGATTGCCTGAAAGTCCCCTGTAAAGGCTCTCGTATTGGGCATCATTTCCCTTGAACACAGAAATGAAGTCACGGGAATAAAAGAGCCTCTTGGCCTCATCCCAGTCAGTCTTTGCAAGGTTGGCAAAATGAAACAGATTCTTGATGTCGCCAAGGCTGGATGCAATATGATCCACCCGAAGGCTCACAACGAAGGGGAGCAGATACTCTCCCTGATTAGATACTATTCTGAAATCGCCTTTAAGGACATCTCCCCTGGAGAGCCCACTGGCGTCAAATTTATAGGATACTTCATAGGGTGAACCTGAAAACTCAGGAGTGACTACCTCCATACGAAGGTCAGTAGATGAAACCTTGCCATAAACCGGAACATTCTCAGGCCCAAATATGGTAAAAGAGCCTTCCACGATCTCCCCGGGACTCATGGTCAGCTCAACCCTGGCAGTTGAAAAGTCAAGGCTTCTTTGTGTATATATAAAATTCCCCTTAAGAAGCTGATCTATTATTTCTCTCACGATACACCCCAAAAAACAATTTATCTATCCTAGTATACCACAAAAAGCCCCGGCAAATTATGCCGGGGCAAGACTTTTTTATTCAGTTCTAAGGGCCTCAATAGGGTCAAGATTTGCTGCTCTCTTGGCAGGATAGATTCCGAAGAAAAGACCTATCGCCGTGGATATAAATACAACTCCCGCTACCAGCATTGGATTAACTATAAAGGCAAAATCGATGACCTTGCAGATAATAAAGGAAAGGGTCAGCCCCAGGATGATCCCGATTATTCCTCCCGTAAAGGTAAGAATGGACGCCTCTGCCAGGAACTGGGTAAGGATAGATGAGGTCCTTGCTCCAAGACTCTTTCTGATTCCGATCTCCCTGGTTCTTTCCGTAACGGAAACAGTCATGATATTCATAACGCCGATTCCGCCTACCAAAAGAGATATTGCTGCGATAAGGGCTACTACCGTTGTAATGATGGTCATGATGCTCTCGGTGGTCTGATCAAATCCTGCTCCGGAGCTGATCTTAACAGCGTTTTCGCCGCGAAGTCCCATTACGTTCTCTACCACAGACCTGGTCTGGGATAGAACCTTGTTCTTGTTATCGCTGTCCAGATATATAGTGAAGCTTGTAATGGTGTTGTCCATATCATGGCCAAAGGATACAGCCAGGGTTGTGTAGGGCATTTCCGCCGTTAGAATGGCATCTTCTCCAAAGCTGGCATAGGCTTTATCTATGGTGGTGTCTTCCCTGACCCCCAAAATAGTGAATTCCTGAGTCTGATCAAAGACAGTCAGTTCAAGAGTCCTGCCTACAGCCTCCTCATAGCCAAACACTTCTTTTGCCATAGTCTGACTGACAACTATCACCTTTTTCTCATCATCAACATCACTCTTTGTGTAGAACCTTCCATGAACCATCTTAATGCTTGCAGAATTCTCTGCAGCTTCACTTCCACCTGTAATGCTGACATCGTAGTTTTGCTTTTTGCCATCTACTGTTCCAAAGTCATCGATAGATGGTGATATGCCATAAATATCACTGATGCTGGAAGCAATAGAATCAAGCTGTGCCTTTGTAAAGCACTTGTCAGTCTTGGTATTGTCCAAAGAAACAGAGATTGTGGTGGCACCAATGGAATCCATCTCACTGTTTACAGTGGCCTTCATTCCATCGCCTATTATAAGCACCGTAAGCACAGCAGAAATACCAATTATGATACCAAGCATGGTCAGAAATGACCTGCCCTTGTTATTTCGTATGCTTGCGAATGCGCTTTTTATGTATTCGCCAAATGTTCCCATATTATTCCTTTTTACAATCTCAAGGCATCAATAGGTTTCATCTTTGCAGCCTTCCTTGCAGGATATATTCCGAAGAAAAGACCTATCAGCACTGAGAAGATGGCTGCGCCTATAACAGATGTAGGAGTAATGATCACATCAAATCCAATGGTTGAGCATATTATGGTAGCTGCAATGATTCCCAGAATGATACCAACAATACCACCAAGAAGTGTAAGTATGGCTGCCTCAGCCAGGAACTGAGTCATGATAGCTCCCGTGCTGGCTCCGATACTCTTTCTGATACCAATCTCCCTGGTTCTTTCCGTAACCGAAACCAGCATGATATTCATAACGCCAATACCGCCTACCACCAGAGATATTACTGATACCAGAAGAAGGAAACTCTGGGCATATCCCAGGATCTGGTTAAGCTGTTCAGAAAAGTCTGCCATGCTGTAAGCTGAAAGTGCACTGGTTCCACGAAGATTGTGCCTGTTTGTCAGTATCTCTTTTGCCTTATCCACAGACTCTGAAAGGGTGGACTGATCGTCAAAAAGCACCAGCTGATCAAATTCATCAACAGAGAAGTCAAAGTCGGCTCCCAGAGCGGTATATGGCACCTCGATCTGAGCGTAATACTCCTGCCCCTCCATAAGGAACTGGTACATCTCGTTCATATGGTCACGAAGTCCCACTACGGTGTAGGTTGCAGTCTTACCCCAGATGGTTATGTCTATCTCCCTGCCAACAGCATCTTCTGTACCAAAGATCTTCTGGGCATCATCAAGGAGCATAACGCATACTCTTTGTGAAGAATCAACCTGCTGCCTGGTAAAATACTGACCCTTAACCACTTTATTGCTAAGGGCATGCTGAAGACTTTCACTGCCTCCGGATACGCTGCAGTTAAATGCACCCTTTCTTCCGGTCACCTTGCCATACAAAGAAAAATTAGGTGACACTCCCTTGATATCCGGGAGCATATCCTCCAAAGCCATCATATCATCGTAGGTCAGCCTCTCAGAAGACTTCTTGGAGTTTATGGAGAAAACGCCATAGTTTCCGGCAATATCATTGAGCTGACCTTTAACAAAAGAGCTCATGCCGTTTCCCAGGGCTACTACCGCTATAACAGCAGCAATACCGATCACAATTCCCAGCATGGTCATCAGGGTTCGATAGCCATTACCTATTATCTGTTTAATTGCACTCTTAAAATATTCGCCAAATTTACCCATTATTTTACTGTACAGTTACAGGCATGCCTTCTGTCAAAATTGAAACATCTGATGAGATGACTTTATCACCTACTGAAAGCCCCTCAGTGATCTCAGCATCTGTACTGTTAGAAATACCTATCACAACGTCTTTTCTTGTAACCAGACCATTTTCAACCACATATACATAATCGCCTGTGGAATCAGTCTGAACATACTCATAAGGAAGTACGATGGTATCCTCCGCCTTCTGAGCATGTATCTTGTTGCTTGCTTCTACTCCAAGTATGATGTCCTTATCAGGATTTGTTACCTTGATTATGGTATCAACTACTGCAACTCCGTTGTTGTTCTTTGTAGCATTTCCGGAGATCTTATCAATTGTTCCGCTGTAGGGCTTTCCGTTAATTGTAATATCAACCTGCTCACCAACAGCAATCTTAGGAAGATCACTCTTTGAAACCTGTATTGAAACCTGTACATCATCCAGATTAGCCAAAGTCATGAGGTTCGTTCCGGCACCTACTGTTGCTCCCTCAACAACCGTCTGAGTGATAGCTGTAATAACACCGTTGAAGTCAGCCTTTACGCCTTCCTTTGCAGCCTGGATCTTGGAGATTGTATCCTCCTGGGTAAGCTGCGTGGATTCCATAGATGCCTTGGTGGAAGATGCGGTTCCGGGATTAACCTGAGCAGCCTTCGCAGAATTAAGGTGGGTCTGTTCCTCCTGAAGCGCTGTTATCTGGTTCTTCCACCCCTGGATCTCTGGGTCATTATTAAGAGCGTACTGAACATCCTGAATGGACTGCTGAACAGCCAGAGCCATCTGTCTGTTGCTGGAAGTAATGTCAGAATCATTGTTGTCGTTTTCTCTTCTATTAACATAATCGTAGTCTCCAAGACCACCGCTGGCACCATCCATAACTCCGTTTTGGTTGATGTCCTGCGCTGTCTTCTGAAGATCAGTAAGTGTACGATTCATACGGTTTGTCTTTTCCGTGATCTTCTTATTTAAAGCATCGATCTCAGCTATGATGGCATCGATCCTGTCATTGATCTGCTGGGCTGTCATGCCTTCAGCATATTTCCTGTCTGCAGCTCCTGTAGGGCTGTAAAGCGCACTATAACTTCCCTTCGCCTGCTTAATTGCAAGCTCTGCATTCTTCTCAGCAAGGTCAAGGGCATCGGTATCAAAGGTACACAGGGTGTCTCCTGTAGAAACCTTATCTCCAACCTTTACATCAAGCTGGTCAATAACAGATGAAACCTCAGCAAAATAGCTCTTTGTCTCGCCACTCTCCACAGTACCTGAGATTGAAAGAATGTTTTCAATAGTTCCCTTTGCAACCTCCTGGGTCTCAACAATCACTACTGCATTCTTTTTTGAATTGACATAGCCAAATATGGCTCCTGCTGCAACAAGTGCCAGAACAGGAATAACCACATATCTCTTCTTAAATTTCTTTTTCTTCTTTGAATCTGAAAGATCCACGTTGTCATCCTCATCGTAGATCTCCACTGAAGAGCCGGTAGTCTCTTTTATCACGTTCTGATCAGATGGAACAGCCGCTTCTGAAACCGAAGCTTTTGTATCCTGTATCTCTTTTTCCTTGTTATCAAGGTTATTGTTTTCTGCCATCAGACTTCCTCCCTTTAAATCTCATCCTTGTAATCAGGATTCATAATGTCACTTTGTATCATTCCATCGGATATGGTTATGATCCTCTTTGCCTGCTTAGCAATGCCGGGATCATGAGTGATTATTATAACAGTTCTTCCCTCGTGGTAGAGCCTTTTTATTATTCTGATTATCTCTTTTGTAGAGCCTGTGTCAAGGTTACCTGTAGGCTCATCCGCAAGAAGTATTGGAGGTGCCTGAGCTATAGCCCTTGCAATGGCAACTCTCTGCTGCTGTCCACCGGACATCTCGTTGGGCTTGTGGGACTTTCTCTTTTCCAGACCCACACTGTTGAGGGCAGCATTGGCAAGCCTCTCCCTCTCCTTCTTACCTACGCCTCTGTATATCAGCGGAAGCTCCACATTTTCAAGGGCTGTAAGTGATGGAATAAGGTTGAAGCCCTGGAAGATAAAGCCTATCTCCCTGTTCCTTACATCTGACTGCTCATCGTCTGTCATGTGAGATACATCCTGTCCGTGAAGGTAGTATTTTCCACTGGTTGGAGTGTCCAGGCAGCCTAGCATGTTCATCAAAGTTGACTTACCGGAACCTGACTGGCCAATGATAGCCACAAATTCTCCCTGACCAATGGACAAGGTGACGTGGTTTAACGCCCTTACCTCGTTTTCACCGGGATTATATATCTTACTGACATCCTTTATCTCAACAAGTTTTCTCATAACAAAACCTCAAATGGCAGCTGCTCCTTTGATAGAACGGCTGCCCAAAAGTCATTTAAATATCTAACCTTAGTTTACAGGTGGTGTATCAACTACCTGAGTCTGTGTGTAGCCATTGAAATTATCTCTTACAGCAATGTAAAGAGCTGCGAGCGCATTCTGAAGATAAGGGCTGACATAGAAGAGATTCAGTATTTCGCAGGTAAATGCTGCAAGAATGTGCCATCCAATGTATGAAAGCTCAAATACGAACCAGTTCCACTTATTGCCCTGCATCATTGCTCTTGACTTCTTAAGCACATCCACTGCTCCAAGCTCAGGCTCTTCACTTAGGATATATGGTACTAATTTGTAAGAAAATGAAAGAATAACACCCGGCACGAAGAAGCAAATGAAGCCAAGTCCGATGATAAGTCTCATAAGGAACATTGCCAGCACTGTGTTTCCATAGTTGTTCTTGAAGGCATATCCGATCTCACTGGCAGAAGCATTCTCGTACTGGTTCCTGATAAAGAACTTGTCGCAACCTACAGTAAGGGGATTGAATACCAGGATCCTGAGAAGTGCTGCAATAAGAGCTATCACACCAATAGCGCCAAGCACCACCATAAATATTGCAATTGTCTGGGGATCATCAAGGGAAATATCTGAAAATCCGGTGAAATTTGAATTTTCAAATTCCTCTTTCCATGATGATGAATTTCCTACTGATCTTCCAAGTCCTGCTGAAGCCCCAGCAAAAAGAGTAGCGATAAAGGCTACCAGCACTGAGTTCCAGTAGTTTCTCTTCATACTGATGAGACCGGTTTCTTTAACCGCTTGTCTGTTCCACATATTTTTTTCCTCCTCATAATGTTGACGAAAACGTTTAATGTTCTCTGATACATTCATTATATGATAACCGAATTTTAGGTAAAAATGCAAATATTGGCGAGTTATAACTATTTAATTCGAAAACTGTGAGAATCTGGGCACAAAAAAGGAGCCGGCCAAATCATTTGCCTGACTCCCTTTAAATGTTATAACTGCTGCCTCTCTACCAGATCGTAGAAGAATCCTTTATTCGCCATTAGTTCATCGTATTTTCCTGACTCGATGACCTTTCCTCCGTCCAGAACTATGATCCTGTCACAGTTCTTTATAGTGGAGAGTCTGTGAGCTATGACGATCCTGGTACACTTAAGGTCATCCAAAGCTGAGGATATCTGTTTCTGGGTTATGTTGTCCAACGCACTTGTGGCCTCGTCGAATATGAGGACCTTCGGCTTTGATGCAATGGCTCTGGCTATCAGGATACGCTGCCTTTGTCCTCCGGAAATTCCTCCCTGACCTTCAGAGATAATGGTGTGCATCTCCATGGGCATTGCACGAATATCATCAGCTATACCTGCCACCTCTGCTGCCTCCCAGGCTTCCTCCATGGTCAGCTTTTCCGATGCAATAGCTATGTTATGGAAGATATCCCCGTAAAAGAGCCTTGCGTCCTGGATAACAGATCCGATCTTTCGGCGAAGGGACTTAAGATCCAGCCTTGCTATGTCTTTTCCATCGAAAAATACAACGCCCTTTTCAGGCTTTTCAAATCCAAGAATAAGACGGACAAGTGTGGACTTTCCGCAGCCGGTCTTTCCTACGATTCCCACATACTCACCGGCCTTTATCTTAAGGCTAAAGTCCTCCAGAATATATGGAGTTTGCTCTGAATAT
Source organism: Butyrivibrio sp. AE2032 (assembly GCF_000702965.1). Lineage (NCBI taxonomy): Bacteria > Bacillati > Bacillota > Clostridia > Lachnospirales > Lachnospiraceae > Butyrivibrio > Butyrivibrio sp. AE2032. The sequence goes on along the minus strand of NZ_JNLF01000003.1, from coordinate 2,139,002 downwards.
CTGAAATACACCCCATCCAGTTCAACGCTACCGTTGAGCTTTGTTACCAGATCCTTCTTAAGGGTCTTTTCCGGCTCCGCATTAAGGATAGGCTCTGCCAGATCCAGCACCGGTTTTATCCTGGAAACTGACAGCGATGCAGTTGAGAGCTGTGAAAAAGCTGCAAAAAGCGCAGCGTATGCCACATTGAAAGCATAGTATTCCGACGCCGTAATATCTGAATGGATTGCCAAAGCGTAGAAAGCGAAGGTTCCGATCAAAGATACCGCTGAACTAATGACACCGTTTATTTTAAGAAAGAAGGGTGGATTATAGGCAAGAGCTGCTCCTTCAGCAAAATGGTCTGCCCACTTGGCAAATACTCTTTTCTCTGCTCCGGCAAGCTTGATCTTCTGTATTCCGTTGATTATGGAGTAGCTAAGTCCTGTCTCCTGGGCAAGAAGCTCCATTCTCTTTTTTGTTATGCCCATCTGCATAAAAGCTGCGATGGTGGACAACAAAACCGTGGTAGCAATTACTACAACAGCGGAAATCGCCAGCTCCGGTGCATAGGAATTGATATGGAAGATATATCCAAGGGATGCAAGGGATGTGATTCCAAGCACCAATACGTCATTTATCAGGATCTGGCATACAGAATTGATACTTTCAGCTCTGGATGACAGTTCACCTGCGCTGTACTCCCTGAAAAATGGCACCGGCAGGGTAAGTATCCTTTGCATTACCGCCTGCTCTACAGGGATCGTGATCTTCCACTCCACTCTTTTGGCCACAGCACTGGACAATGACGTGAACAGCCAGTTAGTAAATATGAAAACAACAATAGAAAGAGATATTGCAGCAAACAGCTGGTAATTCTTCGTTTGAAGCACCGTACCTGTCATGTATTCAGACAGTATAGGCTGGACCATGCCTATGCATACTGCAAGAACAGCCACAGCGGCATAATAGAAAATATCCATGTGACCCAGACGTTTTTTCATATAGCTCAAAAGGTCGGAAACGCCGAGCTTTTTAAGGGCCAGGGGCTCATAAAAAGCCACTGCCTCATCTTTAAAAAGTGCAGCCGTCTTTTTATTCAGGTAAACCTTTTTACCTGTCTCAGGATCTTTGTAATAATATCTGGCAAACCCAAACGGGAAAAGAGCTACCGGAAGATTCCCCTCTTTCTTGAAGCAGATGATAGGTCCAAAGCAGTCTGTAAACCAGCCCTCTTTCAGGGTAATACTGGCCTTCATCATTCCTACGGAATTGGCAGCATACTCAATCTGCTCCAATGGCTCTTTTATCCCCATGGGAATCTCAACCTTAGGGTAGTCATAGTAGCGGAGCACCTGCTCAATGGCATTCTTCATGAGTGTCCGGTCATCGGTCATTCCGATCATCTGCCCCAGGACCCTGTTAGCTATGTTTTCATAGGATCTCTTGTAGAGCTCATCATCTATTCTTTTTCTTAGTCTTATCTGTTCGTCAAACCAGCCCACTTATAAGCTCCCCTTTAGTCATTTGATACCAGCGCGCTGTAATAGCCGCCAAGGCCCAACAGTTCCTCGTGTGTTCCACGCTCCACGATGTTTCCCTTATCAAGAACTATGATCTCGTCGCAGTCCCTGATTGTAGAAAGTCTATGGGCAATTATCACAAGGGTTATTCCCCTGTCCTTTATGGCATTTACTACTTCGTACTCGGTCCTTGCATCCAGAGCGCTGGTAGCTTCATCCAGTATGACTATTGAAGGATCCATGGCAAGAACCCTGGCGATCTCCAGTCGCTGTCTTTGTCCGCCGGATAGGTCTTTTCCTCCCTCAGCGATCATATGCTGATAGCCTCCGGGTTTCTTTACTATGTCGTCGTGAATCTGGGCATCTCTGGCTGCCAGTATCATCTCGAAGTTCTCTATGGATTCGTCCCACATCTTGATGTTGTTTTCAATGGTGTCCTCAAACAGGATAATGTCCTGGTCCACCACAGCTACGGATCCGGTAAAAGAGCTTCTGTCTATCTGATCAATGGTCTTGCCATCAAAAAGGATCTGACCGCTCCAGGGTTTATAGAGTCCTGATAAAAGCTTTGAAACCGTGGATTTTCCGCATCCACTTCCGCCAACGATGGCAACTCTTTTACCCTGGGACAGGTTCAGGTTAAAGTTTTTGATAAAAGGCTCGTCAAGCCTTGAATAGCCGAAACATACGTCTTTCATGACGATATCGCCGGAGAGCTTCTCAAAGACGTGGGACATATCATCCTCTCTGTCAGCGTATTCATCAGATCTGTAGTTCATTACATCCTCAACACGCTCCATCTCAGTTCTCATCTCAAGCATAGTCTGTCCGGCATTTGTAAGAGTTTGGGCAGGTCCCATGAAAGAACCAAGAACAGCCTGGAATGCAGTGATCATACCGATGGTGAAATGCCCGTTAAACGCCAGTAAAACACCGCCGATCAGGATAGCACTATTAGCAAGGGTAGTTACCATCAGGGGAATTCCGCCAAGATAGATATCCTTACGCATGAGCTGGACTTCCTTCTCATCTACGCTTGCCTTTAGCTCCAGCCAGTTTTCATAAAAGCCGTTCTCCGCTCCGCTGGCCTTTATGGTCTCTATCATGCTGATACCGGAAAGAGTGGCAGTGGAAAGTTTTCCCCTGTCCACCATGATCCCACGGGTAACATTTATCCTGTGATCAGATACGATCTTGGATATATAGAGATTTATCATAACGGTAATGATACCAAGAATAGTAAGGGGAACAGAGAAATTTATCATAATGACCAGGTAAAAGATCATCATGATAGTGTTCAGGGCAAGAGGCGCCAGAGTATTTACAATAGTGCTGGCTATTTCTTCATTTGTGGATTGTCTCATGAGGATATCACCGGACATTCTCTGAGAGAAAAACTCCATGGGAAGACGAAGCACCTTCCACATAAAGGAGGTACTACCATTAATAGCCAGTTTTCCATCGATCTTTAGGGAATAAATAGCAGCAACCCAGGATACAGCTATCTGGACAACTGCAAGAGCAAATACTACTCCAAGAAAAACGGGATAATCCGACTTTGCTCTGGTGGTCAGAATATCATCCATGAAGAATTCGGAAATAAAGGGATTGATTACTGTAAAGCCGTAGGAGAACAGAGTTATAGCCACAGTAAAGATAACTGCTGCCTTGGCGTCCTGAAGTCTTTTCATGGCAAAGCCAAGGATACTCTTACGCTTTCCACCCTTTTCAAAGCTTTCCTCAGGTTCAAACAAAAGAGCTATTCCTGTGTAGCTCTTTTGAAACTCCTGAAAAGAAATGTAAATGGTTCCTCTGGAGGGATCATTTATGCAGACCTTGTTGCCCTTAAAACCGCAAAGGACAACAAAATGGTTATACTCCCAGTGAATAATGCAGGGGAATGTTGCACTGGTTCTTACGGCCTCCGCCGGGATCTTATATCCATTTGCAGAAAGTCCATAGTTTCTTGCTGCCTTCAGGATATTTCTCGCGTTTGATCCATCTCTGGAAACACCACAATCAAGCCTTACCTGTTCAAGGGCAATCCACCTGCCATAGTAGGCCAGGATCATGTCCAGACAGGCGGCTCCGCATTCAAGTGCCTCCATCTGCATAACCACAGGAACTTTAGCAACTCCTTTTGTTACAACTTTTGCCAATGGGTAAACCTCCCGCAAAACGCTTTATAATATTTATTTTACCTGCATTTCGTGCAATTGTCATCATTTACAGTAAAACTATATATTGTGTTTTTATCTTAAGTAATATACTATATGATGTGTAATAACTTGTTTGTATTTGAAAGGAGTTTGCCATGAAGTCACCTGCTGCTATTGCAAGTACCTATGAAACTGCCGGAGTCGCCAAGACCAAGCTTTCCTTTAGAAAGACTTTTTTACTTGGTATAATGGCCGGCGCTTTTATCGCCCTGGGCGGACTGGGAAGCCAGATTGCTTCTGTTTGTGCCCCCGATCCATCAACCGGCCGTCTTATCAGTTCAGTTGTTTTTCCAATAGGTCTTTTTATGGTCCTTATAGGAGGCGCAGAGCTCTTTACAGGCAACTGCCTTATTCTTATACCGGTCCTTTCAAAAAAAGCCACTGTGGCAGGAATGCTCAGGAACTGGCTAATTGTATATCTTGGAAATATGGTTGGAGGTCTTGCTATAGCTCTTTTAGCCAACTTCTCTCACACCTATGCATTTGCTGACGGTGCTCTTGCCCAGGCCGTTGTAAATACAGCCGTAGCAAAGAGCGGGATTTCTTTTTCCGATGGTCTCTTAAAGGGAATCCTGTGTAACATCCTGGTGTGCATGGCTGTTTGGTGTTCCTTTGGCGCAGACGAACTGGCAGGCAAGGTCCTGGCACTTTGGTTCCCTGTTATGCTCTTTATCATCGGCGGCTTTGAGCATTGCGTAGCCAACATGTACTTCATTCCTGCAGGAATGATCGCGACCTCCATTTATGGCATTTCAGCCCCATCCCTGTCCCTTCTTGGATATCTTGTAACAAACTTGATTCCCGTCACCCTGGGTAATATAATAGGGGGCAGTTTGTGCGTAGGCGCAATGTATTATCTGATATATCTTAAGGATTAAGTTTTTTATGTGAAATTATTTAAAAGAATACTAACAATGCCCCTCACGCACTGACGTGAGAGGCATTTTCTTTACCTGTTATTATGCTTACTGGATGGTGTAGCTATAATCTGCAAAATCAGCTCTAAGAGATATCTTGTGCTCACCGTTTGTCCATGTGAAGGTCATTACTGAACCTTCTGTCTGTATATCAAGCTTAGAATCAAATCCAAAGGCAGGATTGGTGTTTCTGATCTGAAGGAGTTTAAGCTGTTCTTTTACAACATCCTTCTGAAGGGCCTCCTGAATCTGGTCCATAGTAAGATTTGTTCTGTTGATCTCCTTATGTCCGCCGGCTCCGGCACGCTTTACAGCTTCGTGATCGTTCTTTCCTGCAAAGAGATCAAGATACCATACCTGTGGCTTACCGGGCATGAACATCTGAATTGCTCTTGCAAAGAGCATCTTCTTATCATCATCTCCAAGAGCACTGTAGTAGGTAGCATTTACCTGATAATACATATTCTTGGCACCATGAAGATCCTTTACAAATCCGCCTCTTCCTACGATCGTATCGATCATCTTCTGGATATCTTCCTCAGGAAGGATTCCCTTAAGATCAAGGAGCGGGATTCCGTCATGGCAGCCAAGCATGTTGACTACGCGAATTTTCTTTTCCTGGATCTCCTGGGCCCAGTTCTTAAGAACCTCTCCGTTCTTGCTCTCAATAGCATAAATAAGAAGTCCGGGAAGGAAGAAGTCGTAAGTCATGTAGCCCTTATTGGCCACTGTCTCATATATCTTCTCACTGTAGCTTGCATGAATCTCAGGAAGAAGTGAAACTCCAAACTCGTCAGCAAGCTTTTTGACCTTTTCAAGGACATCCCAGGTGTCAGGCTCATTGAGGAAGTTCTTCTTGCCAGGCTCCTTAGGAGCATAAGCAAAGGCATCCAGACGAACAATCCTTGCACCATACCCAGAAAGACTCTTAAGCGTATTTCTGTAGTGCTCCCAAACCAGGTCGGACTTTATATTAAGGTCCATCTGACCAAGATAACGTCTTCCTGACTCAAGGAGTTCTATAACAGCGTCTTTATATTTCTCATATCCCTCATAATTTATTTCCGCAGGCTTTTTCCCCTCATCAAGCTCCTTGCAGACTCTCTCAGAAAGCCTTGAAGCAGCAAGATACTGGATATCCATCTTATCCATGAGATCCTGAGCATCAGGGCGTTTATACTGAACCTCCTGATAGAAAGTATTCCAATAAGGAACATCCTTTCCATCGGGCATTCTTACCATAAGGATAGGAAGCCCTGGCTTTCTGAAGAACATATCCTTGATGTACTCTTCCTTTGGCTGAATATAACCTTCAGGGGTCATATCACCATATCCATCCCAGAACTTATTCCAGTTGATGAAGAAATCCTTGTACTTGGAGTTCTCACCATTCTTAAGAAGATCCTGGAACTGTGGTGAAAGAACTGATGCATGATTTAAGATGAAATCAAGCTTAAGATCAATTCCAAGCTCGCCAAGCTTATCAATATCCCCAGGAGCAGCCATCTCTTCGTTGATACTGTAATCAATAACTGAAAAGCCTCTGTCCAGATCCGTATTAAAAATACTTGGAAGAATATAGAAGGACTGGAAAACATCTTCAAATTCTTTTTTTGAAAGAACTGAAACAATATCAGAAAGAGTTCCACCCATGCTATCAGGGTAAGCATTCAGCATTGGTCCATTATCTACGTAATTGTTTTTCATATTTTTTACTCCGCTTTTTCGCAACAACACAATAAGTTAAAATGTTAGATTCCCATAAGTTTTTTAAACTCATCATAGCTGATGATATCACCAGCTTTTGAGATGATGATCTTTGCCTTGTGAGCCTGATCGACCAGCTTCTTCTGCTCAAGCTCAAGAACCAGCATTGTGAATGGGCTATCCAGCTTACCATCTCTGTTTCTGGATCTTCTGTGCTCTAAAGTCTCCTCAGGAGTGCTGTTTAAAAGAACCGGAACATCCACTTGACTCATGTAGTCACTATTTCCATGAGTCCACTCTACTATAAGAACATTCTTATTAGAAAGGTCTACTTCATCGTACCAAAGTGATGCTTCGTCTCTTCCCATTCTCTTAAGGTAAAGCTTATCAGCTCCATCCTTAAAGGCCTTCATTATCTGATCAACTTCTTCGAAGTCAGTTTCATTTGGAGTACCAAGGTAATCATTAAGTCCCTTTGAACCAGCCTCAAAATAGCTTCTGAACCATGTGTCAGTGTCCAGATGTGCCTTGTTTGCGTCATCTTCAGCCCTCTGAAGCTCACGGATCTTCTCGGCATTTTCAGGGTTCATGACACCTGCGTCAACCATTCCTCTGATTCCGCACTTCCTGAAAGTATGGAGTCTTTCAGCATCATTATACATAGGAATACGATGTGGGTAATTGTCACCAGACATGGTATAGCTGCCTATTCCTGCAGTTTCAAGCATATATGACAGAAGTGACGCAATCTCTGATTTACCAACTCCTGATCCTCCGCAAACTGCAACTACTGCTCTTGAATAAGGATTAGCAGACATTTTTGCCTGAAGTTCTTTTACTAATATAGGAAAAATTGTCTTCGCCTTAGCGATGTGGCTTTCGCCGATCTCTATCTTATCCCCAGGCATATCACCATGTGGTATATCCTCAGGTATTACTATAGAAGAAACAATGTCAGAAGCTTTGGAAAGTTTTTCCAGGGCATCTTTTGAAACAGTTATTTTGTTATAATTTGTGTTCATAATTCTCCTCTAAAAAATGATTTTGACAACTTATGTTCCGCCATGTTATTTTGAGACAAAAGGGACTTGTCCCGAATCTGCAAACAACATACAACAACTTTTTTTCTTTGTAAAGTCCAAGTGTAAAAAATGATAACCATTAAAGAAATCGCAAAGCAACTAAATATGAGCACTACAACGGTTTCAAATGTTATCCATGGAAAGGCCGGCGAGGTTTCCCCCGACACCAGAAGGAAGGTGGAGGAATTTCTCAAAAAGGTTGATTATGTTCCAAACATAAACGCAAGAAACCTTGCCCAGAACGAATCCAAGATCATCGGCCTGGCCCTCAAGGCAAGAGCCGACAAGTATGAAAACCTTATCATGGATCCATTCGTCTCCGTTCTTATAGGCGGTGTAGAAGAGACTATACGAAACGCCGGATATTTCATGATGCTGTACATCTCCAGTGATATAGGCGAGATTATGCGACATGTTTCAACCTGGAACGTGGACGGTCTTATCCTCTTCGGTATGCTGGATGACGACGGTATCAGGGTCAGCGAAAAATACAAAAAGCCAATCGTTTGTATAGACACCTACAGTATCGAGGGTCTTAAGCACTTCACCAACGTAGGTCTTGATGATGAACAGGGTGCCTATGATATGGCCAGCTATCTCATCTCCCAGGGTCACAGGAAAATTGCTTTCCTGTCAGATAACACCAAGGGCGTCGACCTGGCAAGGCTCAACGGATACAAGAAAGCCCTTCAGGATAACAAGATTAAATTCAAGAGCTCAGACTTTTTACAGATAAGGCCACGAACCGAGGATATCGAAGCCAGCCTTGAGGAGATCTGCTCCCGCGCAAAAGAGTTTACAGCCATAATGTGCGTATCAGATCTCTATGCAGTAACTCTCATGGCAGCTCTTGAAGACAGAGGAATCTCTGTTCCCGAGGATATTTCCATCGTTGGTTTCGACGACAATATGCTGGGGCAGCTCCACAGGCCAGCTCTTACCACCGTACATCAGGATGTAAAATCCAAGGGTATCACTTCTGCTGACACTTTGCTAAAGCAGCTATCCGGCAAAAAGACCCCCAACCAGATCAAACTGCCAACACATCTGGTAATCCGTGACACAGTAAGAAACATAAACAAAAACTGATATACTACTTGCCGAAAAAACAGAGCACTAATTCGGCGCATCATATAAAACTTGACCAACTTAAGCTTATACGCATAAGTCGGTCTTTTTTTTGATTTTTCACAATTTTTATAAACGTTTAAGTGTTTTTTAATTTTTCGATGTAAACGATTAAGTCCGCTCTACAAGCGGAGTACGGTTTCATTTATGAACAAACCGTGAATTTTTTTTAGCTAAATCTATTGAATTTTGAGTTTGTATGTGATATCTTGATTTCAGCGTACAACTTATGCGCAAAAGTAACCGCCAGAAACGAAGTAAGTTATGGCAACTTGCACAAAAGCTACACAAAAGGAGGAAAAGAAATGAAAAAGAAACTCATGTCAGTTCTTCTTGCAAGCACTATGGTTCTTAGCCTTGCAGCTTGCGGAACAACAGGTACAACTGACACAACAACAACATCTGACAACACTGCTACTGAAGCAGCTCCTGCTGATACACAGGCAGCAGAGACAACTACAGATGCAGCTCCTGCAGCAGACGCTACAGAGACAGCTTCTGTTGGATCAGTAAGACTTCTCAATGGTAAGCCTGAGATCAACGATCAGATGCAGGCTCTCGCTGCTAAGTACAAAGAGGAGACTGGCAACGAGCTCATCGTTGAGACAATCGGTGGTGACACAAATGCTTCTGACGAGCTTAAGAAAATGTACCAGGCTGACAACATGCCTGACATCTTCGTAATTGAGGCTAACCAGGCAGCTAACTGGGACGGCATGCTTGCTGATCTTGCTGGCGAAGAGTGGACAAACAAGACAGGATTCGAACTCATTGATTCTTCAATGGGAACAATCGGATTCCCTTACACAGTAGAGGCTACAGCTCTTGGTTACAACGCTGACCTCCTTAAGGCAGCTGGTGTAGATCCTGCTTCTCTTACATCTCCTGATGCATGGAAGGCTGCTTGTGAGACTCTTGATTCCAAGAAGGACGAGCTTGGTATCACCGCTGTATTTGGCTGGTGTGCAGAGCCTACAAACCTTGGCTGGTCTTCAGGAACACACGTATTTGGTCAGTATCTTGACGCAGGTCTTAAGGCTGACGACACAACATACATCGATCTTCTTAACGACGGTGGAAAGATTGACGAGTCCAGAATGAAGAACTTCGCTGAGTTCATCGGCATGATGAATCAGTACTCAGATCCTGCTCTTCTCATCGACGGAACATATGACAACCAGGTAGCAGGCTTCAAGGAAGGCAAGTATGTATTCATCACACAGGGTAACTGGTGTGTAACTTCTCCTGACGACGTAAACTTCGAGTGCGGATTTGCTCCTTATGCATTTGAGGATGGTATCAACACAATCATCGCTGGACCACCTTCATACTGGGTAGCATACGCAAACGGTAACGTTGATGGTGCTAAGGCTTTCTTCAACTGGTGTGCAGGCGACTCAGCTCAGAACATCCTTGTTAACGATGCTGGTCTTGTATCTCCTTTCGATGATTGCCAGTACGAGGCAGTTAACCCATTCTACAAGAGCATGAATAGCTACATCACAGCTGGTAATTACTCAGGATGGCACACAATGCTTAAGAAGGACGGACTTCAGAACGAGACATGTAACGTATTTGCAGATTATGCAAAGGGCAAGCTCGATGCTGACGGATTCGTTTCAACAATGGCTAAGGTTATCTCTGGATACTACGCTCAGTAATATGTAAACATGCAGGCGGGGCATGTATAGTGCCCTGCCTGTTTTTAACTGTTAAACCACGTCACTTATTGTTTTCTTATTTGAAAGGAGGACTACGAATGGGTACATTTTCTACCGGTCGAAGGGTTGCTTCATTTGGCTGCCTTATCCTGGGACTTGTGCTTACAATCGCCGGTCTGGCTTTATCAATATCGAAGGCAGGCGACCTGATCTTATTCACTATACCCATGAACGGAACAGCCACACCAGTTATTTTAGGTAGAGGTGCCATGTTCGTATGCGGTATCATCCTGTTTTTTGTTGGGCTTTATCTTTTCCCAACTCTTAAGTATCATCGCACTATTATTAATGTAATTTTCCTGTTCCCACTACTGTTTGCATTTGCAGTAACCGTAATAATACCTCTTTTCCTTGGTATCGGTTATTCCTTCACAGACTGGGACGGCATTAAGCTCAAAGGTTTTGTTGGTCTTGCAAACTACGCAAGAATGTTCAAACAGCCATCATTCCTTTGGTCAACACTTCTTACTTTCTTATTCGTTGTTTTCAACATGATCCTGGTAAATCTGGTAGCTTTTCTTTTAGCTCTCCTTTGCACCTCAAGGATCAAAGGCCTGGGATTCTTCAGAGCAGCTTACTTCCTTCCAAACCTTATCGGAGGTATCGTTCTGGGTTACATTTGGCAGTTCATTTTCAGTAACGTTGTAACCAAGTTTACAGGCACTTACTCAATGCTTTCGGATACACATACAGCATTTATTGCTGTAATCATCGTATATATCTGGCAATATGCAGGTTATATCATGCTGATCTACATCACCGGTCTTAATACTATTCCCGGCGACGTGCTTGAAGCATCAGCGATCGATGGAGCAAATCCTACACAGACTCTTTTCAACATCAAGCTTCCAATGATTGCTCCTACTATTACAATATGTACATTCCTTACACTTACATCTGCATTTAAGCAGTTTGATGTAAACCTTGCTTTGACAAACGGTAAAGGATCAATCGAATTCCTTGGTAACTACATCGCCAACGGAACTGAGATGCTGGCACTGAACATTTACACCACAGCCGTAATCAATAACGACTACGCTCTGGGCCAGGCTAAGGCAGTATTCTTCTTCATCGTCCTTGCTGTAGTTTCAATCATTCAGGTTCGTATATCAAATAAGAAGGAGGTGGAATTATAATGCATACAAAAGAGAAATCTTCTACCATCGTTATAAGAATGATAATCGCAGTTATTGTAGCAGCTTATGTATTGTTCCCCTTCATCCTTCTTCTTATAAACTCAGGAAAAGAGACTTCGGACATTACCGCTAATCCTGTAAGCTTTGAAGGCGCAAGCTTCGGACAGCTGTCTACAAACATTAAGGCAGTAATTAATGATCCAAACTTCCTCTTCTGGAAATCCTTTGGATCTTCAGCACTTATCACAGTCCTTTCACTTGTTATGCTCTCTTTATTCGGAGCTATGGCTGCATGGGTTATCTGCCGTAACAAGACTGTATGGTCAACAGTTATTTACTTTACATTCATCGCATCAATGATCATTCCTTTCCAGGTAGTTATGCTTCCACTTATTTCTACCTTCCGTGATGTAGGAAAGTTCATTGGAATCCAGATGCTTCAGTCAGTACCGGGCCTGGTATTTGCTTACCTGGGATTCGGCGGAGCAATGACAGTGTTCATCTTAAACGGCTTTATCAAAGGTGTTCCTTATACCTTGGAGGAAGCAGCAGCTATCGATGGATGCAGACCAGAGCAGACCTTCTTCCAGATCATCTTCCCTCTGCTCACACCGGTTATCACAACCGTTACAATCCTTAACGGAATGTGGATCTGGAACGACTACCTTCTTCCTTCAATGATGCTTGGACAGAACGGTAAGGTTATGACTATTCCGATCGCCATCCAGAAGTTCGTAGGATCCTACGTAAAGAGCTGGGATAGAATTCTTCCAGCAGCTTTACTGGCAATCATTCCTATGATCGTAATCTTCCTGATCGCACAGAAGCAGATCATGGAAGGAATGATTGAGGGAGCGGTAAAGGGCTGAGAGAACTTGCTGAGGTCCTTTCGAAGCTAGTTCGAACGTGTTCCGGCGAGCACGCGTGCGAGAGCGGAACCTCCTTGTTTATACAATTTATACCTTTCATATATACAAAAAAGAGGTCGTCACTTTAGTGACGGCCTCTTTTGTTATAGGTCTTAATGTGTTACTGTTGCAAGTACGGGAACCCTTATAAATGCGATATCACCGTGCTTTGAAAGATTTACAACAACGTGGTCCTGACGAACCTCTGAAACCACCAGCTGTACCCATGTTCCGTTCTGGTTCTGATATACAGCGATGTTATCTGCATTTGTTACACCACTTACAAAGAAGTTAACTTTCGCATTTGAGAATGCAACTCCGGGTGAACTTGTGTTGATGCAGGTAAGGAGTGATCCACCAAGTCTTGTTGCCAGTGAATTGGCTGATGTCATAACTCCGCCTGAAGGAGCCTTAATAGTAAAGGTTACATTACTCCTTCCGCCGTTGATCTCAACCTTTCCGCCCTGATATGCTACTGTTCCGCCATAGGATACAGAATTACCTGAACTTGTGGGAGGAGCAGGAGGTGTAGAGCTGGAAGATGAAGAACCGCCGCCTCCCTTGCTCTGAGAAGCCTGAACAGCCTTAATAAGATCATTTATCTGGGTTTCAAGTCCCTGGATCTCTTTTTGAAGATCCTCAATAACCTTCTTGGTCTCAGGACTCATAGTAACTGACTGATCTTCAGTAGTTGTTTCTGCAGCGCAAACGCAGATTGTGGACGATACCATCATTACAGATGCAAGTGCCAAAGCAAGAATCCTTTTCATTTTTACGCCTCCATCCTTCTTATTATTATAATTGATCGTTTCAGTCTATTCCCACACCGGGTGTTTCCGGTGTTTGATGTTCTTATTCCTGTTCGTCAGAATAATCCAGATACCTGTCTATCTTCCCCTTCAGGTCCCCCACAAGGCATCCTATAACAACAGTCTGCTTTGATGGATCATCCGCATTTTTTGTTGTTAAGGTTATAATGAAGTTCTCAGGCTGAACCATGTTTTCCCATCCGGAGCGAATCTGCTTGTTCATGCTCCTGTTTTGGTAGATTTCATCCAAAAAAGCCCTGCATCCGGAAACATAGGTGAAATCATATTCTTCGATCAGCCTTAAATCTTCTCTTGTATATGCTGCAAAGATCATGTAGATCAGAGCATTATCTTCAGTATATACATATATATATTCATGGTCTTCAAAATATGTCCTATCCAGAAACTTCTGAAGATCTGCAAACATGGTGCCATCTTCAGGGGAAGAACCATGAAGCACTTCGTTAAAATCGCACATATCCTTAAGATTTGCGCATTCTGTATATATAGCCCCCTTGGGGTCTGCCTGTTTTAAATAGTTATGGTTAATATAAAAGCTGTCATCCCCTTCGCTGCTTTGGCACACCGGATAATCAATCGCTGTATCCGGAACATTTACCCAGGCGAAGATGTCCTCATTTTGCTCCCGCAGCTGCGCCATATTAACGTAAACGCCACCGGAGTCCTCACTGCCTGCATTTTCCTCTGATACATTGCTTTTGGGACCATTCTTTCCGCATCCCACCAGCATCAGGAGAACAAGGCAAACAGAAATGCATAGTTTCACCCCATTCCTATCTATGTAGTTATTTCGGCATGATTTGTGCATTTATTTAGTCCATATTATCAAGTTTTTCATAAAAAATTTCAATTATCGTATTGTAAAGGTCATCCTCATCAACTATGAATTCCTCATAGTCACCTTTTTTCTGCGTGGTGCCCTTTATCATCTTAAGATCATCAGGATCGAAGTTATACCTGGTAAGGTCAGGCGCAAGATAGCTTATCTCATCCGGAGTGATATCTGTGACCATCTGATCACTGATGGCTGTAAACAGCTCTACAGCAGCATTAGGATTCTCTTCGCTGACTTTTCTCGCTGCTTCGATAAATCCGTTCAGGTACTGACGCTGTCTTTCAAGCCTGTCATCGTTTGACCCAGGAATAGCAATATCTCTTGTCTTAACGTAGTGGAAAGCACTCTTTCCTTCCAGATGAACGGTTGCCCCTTTCTTGAGGGTCTTATCCCACTTAGTCAGGTCATCTAAAACTACCACGTCAACTCCCCCTACCTGATCATTAATAGTAGGAATTGCGCTCATGTTTATGGCTGCATAGCCGTGAATAGGCAGCTGATAGAACATATTTGAAACAGCCTTCACCTGATATTCACAGCTCTTTTCCATACCATCACCAAAGCCATGCTGGATAGCAATCTGTGCCACAACTGTGTTCTGATATCTGCCATACTCATCATAAATATCCACGTTGGCCATGGAGTTTCTGTTGATACCTATTACCTTTATTGACTGATCATGGGGATTAAGCACCAGCAGGAAAAGAGAATCTGCCTGTCCTCCATCCATTCCCTCATTGACCTTTGTCACCACCTCGTCATCCTTGTCGATTCCCATAATAAGGAATGTGGTTATATCTTCGTTATAATCATAAACATCGCCATTGTACCTTACCCAGTCAGACTGCCAGGTGGTGGAAGCCTTTTCCTCGGGAAGCATCTCCTGGGTTTGGGCCATCATAGGCGTAGAGGTAGCTGATTTATTTGTGAGATTCGTTTTTCCAAATATCCTCATTGCCTCGAAGCCTGCAAGTGCCACTACGATAAGTGTCATAAGGCTTGCCCAGATAATGAGAAATACACTGCCTTTTCCCCGCATAATTTAGCTCCTAGTTACTTGCCTCCTGGCTTGCAGAAGACTCAGTTTCGCTTTCTTCAGAACCTTCCCCTTCTTCCTGAGACAGATTCAGCACAGGGAAAAGTTCTTCTTCCTCCTCTATGATCTCAGAGGGGTCAGCATTTTTATCTATATCAGCAATGTCAGCAGGAAAAACTCTGGATTGCTTCGTGACATTGCCGCTATAATCTGCAACTGCATAATATACTACCGCTGTCTCTTTTTCCCTGTTGAGGACCACCTTCTCTACAACAATCCTGCTGGTAAGGTCTCCATCCTTCGCATCGTAGGCATTGATCCCAACCTTCAGGTCATTGTCTGTGGTGGCCGAATCATAGATCGTATCTGTGGCAGAAAACCTGAATTCAGGCTCAATCCTGTCACTCCTGCCATAAGCCACAACGATCAAAAAGATCAGAACACCACTCAATATGGAAAAAAGAATTCCAAAAATATTTCCTCTCACGAACTCCTCCAGAGCTTTTTAGTCTTTCCTGGTAACACCGGCCAGGTAATTAAGCTCATCAAGATCATCTTCATCCGGCTCAGTTTCCTGCTTGGTCACAGTGGGTCTTGCAGCAGGAATATCAACATTATCTTCCCCATACTTGCCATAGTACTTGCCGTAATACTTACCGTAGTACTTGCCATAGTAAGCTCCGTAGTGGCCATAATAGCCCTTTCCGGAGATATCTACCTTATTTAGTACAGCCCCAAGCATCTTGGCACCGGCCTTATCCAGCTGGTCCTTTACCCTTTGGGCAAATCTGTAGCTGATGGAATTGCTTTCCACCACAAGAATCGTGCCATCACACTGCTTGGCAACAACAGCTGCATCAATTACGCTTCCCAGAGGAGGCGTATCAATAATGACATAGTCAAAAACCTGCTTCATATTCTCCAGGACCTTGCCAAATATCTTTCCTCCCAGAAGCTCACTAGGGTTCGGAGGCACAGGTCCGGCAAAAACCACATAAAGATTAGGTGTATCAGTCTCACATATTACGCTGGAAAGTCTCTCTCTTCCTACAAGGCAGTGGGTAAGTCCCAGTCTTACTGAACCGGTTTTATATCTGCCTACCAGTACGGACTTTCTCATATCTGCATCCACAAGAACCGTCTTTTTTCCTGCTTCAGCAAAAGCCCTTGCAAGAGCCATGGCTACTGTGGTCTTTCCTTCACCGGGAGTACAGCTGGTGATAGAGATGACCCTCACATTCTGACCACTGAATTCCACATTGCTTCGAAGGGTCTTGTATGCTTCTTTTATCTGGTAGTTGTTTTCAGACTGACTAAAATGAAGCTTCGCGGTCTGCATATTTTGTCCCCCTCCTACTTCTTTTTCTTTGCAGCTTTCCTGGATTTCTTTTTATCTGTCTCATCCAGAGTAAGTGGTACAAGAGCCAGTGTGCTGAGGCCCAGGTACCTTTCCACATCGTCGTTACTCTTTATGGTGTCGTCCAATAGATACCCAAGGACTACGAAAAAGGCCACCACAACAGCACCTAAAAATCCGGAAATAACAGTCCATCTTATAACGGAGGGTCCTGACTTTTCCATGGGAACATTGGCCGTCTCCGCTACATTGATGGCGTCAATATCCATAACGCTCTCAATATGTTCGCTAGCCACTTCCCTTATACAGTTGGCTATCTGCATTGCCATGAGCGGATCTTCGTCCCTGGCAGTTATTGCAACAATACGTGTATCTGAAGGAGTATCCACTTTTAGCACATCGGACAGGTCGTCGTAGTCCATATCCACAAGGTTAAGCCTCTGGATAACCTCCTCGAGAACATATCTGCTCTTTATGAGCTCCGCATAATCCTGTGTGAGCTGAGTGGATATCTGCACATCAGAATAGGTCACGGTCTGATTTTCCTCTTTATTAAGGATGTAGATCTTGGTGGTTGAATCATATACCGGGTGAAGCACGAACTTGCTGATAAAAAGACCTGCAAGAGCAAAGAATACTCCGGCGCTGATTATCAGAAATGCCCTGCCTAAAAGAACTGCAAACAGCTCTCCCAGATTGATCTCAATAATGTCGTCCCTTTTCCCCATGGGTTACTCCCCTGCTTCTATTCATACACTCTTTTTGTGATAATACTTAAAGTCTTATACTTCCTGATTCCGGATCACATTTGCAGCATTAATAAGGAATATCTCTTTTGCATAGTCCTGCCCGAGTTTTCTCTCCACGTAACTGCGACAATCTGCTATCTCCGGAGCTCGCTTTTTTGCATCATGGGCATCCGTAGCCACAAAGTGAACCAGCCTTTCCTTTAACAGCTTCTTTGTAAAATGTCCGATGCCGAATCCATACTTTCCCATAACGCTGGAGGCATTGACCTGAATAAGACAGCCCATATCTATAAGATCCTGAACTCTCGATGGATGAGAAACTATATCGCTGTATCTCTCCACGTGGGCTATTATGGGCTTATACCCATAGGCCTGGACTCTGCCGGCGGCATTTTGTATTGCACTGAATGGATTGGTTGGATGAAATTCCACCAGAACGTAGTCAGATCCTGCCAGGGAGCATATCTTCCCCTGCTCCAACTCGTCCATGGTCTCGTCGCTATAATATATCTCGTTTCCAGAAAAGAGCTTTATCTTGATACCTTCTGCACTGGCTGCTTCCTGGAGTTTTTTTCTGTAAATAACGTTATGCTCAGGACTAACATTGTGGTGCATTGGCTTATGATGTGGAGTCAGTATCATGTGAGTTATGCCGTTCTTTTCAGCAATTCTCAGCATTTCAAGGCTTGTGGCCATGTCCCCCGAACCATCATCAACCCCTGGCATAATGTGGCAATGAATATCAATAATAGGTTCCATGCTGCTCCTAAAAATACTCACAAAATCTCGTATTAATTATACACCATATAATGTTAAGTTCCAACATAATGGGGTTTTTTATGGATTTTTTATCAATATGTGGTGTGGTAAAATCTAAGAAGAACTCTCAGACCATTTTTTCAGGAGGAAAAACTATGATTCCACAGGATCCTGTGATATTACTCAGTTTTATAAACACCCAGCTTCGAGACAACTACGGAAGTTTGGAGGCTTTGGCAGAAGGCCTGGACCTCTCCCGGGAAGAGCTTGATAATATTATAAGCAAATTAAAATCCCTGGGGTACGAATACCACCAGGGACAAAATAAATTCGTGTAGTTTATTGTTTTCGCAAAACATAGTCTGCGTTGTGTTTATCCAGATACTTTTGGGCACTGACCTCGTCTCTTACATAGACTCCCTTGAACTTGTCGTCCATGATTCCTTTTAGGGCTGAAAGTTCTTCCTTGGAGTCGTTGATCACCAGAACAACAGGCTTGTTTTCAGTAGCGTCTGCTTTGGAAGCTTTCTCTTTTGAAAGTTCCTCTTCACTCATGACGAGATCCTTATTCAGATACTTATGAAGGAGGGCTTCTAGAGCTTCGTACATAACAGGCTTACTCAGGTAATCCGTGAAACCTTCCTTAATGTAGTTTTCTCTGGCACCAACTATGGCATCGGCTGTAAGAGCGATGACCGGAGTTTCGTCTGCAAGATGCTCCTTTCTTATCTCTGTAAGGGTCTGGGCGCCGGACATTCCAGGCATCATCTGATCCAGGAAGATCACATCATATTTCTTTTCCCGAAGGATATCAAGACATTCGCTGCCGGATTGAGCCGTGGCTATCCTGATCTTAGTATCTTCCAAAAGTCCCTCTATAACCTCCAGATTCATATCATTGTCATCCACAATAAGAACTTTAGCTGAAGGTGCAATAAGCAAAGGCTTATATTCCTCCTTTTGCTGCTGAAGCCTTAAGAGGTTCTGGGCAAAGTCCCCTACTGGTGTAGGATCCACAACTTTCTGCTTCATGGAAGCAGTGAAGGTCGTCCCTTCGCCGTATCTGCTGCTTACAGAAATGGAGCCCTCCATCATCTTTACAAGGCGCTGGGTGATATTTAGGCCCAGTCCGGTTCCTTCTATGTTCCTGTTCTTGTCCTCCTCAAGGCGCTGGAAAGAGCTAAAGAGTTTGCCAAGATCCTCGTTCTTTATGCCAATTCCCGTATCAGCCACGCAGATCACCAGCATTGATGGTTCCTCATCAAAGGAAACATCAATGGACACCTTGCCCTCATGGGTGTACTTAATGGCATTGTTGATAAGGTTAAGCATAATCTGCCTGATCCTGATCTCATCTCCAAGGAGGCCTGAAGGCACAGCCTCTGACACTTTAAGATCGTAGACCAGGCCTTTGTCTGTGGCCTTTTTCATGGTCATGTTTACCACATCATTCATCACAGAAGCAAAGCTGTATTCCACAGGAATCAGCTCCATCTTACCGGATTCTATCTTGGAGAAATCCAGGATATCATTGATTATGGACAAAAGAGTTTTTCCTGCGCTTTGGATATCCAGGGCATATTTCCTTATTGGATCCCCGGGAGAATTTCGAAGGATCATTTCATCCATACCCAAAATAGCATTCATGGGAGTTCGTATTTCATGGGACATGTTGGCAAGGAAATCGCTCTTGGCTTTATTGGATGCATTGGCTGCGTCTTTCTCAACTTCAAGGACCTTCCTGTCGTACTCCGCCTTTTGCTCCTCCAGCTTCATTTCCTCCATCTGCTTTGTGTACTTCTGCTCATTCCTGTATCCGGCATAGTAGATTGCAGCTATCATAGCAAAGATCAGGAGGCAGATTATAACGATCACTATGCGCTGGGTAAACACTTCGGAGTATAGCTCACGGTCACTGACCACCATGGCAACGATCCATTCATTTGCAATGCTGTTTACATATAGAGTGCATTTTTCATCATCAAGCATATAGGAAAAGCTGCCGGAACCCACTTCCTTCATGGCAGAAAGAAGCTCCTTCCCGCCTTCCATATCACTAATATTGGTTCCCTTTCTGTCCTCCTGAGCATGTGCAATGATAAGGCCGCTCTCATCGCAAACGAATCCGTAGCCCTTTCCGGAGATCTTCAATTCGCTCATCATTGACTGGATACCTTGGAGCTGAACGTCCAGGGCAATAACACTCTGCTTATCAGGAAGCATTCTACAGGATGAGATAATAAGATTCCCTGTCTGAGCATCAATATAAGGCGGTGAAAAGACAACCTTTCCCCTAGCTTCCTTTGCAATGATAAACCATTCACGACTCTTTGGATCGTACCCTTCCGGTGGTTCCCAGTTGAGACCATCGATGTACTTTCCCATAATATAGCCATAAATACCGGTATAATTTTCATCAAACTGCTCTGCAATATTTGTGGTTTCATCAACCAGGAACTCATGTATCCTGGCAGAAGTAGTTCCACTTACCAGCATATGATTTACGGAATCGCCCGCTACATGAAGCACGTTCTCAGCAGTATTTAAGTGGTTGTTTACCATGGCAGAAACAGTCAGCACTCTGTCTTCCATTACGGCATAGGAATTGGATACAGCAACCCTGTACATCAGCGCAGAAACATAGACCACCATGACTGTCATAAATATAAACAGCAGTATAAGCGGAATAAGCATGCTATTCTTTTTGTGTTTTCTTTCTATATCTCTTTTAGCCTTATCTTCCATAGCCAGCTCCTACTTAATAGTAAAGTACTCCTGTGGCACCTCTATTCCTGTAGTTCCCATGTATCGTCCTGGATTGCCAAATATGTATGTATCCTGATAAATAAGGAAAATGTTATCCCACTTCTCACCGGTTTCCGAATCAGAGTATCCGGATCCATTCCATTCAACTCCAGGAGAAAAGACTCCATAAGCTTTTGAAAGATCACTGATACTTCCCAGCTTGCTATCTCCCAGGATCACATTTCTGGCATGCTCTGCCAGACCAGCAGAAACAGCATACCCATAGGAATAGGTCCATGTACCAAAGCGACCACTTCCTCCTGCAGCAACCACAGCATCTTCAACTGTCTTGGTGATCTGCTCAAAGTCTCCGCTTGCACCTGTAAGATCCAGGTCAAGAGCCCCCGGATATCCCATTAATGGTGACGGAAGGTCAGCCTCTATAAAGTAGCCTCCATTTTCCATAAGACTCTTTATAAGTGGCTCTGTGTGCGCATCATTAGTGCAAAAGTACGCCGATTTTTGTCCGTACTTGGAAACCCACTTTGGAGCATTTTCCAATATATAAGACTGGGCTCCGGGCACTCCCACTTCCGTGGTTGGATCAGGAGCTTCTTCCATGGCAAAGTTCATACCAAATTCTTCACAGGCGGCTTTCATAATAGCAACCTGCCTTGATACGGATTCATAAGACAGATGCCTGGGAAAAGACACATGGACAAAGGTATCACATCCAAGCTCGTGGGCCGTACGGACCATAAGATAGCCCCTGCTGATAAAGTCATAATTAACCACCAGATCCGCCACTTCCCCTATATCGGAAAAATCCTCATAAGCCTCTCCCGCTATACAAAGGATGTCAGGACGTTTTTCCTTGATCTGGCGGAAGGCCTCTGTGGTCCCATCAACTGCCTGATTGACGATGATTGCCTTCATATCCGGATCATCAGCAAGCCCCACTATGATCTGCACTGTTGTATCCAGTTCTTCAGTGAAGTTGTCCGGATAAATTGCCAGGGTGACCATATCCTCACCATATTTGTTCTGGAAAGCTTCTGCACCTCGCCTGTCATCCTCAGACTGGGAATAGGAGCCTGTAACAATGCCTATATGGAACGCAGCCTCACCCTCAGCTTCTTCGGCGGAGTTCTCGGTCTCACCTGCATCGGCCAAAGAAGCTTCATTAGCTATGCTGCCGCTGGCTTCCGGTACAACATCAGTATTGTCTGGAGTGCCACAGGAAATAAGCACCCCCGCCAATAACGATGTTAGCGCAACACTCATAAATTTTTTCATTTCTTCGCCTCCTTTTCAGGTGATATGCATTACGCCTACAGGCTTGTGTTTTTCAAGATACTTATCTCTGGCTTTTTCTCCAACAACACATACGCATTTGTATATTCCATCCAGCCTCTCTTTTTCTGCCTTAAGCTTATCTGAATCATTACCCCAGATCAGCATCGTGGGAAGTTCATCAGCGGCAGTATGAACAAGCTGCTTTTCTTTTGGAATGTACTGCTTCAGAACTTTCTCAAGAGCATCATACTTCACAGGCTTTGATACATAATCCGTGAATCCCTTCTGAATGTAGCTCTCCCGGGCTCCTATGATAGCATCAGCTGTAAGGGCCACAACCGGTGTTCCATCAAGGATTCCCAGCCTGAGCATTTCAGAAAGAGTTTCTTCTCCGTTCATTCCCGGCATCATCTGATCCAGCAAAATGCAGTCGAATCTGCTTTCCTTTACGGCATCAATGCACTTTTGTCCTGAATCTACCAACGTAACTTTTATCTTGGTATCCAGCAGCAGTCCCTCCATAACCTCAAGGTTCATGGCATTGTCATCCACCACAAGTATTTTCGCTGCCGGTGCATAAAGCTCCACTTCATCTGTTTCAATATTATCCAGATAGTTCTTTACCGCCTGGGAAAAATCTCCTATTGGCTGTGCATTTACAACCTTCTGAGGAATAGTTATTTCGAAGGTACTTCCGATGCCATATTCGCTTTCGAGCTGTATGTCTCCATCCATCATTTCCAGCAATCTGTAAGTAATATGAAGTCCCAGTCCGGTGCCTTCAATGCTGCGATTTTTCTTTTCCTCAAGCCTCTGGAAGCTCTTAAAGAGCTTCTCCTTGTCCTCGTCCCGGATGCCCATTCCAGTATCGGAAACTCTAACCAACAGATCCACGAAATGCCCCGTGTTCTCGCATTTTGCTTCGACGGACACATCAACATGACCTTCCTGGGTATATTTAATGGCATTGTTGATTATGTTCAGCATCACCTGCCTGATCCTGATCTCATCTCCGTAGAGCATAGATGGGATTTCCCCTGACACATTGTAGTTGAATTCAAGGTTCTTTTTCTGAGCTCTGGGTCTTGTCATGATCAGCACATCATTAAGGACTGAAGCCACGTCATATTCCACCGGGATGATCTCGAAGTTTCCGGACTCAATCTTGGACAGATCAAGGATGTCATTTATTATTGATAAAAGAGTATTTCCTGCGCTCTTGATCTCCAAAGCATATTTCTTTATGTTGCTCTGAGCCGCTTCCCTGATGATCATCTCATCCATTCCAAGGATTCCGTTAAGGGGCGTCCTGATCTCATGGGACATGTTGGCAAGGAAATCGTCCTTTGCCTTATTGATATGAAGAAGCTCGTTGGACTCAAGCCTTATTCCGATTATCTGTTTGATGGTGTGGATAATGGAGCAGATCATGAAGCCAAAAAGTCCCAGGGCCATAAACAAGCCAGAGAAGACTCCGTCGTGAGCAAACTGATAGGCCAGGATCTGCACTATAGCTGCGATGGCCAGAACGCCGAATCCTGCAGCCACAAATATATAGGATCCTATCAGATGTTTTTTCAGGTCCAAAAGAACCGTGACAAAGATTACACTTATGCCGATAAGAGCGCATATTGCTGAGAAAATAAAACTGTCTGCCAGAGGCACCTTCCCCGTGACAAACAAAGTGATGCAAAAGACAAAATTAGCTATCTCCAAAACACTCACGATTATAATAGCTTTATGGTATCTGCCGTTTTGAAGGGAATTAATAAATACCAGATATGGAAGTGGCATGATCATTACCATGAGAAATGGTATGTCTGACATCACAGAAATATTGCTGGTATAAAACTGACGAAAGACAGAATTAGACAGCACCCAGCAGGCTCCAAGAATGGCGCCGATGGAAAGGTGCTCAAGTTCAAGATATTTGCCATAGAGATACTTATAAGCAACAGCAGCAACAAGGCAAATAAGACCAATGATGATAAGTATCAGTCCCACAAATAGCTCAAGGCCATATAGTCTGAACAGATGCCCCATAACGCCTATTCTTGTGCCTATATAAACCTCGTAGACTACTCCATAGTTATACTCATAGTTAACCAAAAGCTCTTTCCCTGCGTCTTCCGGCCGTAGAGAAACAAACACATACTTTTCTGCAGATCTGTCGCCAAGATAGCCGTAGTATTCAGAAACCACTTCTTCCCGCAGCTGCCCATCGATGTAGATCTTCATGTCCATGCCTCTAAAGCACAGCGCATCGTAATCCTCATCAAAGGTTTCAGGAAGTGTAGTCTGCAGCAAAACATCCCCATCAGCTTTTCCCGGGACCTCAAAGGGCACTTTGCTGCCGTCTTCCCTGACAAGCATCCACTTATCAGCAGGAAGCTCATCACACACTATCCCGGATATCAGCGCATTTCGTGGCATAACTATTTCACCAATGAGAATATAGCCAAAAACAATTATCAGAATTACCGTAAGGATTGTTCTAATCTTATTCAAATTACTTACCCGTTCATTTACTCTATGGCAGGGATTATCTCCCTTACAAGGTCCGCGGCTTCATCGTACATAAAGTCTGAAATGTAGTTCTTTGCCTGCTCAAGCTTTTCCTTCTGGGTTAGCCTGAAAGGATATCCCGATAGCTTTTTTACAAGCTCCATGGCCTCATCCGCCTCAAAGTCGTCAAGAGCAGTTAAGAGCTTATCAGCTGTTTCTTTTGCCACCTCACCAGATATCTCGTCAGCTGCCTTAACCTCTCCCATCTGGGAAATTGGTGTCAGCTTCTCAATAAGAGCTGCATAATCATCAAGGACTTTTCCGGTACTGCCTTGAATAGCCGGTATATCTTTTTCCCTGCCGGCATTTTCCAATTCTTCAAAGGACTTGCCCAGTTCCATAGCACCTATCATTTTGGAATTGCTCTTAAGTGCATGGACCGTTATGGTGTAGTTCTCATAGTCTCCAGCAGCCAGGAACTCATGGATCTTCCCACGATTCTTTTCATAATTGTTATAAAAACGCAAAAGTGCAGAAAAATACTTTTCTGCACCTCCCGTAAACTCGCACCCCTGCTTAACATCAAGTCCAATGTCCTCAATCCACTTTGTATCAAGTTCCATATTAGTCACCCCAAAATGTCTATGATCTTTGCCACAAGCTTAGATTTTTTTGCAGGCTTCACAATATAACCCTGCGGCTTAAGCTCAGTCAATATCCTTAGTACAGCGGTTCTTTCAGTGGTTCCCGTAAGGAAAATGACCGGTATTGAAGCATATTCATCCACAGTCCTTATCCTTCGCAAAACCTCTGTTCCATCCATTCCCGGCATCATGTAATCCAGAAGAATAATGTCTGGTATCTTTTTTAAAAGAAATCTAAACGCCGCATCACCGGATTTAACCGGAGTCACATCGTAGAACTCCTCCAGCTGTTCCTTAATTGTAATGAGCTGCTCCGAGTCATCATCCACCACCAGGATATGCTTTCTCTTCCTGCCTGCATCCGGATTTTCGTTATGATATTCCTTAAAGGCAGTCTGTATCAGATCATCTCCGTTCTTAAGTGCCTCCTCCATCTCAGACAGTTTTTCATAAAGTGCCAGAAGAGATACAGGTCTCCTTAGGAAAAGAACTTTTGAAAGAGCCGAATGATTGATAAAGGTCTTTTCATCCTCTTCATTGGTGATAACTATAATCGGGCAACCTCCTCGCTTGGATAGATCAGTCATAACATCATAAACCTTGATGGAATCTTTGGTTTCATCTCCAAGGCACAAGATTATTACTCTTGGAAGTTCAGACAAAGCAGCATCAAACAGCGCAGCTTTATTAGCCGGACACTTCACAGTATGGTACCCTCTGTCCGTAGCCAAATGTTCACATATATCTGCTATAACTTTTTTGTTTTTACCAGAAACAAGGATCTTAAACTTCATAGGTCATCTCTCCTGCATTTCTTTTAGCTGCTCATTCATTTTCCTTATTGTCCTCTTCCACAGATAGCTTTCAAAAAGCCATATCATAGCGTATATGATCGTCATTCCTGCGAGAAAAATCATCATTTCAATAATAGAAGAAACCCAGCCAAGAGCAGTGGCAACAATTACATAATCCATCATTACCAGAATATAATGAGTGGCTGTCGCCTTTAAAAGTCCCCAACTCTCAATGTCATATACAACAGAGCCCCCCATAGCGATAAGTCCCAGGATTCCCGACATGATAAGGTGAATAACAAAGGCCGTTCCTGAATAGTCTCCGGAATTCATGAACCAGAAAAACAGTCCCACAAATATTCCTATAATAAAGCCAATCAGAGATTTGATTATGATCTTATTTCTCAGTTCCATAGTCTTCTCTCCTTTCGCCCGGAATCCTTTTCTTCCCGGGCTTCTTCATTGGCTTTTATTTTGGCCTTGATATCTTTTACTCTGCTCCTGGATGCCCAGGTCTTTACACCGCAGTCGAACTCAACTCCCACGGTCCCTACTGCGTTAAAATCAAAGCATTTTACTTTGTAAAGATTAATTATTTCAGACTGAGAAATACGGAGAAATCTCAGTTCATTCAAGTCACTTTCAAGACCTGCAAGGCTCTTTTTCACGGTATAAAGGTCATCCTCCGTCTGAAGCATTACCTTTCTTCCCTCAACGTAGGCCCTTACTATATCCTTCTGGGACACAAAGATCAGCTTTGAATCCTGATAGGCTGCAATTTGCGGAAAATCAGAATCAGAGGCATTTTCAATGGCATAGATGATATTCTCTACCTGTCTCGTATTTTCCCTGGTCTTGATGGTAACTTTAGGGTCTATGTACTTCTCATCGAGGACAACCTCGATATCTACCATGTTCTTCATTTTCTTCTCCGGCTCAAAGGGATAGTTATTGACATTTTATCATAATATTCCACGCTAGTTATCGTTATGTTTATTCTGTCGTTTTTTTTGTTTATTCGGTAAAAAAACAGCCGGGAAAGTTCTTAATGAACCTTCTCGGCTGTAAATCATTTCTTATCAGATTTTTTCTTTGCACTTCCGGGCTTTTTGCCGGAAGATTTCTTAGCTGGCTTCTTGGCCGCCGGCTTTTTGGTGACAGGCTTCTTTGCAACGCTGTAGCCGAACTTTCCAAGTTTTTCTCCAAGAGCAAAGTACTCGCCGTGAGAGTAGGCCACAAGGTCTGCTGCTCCAAGGTCGAACCTGCCCTTATCATCCATGAATCTGTCATCTACGGTTACGCAGAGGACTTCTCCAATGAACATATCATGACTTCCAAGCTCGTGGATTGAATGAACCTTGCACTCTATGTTCACAGGACTCTCTAAAATTCCGGGACAGGATACTTCCACGGATTTCTGAGGAGTCAGATTCATTTCCTTGAACTTATCAAAGTCTTTTCCGGAACGGACTCCGCACCAGTCTGCAGCCCTTGTAAGCTGTCTGCTGGTAAGATTTACCACGAACTCTCCGGTCTCCTTGATGATGTCGTAGGAGTATCTCTCCTTCCTGACGGAGATAGAGAGCATAGCAGGAGATGAGCACACGTTCCCAGCCCATGCCACAGTTATGATGTTAGGGTTTTCGCCCTGCCTTCCACAGCTGACCATTACCGCAGGTATCGGGTACAGCATGTTTCCGGGGCGCCATATCTCTTTTGCCATATATCTGCCTTATTTAGCAAGCATGAGCATGATCTCATTGCTCCTCTGAACGAACTTGGTCATTGCCTCACCCTCTAATGGTGCGTTCTGGATGCATGCAAGATCATAGAGCTGTTCGCAGATCATCTTTGTGTTATCGCCGTCCTCGTGCTCCATTACATACTGTACAAGAGGATGGTTTGCATTGAGGATAAGTGTCTGGCCTTCCTTACCGAAATCACCAAATCCCATGCCCATTCCGTTGGCAGCATACATCTTCATCATGTCTGCCATACGTCTTGATTCCTCAGAAACAGTAAGCATTGAAGAAACCTTTTTATCCTTGAGCTTCTCAAGTTTGATGTTGAGCTTGTCATTCTTGAGGGCCTTCTTGATCTTCTCTGAAAGTTCTTTTTCCTTCTCTTCAAGCTCAGCTGCTGCCTTCTTGGAAGTTCTGGACTTAAATGTATCTGTGAGATCTGCATCGATTCTCTGGAATCTGATGCCCTCGTTCTTTCTCTCAAGCTGCTCCATGAAAGGCACATCGATGTTGTGCTTCATGATGAAAGCTTCCATCTTCTGAGCCTTGAACATGTTGATGTACTGGCTCTGCTGCTGCTCGTCAGTTACGTAGTAGATGGTACGTGGCTCTTTTTCCTTCTCATCCTCAGCCTTAGCTGCATCTTCAGTCTTAGCGCCTTCGTCTACCACCTCAGCCTCTACCTTATTGCCGTTTTCGTCAACAGCATTCTCTTCCTTATCTGCTTCCTCTTCAGCTTCCTTGTTGATCTGAAGAGCTTCAGGAGTTGTAAGGTACTTGCCATCCAGGTTCTTGAAGAGAATATAGTCTGTCATCTTCTCGCAGAACTTGTCATCGCGCAGGCAACCATATTTGATGAATGGGCTGATGTCATCCCAGTACTTGTCGTAGTTCTCTTTATCTGTCTTGCAAAGGCCTGCTAGTTTCTCTGCAACCTTCTTGGAGATGTACTCAGAGATCTTCTTAACGAAGCCGTCGTTCTGAAGAGCTGATCTTGATACGTTAAGAGGAAGATCAGGACAGTCGATGACACCCTTAAGGAGCATCAGATACTCAGGGATAACCTCCTTGATGTTGTCAGCGATGAATACCTGGTTGTTGTAAAGCTTGATTGTTCCCTCTATAGATTCGAACTCCATGTTGATCTTAGGGAAGTACAGGATACCCTTTAAGTTGAAAGGATAATCCATGTTCAGGTGGATCCAGAAAAGAGGCTCCTTGAAATCTCTGAACACCTTTCTATAGAACTCCTTGTACTCCTCCTCTGTGCAATCCTTAGGTGTCTTAGCCCAGAGAGGATGTGTATCGTTAAGAAGCTGAGGGCGTCTTCTTATCTTGTACTGAAGCTCAGGTTCCTCAGTCTCGCCTTCCTTCTTCTCAGGATGAACTTCCTCGATTACGGTATCAGAGTCGAGCTTCTCAGAAGCCTTGATAGTCTCTGTTCCTTCCTCGTTCTCCTTTGAAAGATAAATTTCATAAGGCATGAATGAGCAGTACTTTTCGATTACTTCTCTTGCCTTGTACTCGTTGCAGAACTCAAGGCAGTCCTCTGAAAGGTGAAGTGTTACTGTTGTACCAACCTCTGTCTTGTCGCCATCCTCCATCTCAAAGTCAGAGCCGCCGTCACAGGTCCAGTGAACAGCAGGGCCTCCCTTGCAGGAAAGTGTATCGATATCTACGTTGTCAGATACCATAAAGGTTGAATAGAAACCAAGGCCGAAATGTCCGATGATCTGGTCTGCGTTTGCCTTATCCTTGTACTTGTTAAGGAAGTCTGTAGCGCCTGAGAAAGCCACCTGATTGATGTACTCCTCAACCTCCTCAGCTGTCATACCAATACCGTTATCTACAACCTTGATAGTCTTGTCTTTATCGTTAAGAATGATGTCCACGCGAGGCTTGAATCCATCAGGAAGCTGGTACTCACCCATCATATCCATCTTGCGGATCTTGGTGATAGCGTCGCATGCATTTGAGATTACTTCTCTGTAAAAGATATCATGATCCGAATAAAGCCATTTCTTAATGATCGGAAACATGTTCTCGCTGTTGATTGAAAGATTACCCTTTTTTGAAGCCATAATTCTCACTCCTTTGTTAAAAGAAATATTGGCCCAGGCAAATGGTATACTCCGGGCCCAAATAAAATTTTATGACCCCCAAGGGTAAAAGTCAACAAAAATTTAGCACTCACTTAATGTGAGTGCTAACAAAGTTTTTTTATATATCTGGTTTGTAATTAGATTACCGTTCCTCCAAGGATTGCAAGGAGTCTTAAGAATCCGCAATAACCGTTGGAATCAAGAAGGCCTCTGATATTGTAACCTGCAGGGATAACTACCTTGTAGGTCTTTCCGCCGTAACCAAATACTACGTTAACGTCGATATCGCTTCTTGCCATCATGGCATCAACCATCTTGGAATCGAAAAGGGATGGCTGGTCAGTTACAAGGTTTAATGCACCGCCTGCTGGAACTGATGCAACATTACTGATAACTGCTTCCTTGTACTGAGCGGGAGAAACCTTTCTAACTTCAAAAGCAACTGTCTGTGCTGGCTTTTCACCACTGACCTTTGCGATGAATGCCTGGGTGTCAGCCTGGCTTGTAAGGTTTGATACTGCAGCAAGAGTCTGAGTAGATGTTGGAGCAATCTGTTGAACAACCTCAGGCTGTGAAACCTCTTCTACAACAACCTCGTAGGAAGTCTCTGCTGCCTTTGTTACAGGGATGAGTTCTGCTCTAACGTTGATCTTTCCGCCTACACCAATAAGAACAAGCTCGTAACGACCATTTCCCTTGTCTGTAACCTTAACATTCTCACCGCCACTGAGGTAATATCCGCTTGGAACATCAGCAGCAACTTCAAAAGCCTGGTTAATCTTGGTTACAAAATAATCCTGAGCATCAATTGTCTTTGTGCTTGCTGTAACTGTTACATTATCATCGTGCTTGATGATGTAATTGATAGCATTTACTACCTGGTTGTATGCTACCTGGTAAGCTTCAAAATAATCATTATCTTTACTGTTATTGATAAGTCTTTTACTCTCTATTGCATATACGGTAATCTCAGGCATTTCAGCTACAAGTCTGTCACCGGCTGCTTTGCTTCTTGCCTGGAAGCTTTCCTCGCTCTCGCCTGCTGCAATGCATCTTTCATGATAATCCTGATAACTGCCACCTGTCATCGGAGGGTTATAATACTGGGACTGTGAATCATAGTAATCGAGCATGGAATAACCGTCTTTGATAACAATACCGTACTCGTCACCTTTAATGGTTCCCAAAACTGTGATAGAGCCTTTTTCTCCGTTAGTATTGGTATCTATTGTTATACCGGAACCTACAGATGTTACATCACCTTTGACAAGAATATCTCCGTCACCATCTGTAAAGATTCCTGCACCGTCTATGTAGTTGGTGTAACCAATTGCATTCTGTTCATTGGCTGTAGCATCTGCCTTTACTGCATATCCCAAGTTGCTTCTATCTGATCCTGGCTTTATTTCTTCAGTTCCTGTGGTCTGTACAATATCTGATCCGGTATATTTATGGCCTGATATAACTGACTGCTGACCAGTTGCCACAACATCTCCGTTAACAGTCAGGTCACTGTCATCACTAACACTTGCTCCGTTCGCGCCTCCAATAACATTGCCACCAACAGTAACAGAAGCACCTCCACTAACACTGACACCTGCCTCGGCTCCACCAGACTTGGTCTGAGTGTCATATTCACGTATTTCATAAACCTCAGTATCGTTATATTTATGAAAATATGTATAGTTTGGACCATAGCTCTGTTCTTCACCTGTAACAACCGCAGATCCATCAACATTTCCACTTATTGTAACGTCTGTCTCAGATCCTGATACTTCTACGAGAGCGTCATTTATCAGACTGTTATCAGTTCCATCAGAAACTACATTTCCTTCAATATTTCTATCACTGGTAATGTCCAACTTCTCTGTCACATCCTCTGCATATGCTGTCATGCAAGGTGCAATTACCATTGAAACTGCTGTTACTGCTGATGTAATGCCTACAAGAGTCTTCTTGTACATGCCACACGTACCTCCGTTATTTAACACACTTTTTATTTTGTGAATTTTTTGTGTCCAACGAGAGCATAGTAACGCTTAAGGAGAACAAATTCCACCCCTTTTGATACGAAAATTTGTCACTTTTGCAACCAAATTTCAATCATTTGATATTACGCTAGAAATTTTGTTTTTGGAATGGGCGGTTTTGGTTGACCGAAAGGCACTGTAATGCAACAATAATGTGCAAAGAGAATGCAGAAGGGAAAAGAGCTATATGAGGCTATTATTTATAAGACATGGAGATCCAGACTATCAGGCAGACAGCCTGACTGAAAAAGGACGAGTTGAAGCTGAGCTTTTGGCCAGACAGGTAAAGGATCTTGGAATCGATGAGGCTTTTGTTTCACCTCTTGGAAGAGCCGCTGCCACAGCGGAATACAGCTTAAAAGAGCTAGGGATGAACGCAACTACTTTGGAATGGCTACAGGAATTTCCTGCTCTTTTCGATCCGAACAAAGCAGATGAAGAAACAAGAAACGCCTATTGCAACGAACTTGCCAAAGATCCGGAGACAGGTCTTTTCAAAAAACGCATTGTCTGGGATATGATGCCTTCATATTATGGTGATCACTCAGAGATGTTTGATGTAAATGGATGGAGAGAGTCTTCTTTAATAAAGGCTTCAAATGCCTGTGAAATATATGATCAGGTCATCAGCTCTTTTGACCGGTTTCTGAAAGACTATGGATATGAAAGAAATGGAAATATCTATTCAGTACGTGAAGGAAACGACAAGACACTGGCATTTTTCTGCCACTTTGGAATAACCTGTGTACTTCTGTCAAGGTTATGGAACACTTCACCTTTCGTTCCACTGCAGTTTCTGGCCATGGCCCCAACCTCCCTCACAGAGGTAGTCTCTGAAGAAAGACAAAAGGGCATTGCAATTTTCAGGACTCTGCGTATTGGTGATATTACCCACCTGACTATTGGCGACGAGAAGCCTTCTTTTTCTGCAAGGTTCTGCGAACGCTTTGAAAATAAAGATGAAAGACATTGAATAGTTAGTAATACAAAAGGCTGCCATCACGACAGCCTTCGTGTTGGAATTATTCGTTTGTCTTTCCTGTTACTACACCAGTTCAATCCTAAGTTTCTTTCCTAGGCCTTTTGCTAATTCATTCAATGTTGTAAGGGTAGGGACACATACACCTTTTTCTATCCTGCTAATATTTGACTGCCTAACCCCAGACTTCACTGAAAGCTCTTTTTGGGTCATTTTCTTTTCAAGCCTGGCAGCTATAAGCATAGCTTTTATCTGATATTCAAGCTCTGTCTCTTCCCAGGCCTTGGCAAATTCTTCATCTTTGAGTTCTTCCTGTAATAATTCATCAATATCACTCATCTAGCATCCTCCTCTCATAGTCTTCACGGTATTTTTTTGCTAACAAAATTACCTCTTTGGGAGTCTTCTTGGTTTTCTTTATTATCCCATTAGTGACTATTGCTTTGTCTCCTATAGTGAAAAAATATAAGCAACGAGCAATATCGTTTCCTTGGATGGTTCTTAACTCAAAATTATCAGTTTTTCCCATTCTCTGCCATGTAGTCGGAGTAGCTCTTCCCGGTGAACTTCTTGAAACATCTGGAGAAGTAGTTGGGATCGGGGATGCCTACGTCAGAGGCTGCAACGTACATCTTGGTGCCCTTCTCGGCAAACTCTTTCGCTTTTTCCATGCGAAGTTCGTTGAGATATTCCACGAATTTTTTTCCTGTATCCTGCTTGAATTTCCTTGAAAGGTAGCTGGCAGAAAAGCCAAAGTGCTGAGCTACAAAAGCAAGGTTTAACTTGGAGTCTGTAAAGTTGTCCTCAAGATATTTCTTTATCTGATCGGTGGAACCGGCCTCGGCCTGGTCTCCGCCATCATCGGCCTTAGCTTCAAGCTCTGCCCAGTAGTCTTTCTCCTTTGAGATCTTGTCCCTGGCCCTTTCGAGAACCTTTGTTATCTCTTCCCTGACCATGGGCTTTAACATGTACTCAAATACAGGAAGGCTTACACATTTCCTGGCATATTCAAACTGATCGATGGCAGTCATTATGATGATCACAAGGTTTGGATATCTTGAAGTGGCGGTCTCAGTGAACTCAATACCATTCATGAAAGGCATTGAGATGTCCACAAAGGCGATGTCCGGCTTAAGGTCATCTATGATGTTGATTGCCTCAATTCCGCTGGCTGCCTCGCCAACAACCTCCATCCCCAGCTCATCCCACTTGATGGCTGCTCTCATCAGCTTTCTTGCTGACTCCTCGTCATCTATTATCATTACCCTGATAGCTCTGTCCATACTCTCTCCCACAACAAATATATCATCCCGGTTCTCTCAGACCTTCGCTCCCGCCTTTGACATGTCCGGTATCTTGATCTCTATTCTGGTGAACTCCCCGGTCTCACTTTCGATCTTTACACAATCTGCATTGCCGGTATACATGCGAATCCTCTCAATGGTGCCCCAAAGGCCGAAGCTCTCATCCGCTTCAGCAGGCCTGTCCTTCTTATCCATGGAAAGGATCTTTTTGATCTGCTCTTCTTCCATTCCAACACCGGTATCCGTAACAATGATGTGCAGCTCTTTTACCAGATCATCATCTGCAGCCTTCTCTTCCAGGTAGGCCCTGATACTGATAAGTCCCTTTTCACCCTTTAAGCGGATTCCGTGGTAGATACTGTTCTCAACAAGAGGCTGTAAGATCAGCTTTGGAACAATGAAGGATTCCGCAGCCTCTTCTACCTCATATTCGTCCTCTATTATATCACCGTAGCGCAGCTTCTGCAGCGACAGGTAGTCCTTAACGATCTTGACCTCACGGGAAAGAGGTATCTCCCTTCCTCCCTTGCTTAAGAAGTTCCGGTAAAAGCTTCCAAGGGTCTCCAATGCATCGTGAACCTTGTCCGCCCCGGCATCCAGCGCCATAAAGCCAATGGTCTCCAGAGAATTGTACAAAAAGTGCGGTTTTATCTGCTCCTGCAGCACACGCATCTCCGCCTTCTGAAGTGTCTTTTCCTTCTCCATGAGGGTGTCGATCAGCTGGTTCACATGGTCGATCATGTTGTTATAATCACCCTCCAGCATGGCAAGCTCAGTGTTGGGCATTGGCTTATCTATAATCTTCAGCTCCCCTGATACCCTGTTCTTGACGATGGCGTCAGACAGTTCATATATGGGGTCTGTGATATTCTTTTTGACAAAAGAGCCTGTATAAACCGTAGCTGCAACGAAGATGATCAAAAGGATCAGCAGCACGTAAATAATTCTGAAAGGAATACCCTCTGAACCAAAGGAGGAAACCTTCAGGATCACAATGGGGAAATTGCTGACTCTGCAGCCAGACACCAGGCCCTGCCCCTTCCCCTGTCCCAGGGATACTATCTTGTGACTTATTCCTTTTCCGGCAAAAGAGCTGTCGAAGTAATCTGCGTAATCCTTATTCCCCGCCAGGTATATGCCATCATCACTGGTTATGCAGATGTCGTTGTATCGCAGCTGTCCCAGCATCTTGTCAAATACTCTGGTGGAAATATTCATCAGCATTATACCGGTTCTGTCCTGGCTGTCGATATCGTAGATTGCTCTGCCGATGGTAACCATCTGACGGTTGCCGGCTTTGTGGGCTACCCCGTTGGAATTAAGTGAGATCACAGTAGCACCCTTGGCATCGATGATATCTTTTTTCCAATCCTCTGTCTGCATCAGGTCGTAGTCATACCTGTAAGTAAAACGGTTTGTGGACAGCATTATCAGATCATCCCTGATGACTATGACTGTATCAACACCCTCAGTAACATTGAGGATATCCATGACACCGTATCTGGCATCATTGATCATGCTTATGTCTACCACAGAGGAATCTGCCCTGAGAAAATTCACAAGCCGACTTTCAGTCATGACCAATCGAGAAATCTCCGAGTATCCCTGAATATCAGAAGAAATAGTACTTGAAAGAGTCTTAAGAATATTCTCAGACTCACGTTTTCCGTAGTCCCTTCTCTCTCTTTCAGAGATCAGCAAAACTGATATAAGGAAGGAAATAATCACAAGAAAAACAATCCCCAGCACAAGGCGCTGGAGCCTGAAGGAAAGAGACTTTGCTCTCTTATTCTGTTCTGAAGAAAACCTGTTAAATAAACTCATATGCATAAGATAACACGTTTTGTCCTGTCTGTAAAAATTGACAAGCCCTGGGAGCTTATTCTCCAGGGCTTGCCGCGAGGGGTAGTGATAAATATGTTTGTTATAACTCAACCTTTAACCGCACCGGCTATAAAACTTTCCTGGATCTTTCCGCTAAGAAACAGGTAGAAGCCAAGTGTCGGGAAGGTTGCGATAACCAAAGCTGCTCCAATAGGTCCCCAGTCTGTGGTATGCTGACCGGAAAGGGCCTTGATACCTACAGGAAGTGTCCTGTGTTTGGAGTCTGAAATAAATACGTTGGCAAACATGAACTCGTTCCAGCACTGGAGATATGAGTATACGCCAACAGTGGATACTGCGGGCTTCATCAGGGGGAGGATTATCCTGAAGAAGGTTTCCGCAAGTCCGCATCCATCTATTCTTGCTGCTTCGTCCAATGCATAGGGTATCTCCACCATAAAGCCGGTACAGATGAGAATGGACATTGAAAGCGCAAAAGCTGAGTACGGAACGATCAGAGTAGAATACTTGTTGAGCCAGTGCATCTTGGAAAGGACTACGTAAACCGGTACGATGGATGCCTGAATCGGAATTGTAAGTCCCAGCATAAAGAATGCATTGGTAAGCTTATTAAGTCCCCACTTGATCCTTGTGATTGCATAGGTTGCCATCATGGCTGCAATAAGAGATATTGCAATAGCCAGTGTTGTAACCAGCAAGCTGTTCACAAAGTAAAGGGCCATG
Organism: Butyrivibrio sp. AE2032; assembly: GCF_000702965.1. Classification (NCBI taxonomy): domain Bacteria; kingdom Bacillati; phylum Bacillota; class Clostridia; order Lachnospirales; family Lachnospiraceae; genus Butyrivibrio; species Butyrivibrio sp. AE2032. Next base: position 2,102,407 of record NZ_JNLF01000003.1, on the reverse strand, counting down.
TTTCCTGTATTAAGGGCTGTGACGTAATTGGACCAGAGCCACTCTTTAGGAAGGCCTATGATATTTGCACCAAATATCTCCTCATTGGACTTAAGTGAAAAAGTGAACATAAAGTAGATTGGAAACAAATTCACTAAAGCCCAGAATACAAGGAATATATACATTAACACTTTGGCGGCCGGATTAGTTTTTCTCACCGCCTCAATCTGATTGTTTTCCATATTATTCATCCTTTTCCCTGAAAGCTGCAGTTATAAGAAGCGCAAAGGCAAAGCAAAGTATTATCAGCATTACCGATATGGTACTTCCCATTCCGTACCTGTTCCTTAGGAACAGCATATTCTCAAGAAGTGTACTTGGTACCTCTGTAGACTGGAAAGGTCCGCCTTCAGTCAGGATACGAACAAGGTCGTAGGTCTTCAAAGATCCGGTAACTGCGAAGATAACGCTTACTCTTATAATTGGTTTGATCACAGGAATAACAATGTATCTGTCCACCTGCCAGGGTGTTGCGCCGTCAAGCATGGCAGCTTCCCTAAGGTCAGTTGAAACGCCCTTTACTCCTGCGTACATAAGAAGCATATGATAGCCGATATACTGCCAGACTGTAGGAACTATGATACTTCCAAGAGCAGTCTTAACATCACCGACCCATACGTGCTTCCAGTCCCCAAGATTAACAGCATCAAGGAATCTGTTTAAAAGACCGTAATCCGGATTATAGATCTTCAGCCAGAGCTGACCTATAACCACCGTTGAAATAAGCACCGGCATAAAGAAAATTGAAAGAAAAGCTCTTTCCTTCTTAGGTTTTCTTCCCAGTAACAGAGCCAGGAAAAGAGCAAATGGCAACTGAACAAATACTGAGAAAAATGCCAGGATCATGGAATTCTTAAGACCCGTCATAAACTTGATGGATCCATTTGTAAATAGCTCTATGTAATTGGCAAAGCCGATGAAAGTGCCCTCCGAAAAGCCATTCCAGTCATACATACTTCTATACACAGATACTGCGATAGGTGCTATAAGTATGCTGACGAAAAGAGCTAATCCCGGAAGAAGAAAAAGAAAAACAGTGATCCCCTTTTTGACATCGATTTTAGATTTCATACACAGGTCCTTCCAAAGAAGCCTCCGGCTCCCCATGGGAAGCCGGAGATTCTTAATTACTTAATTACTGAATATCCTTAGCAAGGCCATCAATGAACTGCTGTCCATCAAGAAGGCATCCATAAACCTGATCTACATATGAAAGATATGTGTTTGCAGAATCAGCGCTCATAGCTGTATCTCCGAAGAGAACGAACTTATCAGCTTTGCTTACGATCTCAGATACAGTCTGTGTAAGAGGATTGATTGAGCTTGTGTCACCATAAGGTGTCCATGCAGGAAGTCCGCAGCCATCAAGGTAACCATAGTGACAGATAAGTCTTCCAAGCTCAAATGTGTACTCTGCTGCTCTCTCAGCGTTAGGTGAAGAAGCTGCAACTGCAAGTGTGTCTGAAGGTCCACCGATAACCTGACCAAGCTTAGCCTTGTCAGCGTTGATAACAGGGAACTCACCAACCTTAACCTTTGCAAGGAACTCTTCGTTAGCTGCGAAATCTGCACAGTTCCATGTTCCGTTCATGTAGAATGCATACTTGCCAGCCATGAAGTTGTTCTTAACTTCGTCGTTTGTAAGGCCGATTCCTGAAGGATCGAAGTAACCATTGTTTACAAGGCCCTGGAATGTATCAACGGCATCAGCAACGTCCTGATTAGCCCATGTAGCTCTTCCAAGGAAGATGTCGTTAAGAGCATCTGCACCAACAGACTTCTCGATAACTGACTCAAGATACTCTGTTACGCACCATGTCTCTTTTCCAGCACATCCGAAAGGAATGATTCCTGCTTCTTTAAGCTTGTCGCAGCAAGCGATGAAGTCCTCATATGTTCCAGGAATCTCATCATAGCCAACCTGCTTAAGAAGTTCCATGTTAGCGAAAAGACCAACGATGTTCATTGTAAGCGGCACACCATAGTGCTTTCCGTTGTAGGTTGAGTTACCAAGCATAGACTCAGGAAGCTCATCCTTAAAGTTCTGATAAGCATCATCAAGGCAGTAAACCTTGCCGGCTTCTACGAAGTCACCAAGGAATGCACATGACCATGTAAAGAAGATGTCAGGCATCTCGTTAGCAGAAACAGCAGCTTTGATCTTTGTCTTGTAAGACTGGTTCTCAAAAGCTTCCCATGTGAAAGTAACTTCAGGATGTGCAGCCTGCATATCAGCGATAGCTGCTTCATAAGAATGACGGTTTGAATCACTCTCAGTAGCAATACACCACATATTAAGTGAAATAGGCTCTGCAGAATCAGTAGCTTCTACGGCTGTAGCCTCTTCGGTCTTAGCCGGCTCAGCTGCTGGTGCAGCAGTCTCTGTAGCAGTAGTATCAGCTGCAGGAGCCGCAGGCTCTGGCGCTGTGCTGCCACAAGCGACGAGTGACAAAGTCATGACACCCGCCAACAATGTTGACGCAATTCGTTTCATTTTCATAACACACCTCTCCTTTTTTGTGAAGTTTGTTACTCTCCATAACCAAGACTCGGAAATGCAAGCATTTCCTCGTTGTGGCTTCTCTCCAAATAGAAATATATTAAAATACATCTAATCGAGCGAGCTCGATATCTGTATTTTATATATTTCTGCTTGGTTCTGGAGAGTAACATATTTATTGTACCCTGACCATAGGCCATGGGTAAGCAACCGTAAGACTATCACCAGCTAAGGTGTAATACAGAAATGCATCCTCGATAGGGTCATCGTACATAAGCCTGATGCATGAATTTGCCTCATCTACTGTGTAACGACCAAAAAAGATATCTTCTTCAGAAAAGCGGCCGTCTTCGGTGAACTGATAGGACCATCCATTGTCCTGAGTCCACACGCCGACGATACCATCCCCTTCCGCCTTCCCCAGGCGGGTGTAAGTTGATTTTTCATACAGGATCATCTGATCTCCGTTCATCTCATAACGGAGACTTTCCTCACCACCGCTCTTATCCTTAAGGGTGATATAGGAATCATCCTTGGTGTAAGTGTACTTATTCCCCTTATAAGTTGCCTTACCATTATCGGAAAGAGCTATGACCTCCTCTGTAGGCTCATGAATATAAGCCCAATGTTCAGTTTTACTTCCACATCCTGTAAGGATTGACACAGTTAATACTATGCAGATTCCCAAAACCCATTTATTAAATAAGTTTTTCATACCCTCGCCCCTTTGATGTGATGTAGAACCGACCACACTTTAAATATATCTAATCGGTATTTCATTTAGAATGGATATATTTGACATTGAGTAGCATATTTTTTACTTCTTTAACAGAATATTTACATTCTGTTTCTTTTTATTGTACGTTTTGCACAAAAATAAAAGCACTTGTTTTTACACAAGTGCTAATTATCCAGCAATGTTATACTATCCCAAAGCTTTTCGTTTAATTCTTTTGTCAAAGTTGCCACAAAGGCATCATACTGAGCTCCAAAAACCTCTCGTTTTCGCTCCTCAACAATCTTGACCTTGTTAGCCTCCGTCTCTTCCCTGTTAAAGGTAGAGATGCATTTGATGATTACATAGCCTTCACTGGTCTCTACAATTCCACTGACCTGCTCTGTTCCCAGATTAAAGGCTGCTGTGTCGTACTCGCTTTCCATATCTCCCTTGCCAAAAGAGATTGTTCCTTCATCAGCCTCATTGTACTGGGCCATAAGTTCCTCAAAACTGCTTTCCTCATTGAGGATCTTTTTCAGGATCTCACGACTGCGCATATACGCATTGTCCTTTTCCCTTGAGGAATACGGAACCTTTGCTCCGCTCTCATCCAGGGTATAGGTCTTTATGAGTATCTGCTCAACAGTAATAGTCCTTGCTTCGTCATCACTTATCTCAGGATTTATATCCCTTATGATGTAGTCATAGAGCTTATCTGCTACGGCCTGTTCCCTGTAGATATTTTCAACTTCCTCCAGGGTAATGCCACTCATCTCTTTTATATCTTCTTCGGAAAGAGCTGCGTAATAGTCCTGAGCATCCTGACTAGCCTTGGAAGCCTCTTTTTCATCAAGCTCTATGCCATTCTCGGTGGCAAGAAGGTTCATGGCCTTTATCTGGGCCACCTTGGCAAGAACTGAATCCTTCAGCCTGTCTTCAACGGTTCCATCATCTGTGGTTGCTGCCCAGATCTCTTTTCCGAAGGTCTTCTCGTACCCCTTCTGAGTATTCACCAGGTAGAACATAGCCTCAGACAAAGAGCAGCTGGAGTCCTCGATCCTAAAGACCTCATCATCAGAAAAGCCCGTGGTGAACACCACCTTACGGTCAAGGCTCTCCATACTGCATCCGGTCAGGAAAAGACATATCAGAAGCCAGGCCAGACAAACGCGCCTCATCAGGCCTCCAGTGTCTTGATAATGCTACGTGCTACAGAAAGTCCGTTGGCACTTGCCTGCTGAAGACCTCTTGTGATACCTGCACCGTCGCCGATAGCACGAAGTCCCTTGATGCTGGTCTCAAAGTCTTTATTTACGATAACCTTGTTGGAGTAGAATTTAACCTCAACGCCGTAGAGAAGGGTCTCCTCAGAAGCAAGTCCCGGAGTAACCTTATCGAGGGCCTGGATCATCTCATCAAGATCCACCATGATTCTGTGAGGGAATACCAATGAAAGATCGCCAGGCACCGCATCCTTAAGAGTTGGGATCAGGTTATTCCTGCAAAGTCTCTCCTCAGTTGTTCTTCTGCCACGCTTGAAATCGCCGTAGGTCTGAACAAGAATCTTTCCACCGCAGAGCATATTTGAAAGCTCAGCTATCTTCTTACCATACTCAATAGGAGTCTTGAAAGGCTTAGTAAAGTTCTTGGATACAAGAAGAGCAAAGTTTGTATTGTTGGTCTTTAGCTCTTTTCCCTTGTAAGCATGACCGTTAACCACTGCAAGACCGTTCTCATAGTACTCAGTTGCAACCTCTCCCGAAGGATTTGTACAGAAGGTACGTACCTTATCATCGAAGGTTGGTGTGTGGTAGATAAGCTTAGCCTCATAGAGATTCTCGTTAAGGAACTGCATTACCTCGTCACGAACCTCAACTCTTACGCCTACATCTACTGTTCCAGGCTTAGTCTCTATGCCGATCTCCTCGCACTTGTCCTTGAACCAGTCAGCACCCTCACGTCCAACTGCGCTTACGATTTCTTTTGCTGTATAGGTCTCGCCCTTATCAGTCTTAACACCGGTAGCTACACCATTTTCCACAATAATTTCAGTTACCATGGTGTTGAATTCGATCTCAACGCCCTTTGAAAGAACGTGCTCCTGGAGCTTACTGTAGATCTTGTATCCCTCTTCGGTTCCAAGGTGTCTTATTGGGCACTCAACCAGCTTAAGGTTAGCGTTGATAGCCTTTCTTCTGATCTCACGGATCTCAACCTCTTTATCAATGCCGTATACGCTCTTGTCAGCACCAAATTTAAGGTATATCTCATCAGACTCATGGATGAGGCTTGTAGCTGAGTCATATCCAAGAATCTCAGGAAGGTTTCCACCAACATCAGGTGACAGCGAAAGCTTTCCATCAGAGAAAGCACCGGCACCTGCAAAGCCAGTAGTGATAGAGCAGGGCTTGCATCCAGCGCAGGTCTTGGTAATTCTCTTAGGGCAGTTTCTCTTTTCTATAGAACGGCCCTTCTCGATCATGAGAACCTTAAGGTCAGGCCTTTTCTCCATAAGCTCATAGGCACAGAAGATTCCTCCCGGGCCGGCTCCAATTATAATTACGTCATATTCTTTTGCCATAAATAGTACTCCATTCCACCGCATAACTTCCGCGGGATTATAACATTAATTATTAGCAGGTAAACAGTATACCATAAAAGTCAAATCTATGCTGACAATAAAAAACATCAATAAAAGTGATTAAATTCACCATGATGTAATTGTTCAATATTGTGCTAAGATAATATTTATCAACAAAAACGTGCAAATTTATCATCAGGGCATATAAATTCGTCAACAAATACGACCGATATTAATGTGTCATGATAAATATCATCAATCTATACAACGGGAGGAACATCATGGAAAACGTTCAGAAGTATCAGAGACAGTATTTTATGCCACCTAAGCCCACCTATGACTGGGTTAAAAAAGACTACGTTGATCATCCGCCAATCTGGTGCAGCGTTGACCTTCGTGACGGAAACCAGGCCCTGATAGAGCCCATGAGCCTTGATGAAAAACTGGAGTTTTTCACCATGCTTGTTAACCTTGGCTTCAAGGAGATCGAGATTGGATTCCCTGCTGCTTCTGAGACAGAGTTTGAGTTTGCAAGAACCCTTATCGAGAAGAACATGATCCCTGACGATGTTACTGTTCAGGTTCTCACCCAGGCCAGAGAGCATATCATCAAAAGAACTTTCGAAGCCGTTAAAGGTGCTCCAAAAGCCATCATCCATCTCTACAATTCTACTTCTGTAGCGCAGCGCGAGCAGGTGTTCAAGAAGGATAAGGAAGAGGTTAAAAAGATAGCTGTTGAAGGCGCAAAGCTCCTTGATAAGCTGGCAAAGGAAACCAACGGTAACTTTTCTTTTGAATACTCTCCTGAGAGCTTCCCCGGAACAGAGGTTGATTATGCGGTTGAAGTCTGCAATGCTGTTCTCGATGTTTGGAAGCCCACCAAGAAAAATAAAGTTATCATCAATATCCCTACAACAGTAGAGATTGCTATGCCTCATGTTTTTGCAACTCAGGTTGAATATATCAGCAAGAACCTTAAGTACCGCGATGCTGTTACACTTTCACTCCACCCTCACAATGACAGAGGTTCCGGTGTTTCTGACGCAGAACTTGGCTGCCTTGCAGGTGCTGACAGAATCGAGGGAACTCTTTTCGGAAACGGCGAGAGAACCGGCAATGTGGACATTGTTACCCTTGCCATCAACATGTTCTCCCACGGCGTGGATCCTAAGCTTGACTTCAGCCACATCATGGAGGTTGGCGAGACCTATGAGCGCCTTACCAGAATGAGGATCTATGAGAGACAGCCCTATGCCGGACAGCTTGTGTTTACTGCTTTCTCCGGGTCTCATCAGGATGCTATCTCAAAGGGCTTTGCATGGCATGAGCAGAAAAAAGACAAGGGTATCTGGTCAGTTCCTTATCTTCCTGTGGATCCCAAGGATCTTGGAAGAGAATACGACGGTGATGTTATCAGGATCAACAGCCAGTCCGGTAAGGGCGGCGTAAGCTACATCCTTAAGACCAACTATGGCATGATGGTTCCAAAAGAGATGCAGGCAGATATCAGCTATACCATCAAGGATATCTCAGACAGAGAGCATGCTGAGCTTTCACCTGCAAGAATATATCAGATCTTCGAAGACAAATACGTCCACAATGACAATGTATTCAGAATTCCTACCGTTCACTTCAAGCAGGTTGATGGCATACTTGCAGAGGTTACAATTACCCATGCCGACAAGGATCACGTGGTTGAAGCCAACGGAAACGGTCGCCTTGATGCTGTCAGCAATGCCATTAAGCAGTACTTCAACATCAGCTACGAGCTTTCAGTTTACGAGGAGCATGCCCTTTCAAGAGGTTCATCTTCAAAGGCCTGCACTTATGTAGGAATCACCTTCAATGGTCAAAAGTACTGGGGTGTTGGAATAGACGAGGATATCATCAAGTCCTCAATTGGTGCACTGGTTATTGCCGTGAATCAGATTGACGCAGTTAAGAATATCAAGAACAGCAAGGATGAGAGAATAAACTCCATCATCAACTACATTCAGGAGAATTACCTGACAGTTACTTTGGATGATCTTTCAAGCCAGTTCTACCTCTCAAAGCCATACCTTTCAAAGTACATCAAGGAAAAGTCCGGTATGACCTTTGGCGAGAACGTAAAGAGGATACGCCTGAACAAGGCCAGCACTCTTCTTCGAAACGGAAACATGAAGGTTGAGAAGGTTGCTGAAGCCGCAGGATATCAGAATGTGGAGCACTTTAACAGACTCTTCAAAAAGAAATATGGTATGACTCCGGTACAGTACAGGAGCAGCAGCCGCTGATAAGGCAACCAAAGCCATACATTCGCAAATACTTGTTTGCTCCTGCGTCGTGGATTACTAAACTTCAAAAACAGCCAAGCACCTCATTTCATGTCATTCAGGACAATCGGTGTTTGGCTGTTTTTTCAATTTGTAATCCATCTCCTCGTGCGAGAACTGCGCATTTCCAAATGTATGGCTTTAGGCGCCCATTTCAATCAATCTGAGTGCACAACGACTACGGTACCTATGCCAACCATGTCAAAGAGCTCTTTGGCTTTGTCAGGTGGGAGGTTTACGCAGCCGTGGGAGCCGTTGGTCTTATAGATCTCGCCACCGAATTTTCTTCTCCAGGTGGCATCATGAAGGCCACAGCCTCCTCTTGTAAAGGGCATCCAGTAATCTACCCAGTTCTTCCAGGTAGGACCCGTGAGATATGTTCCCTTAACATGACCGTAAACGGCGTAAATTCCCGTCGGAGTACTACGTCCCTTACTTACATCTCCGCTTACACAGGGGCTCTCCCAAACAGATGCTCCGTTTAGGATGTATTTTACGTACTGATTTGTCAGGTCCACGTCAATATAGGTGTTAAGAGGCGCCATAGCAGCCTCTTCCTCAGCGTTCTGATATCTTCCTTCCGCAATGCCATAAGAGAGATAATGATTTATAAGAGCCGGCTGGCTATTCCCCACAACAGCAACCACATCAGGGTATTTTGCAGCATAATAAACCGGGTCAAAACCGGATGCTCTGGCTGTTACAGGTGCCACAAGCATCGCCATTACCATGCATATCATAGGGAGTCCTATCAATAACGTAATCTTCTTTTTAATGCCGAAAAGCTTCATAACTAACGCCTTTCCTTCAAATAACGTTTCGGTCAATCAATCACACCTTATCGATTTGTCGTATTAATATTATACACATCAGATTATAAAAAATGTATAAAAGTTAAAAGCTCCCGGTTTCCCGGGAGCTTCATCTGTTTTGATTATTTCTTCTTTTTCTTGGTTGTCTTTGTGGTCTGGGTAGTTGCAGGATCCGGCTTTACAGGATCTCTGAAGACCAGAGCAAAGGCGTAGAATTTATCAGTCTTTATAGTTATGGTATTCGGGTTGGTATCAAGGTCCTTAAGGACTATTGGCTGACCTCCGGTAGTTACACAGATCATGCGGAAGTCTCTGTCTGCCCTTACAAGGGAATCAGGGATCTTCAGGGTTATCGTGATCTCTTTTGGCGCTGATCTCACCTTTTGACCATTAGGCCAGAAATCATAGGTCCTTGCAATAGTATAGCCGTTTTGTGCTGCCTCGAAGGATACCCAGCATTTTGGTCCCTGCATCACATTCTTTATGGTGACACCATAACCTGATGTTCCATCGTAGTAAGGAAGGTGCTGTTCTCTTCCTACCACTGCTGCCCTCTTTAATTCATCAGGAGTGCTTGGTCTCCATATAGCATCATAGTAGAAGGTGCTTGATGAATCTGAAGAGTCATTGTTGTTATTATTGTCATCGCTATGCTTTTTCTTTTCCGGCGGATCATAATACAGTATCGCATAAGGCGAGAACTGCTTGGTCCTTATAAGTACAGCGCTTCCCGTTCCGCTTCCAGGAGCTGCTAAAACTCCGCCATGGTACAGCAGGATCAGGAACACCCTGTTATCTTTCTGGATAGAGGAAGGAATACTTACTCCTATCGGTATCTCCGAATTAGTAGTTGTGATATTACCAATAGAAGCATCATCTGCCTTAACTGTAAGGCTGAGATCAAAGGTTTCTCCTACCAGATAGCCGTTCGCCTTGGCAAAATTGGAGAAAGCTGCTGCCGCATCACTTGGCACTGATCCAGAAGTATATGAGAAATCAAATTCAAGCTCTTTTCCTGTGGCTGCTGTCTTCTGTGCAGCTGTTAGACTTGCCTCCAGAACTCTCAGAAGGTCATCCGTCGTTGCTATGCCAAGCCTTGAGTCGGTAACTACTGCTGCAGGTTTTGAGTACTCCTTGGTTACCACCTGACTGAAATCGCTGTCAAAGTAGGAAAGGCTTGCGGGAGTCAGATTTCTGTCAACCTGAGCCTGAATACTTGCCTTAATAACTTGTCCTGAATAATCAGCCTGATAGGTATTTTCGCACCGGTTGATAACAGCTACAAGATCCATTGTAGTTGCTGTAGTATTAACCTTTTCTGCCCAGGTATTGGAACCAACCTGAACCTGAACTACGTACTGAGCTGCATAAGCAACCGGATCCCAGGCTACTGTCAGGGTCTGTCCCTGGATCCACCTTACGTTTGCAGGTGCAGGCAGCTTGGTCTTAGGATTAGCGCGGACATAAGTCTTTGCGACCTGAGCGCTATAGTCACTGTCGTAATATAAAAGACTTGTTCCCGTACCGGAAGAATCAACCTGAGCCTTTACTTTGGCTTTAATTGTCTGTCCGTTATAGTCTTCCTGATACTGGTTTTCATATGTATTTATGGTCTGTACAAGATCAAGCTGTGTCGTGGTGCTGGTAGCTGTACCTGTCCAGGTATGACTGCCAACGATGATAGACACCTCATACTGGGCTGCATTTGCTACCGGATCCCAGCAAAGAGTCAGGGTCTGTCCATCTGCCCATGCAACATTTGCCGGTGTCGCAAGCTTGGTCTTTGTCCCGGATGATGTATAGGTCTTTGATACTGCACCACTGGGATCACTGTCATAATACAGATAGCTCTTTCCCGATGCTGAAGGATCGACCTTAGCTGTAACCGTAACAGAAACGTCCTGTCCATTAAATGAAGTCTGGTGAACGTTCTCCAGATTGTTTACAACCTGAACAAGGTTTACTGTTGTTGCTGAAGTGGTCAGAGTATCTGAATAACCACCCACACTTATCTGAAGAAGGTAATTACCTGCATTTTCAATGGCAGTCCATGTAAGAGTCAGGGCCTGACTTGTATCCCATGATGGAGCCGGCGTAGCAAGTTTTCTCTTTGTTGCGCCGGAGGATGTCACCAGTACATAGCGCGAAAATGATTCCGCGCTAAATACCACCTCCTCACCATCCGTGGTACAAGCCACTTCTTCTACGTTACTGTTATCATCTACGTGGAAGACCTGAATCTGAGCATCCTCTTCCTTAAGAGTTTCCTTCATGTCTGAAGCCAGCTCGATGGAAACGTTAACCTTTCCGTTTTCAGGTTCAATCTCTTTTCCGTCATGCCAGAAGGAGATATCAAAGGCCATAACATTTTCAATGGTCCTGTCGCCATCCACCTGTCCCTCAATAAGGGATTCTGACTCAGATATCGCCTGGATCTTGGCTGTGGTTCCTTCAGGGAAAACTCCCTCGGGAGCATCTATGGAAATGCTGTATCCTGCTACAGTTTCAACCTTTTCAAAAGCAGGAGATGCAGCTTCCTTATCTTTGTCCTTATCTTTGTCTTTCTCTTTATCTTTATCAGCCTGTTTTTCGTCTTTCTTTTCTTCGGCTTTTTCCTCAGTTTTCTCTTTAGCTTTATCTTCAGGCTTGACCTCAGGCTTTACTTCAGCCTCTTCTTTCGGCTTTACCTCATTTTCCTTTTCAGGCTTTTCTTCCACCTTCACAAGAATGCTGGGGAGAATAGCCTTTACTTCATAGTCACCTTTTACTTCAGGAACATAAATATATTTGTTTCCTGCAATCTCCGAGGAGAACTTAATTCCACTGCTCTTAAGTGGATCGATCTTCCAGATTACACTTACAGAAAGCTGCTCAGTATTCATTAGCGGATCTTCAGCATCCTCAGCAGCATATACAGTTGTAGCAGGGAAAAGAGATTTCATAAGAGATGCAGATGAATCTCCAGCCTCGCCATTTACGTCCCCTTCTGAGGATTCGTCACTTTCAGGCGCAGGTGTAACCTCTGGCGCGGGCTCAGGATCCGGTTCCGGTGCAGGGTCAGAAGCCGGTTCAACCGCAGGTTCAGCAGGAGCTGCTGGCTGTTCAGGTTCTGCCGCAGGTTCCGATGCTGGCTCAAGGGCTGGATCAGGCTGCTGGGGCACTGGAGTAGACTCCGGCACCACAGGAACTTCCGGCTGTGAAGGTTCATTTTCCACAGGCGCAGGAATAACTGCAGGAGACGTTTCAGGCTCTTTTTCAGCCTCTTCCTCCTTCTTAATTGTCTGCACCGTGGCAGTCAGCGTAGTAGGCAGAACTACCTTGCTGATATCATCACCCACATATACAGTTTGCTCCAGTACATTTTCCGGAAGGACGGCAAACGAAACGATCCTAGGCGGAACAGGTTCATCATCTGCCGCCTTAGTTAAAAGATTGATGCTGGTAAATACCAGAACCAAAGACAAAAAGAATGCAGTAAATTTATATCCCTTCTTCATGGCATCACCTCATAAAAAAAGCCAGTTTTGGTTATATAATTTTACTGCAAATCGTATGGTCTTGTGGGGAATATTATAAAACTTTAATTATCATTTAATACGTAGTACATATTCCCACTCTGTCATTCAGTGCCATTTAGTTTTCTCACTCGTATAATGATAATAAAGGAATCTTTTTTCATTTAAAAAACCAGCTCCTTGGCAAGTTCCATAAGCTCCTGCTTCCTGTCGTTCAAAAGAAGCAGCTTGTTGTATTTGTAATAGGCATCATTTCCTGTGTCTCTGACAAACTTAAGGCTATGATATGCATTAGAAAGCTCCGTGATAAAGATGACCATCTCCTGGCTTCCTGAAAGGCTCTCTGAATCTCCAAAGGTCTGCTCTAAAAATTCAAAGCTGTTAGTGAGGTGCCTTCCTGTAGTCTTGATGTTTTCCTGGCGGATGTTCTCCTTCTTGGTAAACCAGTTCTTTGCAAGGATAAAGGCGCCCTTAAGGTCAGGCTCAGCGCCTGCTGCCGTGGCCATATAGTTTATGCAATCCTTCAAGGAATTTACTGCTGTGGCCCTTGCTCTCTCCTCTTCCCTGTCAAGAAGACCTGCTTCCTTTTCCTCCTGCAGCCTGTACTCCATGATTCCCATCCTGTCCTTAAACCACTGGATGCTATCTACCCTTTCCGTCTCCTCTGTCTCAGAGAATCTTCCAAACTCCTTGATGGTATCAAACAATATCTTCTGAACAGCCTGCTGCCTTGAATAGCTCCTGAACTCATCCATGAGTTTATCAGTGAGAAGCCCTATGATACTAAGCTTTTCGTCAAAAGAGCCTTCTCTGATGGCACGCTTATCCTCAGGGAATCTGCCTTCCAAAATATCCGGGATCTTGTAGAGTTCGTTGTAGCGCTGATACAGCTCATAGTAGGTAGCAAAATCCCTTGCAATCTCCTTATTCTGAAGGTACTGGGCTGTAAGGTTTTCATTTATTGGCATCCCTAGCTTTTCATGGACCTTTATGACTCTTGAAAGATCCTCCCAGCCTCTGGCTGTTACAAAGGTCCTTCCATCCACATCAGTTTTGATGCTGTAGAAGTTGTCTTTCTTGATCTCAAGGTATGCCATGATGGAGCCATGAACTCCAGCTTTATAGGCATAATCCTTCCAGGCATCAAAGTCCTCTTCAATATTGATCTGCCTTACACGGTCCAGAGTAACTATATCAAAGTCCCTTACGGACTTATTGTACTGGGGCGGATTTCCCGCAGTCACGATAATGAAACCATCAGGGATCCTATGACTTCCGAAGGTCTTATACTGCAGGAACTGAAGCATGGTAGGTGCCAGTGTCTCCGATACGCAGTTTATCTCATCCAAGAAAAGAATGCCCTCCTGTATGCCGGATTTTTCAATCTGGTCATACACTGCTCCGATGATCTCACTCATAGTGTACTCGGTGACAGAATAGGTCTTCCCACCATATTTCTTTTCAGAGATCTTGGGAAGTCCGATGGCGCTCTGCCTGGTATGGTGAGTGATTGTATAGGACACCAGATTTATGGACAGTTCATGGGCAATCTGCTCCATGATGGCGGTCTTTCCGATTCCGGGAGGTCCCATCAAAAGGATGGGGCGCTGACGCTCTATAGGGATCTCATACTGCCCGGCCTCATCCTTTTCCAGATAAGCCCTGACAGCATTCTTCACTTCTTCTTTCGCTTCATTTATATTCATGAAAATGTTCCTTTCTTTGTAGTTCCATGGTTGCGGTTCTGCTGGTCTGCCTTGGGCCGACAGAACCATCAAATATACAGTTTAAGTGCCCAGGAAGGCACGTTCTCGTCTTCGTAATCAAGGTCGGCTGCGAAGACGAAGGCTGTGTCGTAGTCCGTGGGTTTATCGGGGTAGGTTCCGTAGCCGTCTGTGAAATAGATGAGGCCTTTCAGGTTCTCGAATTCGCCGGAGGCTTTCAGCTCCTCTACTTTTTCGAAAACCGGGCGGAAGTCTGTGCCGTAGCCACCCTCTACGTGGATGCCTCCGGAGTACTTCTTCATGTCATCTACAGAGGTGATGGTCTCTATGCGCTGAACCTGATCGTCACACTCAATAACCAGGATCTTTATCCGCTGGAAGAAGCTGTCCTTTCCTAGAAGGATTGCTGCCGTCTCATCAAGGAAGCGCTGAACCAGCTCATCCTTACATGAAGCAGAGGTGTCAATTGCGATGACAAGCTCCTGGATCTTTTTCACTTCCCTGAATTCGTTCTCCTCTATTAGGGGCATGTCACCATAGTGGGAAAGGCCAAAGGAATACATTCCGTAATCAAAGCTGTCCATATCTATTCCGCCTTCCTCACGTAGTACCTTAAAGCGCTGAAGGAATTCGCGGTAGTCTGTACGGGAGGTATTTTGGAACTTTAGTATCCAGTCCAGCTTTCCCAGCTTATCACTGGCATTTTTACCTATGGTCTCTATCTCTGTCTGAAGGCGCTTGGCCTCCTTATCCCAGTCTTTTTCTTTTCGCTCTATCTGCTTAAGGTGCCTGGGGTTAATGAACTTTTCCTTCTTAGGCCCATTTTCGTCCGGTTCATTTTCTTTTCCTTCCGGACTGTCCATATCCTCATCTATCGGGGGCTTTTCTTTTTCCTCCTGATCATCTGGCGACTCGTCCTGAAGCCGAAGCCAGAAACCATGGTCATCCAGCTTAAACTCCCGCTCCAGTTTTTCATATTCCAGCTCTTCCAGCTGGTTTCCAGGGTCAGAAAAGAAACGGTAGAGTTTTTCCACCGTGAGCACCTTTAGCTCTTTTTCCAATTTAGTATACCATCTGTCCCGGAAGTCAGAAGAAACTCTGTAGATGCACTGATAGTCCATTCCATCCAGAATGGATTCCACAACAATATCAGCGCACAGATCAAAAAGCCGCACATCCTCAAAATTTCTCGAGGTGTACATATGCCTGAAAATACAATGAAGAAGCATGTGAATGTAGGTTCTGTTCAGCTTTCCCGGTTCCTCCACGAAAAGCTGAAGAACATAAGAAGGGTTAAAGCGGATGCTGACTGCGTCCGTTCCCACAGAAGTAGTAGAAAGATCCATTTCATAAGAGAGGCTCGAAAGAGCCCCTCCCATAAATCGCATGTCAATATAGAGCTCGGTCCTGGACTGTCCAAGGACCCGCATTCCTGTTTCACTGAGCTGTAAACTTTTACTTACTGCCTTCAGATCTTTCATCCTAAGAATCCATTAATCGCAATGATGAGGATAAGGATTGGAAGTACAAATGCCAGATAAGTTTTTGTCCATCTGTGCAACTTAAAGCCTTTGCCCTTGTTGACCTCATCGAAATAGTTATCAAAGCCCCATCCAAATTTGTGGGTACAGAACAGTACAAAGATAAGCGAGCCCACAGGAAGGATGATGTTGCTTACAATGAAATCCTCGAAGTCAAGCACATTTCTGCCTCCGAAGAAAAGGACGCCACTCCATTTATTATAACCTAAAACGCAGGGGAGACTTGCAAAAAGCATGAAGATGCAGTTTACAACTACAGAGTTCTTTCTGTCCCAATGGAAGTTATCAACTGCGCCAGCTACAAGGTTCTCAAACACAGCAGTTACAGTGGAGAAGCTTGCAAAGGTCATAAATACGAAGAACAGTGTTCCCCAGAGTCTTCCCATGTGCATGTTGATGAATATCTCAGGAAGTGTCACGAAGATAAGTGATGGTCCCTGGGATGGTGCTACACCAAAGCTGAAGCAGGCAGGGAATATGATGATTCCGGAGATGATGGCTACCAGGGTGTCTAAAGCTGCAATCCTTGAAGCCTCTCCTACAAGAGCCCTGTCATCAGACATGTAACTACCGAAGATCTCGATGGATCCCATACCTACGCTCAAGGTAAAGAAGGCCTGATTCATGGCACTGGTCATTACACGGAAGATTCCAACTTCCGTAGCCTGCTGAAGATCAGGAAGAAGGAAGAATTTGATGCCTTCTGTAGCTCCTGAAAGTGTAAGGCTGTGACCTGCCAGGATCATGATAAGGAAAAGAAGTCCCAGCATCATGAATTTGTTTACTCTCTCAAGGCCCTTCTGTACTCCAAAGGAAAGAACCATAAATCCAAACCACACGGTTATGATGGTAAAGATTCCCATTTCCACAGGGCTTGCCAGGAGCTGCTCAAATACTGCGCCAACTTCACCTGAAGATACATTATCAAACTTACCTGTAGCAAATTTATAGCAGTAGTTCAGCATCCAGCCTGAAACGGTGGTGTAATACATCATCAGAAGGTAACATCCTGCCATACTCATCCAGCCATGGGCATGCCACTTCTGGCCTTTCCCTTCAAGCTTTCTGTAGGCCTTTGTGAGAGTCATTCCGCTGGCTCTTCCTACTGCCAGTTCCATTGTCATTACGGGGATTCCCATGATCAATAGGAACAGCAAATAGAATAATACAAAAATAGCTCCGCCATTCTGTCCTGCCACATAAGGAAATTTCCACACATTTCCGATTCCGATGGCACATCCTGCACTCACCAGAATAAATCCTAGTCTGGAGCCGAAGCTTCCACGCTGTTGTTCGTCCATAAATTAACCGATCTTTCTAACAAAATAATAGGGTGCAGACTCTGCAAAAGAATCTGCCACCCTAGCAATTATACAGAAAAAACCATTTTCTGCCTAGTATATATGCGAAAAATATCAAAACTCGAAGCTTACCATGTCAGAACCGGAATCAGATGTACCGTCCATGAGGATGGCGCTCATCTTGAGGAGTTTCTTCTGTGCTGAGAGCTTAATAGCTGCATCTATGCTTGATGAGGGCAGAAGCTTTTCTCCAGCGCAGCTCTGGTTGTAGGTTAAAAGAGCTTTGACCGTATCAAGGTTTAATGGTTCCTCTTCAGAAGCTGCCACAAGCCGGGATAGGATGCTATCCGCTGAAGATCTTACGAAGTCTTCGTACATCTTTCGATAATTGTCTGCCAGCTCTATGGGATATAAGAGCCTATCCACAGCTATGTTTTCAGAGATCTCGCCCCCGTCAATAACGGCCTTTTCAAAGAGCTTATCGTACTGCCTGTAATCTATGCTGCGTCTGTCTACACATTCACGGTAGAACATTCCCGAACCTGCGATGGAAAACTGGATAGTCCTGGCCATGGTGTTCTCGTTAAAGTCGTAGACGTACTCAGGAAAGGTGAGAACAGCCGTCGCAAGGCCATTTCCCATCGCTCCGGCCCCAATATCACTGACCTTGATTCCATCATCGCTTCCCTTTTGACATATCTTCAGAACAAATCGAAGTGTCCTGTCGTTGTCTGCCAGAAAGTTCCTTACAACCTCGTACCAGCCGCGCTCCATGACAATCTCAATCTCTTTCAAGCTGTCACACTGTCTGCAGACACCGTCATAATAATCATCGATGCTGTCATAAAGAGATATCTTTTTTAATTTCCTGCAATCATGAAAGGCAAAGCCGAAAAGAGTCTTGATGGTCCTCGGCAGCTGAACTGTCAAAAGATCTTCCCTTCCGGAAAATGCATGATTACCAATTGCTTCAACAGCAATTCCGTCTATTTCTCCAGGCACAACAAGGTTCGAGGTATTACCCTCGAACCCTGTAATCGTCACATATTTATGAGCATCTCTTTTATGCTCAGTTATTTCGTACAAAAAAGGCATTTTCTTTTACATTCCTCAGATATTTCTTTTGTACATCCACCAGAAGCTATATCTGGCGCATGCTATAAAAATAATTCTAACACATTAGAATCAAATATCAGGGATAAACTTTTTACTTGAATTCAGGTGAGTAATAAGGAAGTATAATGGTTGTTCCTGCCTGAACGTCCTCATCTTCAGCCATATGATTGATCGATCTCACCTCAGAAATATAGCTGTTATAGTCCTTGTAATGATCCTCGGCTGCATACTCACCAGCATAGGCCCAGAGGCTGTCCCCGGACTTAACCTCAACCTGAGTGTAGTACTTATAATCTATAGCTGCATCATCAGATTGGGCATGAAGTACCAGTGTGCTTGCAAGCATAATGATAATTCCAAATATCACACCAACAATGAGGGCCAGTATCCGTCTCTGTCTCTTTACAATCTTCTCTCTCCTTAATCTGTTGTTGTATATTCTAACTTCGCTGTTAATAGATGCGTTTGCATATCTTCCTGCGTATACAGTGTTTGCCATTTTCTTCTCCTTCATATACATTAGCCCCCATTTCGCTGTCCCAAGGCTTTCTTGAAGCCTTTCTGTCATCTTACACACCTATCATGACAGATTAGAAGTCCAATATTCCTCCCAGCATCACGGGTAGTCACAAATGTATATACGAATGGAAAAGTACCTGTGGCAAATATTTTGATCAGTTATCTCTTAATAATTTTATAAGTCATCTCCAAAAAGCCAATATTCATCACTGCAAAAACAAGTAAGTACAGCGGCATTATCCCTATCCCAATTGCCTGCTGTAAATGCCCGAAGACCATCGGCATAAATGTGCTTCCAACATAGGCTGATGCCATTTGCAGCCCTATAACTGCTGCACTATATCTTTTCCCAAAATTAGTTGGTGCCATGTGCTGGATAGCCGGATAAACAGGGCCCATTCCGGTACCGATTATAACGAAACCAATGGCTGCGACAAGATATCCGTGTGACGGGATGAACACAAACACTATTCCTATAAGCTCAACAACTATACCAATTCTAATGAGGGTCCTGTCTCCCAGCTTATTGGATATAAAGCCTGAAATCAGCCTTCCCAGCATAAGGCCTCCAAATATCAGGGAACCAAAAGATGCTATTAGTTCATCGCTCATTCCTGTTCTCGTCCCGGCAAAATAGCTGGGCGTCCACAGAAAGCATGTAGCTTCACCTGAACAATACGCAAAGAAAGCTATAAGTGTAAGGATCACGCCCGGTGCTTTCAATGTCTCCCTTATTCCGGCACTGTTCTTGATCTCTTCGTCAGAAGTTTCAGATTCGTTCTTTTTCCAAAGCGGCAGCGACAAAATGCAAATAAGCAGAATTCCAATCTGAACAAATGCAGTCCATCTATAGCCTTCGTTCCATCTGGCATACTTTAGAGCCAGTGCCATGATTGAGGGACTGATTACCGCACCGACTCCGTAAAAGCAATGAAGGAAATTCATTACAGAACCAGAATAGTTGTTGGCAACATAATGATTTACCGACGCATCTATGGCTCCTGCTCCAAGTCCGTAGGGAACAGCAAACAAAAACAACATCGCATAATTCCCCGAAATTGAAAATCCAAGGAGTCCCAGAATCGTCAGGAATATCGAAAAAATGACAATCCATTTTGTATGAAATTTCTTTATGAACTTAGGGCTCAGCAGCGCAGATATGATAGTCATGAATGAAATCGTCATGGAAACATATCCCGCGTATGATGACGGAACTCCAAATACAACCTGCATTTTAGGCCATCCGGAACCCAATAAGGAGTCCGGTAACCCCAGGCTAATAAAAATCAGATATATAACTGCCAATAGTAAAGATCCCATTGCTATTTCTCCTTAAGTTAAAAAATATCTTTCCGGAAGTGGCATTCTTCATTCAGCTACTCTTGAGACCAAAACAGGTCACCAGCATGCACTTGTTTTCAGTCCCCGGATAGTGTCGGGGTTAATCAAGAACCTCGCCTGCTGTTCCATCTCTTTCATCATCTTGTTTTCGCACTGATGCATATCTTTTGTCAATCCTTTCTTCTCCTGTTGTTCTGATGGTGTCAGTATAATATACTGTTCATAACAAGTATGTTGTTTGAACCACATTTTGGAGAAATTATCATGACCCTTGAAGGTATAGAAAAAAGCAGACTTTTCCATGGAATGACAGCTAAAGAACTGTCTTCATGCCTTGATTCACTTGATGCCCAGGAAAAGAAATATCGAAAGGATGAAATAGTTCTCCACTCAGGAGAGCAAACGTCAAATATAGGCATGGTGCTCTCAGGCAGTGTCACTATCGAGAGTAATGACGTCTGGGGCAACTGTACTGTTTTGAGCCATGTTGGAAAGAATCAGTGCTTTGCTGAAACCTATGCCCTTCTTGGCGAAGTTCTTCTGGTGGATGTCAGAGCAAATGAGGATTGCACAATACTCTTTTGCAATATAAGAAATCTTATTGATAACAATAAAAAGAGCTCTCCCTGGAAGGAAACGTTCCTAAAAAACATACTTATTATTTCATCGCAGAAAAACCTTGTTCTCTCCGGACGCAGCTTCCACACATCTTCCAAGAGCTGTCGTGGACGTCTCCTGTCATATCTCAACGCCACCTCGCTCCAAACAGGCTCCAAGGAATTTGATATTCCCTTCAACAGACAACAACTAGCTGATTACCTTAACCTCGAAAGAACCAATATGTCTAAAGAGCTCTCGCGAATGCAAGATGAAGGGCTTATTAAATATAGGAAGAATCATTTCAAGCTTATTAGAGAAGATTAACTCCTATACACTTCCTTTGAAATCTGGCCGCATTCCTTCATTTTTTCTTTGTCAGAATACATAGAATCATCTGCGTTATTTACGCAATGTTCCAAGTGAAAATCATGTTTTCCTGCTGGATTGCTGTTTTATTCTTGCGATACATCTCCATCCACTGGTACCGTAAGACCCATCTTTCGATTTATTCATAAATAACCCTTCACAACAATGGTGCCAAAACTCGCAGGAAGTTATCAATGAGCTTGTGTACCAGCTTTCTGTTGATATCCTCAAGACTTCTTTCCCTGCATTCTTCTAACGTATTGAGATAGTCTGTCTGCAGCTCTTTTACTATATCGGCCTTATAGAAGACGGAGCTGCATTCAAAGTGTAGGAAAAGGCTTCTGTAATCAAGGTTGACCGTTCCAATTCCAGCAAGCTTATCATCCGAGACAAAGGCTTTGGCATGAACGAATCCGGGAGTGTACTCGTAAATCTTTACGCCGGCTTTGAGCAGATCCTCGTAGTAGCTTCTGGACAACCTGTAGACCAGCTTCTTATCAGGAATACCCGGCATGATGATCCGCACATCAAGGCCTCTTCGAGCGGCTCTGATAAAGGCATCAAAGAGTGCATCGCCAAGCATGAGGTAAGGGGTATAGAACCAGACATAGTCCTTTGCTGTGGAAAGAACTTCTGTAAAAAGAATGTTGCTGGTATGTTCATCTCGCATCGGTGAATCATAGTACGGAAGAATGTACCCATTGTCCCAGCACGGTGGAATTTCAAGAGCAGCCACTTTCTTAAGCTCCTCGTCAGAAATCTTATCGTGGGCAAATGCATTCCAGAACTCAGAAAACATATAGGTGTAGCAGGCTACAGCTTTTCCGGTCACGCGGAATCCTATGTCCTTCCATCTTCCAAACATCTGCTTCTCATTGATGTACTCATCCGCAAGATTCACTCCACCACTGTAGGCAACCCTTCCATCAATTACCATTATTTTTCTGTGGTCCCTATTATTAAGCTGGGATTTGATTAGGAAGAACGGGTTAAAAGGAACACATTTGATGCCCTGTTTAGAGAGCTCCGATATGTCTTTTACCGAGTAAGTGGCAATGCTTCCCAGATCATCATACATGACTCTTACATCAACACCTGCCTTTACTCTCTCAGCAAGGATTTCAGTAATTGTACCCCAAAACTTACCGTTCTGAATGATGAAGTATTCTATGAAGATGAAACTCTCTGCCGTCTTCAGATCCTCGCACATGTCTGCAAACATATCTTCACCAAAGGGATAGTACTTAGATGAATCATTCTTAAGAAGAGGGAAGCCTGTGGACTCAGTGATAAAAGACAGTGTCTGTGAAAGTCTTACGTCTTCCTTTGCGATTTCATCCAAATTCTCGGTGTTTCGCAGCTGTTCACCATTATATAGTCCTTTTAGCTCCGAAGCAGTTTTTTGAAGACTTCTCCTAAGGGCTCTGCCTGTGGTCTTATTCCCCAGGGTAAAATACAGCATTGCTCCAAGAACCGGAAGCGCAACTATTACGAGCACCCACAACAGTTTATAAGAGCTCTCATCTCTCCTTGCAATCAGCCTCGTCACAAAGAAAACCGCAAGCACGGTGAAGATACCATTGATGATTTCTCCCAGGTGGCCCTTTGTAGCTTTGTTCAACAGCCCCAGTGTCAGATAGAACCAGACTACCTGAAGCGCCAGTGCCGGTATGACGATTATAATCCTGCCAATTATCTTTTTCATAAAGATATCTCCTCGTACATAATACTAATAGTTTGGCTCTTTATAATTTGCAGGCGTCTCCTGCCTTATTATCAAATCATCCATCATTCTCAATCCCTAATATGTGAGATTTCATTCTGAAACCATACTTTTCATACAAATGAATCGTCTTGTTACCATCAACCACTTTTACTTCGATATGTCGAACTTTATTTTGGTCAAAAATTTGCATTGCCCAGTCCATGAGTTCTTTACCAAACCCTCTTCCCCGGAATTCTTCTTTTACCACCAAATAGTCCAGTTTACCGATTTCTCCTTTAATATCTACTTTGCAGAAGCCGATAATCCGGTCTTCAATTTCAGTGACTGCAATATAGGATTCTTTCTCTCGTAATGCTGCCTCAAATGATTCCAGGGTCTTTTCGTATGGATTTAAAGGATAATACCCTTTAAAATTCACAGAAGTTGTATTGTGATAGTCTGATAACTCACAAATACAATCGTAGAGTTTGCTTACCTCGTTCGGTGTTATTTCTCTCATACTCTTCCTCCTACAAATTCGTCAGAACCATACATTCTGTTGAATCAGTAAAGCCCATACTTTCATAGAGCGGTCTTCCTAATGCAGTAGCATCAAGACTTATTTCCGTTGCACCTTTTTCCCATGTTTTCTCAATCAGTAGTTCAACCATTTTTCGCGCTATTCCCTGACGACGGTATTCACTTCTTGTGTAGACATTCATAAGATGGGCTCTTTTTCCTGTGGGGTGCGCAAAGGTTGGCATTATCCTGAAAAAACTCATGGATGCGCAACCAATAACTTTATCTCCGTCGCTAGCCAGAACAGTCATCTGATCTCCATTCAACAAGTAATCGTAACTTTCATTTATCACTTCATCTGAATGCTCATAATTTTCTGGCAGATTGTTCACCACCTTAAGCATCTCAAGACGAATACTCATCAAACACTCTATATCTTCTTTTGTTGCAATTCTTATATCAATCATTTTTATCTACTCCTAGTCGATGTATTCGGGATCCTTTTTACCATGACTTGTCTGCAAGATCAAGATTGGAAAGTATCTCTTCCTTTGTGACTTTCAATCTCCTTTTGCTCTCGATAAGGCCTTCACGGCTATTCCGTATTTTGGTTTTGCTCCATTCCTTCCGTCATGCAAACTGATACGAAAACTAAACGAAACTCCAGACAATATATTGTTAAATCTGTTTCCATCCATGTGGATGACCAATTTCTCTCCAACAATTATCAGCTGTGTTTCAACACCCATGCAAATCCACGGGCGGTTCTGATATCTGCATCTTTAAAATGGTTTCCCGGATTCCATTCCAGGATAGTGCTTTTCCCCTGAGCTTTGAGCAGTTCATGGGCTTTCCGGATTTTATTGCCGACTGTTGACAACACAGGATTCTTCGTCTTTTCCTCCTTGTCACCGAGGCTTAAATACACAGAATTTGTAAGAACTCTGTTTTCATTCATATAATCCAAAAATCCCGGGAACCATATGGACGGTGATGCGGCAGCAACTCCCTCAAATTTATCTGTCTGATGAGCTGCCCAGAGAGCAAACAGCCCCGCAAGAGAATATCCACCGATGTAATATCTCTTTTCCGGATCATTAATCTCAGCCAGAACTCTTTTCAATGTCTCTCCTGCACCCTCTCCAAATGCTTCGTTACCAAACACAGCCGGTGCATTCCACGGTGATAGATCCTGATTCCAGTCGCAGACTTTCAAGGCAACAAGACGAAAGCAATCCCCAACTTCCTCTGTTATAGCTCTCACTTCATTTTCAATCACCGACAAATCATGGTCGTCAACCATTTGTATGAGAACATTTGTAGATTCAGGATTTCCATATTCAAAACGCATCATTATTCTTTCTCCATTAGGATCACTCGGTTTTTCCTCTTTCTCTGCCTATGGCATAAAACTCACCCGAATCAATATCCACGTATTTCCCCTCACTTATCATGTTTTCTCGGCATTATCCGATTCTACCGGCGGTTTCCAAGGCTTAGGAGTCAACAGTGTTGTTCTACCAATGTCAGGAAGCACATCATAGATAGAGCAGCCCATCTTTTCTTCAAAATACTCTTTTATTCCAAATGCCACTTCCCATCCCTTAATATATCCTTCCATTATTCCATATCTTCTCGTCACATCCACAAATCTCTTTTCAAGAATTACAAATCCGTAATCAACCGCGAGGGAATCACATAGTTGAATCAACTTATCATAATCGTCAACTGTACAATCCATAATATAAGCCTTGATGGCCTTTTCATTTTCTGTTTCCGGTTCATAATTAAATTCGTCCTGCATCAAAAGGTATGAATGCGTCATACAGATACGCGCTGCTTCATCCCAGCCTTTTTCCATGCAGTATTTGTATCCCTCATATACGTGTGTAGGAATATCAACAAAGCCAAACTTTACCCGTCTTCCTATATCATGCATAAGGCCCACTATATATGCTTTTTCAGGATCCAGACCAGGTACTTTTTCTGCAATATTTCTAGCAGCAACGCCGGTATTAATAGAGTGCTTTACCCATGGCCCCGGATTAATCTGTCCTGCTATTTCTAATTCATTTAAAGCTTCATCTATTGTCGGTAACATTATTCACAGCTCCTTATCCAATCATCGGTTTAATTGTCGTCATTATTGTCTCTACAGCATCATCCACAAATTTGTCCGACATCTCTTTTGTCAGATACTGATAATTCCTGTGAATCATACTACGTGAGTCTGACTTTCCATTATCATTTCATCGCCTTAAGTACAAATCCCTGAAGTTCCAACTCCTTTCCAGAATCAGTAGTAATCTTCTCTATGCCCTGATCTATGATTTCGTAATCATCTTCAAATTTATGAAGGAGCTTCATACTTCCAACGTTACGAACATCTGCCTCGTAAAAGAACTCTCTTTTTCCACTCTTATCACGAGCCTGATCAAGTGCCGCCTTTAGTGCTTCGTATGCGTAGCCTTTATTCCACTCAGATTCTTTAATCCATACTCCAACCTCAGGACACTCCTCTGAAAGGCCATGTATTTCTGAACTTCCGACAAACTTTCCATCTTCTGATATTACAGATAATAAGATTGTTTCTCCCTGATCAACCTCATCTAGAAAGCTCTGAAGCATCTTTTTTGCCTCTTCAACATTTTCAAAAGGATCTGGCCACTGATACTTTGTGATTTCCTCAGTAAACGCATTGTAATAATCTTCTAAGTAATCCATTCGAAATGTTTCTATTTTGATTTTCCCCATGCATTATCCTCCATAATTTTCCAAACAGTTGTCTAATAGCAGATTCAGAGCTTTCTCTTTCAGCCACTGAAGAATTTCATCAGCCTTGACAAGACTGAATTTCTTGGCTTTGTCAATTGCCAGCCAAGACACAAAGGTTCCATCATACATGCGCCTCTGATACCAGTGTATTAGATTTATCTTTTTCCAGTCCGTATAAACTGTATTAATTCCTCGAGATCGTCAAAGTCATCATAATCGCCGATTATTCCTTCCCTGTGGTAGACAATTCCTGCCTTCTCATTGATTTCCAATCGGTCAAGTAACGCTTCCAAGCCAAAGCGACGAATATATTCATTAAAAGCACGGGGCTTTATCTTTTCTGCAAATAATCCTTTTCTGCAATCCTTTTCATTACATTCCCAGCATCCAGGAATCCCCTTTTCTATTCCACACCTTCTGTTTTCACAGAAGTCAGCATCCTTGCACCATGAGAGTTCCTTGAATCCATCAAGTTTACAGCCCTTGCATGCGACATTCTCAGAGCACAAGCAACAAGCCAATCCACATCTGGCTATTCCTAGTTCTCGTTTCATCAACATATCCTCCTTGTGCATAATACTTCAAGATCAAGTTACACTTGCCATGCCTAATATTTCAGACAACTTATGAATGATTCCCACTTGCTTTAAGAAGTAGTCTCAAGCAAGTCTTGTATTGTATCCTCCTTGGGAACCGGAACCCAGTGGCCTTCAAGGCAGGTGGTGGCTTCTGACTTCCTAATGGTCTCGGCCAGGTTCTTGCTCAGCACAGGATCTTTTCTCCAATCAGGAAGTGCCCCACAGGTCGCATCCCCAACAAAGAGAACTCCTTCCCCGGGAACCTCGATAAATGTGGAATCGTCAGTATGTGGCGCATCAGCCTGAAAGATCCTGACCGAACAATTGCCGAGATCCAGCATCATGCTGTCATGGAA
Source organism: Butyrivibrio sp. AE2032 (assembly GCF_000702965.1). Lineage (NCBI taxonomy): Bacteria > Bacillati > Bacillota > Clostridia > Lachnospirales > Lachnospiraceae > Butyrivibrio > Butyrivibrio sp. AE2032. The sequence goes on along the minus strand of NZ_JNLF01000003.1, from coordinate 2,075,486 downwards.
AACCAGATCCGCAGGCTTTACAATTACAGGCCTGTCGCCGGCATACTCATTACGTATCCGCTCATCAAAGTCCAGAAAAAAAGCCGTCCCTTCCTCTGAGAGCCTGCGCCCAATATCAATCAGGTACTGATTGGTGCGCTCGTTTGCCAGGCATAGACCATTCACTGCATGCATCCCAAAAGTATGATCCCAATGCCAGTGCGTTAGCACAGTAAGCCTAGGAAGTGGAAGATCATCCCCTTCAAGTGCCTTGTAAAACTCCATAGTATGTGCTTTTGAATGACCTGCATCAACCGCAAGGCTCCAATTGTCACCGCGAATATATCCGAGATTGGGTCTGTCACGATACTCTTCCATTGGGTAGTACCAGATTCGTTCAGTAAGTCTTTTTAGCATTTTCGTGTCACTCCTTACACGTCCATATTGAGTCCCTTGATAACGCAATCAGCAACCACATTAAATTCAAGATTCATATAGTAAATTATATTCCAACATAATATTCGGAAGCACGGATGAATGGGCTTTTCATGTTTTTTTTTAAAAAATGCTGATATGGATGAAATTTATCCTTTTAGAAAACTAGATGGCAGGCTATTTTTCATGAATTAATTCAATATGTGCAGATATAGATGAAAAATATACTTAAGAGGATCCTGAATAAGCGTTATTTTTCATGTGTAAAACCTAGAACTGCCTGTTATAGATGAAAAACAGGTCTTGTGAGCACCATATTGGGAGAAGTTTTTCATGATTAAATCTCAAAACCAATGATATGGATGAAAAACGTCATTGGAAGCCTGCTCATTGGCACTCCAGCCATCTCATCAAATTCAGATCTGTGGGGTCAAGGGACAGTACGCTGGGCGCTGCTCCTCAGGCGCCCGGGCAGCCCTTGACACCACTTGGGTTAAATATACTTGTGGGAGGAGGAGCAAGATTTAGCTTGCTCCCCTTAATGACCATTTAGTATGTTCTAGACATATTCAACTCTGCACTCTGTTAAGGAGCTTACCAAGCGGATTGTAGTGAACCTTCATGGCGCCAACAGGGCAGAATTCCTGACAACAGAAGCACTTAATACACTTGCTCCTGTCTATCTGTGGGAGTTGTCCTTTAGGACCGGTCTTGTTCTTTCCTGGCACCATTGTGATGGCTTTTGCAGGGCAGGTTTCAAAACACTTCTTGCAGCCGATGCATTCCGGCTTCTTAACCTGGGGCTTGGTATTGCATACCACTTTTACGCCAAGGGATTTGATGGCATTAAGTATTCCGCCTCCCTCAAAGGTAATGCTCTGATGGATGGTAGCACGCTTAAAATCAGCAATCTTGGCTTCCGCCAACGAAATATCACCTACAACCTCAACCTGATCAGCGTTTGCAGGTCCAAGGCCTCTTTCGTTTGCCACTAAAAGAGTCTGTACATCCTTAAGCTCCATTCCGATAAGATCAGCGCAGACCATATCAAGGGCATAGGGCTTTTTAGATGCAAGCACAGCGCCGATATGTCTCTTCTCTCCGGCAGTGGGACCATTGCCCTCCATACCATCTATGGCATCTACTATATAGAGTACAGGTCTAAAGTACTCGTTTAGGTCCACCATAACATTGGCAAAGGCCTTCTCTTCAGGAAAACGCATGTGATACTCAGGCTTTGTGGTTCCTGGGATAGTTCCGAACATGTTCTTAACTGCGCAGCTCATCCCCATCATGGCGTGGGTCTTCAATTTAGAAAAATTGATGAGCGCATCCACACTATCCAACCATCCTGTATAGGTAAAGGTTTTTAAAGACACCGCCTCCTGAAACTCCCCATTCTTGACAGAGAAGTCGCCATTCAAAGACACCGCTGGATCTTTTGTCCCCATCGAACCTTCTCCAGGGGCCGAAGTTCCATCATCGCCATCGCTACCAGCGCTTTCCAGTTCCAGAAGTCCGCAGCTCTTATAAACATTTCGTACAAAGGCAGGCGTATAGAGGCCTCCCGGACTGTCCCCGATAACCACTGAAGCTCCCCTCTCCACAAGCTCTTCGCAAAGACACTTAAGGAGTACAGGGTGAGTTGTAGCGGCCTTTTCAGGGTCCATGGCTGCTACCAGGTTTGCCTTTATTCCAACCCTCATTCCGGGCTTAACAAAAGAAAGCCCATCAACTAAAGAAAGGCTCTCATGAAGAGCCTTTCTGATTTCATCGTATTCGTAAGTTTCGCATTTCACCAGCGAAACCGGTGCAAAGTCTGACATAATAAATCTCCCTCAGGATCTCGACACAAGGCGCAACACTACTCGTCGCAGCACCCTGGCATCAAGACTGATTCTGCTTTTCAACGATCTTCTCACCACAGTATATCTCACGGAGCTTTGGCTTGTCTATCTTACCTGTGGCATTTCTGATAACGTTGGCGAAGATGATCTTTCTAGGTCTCTTATATCTGGGAAGATCAACGCAGAAGCGTTCCACATCCTCTTCCGTGAGGGTCATGCCCTCTTTAACCTGGATGATGGCAGCTGCAATCTCACCAAGACGTGCATCCTGAAGTCCGATAACTGCTGCATCGTGGATCTTGTCGTTCTTCATAAGGAAGCTCTCGATCTGAACAGGATACAGGTTCTCACCACCGGAGATGATAACGTCCTTCTTACGGTCAACCAGGAAGATGAAGCCATCCTCATCCTGACGGGCCATATCACCGGTAAAGAGCCAGCCATCCTTCAGGATCTCAGCTGTAGCCTCAGGGTTCTTGTAATACTCAACCATGACTCCAGGGCCCTTTACGCAAAGCTCACCAATCTCGCCCTGCTTAACAACCTGACCTTCTTCATCGACAATCTTTGTCTTCCAGCCATAACCGGGAACGCCGATGGCACCTACCTTGTGGACATTCTCCATACCAAGGTGAACACAGCCTGGGCCGGTGGACTCTGAAAGTCCATAGTTGGTGTCGTACTTATGGTTAGGGAAATACTTAAGCCAGTGGCGAACCAGTGACGGTGGTATAGGCTGAGCACCAATGTGCATGAGCCTCCACTGCTTAAGGTGATAATCTTCAATCTTCATCTTTCCGGAATCCAGCGCAGCCAGAATATCCTGAGCCCACGGAACCAGGAGCCATACGATGGTACACTCTTCCTCAGAAACTGCCTTAAAGATAGCCTCCGGAGAATTGCCCTTTAAGAGCACAGCCCTTGAACCGGTATAAAGAGATCCGAACCAGTGCATCTTAGCTCCTGTATGGTACAGAGGCGGAATGCAAAGGAAGTTATCCTCGTGGGTTGTCTCGTGGTGCATAGCTTCCATCTTTGCTGATTGCATAAGCGCTGTGTGGATATGCAAAATAGCCTTAGGGAAGCCTGTAGTTCCTGATGAGAAGTAAATGGCAGCGTCATCCTTGTCCTCAATAAGGATCCTTGGAGCCACAGAAGATGCGTTGGAAACCTGCTTGTAGTAATCCTCTGAATAGGATGGACACTGGTCTCCTACATAGAAAAGAAGCATCTCCTTCTTGATCTTCTCTGCAATATCTTCAATTCTTCCGATGAATTCCGGTCCATAGAAAAGAACATCTGAGTCGGAAGCCTTCAGACAGTAATCAATTTCTTCTGAGGTGAAACGGAAATTAAGAGGAACCGCAACAGCCCCTGCCTTCAGGATTCCGAAGTAGATAGGAAGCCACTCCAGACAGTTCATAAGAAGTATCGCACACTTCTGTCCCTTCTGGATTCCTCTCTCCATAAGCATATTTGCAACACGATTTGCCTTCTCATCGAAAACCGACCATGTGATCTGACGTCTGTAATAAGATGTGGATGTGGGCTGGATGAGCTCGTACTCTTTCCAGGTAACCCTCTGCTCTTCCCTGATCTCAGGGTTGATCTCCACCAGCGCAACCTCTTCCCCATAGAGTTTGCTGTTTCTCTCAAGTAAATCTGTAATAGGCATTGTAACCTTCTCCCTTCATATCTGTGCTTTAAAGCACTAAAGTAAAGTATACAGAATTAATAAAAAAAGTCAAACTAAAAAGCATCAATTATTAGTCTTTACCGCCCATGAACTTCGTGGTTTAATTAATTCATTGAAGGTCAATTTGTATTGTATATGGAGGTATACAAATGGAAAGAGTCGAGAAGTTTTTAAAAGAGGCAGGAACCTACTATCTTGCTACCATTGACGGTGATCAGCCAAGAGTAAGACCCTTTGGCACAGTAAATAATTACGAAGGAAAGCTTTACATCCAGACCGGTAAGGTAAAGGATGTTTCCAAGCAGATCCACGCTAATCCAAAGGTTGAGATCTGTGCATTCAAGGACGGCGAGTGGCTCAGGGTCGCCTGCACACTTGTTGAGGACAGCACACTTTCCGCATGCCAAGCCATGCTGGATGCATATCCTTCACTTCAGGGAATGTACAAGGCTGATGACGGCAACACAGAAGTCTTCTACATGAAAGACGCTACTGCAACCTTTAGCTCTTTTACCAAGGCTCCTGAAGTTGTAAAGTTCTAAAGAATCACTTCATAGGTTATAATAATGTCAGGTGCGTATCGTGCCTGGCATTTCTTTTTTCAAAAATCCATTTTGGAGGATTGATCCATGGAAAACCTGAAGAATCCAAAGAATACTTTTTATCTTATAGTAATTGGCGCAGCGGTACTGGCCATGCTGGTGCTGTGTATCATGTACAGCGTAAAAGAAAAATCGGCTCCCACCGGGGACAGTGCCTCCGTCTCAGCTTCCACACCCACCAAAAAAGAAAAGGTCCTGGTAACCGTCAGTGTTGATACAGTGGAGGACGGCCTTCGGAATATGGGCACTCTCATAACCCAGGAATACTACTTCACCCAGGTGGAGAAATATACCAAGGATAAAAAAGTTCTCGGTGTGTTCAACTCCTCATCAGAACTGGCTTACAGCTATGAAGGCTCCGTCACTGCAGGCATTGATTTCGAAAAGATCGAACTGGAAAAGGACGATGAAACTAAGACAATTACGGTTGTGATACCGCCCTCAGAGATCCAGAACGTGAACATAGACAAGTCTTCCTTCAAGGTCTTTTCTGAAAAGGACTCCCTGTGGAATCCCATGAATATGGAAGATTACAATGATTCCCTTAAGAACTTCGAGGAAGCTGCCAAACAGAAAGCCTTAGACAGCGGAATTTTAGAGCGCTCCGATGAGCAGGCCCAACTTCTCATCAACGGATTCATCAGGAATTACAGCGCGTTCTCAGATTATGAAATTGATATACGACAGTAAAACCAGACAGGAGGAAAGCCCCCAAAGGGCACTTAAATATGGAACAGAACAACACTTTTGATCTCAAAAAAATCACCGCCATCGTGTTAATACTTCTTGTGGCCGTTATCTCTTTTACCGTGATAGCACCCTGGGCAGCATCACCTGATACCCATACCCATGCCATAGAACAGACTGAAGAAAAGGTCGGAACGGTGATGACTCTCTCAGGCGGAGCAGCAGCCACATCCGCAACATTATCTCTTTTACCCGGAGACATGTGCACTCCCATCGCAGAGCAGCTGGCAGAGCTTGCCAAATACTTCCTTTTGATACTCAGCGCTCTTTACCTGGAGAAGTTCATGATAACCATCACGGGCTACATCACCTTCTCTTTCCTGATACCACTGGCATGTCTGATCCTTTGCGCAGCGCTGGTCTGGAATAAAAAGAGCCTTAAGGTAATAGCAGGGAAAATCGCAATAATAGGCCTTGTGATCTACCTGATCGTTCCCGCCAGTGTTAAGCTTTCCGACATGATCTACGATGCCCAGTCAGAGCGAATTGAAAGCACCATCACAGAGTACAATGAACTGGAGATTGATGGAGATTCTGAGGACGGATTCTTTAACGAGTTCACCACCATCACCACCGACACCGTGGACCGCGTCACAGCATTTATAGAAAGCCTTATGGAATCCCTGGCAGTGATGATCGTGGCATCCTGCATAGTTCCAATCCTGGTATTCGTCCTTCTTGTCTGGATGGTGAAGACCATTTTCGGTAATCCCTTTGTTAATAACTGAACACAAAAAAGACATTGGTGCATCGCACTTATGTCTTTTTTTAATTTGACCTTTTACTTGATTTTATGTATACTTTACTTTAGTGCTTTAAAGCGCAGCAATACAGGTAGGAGGTTACAAAATGAACGACAACAATGCTAAGCAGCTCATGCTGGGCAATAAGGCTGTTGCCCGCGGTCTCTACGAAGCCGGAGTCTGCTTTATTTCCAGTTATCCCGGAACCCCAAGTACTGAGGTTACTGAGGAAGCTGCTAAATATGATGAGATCTACTGTGAGTGGGCTCCCAATGAGAAGGTAGCCATGGAGTCAGCCTTTGGCGCATCCCTTGCAGGTCGCAGAAGCTTCTGTGCACAGAAACACGTTGGTCTTAACGTGGCTGCAGATCCCCTTTACACAATGTCTTACACCGGTGTAAATGCCGGAATGGTTATAGTTGTAGCTGATGATGCAGGAATGCATTCATCCCAGAACGAGCAGGATTCAAGGCATCACGCCATTGCTGCCAAGGTTCCCATGCTTGAGCCCTCAGACTCAGCAGAGGCCCTTGAGTTCACCAAGCTCGCCTACGAAATTTCTGAAAAGTATGACACTCCTGTACTACTTAAGATGTGCACAAGAGTTGCTCATTCCCAGTCACTGGTTGAAACAGGTGAACGTCAGGTTCCTGATTTCCCATATGAGAAGAATATTGGCAAGTACGTAATGATGCCGGGAAACGCCAAAAAGCGCCACCCCGTGGTTGAGGAGCGCACCAGAAAGCTTATCGAGTTTGCTGAAACCTCTTCTGTTAACCGCGTAGAGATGGGTGACACCAAGATCGGTATCATCACCGGTTCCACATCTTATCAGTATGTAAAGGAAGTTTTTGGTGACAGCGTATCTGTTCTTAAGCTTGGCATGACCAATCCTCTTCCTGAGAAGCTCATTAAGGACTTTGCTTCAAAAGTTGAAAAGCTCTTTGTTGTTGAGGAGCTTGATCCTATCATTGAGAATCACGTAAAGACTCTTGGTCTTGAGGTCACAGGAAAAGAGCTTCTGCCTGTATGTGATGAGTTCTCCCAAAATCTAATTGCAAAGCTCTTTGGAAAAGAGACTTCAGACTCCTTTGAACTTGATGAGGCAATTCCTAACAGACCTCCAGTAATGTGCGCAGGTTGTCCTCACAGAGGTTTGTTCTACACTCTTAAAAAGAACAACTGCACAGTTCTTGGTGATATCGGCTGCTACACACTTGGAGCCGTTCCTCCTCTTGGAGCAATCGAGATGACTCTTTGCATGGGAGCTTCCATCGGTGCTGTTCACGGCTTTAACAAAGTTCGTGGCAAGGAGAGCGAGAACAAGACTGTTGCTGTAATCGGCGATTCAACTTTCATGCACTCAGGTATGACAGGTCTTGCAAACGTTGCCTACAACCAGTCAAACTCAACCATCGTTATTGTAGATAACTCCATCACCGGTATGACAGGTCATCAGCAGAACCCTACAACAGGCTACAACATCAAGGGTGACCCTGCAGGAAAGATTGACCTTGAAGCTCTTTGCAAGGCAATGGGCTTTGACCGTGTGAGAGTTGTTGATCCATACAATCTTGAAGAGTGCGACAGAGTACTTAAGGAAGAGCTTGCAGTAGAGGCTCCTTCTGTTATCATCTCAAGACGTCCCTGTGCTCTTCTTAAATATGTTAAGCACAATCCTCCTCTGAACGTAAACAGAGACAAATGTGTTGGCTGTAAGAGCTGCATGAAGATCGGTTGTCCTGCTATCTCCATGAAGGATGGCAAGGCTGCAATCGACAACACACTTTGCGTAGGCTGCAACGTATGCAGTCAGCTTTGTCCTGTTGGTGCCTTTGTGTAGAGCACTTGGTGAGGTATTATCGAGCCTAGTGCGAACCAGTCACGTGCACTTAACGAGGTATTTTCGAGTTTAGTGCAGCGGGACAAGAAAAAAAGGAGAAGAAAAATGAACACTAAGAACATTATGATCGTGGGCGTTGGTGGACAGGGCTCACTTCTTGCAAGTAAACTTTTAGGTCATCTTCTCATGGCCCAGGGCTATGACGTAAAGGTATCAGAGGTACACGGCATGAGCCAGAGAGGTGGATCCGTTGTAACCTATGTAAGATACGGTGACAAGGTCTTTTCCCCTGTTATCGATAAGGGACAGGCTGATTACATCGTATCCTTCGAGATTCTTGAGGCCGCAAGATGGCTGCCCTTCCTTAAAAAGGATGGTCAGATCGTAACAAATACACAGCAGATAGATCCAATGCCTGTTATTACTGGTGCAGCCCAGTATCCGGAAAACCTGGTGGAGAAGCTCAAGGCCACAGGCGCAAAGGTAGACGCTCTTGATTGCCTTTCCCTGGCTGAGGAAGCAGGTTCAGCAAAAGCTGTTAACATCGTGCTTTTAGGAAGACTCTCCCACTACTTCGATCTTCCGGAGGATGCGTGGATGAAGTCCTTAGAGGCCAACGTCCCACCTAAGTTCCTGGAAATGAACAAGAAAGCATTTGAGCTGGGTAAGAACCACGCCTGATGTTTTGGGGATAAATGATCCGATTGGGAGGAGAAAAAAATGGAGCAATACTTTCAGCAGGAAATAGAATGCGCCTCTTATGAAAAGATAAGAGAGATCCAGTCAGAAAAGCTGGTAAAGCAGGTTAAACATGTATGGGACAATGTTCCCTACTACCGTAAAAAAATGGAAGACAAGGGCGTAAAGCCTGAGGATATCAAGTCAGTTGATGATCTTCATAAGCTTCCATTTCTTTCAAAGGCAGATCTTAGAGAAGCTTATCCTTATGGTCTTTTGGGAGTTCCCAAGGATCAGTGCGTAAGGATCCATTCCACTTCAGGAACCACAGGCAAAAGAGTCATCGCCTTTTATACTCAGCATGACCTGGACCTTTGGGAAGACTGCTGTGCCAGAGCCATCATGGCTGCCGGCGGAACCAAGGACGATGTTTGCCATATAGCTTACGGCTTTGGTCTTTTCACCGGAGGAGCGGGCTTAAACGGAGGTTCTCACAAGGTGGGCTGTCTTACAGTTCCCATCAGTTCCGGAAACACCGACAGACAGATCATGTTTATAAAAGACCTTTCAGCTACTATCCTGTGCTGTACCCCAAGTTATGCTGCATACCTTGGTGAGCGAATGCAGGAGCTGGGCTATGGTCCTGACGATATTCCTCTTAAGGCTGGTATCTTCGGAGCTGAGGCCTGGAGTGAGGAGATGCGCCAGTCAATCCAGAAGACAATGGGCATCAAAGCCTTTGATATCTATGGTCTCACAGAGCTTTCTGGTCCCGGTGTTGCCTTCGAGTGTTCAGCTCAAAACGGTATGCACATCAATGAGGACCACTTCATTGCAGAGATCATCGATCCTGAGACAGAGGAAGTCCTTCCTGAGGGAAGTCAGGGTGAGCTTGTTTTCACTGCCGTAGATAAAGAAGCTTTCCCAATGATCAGATATCGTACAAGAGACATCTGCACTCTCACAAGAGAGAAATGTTCCTGCGGAAGAACCCACGTCAGAATGGGTAAGCCTATGGGCAGATCCGACGACATGCTCATTATCCGTGGCGTAAATGTATTCCCAAGCGAAATAGAGACAGTTCTTTTGAACAATGGCTATGGCGCAAATTACCAGATTGTGGTTGACCGTGTAAACAATACAGATACCCTAGATGTTCAGGTTGAGATGACTCCTGAGATGTTCACCGATAACGTTGGTGAAATTGAGGAGCGTCAGAAGAAACTTATGGGCGACCTTAAGTCCATGCTTGGCATCAAGGCAAAGGTATCTCTCCTTGCACCTAAGTCCATTACAAGATCTGAAGGTAAAGCCGTTAGAGTCATCGATAAGAGAAAGATCTGAACGATATAGGGATGCAAAGTATCAAAAGACTGTGCTTGCACAAGGATTTTTGATACCTTGCAGACCGAACGAACATAAGGAAAAAAGATATGCGAGTTTATGAGCATATCGATTTCCGAATGTTCGTAGGATTGCGAGAACGCAGTGGAGCAATCCGGATATCGTTCATATGTTTAAATAATCAACTAAACAAAAGGAGGAAAACATGAGCGTACAGCAGATATCCGTCTTTCTTGAAAATAAGCCCGGAACCCTAAAAAAGATGACAGGTGTTCTGGCAGCACATTCTATTGATCTAAGAGCCACATCCCTGGCTGAGACCAAGGATTTCGGCATTGCGAGACTTATAGTTGATGACGCCTTAAGTGCCATCAATACCCTTAAGGAGAACGACTTCGTGGCAAGCCTCACACCGGTTCTTGCCATTGAGATCTCTGACGAAGCAGGAGGCCTTGATAAGCTTCTTGATAAGTTCACCGACGAGTCAGTAAACATCGAGTACATGTATGCCTTCTCCGGCAGCAAGACTGCCAATAACGCCTACATGATCTTCCGTGTAGCTGACACCAAGGCTGCAGAGGCGCGCCTTACAAGCGCCGGTGTAAAGATCCTAACCCAGGAAGAGATCGCAGCAATTTAATGACAACAAACAACAAGGGGACGCTCATGGCGTCCCCTTGTTTATCGTTTCGTAGGTATGATAATATCTACCACTGTTCCTTCGCCTGGCTTTGATGTTACGTGAAGCTCCGCATCCTCCATAACTTTAAGCCTGTCTCGTACATTCTTAATACCGATCTGGCTGCTGCCATCGGAATCATCCCTGTAGTATTCGTTCATGTCAAATCCAATTCCGTTATCAGTAACCTGAACCTTTACGTAGCCATTTCCTCTTTCTGTGCTGACGCGGATCAGACCCTTGTGATTCGCAGGAAGGACACTGATTCCATGCCTTATGGCGTTCTCCACGATAGGCTGAACAGTAAGGGCAGGAAGTTCAAAGTCTGTGGTGTCTATATCAAATTCCACCTCAAATCTGTCCCTGTACTTGAACCTTTCTATAGCCAGGAATACTCTGGTATGTTCAAGCTCTCGTCCGAAGGGAACAAGGCCTTCCATATCAATGGACTGAATGTTCTCTCTAAGGTAATTCTCAAGATGCACTATTAGCTCTTTTGCCAAAGCAGGATCTTTGTCACAGAGGTTGTAAACTGAATTAAGAGCATCATAAAGGAACTCCGGACGGATCTGTGAAAGAGCAATCCTGGTCCTCATGTCCTGCAGCTCACTATCCTGTTTACTTATGTGTTTCTGCTGCCCCACCAGGATATTAGTGTTATCGTAAATCGCCTGGAAGAAAATGAAGAGAGCGCAGGCAAAGCATGTCAGATTCGAAAGAGAATAGCCATATATGAATAACTGAACAACTCCTGCCAGTGTAGGAAGCAGAACAAAGCTAAGAAGAGCCATCAACCTGTACAAAGAAAGCTGGTTACGCTTGCTAAGAAGGTAACCGAGCGCAACAATACTATTGATAAAAGCAATAGCTGAAATCAATGGAAATCCATTACCACGCTGATAGAGATTTGTGGCAGGATCAATGGAATAGATAAAACCTGTAAACTGGGATATTACAATCAGAGCTATGTTTGTCCAGGAAAAGCCGGATATCACAAACAAGATCCTATAATCCTTTTCTTTTTCCCGCATAGAAACAATGACATAGTGTACATAGAAAACCTGCAAAAGAGCTACGGCTATATAACTGATCATATTGGAGACAAAAACCACCCAATAAGCAAGCTGTCCCTGAATACCTCTGTAGTACCATGCGAAGGCATCAAAAAACAGCATGACTGCCACAACTGCCTCCAGATAAGCAAGTGCTCTGTACTGTTTCTTGATGACTGACTTTCCAAGAACCAGATATGCAGTGGCGATCAGGCAAAAGATAGCCCCTATAAGTTCGAAATCAGCAAAGAAGAATTTCAGTTCCACTTCTGTACCCCTCTAAGATACGCATAACACTTGACTCTATTATATCAGAAAACTTCGCAGACGTACTTCGGAGTTTCCATGAAAACAATTTACTTCTTGACTTAAAAGCTTTAAAGCGTTAAAGTATTAAAAGAATGTATTTTGTTGGAGGGTAATAATATGTTAATCAAAGCACTACTTCTTGTGGTTTTCTTTGCTGTCATGCTGACAATCGGCTTTATCTGCAGAAAGAACTCCACTAATGTAAATGGCTTCGTCCTTGGCGGAAGAAGCGTTGGTCCATGGGTTTCAGCTTTTGCTTACGGAACCTCTTATTTCTCAGCAGTTATCTTCGTTGGATATGCCGGACAGTTCGGATGGAAATACGGCATCGCATCTACATGGGTTGGAATCGGAAATGCTCTTATCGGTTCACTTCTGGCCTGGGTTATTCTTGGAAGAAGAACAAGGATCATGACACAGCATCTTGATTCAGCTACAATGCCTCAGTTCTTCGCATCAAGGTTTGGCGGAAAATCTCTTAAGATTGCAGCCTCAATCATTACTTTCATCTTCCTGATCCCTTATACAGCATCACTTTATAACGGATTATCAAGACTGTTTGGTATGGCATTTAATATCGACTATTCAATCTGCGTTATAGTAATGGCTGTTCTTACAGGTATTTACGTTATCGCAGGTGGCTACATGGCTACAGCCATCAACGATTTCATTCAGGGAATCATCATGCTCGTGGGTATCTGTGCAGTTGTTTTATCTGTACTGGGCAGCCAGGGCGGATTCCTTGCTTCTTTAGACGGTCTTGCAAGAATAAGCGATGAAACGGTATCAACTACTCCCGGTGTCTTCGCTTCCTTCTTTGGTCCTGATCCTCTTAATCTCCTGGGCGTTGTAATCCTTACATCCCTTGGAACCTGGGGACTTCCTCAGATGGTTCAGAAATTCTACGCCATCAAGAGTGAGAAGGCAATTTCAAAGGGAACTATCGTATCTACCTTCTTTGCCTTTGTTGTAGCTGGAGGATGCTACTTCCTTGGAGGCTTCGGAAGACTCTTTTCAGACAAGATCGATATCGCTGCCAACGGCTATGACTCAGTAGTTCCTACAATGCTCTCAGGACTTCCTGATATTCTTATTGCAGTTGTTGTGGTACTGGTTCTTTCAGCTTCTATGTCAACACTTTCATCACTGGTTCTTACCAGCAGCTCTACTCTTACACTGGACCTTCTTAAGGGTCACGTTGTAAAAGACATGGATGACAAGAAGCAGCTCTTTATCATGAGAGTACTGATCGTTGTATTCGTTGCAATTTCCGTTGTTATCGCCATCATCCAGTACAGGCAGAACGTAACCTTTATCGCTCAGCTCATGGGTGTTTCATGGGGCGCTCTCGCAGGTGCTTTCCTTGCACCATTCCTGTTTGGTCTTTACTGGAAGGGCACCACAAAGGCTGCTGTATGGGTTAACTTCGTGTTCTCAACAGTTGTCATGCTGGCTAACATGCTTGTAAGACCAAGCTTCCCTGCACTTTTACAGTCACCTATCAATGCCGGTGCATTCTGTATGCTTGCAGGACTTATCATCGTTCCTGTGATATCTCTCTTCACAAAAAAGCCAGACAAGGACCTTGTGGAATCAGCCTTCGCCTGCTACAACAAAGAGGTTATGGTACATCAGAGCACATCCCTTTCTGATGAAGATGTGGCCTGATAACACACATAAACGAATCCATATACAAAGGCTCTCGCAACCAAGCGGGAGCCTTTTTTTCATAAAAGAAATTCATATTATCTGACAGTAAAGGAAAGCATTGTTATATCATCAAACTGAGGAGCATCAGCTACAAATCCCCTGATGGAATCAAGGACATGGCCTACAGTCTCTTCATTTGAAAGACCACTTTTTTCATTGAGGCATTCAAGGAGTCTCTCAGGCGAATACTGAGCTTCTGCCACATCTGCTGCCTCCGGCACTCCGTCCGTGTAGACAAAAAGCTCATCTCCGGAGTTAAAAGCTACTGAGAACTCTGTAAGATCCATGTCATCCATTATTCCAAGGGGCGTGTCATGGGATTTGATGTCAAATTCAAATCTGCCTCCTGCCCTTCTAATGGCGCAGTCCTCATGGCCTGCGTTGCATTCCCTCATGGTCTTTGTTGATATCTCATATATTCCCATCCACACCGTGGCAAACATCATCTCAGGATTATTGGCGCAGATAACTGTATTAGCAGCCTTAAGTATCTCAGCAGGGCCCATTCCCTTTTTGGAATTCATCCTTATCTGGGAGATCACCAGCACCATGAAAAGAGCTGCCGGCATTCCTTTACCGGATACGTCTCCCACTACCATTGCCAGGTGATCATCATCTATAAGAAAATAGTCGTAGAGATCACCGCCGACACCCTTGGCGGGAGTCATGCTACCAAATATAGAAAATGCCTTGTGATCATCTATCGCCGGATCTGCGGTGGGAAGCATACCTTTTTGGATCTGAGAAGCAGCACTTAGTTCTGCTGCCTGGCGCTCCTTTTCTGCCGTCACAGTCTTAAGCTTGATAATGGATTCCTTAATTGAGGCCTCCATGTCATGGCAGGTATTCCAAAGAACACCGAGCTCATCATTTCTTACATCAACAGGGATCGTAAAGCTTTGCTCTTCTTCACTGTCCAGGTTCATCATATCCCTGGCTCCATAACAGTTTGCCGCTTGGGTAATCTCAGTTATTGGATTGATGATCCTCTTTTGGAACATACGAAGTGACACAACCGAAAATACCACAAGAAGAAGCACTATCAGCGGCACATACAACAATAAAAACCTGATCCTTGAATCAAAAGTATCCCTAAGTCTCGAGCTGATCTTGATAAGCCCTATAATGCCACCGTTCTTATCCGTAACTGCTTTAAAAATAGTATTCTCATAACTTCCATCATCATTTTTTTCCACTATCCTTGTGGCTTCACCCTTTAGAAGGCGGTCCAATTCTCTTTTCCTGAAGCTTATTCCATCCCCCTCTTTGACATCATCATCAAAAGCCACGACTATAGCTGTTCCTTTCAATGACTTATCATCAAAGGCGTACAATACCAGGTCCGTAAGCCTGGCGTCCTGATAAACCTGCAAAAGAACTTTACGAGTGCGTTCCTTATTCTCCGGATCCTTAGCATTCTCAGAAAACGCATCAAGGCAAAGTGCCTCCAACTTGTCTTTTCCCACAAGCTCGATAGCAGCCTCAGCGCTCTTTAACATCTCAGTCTTGTAGATGCGCTTTACTGAGCGCATGTAAAGAGCCATACTGACGCCAGCTATAACAAAGCTCATCAGTATGGTTCCGCAGATTATCATGGACAGCAGCCATTTCACAAGAGATTTATCTTTACTCATTATTTCTTTTTCCAGGACCAGCTCTTTTGATCGAAGTATCCCGGAAGATAATGGGATTTAAGGATCTTATCTCTATCAGCCTGTCCCTCAGGTGATCGCCATTTTAAAAGAGCCTTTTCCAACGTAATTACATGTTCTGCCATATTGCTCAGAGTTTCTTTATACTCATCGCTATCAAGCAGTTTTTCTATGTACTGATTTATGGCAGCAGCATCCTTCGGAAGGGACTTGTCAGCCAGGTCTGTCAGTACTGCAACCTTTGCGCGGTAGTTCTCCAGTACCTGCTGATCTTCTAAGAGGGCGTTATAAGTTGTAGAATCCACTTCAGCGAAAAGCGGAACCATTATTGCATCGCCCTGTCTATTGGTCATAGTCTGGGCAGCAGTTCCATTAAGTTCCCTGTGAAGGTCATAGACTCTTTGCTTAAAGACCTTACATTCCTCCTCTCCAGCCTCTTTATCAACAATAAAGGGTAAAGATCTGCAGGCCAGTTCTGACGTTATAGTTCTGGGCTTGGCTTTTGTTTCCGCCAGATCAATCAGGACGTCTTCAGTATAATAGGTTTCAGGCTGCTGACCCTCATAGTTCTCAACTGCCTCTCTCCTTGCTTCTTCTGTGTATCTGGCCTCTTCATAGCCCGGTATTTCAGGCAAAGGCTGTCCTGCCAGTCTCTGCTTCAGGACCTCTTTGGCAGAAACTCCTCTTCCAAATCCCTTTGATTTCTTCTGTTTAATAACACTTTCCAGGTACTGCTTTGCAAGCGTATCCGATGTTCTTTCCATTCTCATTTCAAGCTCCTGAACAGAAAAACCATCAAAATCCTTTGCAGCCAGAAGGGCAAAGAAAGGCGACTGAATAAGCAGTGCCCTGTTCTCATAATCAACCAGTATCTCTTTTATGAACTCCGCCTTAATTCTCAGGGCTTCAAAATCATCAGGCAGCCTGAAATCAGGATTTTTCTTTTTTTCCGCTTCCATGTCCTCAAGCATGGTCACGCAATGAGAATAGTATCTCAGGGTTGCAAATCTGCTGGCAAATGACTTCTTGCCCTTACCCATTGCAAAAGACTCGTTGGTCTTATACTCAAACTGCGTAAAGTCCAGATCATTAAGCTTATCAAGCACTCTGTTATAGAAAGAGAATCTGGATTTATTCTTAAACAGGTCAGACAGTTCCAGAGAACCCTTTTGCATGTAAAGGAGCCTGTCATCATCTGACATCTCTTCCCCAACTGCCACCGAATACATGGCCATATCCTTTGCCATCTCTCCGGCTCTGTCATTTTCCTCCAGTTTCTGATCGCTGTTAGCCTGATGGAAGAATGTTACTATTCCGCCCACAAAGCCGTACCTGTCCAGCGCAGCGTTATCCTTCATGGAAATGAGCATATCTTCACCAAGGGCATAGTTTCTTCCATGCTCCAGCACATAATCCAAAGATGCTTCTCTGGTCAGGATGTAGCCATTCATCTGAGTAGCCATCTCTGCCTGAAGAGCTGCCTTTTCTTCAAATTTCTTTCCTCTCTTGGTCCTTTGGGATTTACCAAGGGTATTCATGCCAAATATTTCGGCGGTCTTGTCCAGTTCTTGCTCAAATGCCTTCTGACCCGGAACCCGCCTCTGGGCCAGCCATGTGGATCCCTCCTGAAGCTTCTGGGTCTTTTCAAGGAGTCTCTCACCAAAGGTATCTGCAGCTGCTTTTCTTCTAAGGCTCGCTATGTTAGCATCTACCTGCTGCACATGGTTTTGGTAGGCAAGCTCTGCATCATCAATGCCATTCCATTGTTTCTGCGCCATTGCGATGGTGTCTTTGGCTATATCTGATTCTCTGAAATTACTTGAATATTTGAAGGGATTTTCCCATTCCTTTATATCCAGATCATGACCGATTGACATAACTTTACTCCCTCCTATACCAGCATCCTGATTCCACTAACAACATTTCCTTCGTTAATAAGCTTGTCTTCAGATCCCACAATGCTCTTAACAAACTTCTCCATGCCAGCATCCATGGTCACCAGCAAAAGATCATTGTCTTCGTAGGACTCTTTTTCAACAACATCCTTAAATGCCCTGAAAAGATCCACCAGCTGCATGGGGTCCTTAGTGAAGTTCACAAGATAAAGAACCGAGATCTCGCTCCTGCTCTTCTGGCTGAAAATGCATGCCATGGGAGCATCCTTCTCCAGATTTATGGTCACAAGAGAAAGGGGATCAAACAGTGAGCTGTCCCCCACAATTGAAGGATCCAGCTTCTCTTTTGCCATGGCCTTTCTCAGGATTTGCTGCTCATGCCTGTTAAGACTTCCAAGGGTAAGTACCTTATTCTTTGAGGGAGTCTTTAAAAGTTTTTCAAGGGACTTGGAATTCAAAAGAGCTTCAACCGGTATTCTCCAGGAAATCCCGTCTCTAAAGAGCCTGAATTTCTTCGCCTCAAAAAACTGATGGAGCTCCGCAGACTTTTCGGGATAATTAGTATGAAGAGCAACAGCTCCCGTTCCCTGTATCTCTTTTAAGAAATCCTCTATCAGGGCTGTTCCAATACCTCGCCTTCTATATTCGGGATCTACATAGATGTAGTCCAGCATAAGGGCATCTCCCAGATCATTATATAAAGCCACGCCAACAGCCTTGTCGTCCTCTATGGCTCCGATGGCTACCCTGTAGTCTGTCACATTCACTGTCGCAGAAGGCATCAGTGGTAAAAAAGCCTCCACATTTTCAAATCCTATTCCGGTAAGCTCCATGGAAAACCTCCCTCGTTTTTATCAAAATTTTATTAACAATTACTCTATTTTTCATTGTACCATTAATTTGATTTAAAAGAAAAAGCCATGGAGACGCTTTGATCAATCTCCATGGCTTCCATATTTTCTTTGTTTTTCCTTTATCCCAAAACTTTCTTCAGGGTCTGTCTTACAGCTCCGGGGCCCTTAACAAGCTCTGCAAAGTAGTCAATGACAAGGTCTGAAAGACCGGCCTCTTCAAGGTCAACACCAAAAATAGTAGCATCCTTGAGAAGAGGAAGTACTGCTGCCTTTAACTTGTCCTTGTCAGTCTCTCCAAGGCTTATACCGGACACGAAGCCCTTAGCTTTCTCAAGAAGTGGATCTGGGCTTGGCTCGAAGGCCTTACCCTCGTCGTTTACAGCCATGAGGTAACGAAGCCATCCGGCGTGAACGAGAGGAATGCACTTAAGGCTCTCTACATCCAGAGAATCTGATGCCAAGTAGGCCTTGATGGTCTCACCAAATCTGATGGGGAGCTTCTGTGAGGTGTCGCAGGCAATACGCTGTGGTGTGTCAGGCATGAACACATTAGGAATCCTGACATTAACTACAGTGTCGATAAACTCCTTTGGTTTGATTACGCCGGGATCTGTAACTACAGGAAGTCCTTCCACGTAGCCAATCTCATTTACAAGCTTAACAAGCTCTGCATCCTTCATCTCATCAGAGATCTTCTCGTACCCAAGAACGCAGCCGTATACAGCCAGAGCTGTGTGAAGAGGGTTAAGGCAGGTGCACACCTTCATTCTCTCAACCTTGTCCACAGTCTCTTTATCAGTAAAGATAACGCCAACCTTCTCAAGGGCAGGTCTTCCGTTAGGGAACTTGTCCTCGATAACAAGGTACTCGCTCTCCTCAGCGTTTACAAAAGGTGCAACCCAGGTCTTCATGGATGTAACCACAGGCTCCAGCTCCTCAACTCCGTCCTTCTTAAGGATCTCATTCACTGAATCATCTGGTCTTGGTGTGATCTTATCAATCATTGACCAGGGGAAACTTACCTTGCTCTCATCATCGATATATGCAAGGAAGCCAGAATCTGCCTTGCCATTCTCAGTCCATTTCTTGGCAAAAGAACTAACGGCTGCATATAGTTTATCTCCGTTATGGGAGCAGTTGTCGGTGCTGACCATGGCGATCTTCTTCTGGCCGGCTTTGTATCTTGCATATAATAAAGCAGACACCTTTCCGATATAGCTCTTTGGAGCCTCAGGGCCGTTTTCAAAATCCTCAGCAACAGCAGGAAGAGTCTCACCTGCAGCGTTTACAAGACTATAGCCCTTTTCTGTAATAGTGAAGGTTGCAAGCTGAAGGGAATCTGCTTCAAAGATCTCCTTAAGTCTTCCAAACTCATCAGCCCTTGCAGAATCAAGAATGCAGGACTCGGCGATGCTTGAGATCACTGACTTTTCTACTGATCCGTCAGCCTTAAGTGTAACTAGAATTGAAAGGTTGTCGTGAGGTCTGTACATCTTTTCAATAATCTCATAGTCAAAGCCCTCAACTACTGTAAGTCCCTTTGTAGCTTCACCCATCTCCAGCATTCTCTGGGACAGGTTTGCCTGGAACGCCCTGAAGATGTTTCCTGCGCCAAAGTGAACCCACTGAGGCGCTGCTACAGTTTCTTTTATCATTTTCTCTCTGTCGTAGGAAGGAACGAAAAAGCCCTTCTCCTTCCAGGTGTTATCTGTATAGACGCTATTTGAATTAAGTTTCATTGTTGTTCTCCCCTATTATGCGAAAGTTCTCTCGTGACTCTTTTCTATTGCTTCCCAAAGTCCGTTGATATATGCTGCGCCAAGGGCTCTGTCGTAAAGGCCGTAACCTGGCATTGCAACTTCACCCCAGATCATTCTTCCGTGGTCAGGGCGGATAGGTCCATCAAAGCCTGTCTCGTACAAAGCTCTTACGATCTCGTACATATCAAAAGTTCCATCTGATGAAAGATGTGCAGCCTCTTCAAAGTTTGTAGGAGAAATGAATTTAAGATTTCTTACGTGAGCAAAGTGGATCCTGCCTTCAAGTGCTCTGATCATATGAGGAAGATCATTCTCAAGACTTGTTCCGTAGGAACCGGAGCAGAAGGTAACACCGTTATGAACGTCATCCACTGCCTTCATAAGCTTTAAGATATTCTTTTCATTGTTGATGATCCTTGGAAGTCCAAATACAGACCAAGCAGGATCATCAGGATGGATAGCCATCTTGATGTCATATTTATTACATACGGGCATGATTGCCTTAAGGAAGTAAACAATGTTCTCAAAGAGCTTGTCCTCGTCAACATCCTTATATATCTCAAAAAGCTCTTTTACATGAGCCATTCTCTCAGGCTCCCAGCCTGGCATTACAGTACCGTTCATCTCACCTGAGATTGATTCAAACATCTTCGCAGGATCGATTGCATCAATAGCTTCCTGAGTGTAAGCAAGAACTGTTGAACCGTCCTCTCTCTTCCTTGCCAGCTCTGATCTTGTCCAGTCAAAGACAGGCATGAAGTTGTAGCATACCATGTGGATGTCTTCCTTACCAAGATTTTCCAGAGTGTCAATGTAGTTCTGAATGTGCTCGTCTCTATCCTTTGTGGCAGCCTTGATGGCATCAGATACGTTAACTGACTCGATACCTGCAATATGCATTTTCTCAGCAGCTACATCTGCCTTAAGGGCCTTGATCTCCTCCTGTGTCCAGAGTTCTCCAGCCTGCTTGTTGTAAAGAGTTGTGATAACTCCTGTAACCCCGGGGATCTGTCTGATCTGCCAAAGCTTAACTGTGTCGTACTCTTTGCCGTACCAGCGAAGTGTCATTTCCATAAAAAATCATCCTCCATTTTCGTAAGCGAATTTCAATCACTGAATATACCTTACTTTTTTGGAGGATGATTTTGAATAGAATATTTTGTTGCTTACATTGCAAAAGTTGCTGTCAAATTATTTTACTACAATGTTCACGATACGTCCCGGAACATAGATCTCTTTTACAATGGTCTTGCCCTCAAGCTTATCTGCAATAAGCTCTTTTCCCTTGGCGATAACTTCGTCCTTAGGATCTTCCTTACCGATAGAGAGCTTGTCTTTTACCTTACCATTGATCTGAACTGCGATCTCGATTGTATCCTCTACGCACTTTGACTCATCATAGGTAGGCCATGACTCAAATGCGATAGTGTTATCGTGACCAAGGAGCTGCCAGATTTCTTCGCCAATGTGTGGGCAGATGCAGGAAAGCATCTTGATGAAGCCCTCTGCGTACTCTCGTGGACAGCTGCCCTCTTTGTATACTGCATTTACGAAGATCATCATCTGAGCGATGGCTGTGTTAAAGGCCAGTGCCTCGAAGTCTCCTGTAACCTTCTTAACAGTCTGGTGGTAAACCTTCTCAAGATTTCCATTGTTGTCATCTGTAATATTTGCAGGCTCTGTGAAGAAGGTGTAAACCCTGTTGATGAACTTTCTTGCACCTGTAACAGCTGTTGAGTTCCAAGGCTTTGACACTTCAAGAGGTCCCATGAACATCTCATAGAGACGAAGTGTATCTGCACCATACTCACGAACGATATCACTTGGGTTAACAACGAATTCAGGGAAACGCTTACCCATCTTGATGCCGTTCTCACCAAGGATCATGCCCTGGTGAACAAGCTTTTTGAATGGCTCCTTAACAGGTGAAAGACCGTTGTTGTAAAGGAATCTGTTCCAGATACGTGAATAGATCAGATGTCCTACTGCGTGCTCAGGTCCACCGATGTAAAGATCTACAGGCATCCAGTGCTTCAAAAGCTCCTGGTTTGCAAACTCATTGTCGTTATCAGGATCGATATATCTAAGGAAGTACCAGGAAGATCCGGCTGATCCAGGCATTGTTGAAGTCTCTCTTGTGCCCTTAAGACCGTTCTTGTCGTATGCCTTCCACTCTGTAGCATTTTCAAGTGGAGCCTTTCCGCCGTGTCCCTTGTAGTCCTCAAGCTCAGGAAGAACAACAGGAAGCTCTGAATCATCAAGGAATACAATACTTCCATCCTCTTTGTATACGCATGGAACAGGCTCGCCCCAGTAACGCTGTCTTGCAAAGATCCACTCACGGAAGTGGTAGTTGACCTTTTCTCTTGCAACTCCCATATCTACAAGCTTCTTGGTGATAGCTTTCTTAGCTTCCTCAACTGTCAGTCCGTCGAACTCTTCAGAATTAAGAAGAACGCATCCCTTGCCAAGGTAGTCCTGCTTCTCGAAAGCATGACCTGAAATATCTACTGTGCCCTCAGCATTATTGATAACCTGGATGAGAGGAAGCTTATGAACCTCTGCATACTCAAAGTCTCTCTGATCATGAGCAGGAACAGCCATAACAGCACCTGTACCATAGCTTGCAAGAACGAAGTCACCAATGAAAAGAGGTACTTCCTTACCATTTACAGGGTTGATAGCATAAAGCCCCTTAAGAGGACATCCTGACTTTGTCTTATTAAGATCTGTACGATCAAGGTCGTTCTTTTTAAGTGTCTCGTCGATGTATGCCTGAACTTCTTCAGGATTC
This sequence comes from Butyrivibrio sp. AE2032, assembly GCF_000702965.1. Lineage (NCBI taxonomy): Bacteria > Bacillati > Bacillota > Clostridia > Lachnospirales > Lachnospiraceae > Butyrivibrio > Butyrivibrio sp. AE2032. The sequence goes on along the minus strand of NZ_JNLF01000003.1, from coordinate 2,052,867 downwards.
TCAACTCTGTCCATAAGGCTCTTTACGATATCTCCGTCGGGAGCAAGAACCATGAAAGTAATACCGTAGATTGTCTCGATACATGTGGTGAAGATTGAGAACTCTCCTCCGCCTACAATCTTGAAATCAACCTCTACACCTGTTGACTTACCGATCCAGTTGCGCTGGATCTCCTTTGTTGACTCAGGCCAGTCGATCTCATTAAGGCCGTCCAAAAGCTCCTCAGCAAAAGCCTGCTGGTCGATAACCCACTGCTTCATCATCTTCTTTACAACAGGATATCCACCACGCTCTGACTTTCCGTCAATGACCTCATCATTTGAAAGAACTGTTCCCAGCTCCTCACACCAGTTAACAGGCATATCGATGTGCTTAGCATAACCTGCTTCATAAAGTTTCTTGAATATCCACTGTGTCCACTTGTAGAACTTAGGATCACTGGTTGCGATCATCTTGGACCAGTCGTAGTCAAAGCCAAGCTCTTTAAGCTGCTTTGAGAAAGTCTCTATATTCTTCTCAGTAAATCCTGCAGGATGATTACCTGTTGTAACAGCATACTGCTCCGCAGGAAGGCCAAAAGAATCATATCCCATCGGATGCAATACGTTATATCCCTGCATGCGCTTCATACGGGACATAATATCGGTAGCAGTATATCCTTCCGGATGACCTGCATGGAGGCCTACTCCTGATGGATATGGAAACATATCAAGGGCATAATACTTAGGCTTTGAAAAATCCCAAACATCTGTCTTAAATGTATTGTTGGCTGCCCAGTATTCCTGCCACTTTTTTTCAACTGCATGATGGTTATAAACTTCTGCCATAACTGTGATACTCCTTTATTACTTATTAAATGTCTTTTCGCTCTATTAGACTTATCTACAAATTTTACCACATGAAGAAGGGATGTCAAACATGACACCCCTTATATTCTCAAGAAAATATTCACTTAGAAGATCAATAGCGACACCAGAGGTATCGTGATTACGGAAAGAACTGTCGACAGTGCCACTCCCTTTGCTGCCAGAGTATAATTACCGCCATATTGCTGGGCCACCATGGCTGTCATGGAACCTACAGGAGTTGCCAGCATGATGTAACAGACATGCAGAAGCATCTCATCCTTCACAAAGAAGCTAAGGAGCAGCATTCCCAGAATAGGGAAGGTTACAAGCTTCAGGATTGAAAAGGCAAGAAGCCTTATATTTCCTCGAATACCTCTTAGCTTAAAGTGGATCATGGACTGACCGATGACCATCATACTTAAAGGGGCTGCCAGATTACTAAGATGTCTTGCAGAGGTGCGGATAACCACCGGCATATGAATTCCTGAAACATATATCACAATAGCCAAAAGGCTTGAGATCACTCCCACGTTGATGATCCTTTTAAGGCCTTCACTGCTCCCCAAGGCATTTCCCCCCTTCATGGCAGCTATACCATAGGTGTATATCAAAAAATTATAAGGGAACTGGAAAATCGCACCGTAAAGAACCGCCTCAGACCCATAGGCTGCCTGTAGGATGGGAAGCCCCATAAATCCTATATTTGAAAAGATAGTCATGACACGGTATACATTCTTATCATTATCCGGAATCCGAAGGAGCGGGATCACCAGGAATGATATGGCAATAAGAAAAGCATATACTAAAAGAGCCATTCCAAATCCGAACAACAGCTCTTTTCCCCTGATGCTGCTCTCATAATTCATTCCAGCATTTAGGATCATGGCCGGTGTTGCCACGTTCACCACCAGCCATGAGAGATTCTTTGAAAACTCATCGGTGATAAAGCCCTTCTTACCGCAGAAGTACCCTATCCCCATGAGAACAAATAAAACAAGCATTTGCTGAACTAATATCATTTTTCTTTTATCAATCCTTCCATTGCTTCCCAGTCAAGGCTTAATCCTCCAGGAAGAATTTCATACTTCCTTTTCAGCACTTTATGGTCTTTGAAAGCTCCCCTTTGGCGATGATGGCCAGATGCTGGGTTGCTCTGGAAATCGCAGTGTATATGCAGTGCTTGCCCAGTTCGTCCGAAGGATATGAATCCGAATCCCCGTCTGCCAGGATCACGTTGTCAAACTCAAGGCCTTTGGCAAGGGAAAGCTCAATGAGAAATGCTCCGCTCTTTGGAAGTGAGTCTGACTCTGCTACAGTTTTTGGAGCATCTTTTCCAAGCCCTTCGCTTATCTTTTCAAGGCTGAAGCCATCTCTGCAGATTACAGCTGTAAGCCCGTCTTTTTCTTCAAAATCTTTTATGAGCTTTGAAAGCTCTTCGTAGTACTCCTTATCAGTCTTGCATTTCTTTATAGTGGTCTCCTGTCCCGGACGCTGCACGGAAGAAACCAGCATCTTTTTCTCCTCCGGAAGGAGGGATGCAAACATATCAGTGATCTCCGGTGAACTTCTGTAACTGGTTAAAAGAGGCAGTTCCACAAACTGCTTGTTATCAGCCTTTGCCATTTCACCGATGCGATCAAAGGTAACTGTTCCCTCACGGATTGCCTGGAACTCATCCCCAAGAAGCATAAATTTTGCATTTGGGAAGAATTTCTTAAACACCTGAAGCTGGGCCATGGTGTAGTCCTGAACTTCATCGATCATAACGTAGCGCATGTTCCTGTCGCACTGACCTGTCAGCTCCATTCTTGTGAACAGCCACTCTGCAGCAGTCACCTGCTCACTTCCAAGGATGCGCCGTGCCACGTGCTTAACATCCACAAAACCGCAGTGCCTGATGGTACTTAAGGCTCCGCCATAATCATTCTCTATCCTGTTGTCCTCAGCAACTTCGGAACCGGCTGTGGAATCTGACTCATCACCTGAATCAATATCCATGTTGTGAAGGGCGTTTTTAGCTCTCACCTCAAGCTCATCGGCAACAGTCTGTATAAGCCTTACCCCAAGAGGGAACTGGCTGAATTTCTTTACCACATCGAATACTTCTTTTCCTGAAAGAACTACCCTTTCCTTTTGCTTAATGTCCACAAAATCTTCTGGCTCAGGCTTCAGGGTCTGCATAGCCTCATGTATCTTATCAAGGCTCTCATCCTGGGTGTAATCAAGCTCGTTTCCATCGGAAGGAACCCTGGCCATATCAAGGAATTCACGCCAGGTCAGGGTCAGAGGATTGGTCTCTCCAAGATCCGGCAGTACGTTATCAATATAGTCCCTGAACACAGGATTAAGTGTCAGAAGGCACACCTGATCCGGGCGCAGAGTTTTTCTTTTCTGGTAAAAGAGATATGCAATCCTTTGAAGGAGCACAGAAGTCTTTCCGCTTCCTGCGATGCCGTTTACCAAAAGAACCGGAACATCAGGATACCTTATCACGGTGTTCTGCTCCTTCTGGATGGTGGCAGTTATTGCCTGCATCTTGTCAGACCTGGTCTGGGAAAGAGACTTGAGAAGCATTGGATCTTCAATGGCTATCTGTGTGTCAAAGAAGGAAATAAGCTTATCTCTTTGTATATCAAACTGCCTGCGCAGCTTCAGATCTACTGGGATAGTCCTGTCATCTACAGTATAGCTTGTGGGGCCGTTTTCCTGATTATAGTAGACCTCCGCCACAGGAGATCTCCAGTCCACAACCATCTGAGTGTGGCCCTTGTCAGCTATGGCAGCACGGCCAATGTAGAAATTCTCCGGTTCCTCACTGTCATCAAACTTCAAAGAGATCTCAGCAAAATAAGGTGACTGAAGGAGCTTTTCCACTGTATCCAGTCGCCTTCCAAGGGATGAGCTCTCAACATTATAGGTGTCGATGTAACGGTTCCACACCTCTATCTCTGTGAGAGTCTCCATGGTAGTCTCAATATCCGCATAGTCAAACCTGATATTGTCCCGGATATCGTTCTTGTCATCCACAGCTTTTTCATTGAGCTCTGAGATCTGGTTCAGCAGCCCTTCCCTGATCTCAAGGAGCTTATTATACGTCTTTGTTAAATGTGCCTGCTCTTTAGCAAATACGTCTTTATCCATACATAATACCTTTCATTAAAACCCAATGTTAGAAAAGCATCTACTTTATGTAGATGCTTTTTTAATTCGTATAACTATTTTACCTAAGCAAGGCATTCCTATGCAAGGTTTTTAAGCCTTATAAGGCTATGATAACGAGTTTCTGAGGATCCATTCTGCTCATTTATGCGTTATCTCCTTCATATGAACATTTCTAAGATATACTATCGGCTTTTTTCATTTTTGCTTTAACCCGGCCAAAAAATGGATGGACGATTCATTTCTGTCTTTTGTAAAAGTTTCTACCTCTACAGGAATTTTCTGACTTTCTGCGATCATGTGAATGTCTTCCGTAAGCAGATTGGCCAGTCCCCTGGCATCACTGTACACAAGAGTGATAAAGGTATTATCGTCTGTCCTTACGGTATCGCACCCCTCAGGAAGTATAGTTTTCAGCTGGTTATAAAACTCATCTACGTCTTTATTCTGAAGCAGGCTGAGCCTTATGGCTATACGGGGCTCACGCTCTCCTTTATTTACCTGATCCTCTAATCTGCCAAGATATTGCAGATTGTAAAAACCGCTCTCATCATCTGTATATTTTTCCTTTTCCCTAAACAGCATATATAAAAGAGCAGTACCTACTGCAATACCCAGAGTAAAAAAGGTATGACCGGTCAGTGACTCTGCAATGGATCCAAAAGCTACAGGTATTACATATATCCAAATTGTGAAAAACTGCTGCTTACCGTTTTCCTTTTTATAATTTCTGAACTGATAGATCGACATGATAAGGTAAATATAACGGACCATACCCCAATAGTCATAAAGATCCGTAGAATGGTATACCACATTGCTGTCATAGTACCAGAACATTCCGGTAAACAGATTCACCACATCCAAAAGAAAAATAATAGCAATAGGAGCTGAATATCTCAGCAATTTGCGCTTTATATAATCAATACTGTCATAGGTCTTAAAAGAGGAGTACAAAAACCAGATCGCCAGTGACAGATCAATACAGGCCTCATATATAAATTCCAGAAACACTGCCAGTGCATGCGGCCCCGAATTCGCAGGTCCTTCAACAAACTCTAAAGCCACTCCCACTATGCCCATGATAAGCGCAGCAAGTACAAGGAAAAAATAGGCCGAGACTGCTTTATGATCTCTGTGGTTATTTTTCAGAAACAACACAAAGACCCACAGCGTTATAAGAGCAGCTATGAGGTTAATAGCAACGTTTATAATATCTGTCATCATTAGCTCACCTCCCCTTCTGCTCTCTTACCTATGAATACCAAAGGTCCTTTTTTACCGGGAAAAAGCTTGTCTGTAAGGCTCCTTACATTGGTGTTGCGGCGACGTATTATCACTTTTGTGCCATCTTCGCATTTCTCCGCCACCCTTTGAATTGCAGAAAACATAAGAAATCCAAGATTCGTTCTTGAATCGATACCAAAGGATGTAAAAAGGCAGGGCAAAAGAGTTCCCGATGGTAATCTGCGGATCAAAAAAATGCCGTCTATCTTGCCGTCGGCCATGGAACAGAAGGATACGTCCCCGTCAAACCAGGTCACCGGAAGGTAGGCCAGATCCTCCAATATTCCAAATTGCCCGTGAACAAGGAGTTTTTTCAAATACTCCCTGTACTGCAGGGGAGATATCTCCGAAAGGCTTTTTATATAGGACGGAATTTTCTTGGTTCCGTTCTTCTCCACTATGCTTTTTATGTCTTTTGCGCTTAATTGCAGCTCGATGGATTCCATCCTCTCAGACTCAAACCCGTAGTGCTTAAAATAGTGCTCCGTCTCCTCGTCTGCAAACTCATAGAGGCTCTCCACCACGTTTTCCTCTCCGACATCCTCCCGATATTGGGACATGATCAGGTCTGCAACCTCATCACCTTCCACCTTGAACGAGTATATGCGGCTTTTGATATCTTTTTCGCTGTCATATTCCATCAGCTCATAGACGATAGCTCCCACGGGACTTAAGTAATTGTCAACTACCCCAAGTCCTCTGAAGAATTCCCGATCAAGGAAGCTTAAAATGTCCTCGCTGACATAATCTGAAAAATCCAGTGCATTGTCACCGGTGATCGTTATCACTTCCATATTTTTACTCGTTCCTCATAGGGTTAAGTACTTCCTTAACATAATCCAGTGTCTCTGTGCCGGCCATGATCTTAAGAACGAGATCCATGTAAACATCGCAGATAGAGATGGCATTTGCCAATACAATATGCATCTCCTCATAGAGTGCCTCTTTGTCCATATCAATACTTAAGGGCACTGCCAGGTGGAATGAGAGATACTTTTTGTCCATATCCAGCCTGTATGAGCCGCAGGGCAAAGCTGCATTTATGTAGCTCATAGCCTCAAAAAGTTCCGGCAGATGCTCACTTTCTACATCATCAGCCAGTGTCAGGGTTGCGCAAAAATGCTGAACCTCTGCCTCTTCGTCCGGTATATCCAGAAAGTAAAACTCACCGAATACAGGATCTTCCTCCATTCCAAGCGCATCATACATTACACTTAGAATCTCGTGCCCGTTTTCCTCTTCGGGAGTATTCAGCTTAGCTGCAATGAGATCCTTTTGAAGATCGTCTTCCATTCTCTCAAGAAGTTCGTGTCTTTCCTGTTTCTTTTCACTTATATTCATGCTTATTCTCCTCTTTGGTGATTATTTATCTGCCGCACATCTTTCTGACAAGGAGCTTTTTGGCAGGCTTTTTCTTCTTTTCATTGTAAGAAAGTCCAAAGCTCTTTACTATCTGGATATATGCCTTCTTTTCGTCTTCTTTCGCCTTATCGACTTTTTTGTCCTGTTCGTCAATTTCGACATTAAGATCACCTTCGATCTGTTCGTCTCCGTCGGCCGGTTTATCTGAAGGAAAGAGCTTTTCATATATAAGCTCTGCATATTTTGTTGCTATTCCCATCTGAGCCGAGATAAGATCAGCATACCCCGCAGCTGCTGCCAACCTTCTTCTGAGCATGTCCTTGAAATTGTCCGGATCATAAATTGTCTTTCCTGCGTTGTCCATTCTGGACTTGACCTTATCATAGAACTCCTGGAAATTGAAAAATTCATCAAAGGTCTCTTCTCTTATAGACCTCATTATGCTTCGATCGGTAAGTTTATGAGCCAGGATAAGTCCCAGTCCTGCAAGAGACATCACAGTTCCAACACCGGGAATCAAAACTCCTATAAGTGCCATAGTACCTGACACCATAGTAACCTCACCTGATAGTGCCTTTCTTTCGCTAAGTTTCTCTGAGAGCCTTATCATATTCTTTTCATATCTGGCTTCCTTTGACTTCTTAAGTTCTGCGTCCCGCTGATCTTTGGATAATGACTTATCATCGAGTATCTCCTGTTTGCTGCGCAGACGATTAGTATATTTTGATTTTAGAAGTTTTTTTGCATTTTCGGCATTATGCGAATCAAGACCTGCGGAAATAGCTGTATAAGCGCCAATAGCAATAGTGGCTCCGGCGGCCGCAATACCTGTCGCCTGAAGAGCCTCGCTTGCAACATAGGTTGCATTACTGCCATGGGTTGCAACAAATTCAGCTTTCTCCGCAGTGGTCCATAATTTGGACACAGCACTGGTCAGAGATTGCCCCAGGGAAATTATAGTCTTCATAATATCTCCCGCATGCATGTTTGCTGCAAAACTCAGGGCATAAGCTGAAGCAAAGAAAGATAACAGATTACTCGCTACCGCAAATGAGATACCTACGTCAGTGCCCAAAATAGAGCTAAGTTCCTTGGATGCCGCTTCATCCAGCCCCCAGCTGACTTTTGATAACGTGGATGCAGCAGTGGAGATTGTTGAAAGAGTTTGCTGAGCTCCGGCAAAGCTGTCAAGTTCACCGCTGAATTGTTGGACCTGGCTGTTGTCATTCTTTTCCTTCACATCTAAAGGTGCATTTTTATCTCCAACCTTGCCTTTATCCAGGCCGAGGGCCTTCCTGACTTCTCCTACCTGCTTGTCTTTTTCGATAAGGTCCCGCAGGCTCTCTTTTGCATCCCGGGTCAGCTTGTCGATTTCTTCCTGTATCTCATGCTTTTTATCAGTGTTGTCTGTCACTTCAAGTTCTGTCTGCTTATTTCTGAGTTTTTTCATGACTCTATAGGCGTCCTTAAGCGACAGATCACGTTCAATGGCTGCAACGTCAAGTCTTTCCCGGCGAGTTAGTGCTTGGCCATTTTTTTTGGCTTCTAAGAGAGCCTCTTTCTTTTTCTTGTCCTTTTTTGTTTCCGCATTGAGTTCAGAAAATCTTATAAGCATCTGCTTATTATTCTTGTTGGCTCTCAAGGCATCAGATAACTTGTGCATATAGACATAGTCACCTGCAAAGCGGCTGTAGAACTTAAGCGGTGTGGCCAGTATTGTGCTCTTGATAAGATCAAGCTTTGGAACATAATTATCCATTGCGTCATGAACATCAACGAGGGATGGGTCTTTCCTGTGGTCTGTCTCCAGAAGATAGTAGATGTAGAGCCTCTCTCTCTTGGTCTTAGCCAGCAGTAACTTTACGATCTCGGAATTGTTATTCTTAAACCGATCCGCTATATTTCCCATAAAACCGCCATTATAAGAGTTTCTTACAAACCACTTATCTACCTCTTCCAGGGCTTTTACCGTTTTATCACTCAGTCCTTCATTTTTTCCTGTAAAAGATATTTTCTCTTCTTTTTCCTCATCCCCTTGATCTTCAGCGTATTTTTCTATTTCCTCATCCAGGGAAAGCATCTCTTTGTTATTTTTATCTTTTAATACTCTCTTGCCTTCTTGCTCCTCCAGCAGATCAAGGAAATGACACTGTTCACTTAACATGTCATACTGCCGTATTACATAGGGCATATCTTCTTCTTTTGTTTCACTGTGAATTGCCTTATATTTTTGTATATCTTCTTCATAGGCTTTAAACAGAGAAAACTTTTCTCTGACATGAATTCTTTCATCTATGATCTCATCTTTGGCAAAGTTGGTGCACCAGTTTTTATATGCCTTATCAAAATCCTTAATACTCTTGTTTACACGCTTTTTTTCGGCATCGTCAGGAACCTTGATGTCAGGTTCCGGAACGCCACTATCCCCATAGCTAAATGACATTCCGAAGAAAAAATCCCTCATAAAGTCCCTTATATCTTTGGCCATTTTTTTCCTGGCCTTTCCCTCATCTGTCCGTCTGCTTCCTCTATGCGTGTCATAGTAAGCGTTTGCCGCTTCTGAGAGATAGAGGACCGAATCAATAAGTTTATTTATATCCTGATCCCTTGAATTTAAAATAGTTCTGACATTAGCGAGAGAATCAATAAGTCGCTGATACTGAACAGAGTCTTTTTTCGTATCTTTAGTATGTCTTTGGTATAGAGCAATTTTATTCTTAAGATCATTAATATAGCTATCAAAGAACTCTTTATAAAGAATTCCCTTTTCTTTTTCAGCTCTTTGTCTATCAAGCTCTTTATCTGCTCCTTTTATATCTTCGACATAAGCATCCATCATACTGTGATCATTGATGAGCATATTTTCAAGATCAGTATTTTTGTCGATCTCATTAAGCTCTATATTTGATTCACTCAGCTTATTGTTCTCTATTAGGTCTTTTACAGATTGTTCCTTGTACTTTGGCCCCTCTTTAATCTTATTTCCCGAAATGAGCTCATTGATTTCTTCCTCGCTATATGTGTTCGAAAAGAGCTCTATGCTTTCATCATCAAATTTTCCCTTCATTTGCTTACCTCCTTAGTATCAAGGTATCTCACAAGCTCTGTTGCGGGATATTCTGCATTTGACCTACCCAGAAGCTTTTTGACAATTTCTTTTCTCCCATTTCCCACTGTCTGGATAACAACAAGTTCAATGCTCTCATCATGAGCTGCTGCCCGTACAAACCCTATCAAAAGTGCCTCATAATTTTGAGTCAGATTCATTTCCGGCTTTAAATAGATGTTGTTTAAGATAACCTTGGTTCCATCTCTTACAGCCTTTGCCACTCCCAGGATTTCTCCTTTATCCATAAAGAAATGAGTCAGTTTTTCATCAAATGATTTAAGCCTAATCTTATATAAACCATGATCTTTTTTTTCGTTAAACCTTATTATTTCTTCACCTGACAGATCTTTAAATCTGACGACTCTGTCCATCTCCTTTTTTATTTCGCTCTCTTTGTTCTCAAAGTTTCTGCCCAATAAACTTACAATATCGTAGTAAAGGATCTTTTCATCTATTACAGATGGGACAAATCCGTTTTTTATGGCATAGTCGTAACATTCAAAAACCTCTTCGATCTTCTCTGATACCTTCTTATAAAGAACATACCGGATTTTGTCTTTTTTAAGCTCTTCGATCACTTTTTCAAGCAGAATCTTCCCATATCCGTTCCCCCTATATTCTTTAAGCACATAGAGTTCTTCGAGGCTTACAGCCAGAGGAACATCATCGGAGAGGGAGAATATGCATACTCCCATCAGACTCCTCTGACCTTCCTTAAGAATTCCATAGGTATATACTCCCTTTTTCAAAAGAGCTCTTGCCCTTTCCGGGGTAATGAGCCTTGCAAGAGTATCTTCAGGCAAAGCCACTCTTTTAACCTGTACGGGTTCAGACATAAACAATCCGATTCCTTTCATAAGTTATTTTTCCACGATTTCAAACTAGTTTACGCAGCATTACGCTTTTCGCGAGATAAAAATAAAGCCGTAATTCTAGATATATACTGGGATTGCGGCTTTTTAGGTGTCAAAGATAGGTTTTTTAATTCGTATAACTATTTTACCTAAGCAAGGCATTTCTATGCAAGGTTTTTAAGCCTTATAAGGCTATGATAACGAGTTTCTGAGGCTCCATATTTCTGATCTCACCTTTTCTTCCACGGCTTACCATTCCCTGCTCAAGGCTGATCATAGTAGCACGAGTCTTCATGGCATCCTTGATCTGCTTTACTGCCGCCTCATAGTCCTGAGGAGTCATGGGAATAACATACTCATGGTTGAGATGCTCCGTAGAGATCACTGCTGCCCTGAACCTAGGCACATATCTGATGCCGTAGAAGGTACAGATTTCAGTATTGAGCACGCCTGAATTGTCCGAACACTGCATTGAAATATACATGGGTCACCTCCTTATATTCCAAGATCTTTTCACCTCACAATTTAAAAATTATCGGAAAAAGGACCTTTTCCTACTCTTAAATTATATACAATAATTAAAGTTTTTGTTCGTTTTTACAATAATTTAATAAACATTTCTACGATAAATTTAAACCAAAAAATCCCAAGGCTACACTATAGCCTTGGGATAAAATTTATCGTATTTAGTTTTTAGAAAGGCTTTTTAGTTGCCCATGGAAGCTATAAGGGCATCAATCTCTGACTGGGAAAGCATCTTACCGGAATCTGCAGGGGAAGGTGCTGCAGCTGCAGGAGCTGCTCCTCCTGGCATAGGTACAGAAGCCGGGCTGAAACCACCGCCGCCACCGGCCTGAGAAGATTTTCCCATTATACTTGCCAAAAGTGCCTGCTGTTCAGGGCTTAATCCGTTTGCATCCATACACTGTGCATCCTTTCGCAGTTTACAAATGACTTGCTTTACTTTCTGACATTTTATCTAGTCATCATATATATCGTCAAATTACTTTTTTATAAACAGTTAGTTAATGGTTTTTTTACCATATCGGCAAATGTCCCTGAGACAGCAGATCTGGCACTGGGGACGACGGGCAACACATACTGCCCTTCCATGATCCACAAAGCGGTGACAAAGCCCATTTCCCTCTTCCGGTGGAATTATCTTCCACAGCTCTTTTTCCACCTTCCCAGGTTCCTTAATATCATCTACAATGCCTATAAGATTACAAAGCCTTATGCAGTGAGTATCAGTGACAATCGCAGGCTTTCCGTAAACATCACCAAGTACAAGATTAGCGCTCTTCCTGCCTACTCCCGGAAGTTTAAGGAGTTCCTCCATGGTGTCCGGAACCTGATCCTTATATTCATAGTGGAGCATCTTCATACAGGCTGAAATATCCCTGGCTTTTGAATTGCCAAGTCCGCATGGCCTGACAATCTCCTCAATGTCAGCCACGTCTGCTTCTGCCAGGGCAGCCACCGTAGGAAACTTTTCATATAAAAGAGGCGTGATCATATCCACTCTCTTATCCGTGCACTGAGCAGCCAGCCTCACACTTACAAGTAGCTGCCAGGCCTTGTCGTAAGCCAGTGTACAATTGGAATCAGGATATTCTTTTTTTAGCCTCTCTATTACTTCCAGGGCCAGTTTTTTCTTGGTCATTTGTCCACCCGTTTTAACCTGTTGTTTTTATTCTCCTCTTCCATTTTACACCATATTTCCATGCACTCTACATGGAGATCCTGTTTAAGAGCTGATCACCACTTCTTCGATGGGCATCTTGCCCCGTCTGCAAGGGCACGGATTTCCACATAGCACCCGCACTTAAGACAGGTTGCATTTAAGAGGCTATCACAGTTTTTACACTGTGACAGCCTCTTTTCATATTTCTCATCAGAAACCTTCTCCCCTGGAGACATAAGGCTTTTAGTCTTTTCAAGCTGGGATTTTACATCTTCATTTCCTGCCATCTCGTAGAGAAGGCATCTCTTACAACTGTTGTCTGCCAATACTGCAATCCTTTCATCTGATCAGCTTTGGGTTCATGGTCAGTGTATCACCCTTTGACAGGTTTTGCCACCAATTCCCCATTTTCCACATCAAATTCAATGGCGTCATGAGGTCTTACCCTGTCTTCAAGAATAAGCTTTGCTGACATGGTCTCCACATGCTTTTGTACAAACCTCTTAAGAGGTCTTGCACCGTAGATAGGATCATAAGCGTTGTCGATAACATACTGCTGGGCTGCAGGTGTGAGACGAACACTGATCTCTCTGTCGGAAAGGCGCTTGTTAAGATCATCCACAATAAGACCAATGATATTCCCAATGTTGTCCTTGGTGAGAGGCTTGAACATGATTATCTCATCAAGACGGTTAAGGAACTCAGGTCTGAAATGATTCCTTAAATCCTCCATAGTGTCTTTTTCTGCCTCTTCACTGATGGAACCGTCATCACGGATCCCATCAAGAAGATACTGAGCACCGATGTTGGAGGTCATGATAAGGATGGTGTTCTTGAAGTCCACAGTCCTTCCCTGGGAGTCAGTCACACGGCCGTCATCCAGGATCTGAAGCAGTACATTAAATACATCAGGATGTGCCTTCTCAATCTCATCGAAAAGAACTACTGCATAGGGTTTACGTCTTACAGCCTCTGTCAGCTGTCCACCCTCCTCATAGCCTACATATCCGGGAGGCGCTCCTATGAGTCTGGACACGGAGAACTTCTCCATATACTCACTCATATCAATTCGCACCATGTTGTTCTCATCATCGAAAAGTGCCTGAGCAAGGCTCTTAGCAAGCTCTGTCTTACCAACACCTGTAGGTCCAAGGAACAGGAAGGAGCCTATTGGCTTACTTGGGTCCTTGATGCCTGCTTTAGATCTCATGATAGCCTCAGAAACCTTTGTTACAGCATCGTCCTGTCCGATCACACGAAGGTGAAGTTCATCTGCCAGATGAAGAGTCTTATTCCTCTCGCTCTCAGTGAGCTTGCTTACAGGGATTCCGGTCCATCTGCTGATGATACCTGCAATCTCTTCATCAGAAACTCTCTCATGTACAAGAACTGTTTCATTTTCTTTTGCTCTGACCAGATCCTCAGCTTCCTCCAGCTGCTTCTTGAGAGCAGGAAGCTTTCCATACTGAAGCTCTCCGGCCTTCTCATAATCGCCGTTTCTCTGGGCAATGGCAATCTCAGAATTAATGGTATCTATCTGCTCACGCATGGCTGCCAGCTTGTCCACAGCCTCTTTTTCATTGGTCCATTGGGCCTTCCTGGCGTCAAATTCTTCCTTCAGATCAGCCAGCTCCTTCTGAAGATTAGCAAGTCTTTCAACGCTTAAGGAATCATCCTCCTTCTTAAGGGCTGCCTCCTCAATCTGCATCTGCATGATCTTACGGTTCATCTCATCAAGCTCTGCAGGCATGGAATCCATCTCAGTCTTTATCATGGCACAGGCTTCATCCACCAGGTCAATGGCCTTATCAGGAAGGAACCTGTCAGAAATATATCTGTTAGAAAGAACCGCTGCACTGACTAGGGCAGAGTCCATGATCTTAACCCCATGGAAGACCTCATACCTCTCCTTAAGTCCACGAAGGATACTGATGGTATCCTCAACTGTAGGCTCCTCAACCATTACAGGCTGGAAACGTCTCTCTAAGGCAGCGTCCTTTTCAATGTACTGTCTGTATTCATTAAGAGTAGTGGCACCTATACAGTGGAGCTCGCCCCTTGCCAGCATGGGCTTAAGCATATTTCCTGCATCCATGGCGCCATCAGTCTTGCCTGCTCCTACGATAAGGTGAAGCTCATCAATGAAAAGAATGATCTCTCCATCTGACTGCTTAACATCCTCAAGAACAGCTTTAAGCCTTTCCTCAAACTCACCTCTGTACTTGGCTCCTGCCACCAGTGCACCCATATCCAGGGAAAAGATCTTTTTATCCTTAAGAGCACTTGGCACGTCGCCACCTGCTATTCTCTGGGCCAGCGCCTCAACAACTGCAGTCTTGCCAACGCCAGGCTCGCCAATAAGGACAGGGTTGTTCTTGCTCTTTCTGGAAAGAATACGGATCACATTTCTGATCTCAGTATCTCTTCCGATAACAGGATCCAGCTTCTGCTTCCTTGCCTTCTCCACCAGCTCTGTGCCGTACTTGTTAAGAGTATCGTAGGTAGCCTCCGGGTTATCTGTGGTCACATTCCTGTTGCCCCTTACTTCAGACAGAACCTGGAGGAATCTGTTCCTGTCGATGCCAAACTGAGCCAGGATCTCTTTTACCTCCCTGTTGGGCTTCTTGATGATAGCCATAAAGAGATGCTCAACGGATACATAGGAGTCTCCCAGTGCCTTGGCCTCATCCTCAGCTGACAAAAGAGCCTTATTAAGATCAGCACCAATATAGGGCTGTCCCCCCTGTACCTTGGTACGCTTGCTAATCCCCTGCTCTATCCTTGTGATGAAGGATCTGACATCAACTCCCATCCTCTCAACCAGCTTGGCTATGAGGCTGTCATCAATAGTCATAAGAGCATACAAAAGGTGTTCCTGTTCTATCTCCTGATTACCATATTCAACAGCAATCTTCTCGCAGTCCTGAACTGCTTCTATGGATTTCTGAGTAAATTTCTGTATATTCATAAAACACTCCTTCCCGCGGCGTATAAATTGCCCGCTTTGTGTTCTCTGTTCTATTACAAGTATAACACCACTTTTTTACTTGTCAACTCCTATTATAACGCTTGCAGTATCGCTGTTAGTGCTATAATAGATACGTAATGCAAATATACTAATGAAGGAAGAACCGTCAATGGAAAAAATCAAGAAAATGAAAATCGACTACATTGTTGAAGCACTGGTAATGATCATCGTCGGAGGCATTCTTATTTTCTGGCCGGAAGTTTCCCTGACCATTATGGCAAGGGCACTGGCTGTACTCCTTACCATTATCGGAGCACTTTTTATCGTAGCTTTCCTTTTAAAGTCAGAAAGAGGCATGATTGATTCGGGAAAACTCGCCGTAGGAATCATCATAGCAGCTATCGGAGTCTGGATCTTCGTTAATCCCAGCACCTTCACAAGCTTCATTCCAAAGCTGTTTGGTGTCTTCATTCTGGTAAGTGGACTTATCAACTTAGGCCAGACCTTTTCCCTTATAAAGCTTCAATATCCATTATGGTGGATTTCTCTCATCCTGGCTCTGATAACCCTTGGACTTGGAGGATTCCTCGTATTCAAGTCAGAAATGGCAAAAGAGCTCGTTATAAAAGTCATCGGAGGATTCCTGATCTACGATGGAATTTCCAATTTATGGACAGCATCCAGGGTATCCAAGTTCTCAAAAGCTGTTAACCGGGCCGTTAAAGAAGCCGAAGCCATAGACACAGACGCTGAGATCATAGAAGTAAATCCCTCAAAAAAATAATCTTTCTATACACAAATAAAAGCCTGATATGTCGGTTTTGACATATCAGGCTTTCATATTATCTTATTAGCAAACAAATATCATTTAATAAGTCTGTTGGCAACTCTGCCTTCCTTCTTTCCAAAGGTGTTGTAGTGCTCAAGAAGCTTGTCACCATTTACACCATAGGCATTTCTGAGGTCCGCATAGTTTACATAGTAGAAAAATGCATTGAACTCTCCATTATTTCCGGCATATGACTTAAGAGCATCTGATCCAGGATATGCATAAGAAGGCTGGATGTTCTGTACATATACTTCGATAGTAGCATAGTCTTCGAGCTTAACAGGATCTTCATCAGCATACATATAGAAGAATACGTTCTTTACCTGCTCATCAGCACCAATGTGGATTATCATCTTTCCGGTGCCACCTTTAAAGTTAGTCTCGATGTATGTGCCACTACTGGTGTGGTTTCCAACAAAGTAGGTATAATTACCTCTTGCCACTACTCCAACCTCAGCAGATCCTCCGGCATCAATTGAAAGAAGCTGGTCACTGAAATCAAAGTAATATGGCCAATCACTTCCTGCATAAGATTTTGTACTAAATGATAATGCAAGAATCATTGCTACACATAACAGACCGGAAACTTTTCTAACTATACTCTTCATATCACACACCTCGCTCACTTTAACTTATGACTTCTGTCAACTTTAATTATAAAACAAGTTGTCGATATTTCATATAAAGTTTCTCTTAAAACACTAAAACTTTCTTAACTTTTTATGCTTTTTCTCCATCTTCAGCCAAAATACTATCCATTAATTCGTAAATTTCATCCCTTCCGGTCTTTTTGAGAGCTGAATAAGGATAGATCTTAAGCTCCTCAGGAAGTCCCAGACCTGACCTTAGCATATTAAGATGCTTCTCCATCTGGGAGGGTTTTATCTTGTCCGCCTTGGTAGCGATGATAACCGGCTGGAATCCCTGATGCACGATCCACTTATACATCTGAACATCATTGGCTGATGGATCATGCCTTATATCGATCAGCAAAAAGACCCTTCGAAGCTGGCGAGAGGTATGAAGATAATTTTCTATCATCTTTCCCCACTGCTGCTTGGTCTTTTCCGAAACTCTGGCAAAGCCATAGCCAGGAAGGTCCACAAGATAAAACTCATTATTGATATTGTAGTAATTGATGGTCTGAGTCTTTCCGGGCTCCTGGGAAGTCCTTGCATAGTTTTTCCTGTTCATAAGCCCGTTTATCAGAGAGCTCTTTCCCACATTACTCTTTCCAGCAAAAGCAAACTCAGGAAGTGTATTGTCCGGAAGAGTACTGGTAATTCCACAGACCGTCTCAAGATTTACATTCTTTATAACCATATGATCACCTTTTTTCTCCGCGTCGCATGCGGAAATACTGAAAATGAAAGCGGAGCCTTTTACAACTCCGCTTGATCAATTGCTGTTAACTTTATTTGGCAGGTTTGAGCTTTTTAGGCTCTTTGCCTCTTACGATAAGCGGCTGGCTTGTGCCATCTACGCAGGCATCTGTGATAACGCACTCGCTTATGCTGTCATCAGATGGGATCTCGTACATAACATCCATCATGGATTTCTCCATAATAGAACGAAGTCCTCTGGCACCAGTCTCTCTCTCGTAAGCCATAGCCGCGATCTTCTGAACAGCTTCGTCCTCGAAGGTAAGCTTTACATCGTCGAAGTCGAAGAGCTTCTGATACTGCTTAACCAGCGCATTCCTTGGCTCAGTTAAGATACGCACCAAAGCCTCTTTTGACAGACCTTCAAGAGTAACTGTAATAGGCACACGACCTACAAACTCAGGAATGAGACCAAACTTCACAAGATCCTGAGGAGTAACCTCCTTCAAAACCTCGCCGATCTCACGCTCAGACTTATCTGCGATCTCTGCATTAAATCCGATGGAGTTGCGGTCAAGTCTTGCCTCAACGATCTTATCAAGACCATCAAAGGCTCCGCCACAGATAAAGAGAATGTTGCTGGTATCGATCTGGATAAGCTCCTGATGTGGATGCTTTCTACCACCCTGAGGAGGTACACTTGCAACTGTTCCCTCAACTATCTTAAGAAGTGCCTGCTGAACGCCCTCACCTGAAACATCACGGGTGATGGATACGTTCTCACTCTTCTTTGTGATCTTGTCGATCTCGTCGATATAAACGATTCCGTACTGGGCACGTTCAATATCGTAATCCGCATTCTGAATAAGCTTTAAAAGAATGTTCTCAACATCTTCGCCCACATAGCCGGCCTCTGTAAGAGTTGTGGCATCTGCGATAGCAAAAGGTACATTTATGATCTTGGCAAGGGTCTGAGCCAGATATGTCTTACCTGAACCTGTTGGTCCGATCATAATGATGTTACTCTTTTGAAGCTCTACATCATTCTTGTCATCATTCTTTGGAGCAAGTACTCTCTTATAATGGTTGTAAACGGAAACAGCCAGAACCTTCTTGGCCTCTTCCTGTCCAATTACATACTCGTCAAGGAAATTCCTTATCTCCACAGGCTTGAGCAGATTGATCTGCTGGTCCTGACCGCGAACAGGCTCATCATCAAATTCTTCCTCGATGATATCAGCACAGATGTCCACGCACTCGTCGCAGATATAAACCCCTGCAGGGCCTGCTATGAGTTTTTTAACCTGATCCTGTGTCTTGTTACAAAAAGAGCACCTGATCTCTCCGGAATTCTTTGCCATAATTATTTATCCTCTTTTTCTCTAGGGCGATTCTCAACGATTGAATCGATAAGTCCGTAATCAAGGGCTTCCTGAGCTGTCATCCAGTTGTCACGCTCTGTGTCAGCTGCAACCTGCTCATAAGGCTTTCCTGTGTTCTCAGCCAGCATTCTGTTCAACTTCTCTTTTGTTCTGATGATATGCTTAGCTGCGATCTCAATCTCAGTAGCCTGGCCCTGTGTTCCGCCAAGAGGCTGATGGATCATGATCTCGGCATTAGGAAGAGCCATTCTCTTGCCCTTAGCTCCGCCGGCTAAAAGAAATGCCCCCATGCTGGCAGCCATTCCGATACAGATAGTGCTTACATCACACTTGATGTAATGCATTGTGTCGTAAATAGCCATTCCGGATGTGATCTCTCCTCCGGGGCTGTTGATATACATGTGGATATCCTTATTAGGATCCTCAGCTTCAAGGAAAAGAAGCTGTGCTACCACGATACTTGCTGATGTTGAATTTACTTCTTCACCAAGGAAGACGATTCTTTCTTTTAACAGTCTGGAATAGATATCATAGGATCTCTCTCCACGGCTGGTCTGTTCAATGACGTAAGGTATTAAACTCATTATTCCACTCCTTCTATCTTACTTATGTGCATAGTACCACTACATACCACAAACACACTTATCATTATAGAGCAAAAAGAGCGCTACGGTCAAATCGCAGCGCTCTTTACTAATATTAATCAGATCGAATAAATTAAGCCTCTTCTTCTGTCTTCTTCTTTCTTGTTGCTCTCTTAGGCTTCTCCTCTGTAGCTTCAGCATCGTCAGCCTTCTTTGTTGTCTTTCTTGTTGTTGTCTTCTTAGGCTTCTCTTCTGTTGCCTCAGCATCAGCAGCCTTCTTTGCCACCTTCTTAGCTGCCTTCTTAGCGCCTTCCTTAACGTTCTCAACAAGGAAAGTAGCTGCCTTCTGTACTGCAAGGTCGCTTCTGAGCTGCTTCTTCTCTTCGTCAGACATAAGCTCCTTAAGCTTCTCAACATCCATCTTGTACTGATGTGCCATGCTCTCAAGCTCAGCCTCAAGGTCTGCATCAGAGATCTCGATGTTCTCCTTCTCAGCAACAGCCTCAAGAACAAGTCTTGACTTGATTCTCTCGATAGCCTGTGGCTTAACCTGTGCAAGCATCTGGTCTACAGAGCTGCCTGTGTACTGGAGATACTGATCCATGTTCATGCCCTGCATCTGAAGTCTCTGAGCGAACTCATTAACCATCTGTCTCTGCTGTGTCTCAACCATAGCCTCAGGAAGCTCCATCTCTGAATCCTCGATAACGGCTCTTACTACAGCATCCTCTCTCTTTGCCTTCTGGTCTGTTTCCTTCTTGGCAATGAGCTTGTTCTTTACATCTTCCTTGTACTCTGCAAGGGTATCGAAACCTGCATCGCTAGCAAACTCGTCGTTGAGCTCAGGAAGCTCTTTTGCTCTGATTGAATTAACCTTGCACTTGAAGGTAGCGTCCTTGCCTGCAAGATTCTCTGCCTGATAATCCTCAGGGAACTTAACGTTTACATCGCCTTCCTGGCCGATCTCAAAGCCAATCAGCTGCTCCTCGAATCCAGGAATGAAAGCACCTGAACCGATTGTAAGAGGATAATCTGTTCCCTTACCGCCTTCAAATGCAACTCCATCAACAAATCCCTCGAAATCAAGAGATACTGTATCGCCGTTCTGAACAGCTCTGTCAGTAACGTCGATTGATCTTGCGTTCATACCTCTCTGCTTATCAATCTCAGCATCAACCTCTTCGTCTGTTACGTCAAGGTCCATCTTCTCTACTTCGATTCCCTTATATTTTCCAAGCTTAACCGGTGGCTTAAGGGCTACTTCTGCTGTGAAGATGAAGTCCTTACCAGCCTCAAGCTGCTCAACATCAATCTTAGGTGAAGAAACGATATCCTCTCCGCACTCTGTTGCAGCCTTAGGATACTGCTCCTCAATAAGTTCATTAGCTGCATCCTCATAGAATACGCCAACACCGTACATCTTCTCGATCATCTTACGAGGTGCCTTACCCTTACGGAATCCAGGAAGCTGGATCTTGTTCTTGTTCTTCTGATAAGCCTTTTCGATAGCCTTCTCAAGCTCTTCAGCCGGAACTGTTATCTTAAGCTTTGCCATGCTGTTATCAAGCTTCTCTACTGTTACGCTCATTTCATGTTTCTCCTTAACTAATATCTTTATAAGCCCATCCGGGCACAGTCGCTGTACGATTATATCATATCGTTATCTAAATTTCTACATATTATCAATTAATTTCAAAAAGAAAACCTGCAATTATTAAATATTTATTATATTACGACTTTTAATATTCTTTTTAATGTGCACAGTTGTATAATTATTCTGTAGCTTTTTCCACTTTTTTTCATGGAGGCGTGTTATGGCAAAAGAAACGGAAACAAAAGCATCAGACATTAAGTTTTTTGACAGCATCAAGACCAGACTCATCTCTGTAATGATGCTGGTTGCTATCGTTCCTCTGGTAGCAGCCATCATTGTAAGTTATGTAACATCAACCAAGAAGGCGACAACCGACGCAATTGATGCACTGGACTGGCAGGCATGGTACATTGAATCCACATTTGAGACCGTGATCCAGAAAAACATCGTTGCGATGCAGGCAATAGCAGCCGCTCCTTCCACCAAGGCCTTTTATATCAACCCCAATGACCTTACTGCTGCTTCAAAAGCGCAGGCATACTTAGATACCATTGATGCAGATCTTGGTGACGGAAACATCTCCGTTCTTACCGGTGCTGATGGTATGCAGCTCCTTCGTGCATCGGGAAAACTGGTTGATGTATCGCAAAGAGATTATTTCAAGCAGGCTATGGCAGGAAACTGTTATGTATCAGACGTTATAACTTCCGCTTCAACAGGTGCAAGGCAGATCACCATCGTTGCTCCGGTATATGCCGACGACGGAACTATCGTAGGTATGGTTCAGCGTAACTACAGCATGGATGCTCTTCATGAAATCCTTGCAGCAGAAGCCGAAGATGCCTTTGTTTCTGACAGAACAGGTATGGTTGCGGCCATGTCCGCTATGGAGCTCACACCTGAAAATGAAAAAGACGTCAATCTCTCAGGCGCTCCTTTCATGAGTGACCCGGGCGAGAGCGGAATGTATCAGCAGAATGCAGGTAACGGCGAGTCCGTGATTTGTTGGGTTAGATCATCTTCATCAGGTTTTGTTATCGCGTGCGCAAGAAGCGTGAAGCAGATCAAGTCAACCGCCACATCAGCTGCCTGGCTTGTAATCATCATCGGTATCATCCTGGCAGTTATTGCCGGTGTTATCTCCTACTTCATGTCAAAAGCATTTACAGATCCTATCGGCGATGTAAATGATTCACTCTCAGCTCTTGCAGACGGTAGATTTAAATCAGTTGACAAGTTCCACGATAGAAAAGATGAATTTGGCGGAATGGTAAGAAGCACCAACACCGTTATCTCCAAACTTGAAGATATAGTATCTCATATCAAGGCATCCGCTTCAGATGTAGGAATCTCCTCAGAGGAGCTCTCCGATATGGCAAATCAGATTTCCCAGACAGCAGAGGACGTTTCAAATGCCGTTCAGGAAATCGCATCAGGTGCTACACAGCAGGCCGATGAGATCCAGAGCGCATCTGAGAATGTAGGCAGGATTGGCGAAGCCGTAGGTGATGTACAGACCTCCACCGATTCTTTGTCAGGTCTTACAGGCAAGATGAAAGAAGCTTCTGAAGTATCCAGCGCATCCCTTGCATCCCTTCAGAATTCCTCATCTGAGATGACCGCAAAGATTGATGACATTTCAAGAACTATCGCAGCTACTCAGGAGGCTGTTACAAATATCAACGACAAGGTTGAGGGAATCGCTTCCATAGCAACCCAGACCAACCTCCTTTCACTGAATGCTTCTATCGAGGCAGCAAGAGCCGGAGAAGCAGGAAAGGGCTTTGCAGTTGTTGCTGAAGAAATTGGTAAGCTTGCTGACGACTCAAAGGCAATGGCTGATGATATCAGAAAAGAGATGGATATCCTCCTTGAGCAGTCCAAGGCAGCTGTACAGGCAGCTGAAGACGTAAAGCAGGGCAACCAGGATCAGCAGATTGCTCTTGGAGAAACACTGGATGCAGTAAATGGAATGCTCGGAGATATCGGAAGCACCGTTGGCGGCGTACAACTCATTTCTCAGGGTGCAGAGCAGTGTGATACTTCCAAGAATGCTGTTGTAGATGTTATGAGCGCTCTTTCAGCAATCTCTGAAGAAAATGCAGCATCATCTGAGGAAACAGGAGCTTCCATGCAGGAGCTTTCCGCAACAGTTACTACTCTTGCAGGCTCAGCAAACGGTCTTAAAGAAATCGCAGAAAAGCTCAACAAGGAGATGGAATTCTTCAAATCATAAGCATCAATACGATAGAATATATGGGGATTGCCATCATGCAATGTGGTGGCAATCCTCTTTTTTTGCTACAATAGAAGGTAACATATTTAATGATTACCGGAGGTGGATATATGCAGGCGATCGTAGCCGTTGACAGCAACTGGGCTATTGGAAATAAGGGGCAGCTCCTTGTTAGCATTCCCGCAGATCAGAAGGATAATTTCAGAAGACGTACTCTTGAAAAGACCATTATCTATGGCCGTAAGACTTTAGAGACCTTCCCCCAGAAGATAGTTCTTCCAAAGAGAAGAAATATCATCCTCTCAACCAAACCCGATTACGAAGTGAGAAATGCAGAAGTTGCCCATAACAGAGAAGAGCTGTTTGAGCTCATAAAGGATGAGGATCCGGACGATGTTTTCATCATCGGCGGAGCCAGCGTCTACAAGGAATTCCTTGATGACTGCAACAGATGCATTGTTACCTTCATTGATAAAGTATATGAAGCAGATGCCTTTTTTCCTAACCTTGATAAGCTTCCCGAGTGGGAAATGGTAGATGAGAGTGACGAACAGGTATATTTCGACATTACTTACACCTACAGGATATATGAAAAGAGAAAATAATTATCGCAAAGGGGTCTAAAGCAAACTATGTCTAAACGTAAAAGAGCCTTAGTGTTAATTAATCAAAAAGCTGGAACAGGAAAAGCAGGAAATGATACCTTCCCAATCATCACAGCCCTTGCTCAGGCAGACTATGAGCCAATAGTTTACCCTATTATTCCGGGCACGGTTTTTTCTTCTGATATGCTCCTTGATGAGTATGACGGAAAGATAGACCTGGTGCTGTGCAGCGGCGGAGACGGTACATTGAACCACGTGGTCGAGGCCATGATGTCCATGAAAAAGAAGCCTCTCCTGTCCTACATTCCCAACGGAAGTACAAACGATTTTGCCAGGGGTCTGGGAATACCTTCCACCAGAGCAAAAGCTTTGGAGGTTGCTATTCACGGCAAGCCCTACTCCTATGATCTTGGCAAAATGAACAATAACTATTTCAACTACGTGGCAGCCTTTGGTGCCTTTTCAAAGGTAAGCTATGCCACAGATCAGGACCTGAAGAATGTGCTTGGCTATGCTGCCTACGTAATAAGCGCCATTGCAGAGCTGCCCCAGAATATCGGCTGCAGCACCCACATGAGAGTTGAAGCCGACGGAATCGACGAAGAAGGCGACTTTCTCTTTGGCTCCATGAGCAACTCAGCCTCTGTAGGTGGTATGAACCTCTTTGGAGACACTGACATTAAGCAGGACGACGGCAAGATGGAGCTTATGCTGATCCGTGCTCCCAAGAACCTTACAGAGTTCAATGCGATCCTGGCAGCCCTTGCTTCCAAAGAAGCAGGAAATCCCTATATCACCTTCAAACAGGTCAGCTACGCCAAATTCTCCTGCGCCGAAAACGTGGAGTGGACCCTGGACGGCGAATTCGGTGGAGCCTACAGGGACACTGAGATCCAGGTAATAAATAAAGCTATCACCATCATGGTTAAGCCATAAAAGAACCGCCTCCGTTTACCACGGAGGCGGTTCCTTTTGTCTTAGATTGCAATAGGAATATCCTTAAGCTGTTCTCCTGCTACTTCGTAGCCCTCAAGGGAAACGTCGTTTCTTGTGAATTCATAGAAGTCCTTTACGTCAGGATTTAAGTGGAACTTAGGTGCAGGCAGCGGCTTTCTTTCGATAAGTTCCTTGATAAGAGGTACGTGCCTGTCGTAAATGTGCGCATCTGCAATGACATGTACCAGCTCACCCACGTTCATGTCGCAGACCTGAGCCAGCATGTGCACAAGGACCGCATACTGTACCACATTCCAGTTATTAGCCGCCAGAACGTCCTGAGATCTCTGGTTCAGGATCGCATTCAGGGTCAATCTGTCCTCTCCCGGCTTCTGGGTTACATTGTAGGTAACACTGTAGGCGCAAGGGTACAGATGCATCTCATGAAGATCCGAGAATACATAGGTATTGGTCATTATACGCCTTGAGAACGGATTGTTCTTCAGGTCGTAGATGACCCTGTCCATCTGATCAAACTCTCCCTCCTTGTAAAGGCTCTTTTGCCCAATCTGGTAGCCGTAGGCCTTTCCAATGGAGCCTGTCTCATCAGCCCACTCGTCCCAGATATGGCTGTTAAGATCATTGATATTGTTGCTCTTTTTCTGGTAGATCCAAAGAATCTCATCGGTGGCACTCTTAAGGGCTGTCTTCCTGAGAGTCATGATCGGGAACTCCTTGGAAAGATCATACCTGTTTACCACGCCAAATTTCTTGATAGTATAAGCCGATGTTCCATCAGGCCAATGAGGACGTACCTTCTCCCCCTCTGTTGATGTGCCATTCTCCAAAATATCCTTACACATGTTGATAAAAAGTTCATCTGCTAAAGCCATTTCTAAACTCCTCCCACATCTTTTTTATCGCGACCACTTGTCGCAAAGCGAATTTATCTGATCCGCAAACTTTGCCTTGTCCTTGTTGGAAATACCCTCCGACTTAGCTATGATGCCCATAAGTCGTGCGCCTGCTGCCTTAAGACGTGCATAGACGTCAGAAACAATGGTTGATTCCTTCTTCTTGACCGGAACAGGAATACCCTCTTTAAGGATCTGTCCGGAGATGATATCAAACTCCGTTCCGCTGTATGGGGCATAGGCATCGAAGCCGTGCTCCTCACTTAGGCATCTTGCAAAAGAACTGCAGACTGAATCTTCACCATGGACCACAAATACCTTCTTAGGTCTCCTCTTAAAAGCTTCAACCCATTCGATGAGCCCGTTCTTGTCCGCATGTCCGGAAAGCCCCACAAGTTTGGTGATCTCCGCAGCAACATCAATGGTCTCACCAAAGAGCTTAACCTGCTCAGCCCCGTCCACAATAGCTCTTCCCGTGGTTCCCACAGACTGATAGCCCACGAACAAAATGGTGCTCTCAGGTCTCCACAGATTGTGCTTAAGATGATGCCTGATCCTTCCGGCATCGCACATTCCGGCAGCAGAGATGATGACCTTCGGCTCCGGATCCTCGTTGATAGCTCTGGACTCCTCCGTCGTAATGGAAAGAGTAAGTCCAGGGAAAGTTATAGGATTGATGCGCTTTTTGATGAGTTCCAATGCCTCCTCATCATAGCAGTCAAACTGGTTCTTCTGAAATACTTCCGTAGCCTCCACAGCCAGTGGACTGTCCACAAATACCGGGAAGTTAGGAAAAGAGCTAACAAGCCCCTCTTTCTTTATTATCCTGATAAAGTACAGTATCTCCTGTGTTCTGCCAACAGCAAAGGAAGGAATAACAACATTTCCGCCCCTTGCAAAGGTTCTGTCCAGTATCTTTGCAAGATCAGCCACATAGTCGGACTTCTCCTCAGCATGAAGTCTGTCACCATAAGTGGACTCCATGATAACGTAATCCGCTTCATCAGTATACTGGGGATCCTTGATAAGAGGCTGATCCTTATTGCCTATATCACCGGAAAAGACAAGCTTCTTCGATACATTCTTTTCCTGAAGCCATACCTCTATGCTGGAGGAGCCCAAAAGATGACCGATGTCAGTGAATCTGATCTTAATGCCCTCACAGACCTCAACCTCCTGACCGTAGCTACAGGGAACGATGCACCGAATAGCATTTTCTGCATCTTCCATTGTATATGCAGGCTCAAGCATAGCTATTTCTTTATTTCTTTTGCCCTTACGATTTCTCCACTCGGCTTCCTGCATCTGAATGTGAGCACAGTCACGAAGCATAATGCTGCAAAGATCTGCCGTTGCTTCGGTCGCAAAGATCTTTCCCCGAAAGCCCTTTGAATATAAAAGTGGGAGATTTCCTGAATGATCCACATGGGCGTGGGTCAGAAATACATAGTCGATCTCCGGCGCAGATACCGGCAGCGGAACGTTTTCGAAATAGTTCTTTCCCTGCTCCATTCCATAGTCTACAAGAATGTGCTTTCCTGCAGCTTCGATATAATGACAGCTTCCAGTAACCTCATGGTCAGCTCCGATAAACATCAGCTTCATATATTTCGCCTCCATTACAGGTATAGTCATATCTGTTTCAATTATACCATGAAAGTTTAATCTAAAAATCATGGAAAAACCCCGTATCATCTGCTAAAATAATTAGGATTGATTTAATTACAAATAGGAGATTATGAAAAATGTACATTCGTGAATATGGCAAAAGAGCTTGCGTCGTAGTACTTTGCGCAGCTACCCTTTTTGCAATGACCGCCTGCGGCAAAACTGCTGAAGAGGCAGAAGAGGGCGGAGCAACCGGTATTTCTTTTGAATCACTTGAAGACATCCCAGCTCAGGAGGAGGTTTCTACTCCAGAGGAAGAGCCTCAGCAGGAAGATGAACCCTATGTGCTTCCTGAGGGAATGTACTTCTCAGAGCTGACAGGCGAGCCAATCAGCGAGGAATTAAAGGACCAGCGTCCTATCGCAGCAATGGTTGATAACGAGATCACTGCTCTTCCTCACTTTGAGACCACCAGAGCAGACGTTGTTTACGAGCTTATGAACAGCACCAAGAACGACCGCATCACTAGACTTATGTGCGTTGTTAAGGACTGGGGCGCTATTGAACAGCTTGGTAGTATCCGAAGCACAAGACCTACCAACATTCTTCTTGCATCTGAGTGGAATGCAATCCTTTGTCACGACGGTGGTCCATACCACAACGATGCTTACTTTGCAAAGGATTGGGCTAAGGATCATATCTCAGGATATTTCTCCCGTGTTGATAACGGAAAGTCAAGGGAGTTTACAGAGTACATCTTGAGCGGAGATTTGGAGTCTGACCTTGAGAGATTCAATATTTCCCGCACCTATAACCAGTTTGCCAACGAAGGCAGCCACTTCAACTTCGTTGAATACGGAAAAGAGATAAAGCTGGACGAGAAGTACGATCGCTCCTATTCAGCAAACAAGATCGTTCTTCCATTTACTCACAACTCTTCACAGCTTGTTTATAACTCAGACACAGGACTGTATGAGTACTATGAGTATGGCGAGCAGTATTTCGATGCTTCAAACCAGCAGCCTCTTTCCTTCAAGAATGTGATCCTTCAGAAATGCTCTTTTGCTGAGCTTGATGAGAACGGTTATCTTATCTACAACTGCATCAACGGAAGCGAAGTTGGCTGGTACATCACAAACGGCGTAGCAAAGGACATTACCTGGTCAAAGACCAGCGAGACCGGAGTTACAAAGTATTATGATGAGACAGGCGCAGAGCTTGAGATCAACACAGGTAAGACCTACATCTCTCTTATCCCTGATGATACTTGGGACAAGGTAATCTTCGAGTAATAACATTTTATTGAGGTTTATATGCAGGAATCAGGCGACTTCAGAAGAATAAACGGAAACGCTCTTAAGATAATCGCCTGCATATCAATGCTTATAGACCACGCAGCTGCCGGGATAATTGTTCCTATTGCAAGAGACGGACTTCTTCCTGACGGCATCGATTTCGGAACAGTAGAGTTTGTATATAAGATCCTCAGAGGCGTTGGCAGAACAGCTTTCCCTATCTTCTGCTTTCTCCTGGTGGAGGGATTCGTTCATACAAAAAGCAGGCTAAGATACTCTCTTAGCCTGTTAATTTTTGGCCTTATATCTGAGCCATTTTTCGATGTAACCTTCTACTGCCGGAACGATATCTACAATATCAATATCCTTCAGGTCCTGCGTGAAAACCGCAGCATCCTGGCAGACCACAGCAATGTGTATTTCACCCTTTTTATAGGTCTTCTGGTCATGTGGGCAATCCAAAGCTCTTTTACACTGGTAGAAAAGCTTCAGTCCAATAACATTTTTGCATATCTTCTATCGGGTATGGCAACATTTCTTGGAGCCTTTATAGCACAGAAGATTGAAAGTGACTACCACTGGTTCGGCGTGGTCCTGATTGCAATCTTCTATATCTTCAGATTCTTTGAGCCCATAAATCTTGTGGCAGGATATCTTTTCCTTGCCAGCTTCAGCACAGAATATCTGGCATTTCCCGCGTTTATCCTCATTTATTTCTACAACAAAAAACGAGGCAGAAGACTGGGAAAGCTGAAATATGCTTTCTACGCATTCTACCCCGTACATATCTTACTGATATATGTAGCCCGGTGTCTCATATACGGTTAATAACCGGCTGATTCAAAGATGTTCGCCATTGCTGCCTGAGCACCCATAACATCCGTAGTGGATAATGTGTAATCCTGCAGTACATTGGTATAAAAAGAAATCCTGTTGTCCTCTGTGGCAGTCACAGAAGTAAATTCTGTATAACCGTTATCCCTGTCTCCAACAAGTACATGTACTTCCTCACCCTTGTTGACCTTCATTTGCACATGAACCTGTGCTGTATATGACAGGATTGCATTTCTTGAAAATGTCACTTCGTAACTACCGGGATAAAATGCATCCGGTACTTTTGTCACTGTTCCACTAACTGCTAAAACTCCCTCATCAGTTGTAACTGTAAGCTTCTGAGATAATCTTCTACCTGAAAGCACTTCCCCCGTGCCAACAGCGTCCTCCGCCGTATCCCCCAAAAGAGCTATCAGTGCATCAGAGACACCCATGGTGACATTCTCAACGGACTCTGTATCCACATCCCCACTTTTGGTATATATCAAACAGCCAGCAAAAACTATACAGCTTATCAAGAACGTGACAAGGAGTGATATGCCAATCTTCCTTGCCTTAGTCATAAATCGTCCTACCTTTTTCTCTCTTCCAGTTTTCGAAACTTAGATAAGTCTATCACAGTTTGGACACAATTTTCAAGACTAAATTTCAATAACTTTTTATAATTATTTTAAAAAGTTTATACTTTTTTTATAATTTACGCTTCCAGGTTTTCGGTTTTAAGACT
This sequence comes from Butyrivibrio sp. AE2032, assembly GCF_000702965.1. Classification (NCBI taxonomy): domain Bacteria; kingdom Bacillati; phylum Bacillota; class Clostridia; order Lachnospirales; family Lachnospiraceae; genus Butyrivibrio; species Butyrivibrio sp. AE2032. Next base: position 2,022,733 of record NZ_JNLF01000003.1, on the reverse strand, counting down.
ATAAATATAGGCAAAAGTTCCAAACGTCCTGCCAGCATATCAAACATCAAAACAATCTTTGAAAGGTAGGAAAACTCAGAATAATTGCCCATTGGACCCACCTTGCCAAGTCCGGGACCAATGTTATTTAAGGTAGCAATTACTGAGGTCACAGTGGTCTGGAAGTCAAAATTGTCAAAGGACACTAAAAGGGTTGATACCAAAAACGTAATAACGTAAAGTCCCAGGTAAGCAGAAACGGATTTAACAGTTGTTCCTTCAACGGTATGTCCATCCATGTACACTCGTTTTACCGCCTTTGGATGTACCAGGAAGTTAAGCTCGTTCCTTGCATTTCTGATGACGATAAGAGCCCTTGAAAACTTAAATCCACCACCTGTAGATCCTGCACAGGCTCCGATACATGCTAGCGCCATCAAAAGGATCCTTGAAAAAGTAGGCCACTGGTCAAAGTCCAATGTTCCAAATCCTGTAGTAGTCATAATGGAAGTTACTGCAAAAAGTGCATGATGGAAGCACATTCCTGCAGAATCAAGAACTCCTGCCCTATAGATATTGAAGGCTATAAGAGCTGCTGCTGCGAACATGGTTCCAAAGTAGTACTTCACCTCATCAATAGCAAAGGCCTCCTTGGGCTTTAAATGGATCAGGAAGTAATACACTGTAAAGTTAACACCGCAAAGAGCCATGAATAAAATGATTATGGCCTGTGACAGTGTGGAGTAGCCACCTATTCCGCTGTTGGTGACAGCAAATCCACCGGTACCTACCGTTGAAAAGGTAATCGTCATGGCTTCATAAAGTGAAAGACCGGAGGCCCATAGAGAAAGGGTCTCCAAAACTGTAATACCAAAGTAAATAAGGTAGAGGATCTTCGCTGTGTCTTTTACCTTGGGAACAATCTTACCTACAACAGGCCCCGGGCTTTCTGCTCTCATAAGGTGCATGCTGTAGCCATCAGCCATGGGAACAACTGCTATAAGGAACACCAACACTCCCATTCCGCCTACCCAGTGGGTAAAGGTTCTCCAGAACTGAACGCTCTTTTCTATGCCCTCGACAGAGGTAAGGATACTTCCTCCTGTTGTGGTAAAGCCTGAGACAGTCTCAAACATAGCATCAATAAAATTAGGAATGGTGCCTGTTATCACGAAGGGAATAGCTCCCATAATACTTACACCAATCCAGGCAACTGCAGTTATGGCGAATCCCTCTTTTGCATAAATAACTCTGCTCTTGGGCTTAAAAAGCGCACCAACAGTTCCTGCCACGGAACATATAATAACCAGCACCAGAAATGAAATGGCGCTGTCATATTCTTTGTAGATCAGTGCTACTATAAGTGGCAGCACTAAAAGCCATCCAACGACTCTAAGGAGTTTGAACAGCACATATCTTACCATTGCGTAATTCATCTATTTCGTTCCTCAATAGATTATTCGCATGCCCATTAAAGTTGCCTACAGCAAAGGGGCATGCTCACTATTTCTTCACTTTCTCACGCCCTCATCAGCATGTGATTCGGGCTGTAATTCTTGTTTTTGATATTTAAACTTTACCTCTCCAGAATGTCGCCTATATCTTTCAGACCTGTCAGGGTTGTGACTACGATAACCGAGTCTCTGTCCCTGATTACGCTGTCACCGGTTGGAGAAATGATCTCACCGTAGTGATTTATGCAGGCGATCAGGATTCCTTTCTTGAGTTTAAGCTTTGAAAGAGGAATTCCAATAACAGGACTTCCGTTCCTTACAATGAACTCCAGGGCCTCAACCCTGTCATCATTGAGCTTATAAAGTGTCTCTATATTGCTGTCCTTTGAAGCATCCATTCCGCGGACAAACTGAACGATCCTGTCTGCTGTGATGTTCTTGGGATAGATTATACTTCCGATATTAAGGGAGCCGATAATGTCACCATAATTAACCCTGTGGACCTTTGTTATGAGCTTGGCCTTAGGGTTAATGCTCTTTACATACATAGAGAGCATGATATTCTCTTCATCAAGATTAGTGAGAGATACAAAGGATTCGGTCCTTGTAACACCTTCCTCCAGGAGCATATCCTTATCGGTTCCATCTCCGTTTATGATAAGGGCCTGGGGCAAAAGATCTGTAAGCTCCTTGCAACGTACAGGATTCTTATCAAAGATTGTAACCTTTATGCCAAGGGAAATAAGCTGTTTAGCCAGGTAGTAGCCTGTCTCGCCACCTCCGATGATAATTGTGGAGTGGCACTTGGCAGAAGGAAGTCCCAGTTTCTTGAAAAAGCTAAGGGTACTCTTACTTGAACCAAAGATTGTGATCTCATCCCCCGGTCTTAAGATAAAGCTTCCGTCAGGGATATATACTTCATTTCCTCTGGTAACAACAGCCACAATGACCTGCTTTTTAAGGTCTGAAGGAATGTCCTTAAGGGCAAGGTTTGAAAGCCTTGAATTCTCATCAATAATGAGCTTAACAAGCTCTGCTCTGCCCCTTGCAAAGGTCTCAATCTTGGTGGCTGATGGGAGCTTCAAAAGACGCTCAGCCTCAGTAGCAGCTGCTTCCTCAGGGTTTATTACCATGGAAAGCCCCAGCTCCTCCTTGATGAAATTGATCTCTTTTTTGTAGATGGGATTTCTTACTCTGGCGATAGTATGACAGTTACCTGCCTTCTTAGCTATAAGACAGCAAAGAAGATTGAGCTCATCAGAATTGGTAACCGCGATCATCAGATCTGCAGACTCAATACCTGCATCCTTCATAATAGAGTAACTGGCGCCATTTCCTACAATGCCCATGACGTCCAGGTTGTTTACAACAGACTGAACTACACTGCTTTTCTCCTCGATAACAGTGATGTTATGTCCTTCCTTGCTAAGCTGCTCTGTGAGTGTTGATCCCACATTGCCACAGCCCACAACAATAATTTGCATAAGATCCTCCGAATTTATACATAATAATACGCATTACATTATAGCACCAAGACAGCCGTCAGACAAAATATATGTCTGACGGCTGGTTAAGTTTTCTTATTTATGCCTCATCAAGTTCAGCAGCTTCTCTCTCGTAGTCCAATGCCTGTTCTTCGTTCCCCAGTGCTCTGTAACATTTTGCCAGGGCCAGTCTTGGCATTGTTCCACTTCTCTTTATATCCAGGATGCTCTCACATTCATAGGCTGCATTGTAGTACCACACTATAGCCTCATCCACGTCTCCCTGGCCAAAATAGAACTCACCCAGTTCATAACACATTTCACTGGACATCTCTGTAATGGCGTCCTTAAGGGCATATTTCAATATAAGAAGAGGATCATTTTCCAAAACTCCGATGTGAGTAAGAATGCAACAAGCTTCCTTAATCTCATCCAGGCTTCGGTTATTATCAAGGGCAGATCGCAGGAAGAAATCCTTTGATTTAATAAAATCCTCCGGAGTTCCTCCCATTAAAAGCTCCCTGGCATACAGATTATGGAGTCTTTTGGAGATCCTTCTTCCCTGATTTATAGCCCTTCTAAAGGAGTGGAGATCACGGCCCGCATGATTCTCCTTAGGTCTGTGAATAATCTCAATCTCGCTGTTACAGATTACAGGATCGATGCAGACCTGCTCATGTATAGGATCTTCCCATATAAAGGGCCTTACCCTCTTAAAGAGCTTGGGACGCAGTTCCCTGTCGTAGTTATATACTGTTCTGAAGGACAGCTGATTGCAGTAGTACATCTGGACGATGTCGATATCAAACTCACAAAGATCATCCTTCAGAGCGCGAAATCTCTTTTGATTCTCCTCATCCAGCTCTTCGTCTGCATCGGCAGAATAGATATAGTCGCAGGTGGCCTGGGCAAAAGCGAAGTTCCTGGCATCTGCAAAATCCCACTTCCACTCGTAATCAAGGACCTTTGCGCCGTAGCTTTTTGCAATTTCCTTGGTCCTGTCTGTGGATCCCGTGTCCACAATTATCATCTCGTCCACCAGGTCCTTCAAGGAATCAAGGCACCTTCCAAGGCAATCTTCCTCATCCTTAACTATCATACATAAACTGATCGTAACCATGATATTCCCTCCAAAGAGTTATCACTATTGCGTCAATTTAATTTTACCACTCTATTGGAAATTTAGCTAAGGATTGTTCTATCAAACCACAACAACCCGGTTACGTCCTGCGTTCTTTGCCTTGTACAAAGCTGTGTCCACGTTCTGGATAGTCTTGGAATAGTCTCCGTTATACCTGGAAACTCCCACGGATATTGTAAATGGAACCGGTGTGTCTTTTGCATTTTCAATATCAATCCTGAACTGCTCCATCCTTGCACATGCATTATTCACATCGCAATTCCTGAAAATAATGACAAATTCCTCGCCACCATAGCGGATAACATAATCATTGTCGTGGGTCTCATTTGAAAGCTTCTGTCCAATATACAAAAGAGTCAGATCCCCAGTGTAGTGTCCATTCTCGTCATTTATCTTTTTGAAGTAATCAATGTCCAGCATAGCAACAGCGATAGGTTCTCCCTGGGCCACATCCTTTAAGGTGTTTCTGGATACAATCTTTTCCAGCAGATGCCTGTTGTAAACCTGGGTAAGGGGATCAGTGACCATAGCAAGTTCAAGCTTTTGACGGATGCGATAGTGATCAAGATAATACAGCATCAAAAGACAATGTGACAACACAACACCTATTGCGCTTGGAAATACCAGTGCAATGATGATCTCAAGATTCTGGTAATGTATAAAACTGTGGGAAATAAGGATTTCTGCAAAGAAAACAAGTGTGGATAATAGAACCTCCCGCGGCTTTGAAACAAAGCCAATGACCATCCAGATAAGGTTCAGCATCATAATGCCTTCTGCAGAATATTCATTGGTAGAAAGATAATATATACTCCAGATGGTGATCAGCATGTAAGAATGGCCAACCATATAGTCCATGAAGACAATGGCAGATCTTTCCCTGAAGAAATGGATAGCGAAAATATAGGCAGCCAAAAAGAAGACTATGGACAGCCTGGGAATAAGTGTAGGCAGAATAGTACCATTTATAAGATAGTCAAAGAAAAGAAAACCAACGGAAACAAAAGAGCATGCCACTAGTGTAAGCTCGACATACTTCTGATAGTAGTCGCACTTAGACTGATAAAAGTCGGCACGCTCGTCTTTGTCCATTGTACGGTAATCTTTGTACAATGCAATTAGCGATTTGGCGCTTTCTATTAATCTCATTATAGTTACCCCTCAAATTACATTGTACAATATATTAAATTATAAAAAAAGTATAAATTTTAAGCTTCTTCGGATTCTCCAACAGGTTTTCCGCCTGTAGCAAGCCATTTAAGATATGCATTGATGAATGGATCAAGGTCTCCATCAAGTACACCTTCTGCGTTGGATGCCTTAAAGCCTGTTCTTGTGTCGTTTACCATTGTGTAAGGCTGAAGTACATAGGAACGGATCTGGCTGCCCCATGCATTATCCATAACCTCACCTCTGATACCTGCAAGCTTTGCTGCCTGCTCTTCCTGCTTCATGATGAAGAGCTTTGCCTTCAGCATCTGCATAGCCTTGTCCTTGTTCTGGAACTGTGATCTCTCATTCTGGCAGGCAACTACAACTCCTGTAGGGATATGAGTGATACGAACAGCTGATGAAGTCTTGTTGATATGCTGTCCACCGGCTCCACTTGAACGGTAAGTATCGATACGAAGGTCATCAGGATTGATGTCGATATCTACATCCTCCTCAATATCAGGCATTACATCACAGGATACAAAGGATGTCTGACGCTTAGCCTGTGCGTTGAATGGACTGATACGAACAAGTCTGTGAACACCGTGCTCTGACTTAAGAAGACCGTAAGCGTTTGTTCCGGAAATCTGGAAGGTTACTGACTTGATACCTGCCTCATCACCGTCAAGAAGGTCAAGAGTCTCAGTTGTAAAGCCCTTTCTCTCAGCCCATCTTGTGTACATACGATAGAGCATGCTTGCCCAGTCACAGGCCTCTGTTCCACCTGCACCGGCATTAAGACGAAGGATTACGTCGTTCTTATCGTATGGTCCGTTAAGCAGATTGCTGATCCTGATGTTCTCAAGTGTTGCCTCGAAATCATCCAGCTCTGATCTGATCTCTGCTGCCATGTCATCATCATCAACACCTTCAGCATTCTGCATATCGATAAGATCAATGATATCGCCATACTGGGTGTTAAGGTGCTCAATGCTTGCCACCAGGTCCTGCATATTCTTCAGGTCCTTGGTCTTCTTGTTGGCCTTCTCCGCATTGTCCCAAAATCCGGGCTCTTCCATCTCACGGGAAAGTTCCTCGATTATTTTCTTCTTTGAATCAAGATCCAAAGATGCTGTTACTTCTTTAAGTGTATCCTGAAGGTTCTGGATCTCAACCTTCATCTGATCTAAAACTACCATTTTATCTCCTTAATAAACAAATTCGCGATATCGCTCACTTATGCCTTGCCGTGACAGTTCTTGTACTTCTTGCCACTTCCGCATGGGCATGGATCGTTTGGATAAACCTTGGCTTCCATTCTCCTTACAGGAGCCTTTGCCACAGAATCATCCTTGTTAGTGCCGGTTACCTTTGCAACCTGCTCACGTTCAACTCTTTCTTCTATATGAACATGGAACAACAGTCTTACTGTTTCTTCCTCGATGTTCTTAGTCATGTCATCAAACATCTCGTATCCTGCAAGCTTGTACTCAAGCTTAGGATCTCTCTGGGCGTAGGACTGAAGTCCAATACCCTGACGCAGCTGATCCATATCGTCGATGTGATCCATCCATTTTCTGTCGATGACCTTAAGAAGGATGACACGTTCGATCTCACGGATTGTCTCAGGCTCAGGGAACTCAGCCTCTTTTGACTCATAGAGCTTCACAGCCTCTTCCTTAAGCTGCTGTGTAAGACCTGCCTTTGTGAGATTATCAATTCTACCTCTTGTTACCTTTTTAAGTGGAACTGTAGGCAAAAGAAGTTCATTCAGCTCGTTAAGATCCCAGTTGTCTGCATTGTTTTCCTCGCCCACAACTGTCTCAACTGAGGATTCAACAATATCAGTGATCATCTTGTAGATGGAATCACGCATGGAAACTCCATCAAGAACCTTCTTACGCTCTGCATAGATGATCTCTCTCTGCTCATTGTTAACCTGGTCGTACTCAAGCAGGTTCTTACGGATTGCATAGTTGTTGGACTCGATTTTCTTCTGAGCTGACTCAATCGCCCTTGAAAGAGATGAGTGTTCAATCTCCTGTCCATCCGGAATCTTAAGGGCATTGAACATGGAGATAAGTCTCTCTGATCCAAAGAGTCTCATAAGGTTATCTTCAAGAGACAGATAGAACTTGGACTCACCCGGATCACCCTGACGTCCTGAACGTCCACGGAGCTGGTTATCGATACGTCTTGATTCATGACGCTCTGTACCAATGATCTTAAGTCCGCCTGCTGCCCTTGATTCCTCATCAAGCTTAATATCAGTACCACGACCGGCCATGTTGGTTGCAATGGTTACAGCGCCGTGTCTTCCTGCCTCTGATACGATCTGAGCTTCAAGCTCGTGGAACTTGGCATTCAGTACCTGATGCTGGATGCCTCTTTTTCTGAGCATCTTTGAAAGCTCTTCGGAAGCCTCAATAGTGATGGTACCAACCAGTACAGGCTGACCCTTTTCATGGGAAGCAACAACTGCATCGCAGATGGCGTTAAGCTTCTCCTTCCTGGTCTTATATACAGCATCCTGATGGTCAATACGCTGAACAGGTCTATTGGTTGGAATCTCAATTACATCCATTCCATAGATATCACGGAACTCCTGCTCCTCAGTAAGAGCAGTACCGGTCATTCCACATTTCTTTTCAAACTTATTGAAGAAGTTCTGGAAAGTGATAGTTGCAAGAGTCTTGGACTCTCTCTTAACCTTAACATGCTCCTTCGCCTCAATGGCCTGATGGAGACCATCTGAATAACGACGTCCGGGCATTACACGACCTGTGAACTCATCTACGATAAGGACTTCGTCATCCTTAACGATGTAGTCGTGATCCTTCTGCATAAGGTTATTAGCACGAAGAGCAAGGATGATGTTGTGCTGGATCTCAAGGTTCTCAGGATCAGCAAGGTTCTCAATCCTGAAGAATCTCTCAACCTTTGAAACACCCTGTGCTGTAAGGTTAACGATCTTATCCTTCTCGTTGACGATGAAGTCACCGGTCTCTTCTCTCTCAACACCCATGATGGCATCCATCTTGGAAAGGTCTTCCATGTCCTCACCACGGGTCATCTGCTTAGCCAGAATATCGCAGGCCTCATAGAGCTTGGTTGACTTATCGCTCTGACCTGAAATGATAAGAGGTGTACGGGCTTCATCAATAAGGATTGAGTCTACCTCGTCGATGATACAGTAGTTAAGGCCACGAAGAACGCACTGTTCCTTGTAGATAGCCATGTTATCACGAAGGTAATCAAATCCCAGCTCGTTATTGGTTACATATGTAATATCGCAGTTATAAGCTGCCTTTCTCTCCTCACTGTTCATGCTGTTGAGAACGCAGCCTACAGTCAGACCAAGGAACTGATGGATCTGTCCCATCTGATCAGCGTCACGCTTAGCCAGGTAGTCATTGACTGTAACGACGTGAACGCCCTTCCCGGGCAGAGCTTCCAGATATGAAGGAAGTGTAGCAACAAGGGTCTTACCTTCACCGGTTCTCATCTCGGCAATTCTGCCCTGATGAAGGATAATACCACCTATAAGCTGAACCCTGAAGTGCTCCATTCCAAGAACTCTCTTACCAGCCTCACGAACTACCGCATAAGCCTCAGGCATGATGTCATCAAGAGTCTCACCTTCAGCAAGTCTCTTTTTGAACTCATCAGTCTTAGCCCTAAGCTCCTCGTCGGAGAGAGCCTGCATCTTAGGCTGCAGAGCCTCTATAGCATCAACTGTTGACCTGATACGCTTAAGCTCTCTCTGGGAATGTGTTCCTATGATCTTATCTAATATACCCATGTTAAATCTCCTAAAAAAGGGCATAGTCCACCCTTTATAATAAGCAAAATCCAAAGGACATTGTAGCAGATTCACGCTGCAAATTCAAGGCGGGTTACCATTCACGGTTTGGGGAAGCGATGCCCACAGGGAAGGGGAGAGTCTGGGAAAGCTTCCCGCAACAAAAAAACCAAAATCTTCCCGGACCGGCTCGCTGGAATTCATGGTCGTAAGTCTTAGCACCTTCCATCCTACGGACCGACGGCTCATTGGCTTTTGAAGCTGCTTGTTTTCATTTCCGAGTCCTCCAAATAGCAAACGTCAGTTTCTTAGCATTCCAATGCAGTTTTTAACTCGCATGCGAGAGATGTCCGAAGCAGGGCTGTTCATATACGTATATTAAAATGGTCATGGCTCGCAAGGCGAGCACAAAGAGGGTTATGGAGCCATCTCTTCAAAGCGCGCTCGTCACCTGTAAGAGATTATAGTTTTCCAACGCGCCTTGAGAGAGTAGCTCCATGACCCTCTTGGGTGCAATGCACCCCCATGACCATTTGAGGCATGCAACATATAGAGCCCTGCAAGCGAGCATGCGTAATATTATAAAAACTGCAGGAATGCTAAAGAAACGTTTCGTTTGCGTACGGTGAGGAAATGGAAATAACAGCTGAGAAAACTCAGGAGCCGTCCTGGGGTCCGTGGGCAGGCTGGAAGGTGCTAATGCTTATGGCACATGAATTCTTCAGCTTGCTGCTACGCTCAGATTTTGTGTTTTTAGTTGTTGCTCGCGGCTTTCCCAGACTCTCCCCTTCCCTGTGGGCATCGCTTCCCCAAACCGTGAATGGTAACCAAGGTGGCCCCCCAGGCCTAAAACATCACGAAAAAAGAAGCCAGAGGACAGCAACACTGTCCTTTGGCTTTCTGACAAACATATTATCAATAGTTCTGGGCTTTCTCTTCGCCGTTCAGTACACGTAGTGCGCCCTGAGCAAGTGCAAGGAGTTCATCCTCTCCAGGATAAACTGTAACTGGGCAGATCCAGTCAACGCGCTCTTTGATCTTGTCGGTGATGACCTGGCCATAAGCGATTCCGCCGGTAAGGATGATCTGGTCAACCTTGCCCTTAAGAACTGTTGCGCAGGCACCGATGTTCTTGCAGATCTGATAGATGAAAGCTTCACGTACAAGGTTGGCCTTCTCGTTGCCTTCCTCGCACATCTTGTTAACTTCTCTCATGTCGTTGGTTCCAAGGTAAGCGTTAAGTCCGCCGTAACCAACGATCTTTTTCTTCATCTCGTCGTAGGTGTACTTTCCTGAGAAGCACATATCTACAAGAGCCTTTGCGGGAATTCCGTTAGCTCTTTCTGGTGAGAAAGCACCGTCTCCGTTAAGAGCTGCGTAAACGTCGATCATCTTGCCGTTCTTATGAACGCCTGTTGATGTACCGCCGCCCATGTGAACAACGATAACGCTGATCTCGTCATATTTCTTTCCGATCTCTTTTGCATATCTTCTGGCAACAGCCTTCTGATTAAGAGGATGGTCGATAGAAACACGCTCGATCTCTGGAACACCAGAGATTCTTGCTACAGGCTCCATCTCGTCAACTACAACAGGGTCAACTATAAATGAAGGAACGCCGATCTCGTCGCCGATCTCTCTGGCAAGGATTCCGCCAAGGTTAGAAGCATGCTGTCCCTGAACGCCCTTTCTGAGGTCCTCTAAAAGTGCATCTGTGCACTCGTAAGTTCCGCCAGGGATTGGGCGAAGAAGTCCGCCTCTACCCACAATAACGTTGAAGCTCTTTATATCAATGTTCTCCTTCTTCAGGAAATCAAGGATGATATTCTTGCGGAAGTCCTTCTGGTCAATGATTGTAGCATAGGACTCGATCTCCTCTGTGCTGTGACGGAGAGTCTCTTCTTTTGTAAGTGTCTCGTCCTCGAAGATACCGATCTTTGTAGATGTTGAACCGGGATTGATGATTAAGCTCTTTACCATGATTATTCTCCTTTATTGTTTGCTGCTACTACAGCTGCAAGTGCAATTGAATTAACCTTAACTTCTACAGAGTCTGATCTTGATGTAAGGATAACCGGAGCCTTTGTTCCAGTAAGGATGTTTCCGTTCTTTACCTGTGCAAGACGAACGATAGTCTTGTATGTAAGATTTCCGGCGTGGATATCAGGGAAAAGAAGTATATCCGCGTCGCCTACGATCTTCCTGTCCTCAGCGCCTGCTTTGTGCTTTGCAGCCTCAGGATCGATGGCAAGGTCCATGGAAAGAGGTCCGTCAACGATGCAGTTCTTGATCTCGCCCTCTTCATTAAGTCTTGTGAGCTCTGCTGCCTCAACGGTAACAGGCATCTTAGGATTAACAACTTCAACTGCTGCAAGAGGAGCAACCTTAGGGCACTCAACGCCGCAAGCTCTTGCTACATCTACTGTATATTCAATGATAACTTTCTTGTCCTCAAGTGTTGGATATGGCATGAAAGCAACGTCTGTAAGGAAAAGAAGACGGTCAATGCCGGGGATTTCAAATACGCAAACGTGTGAAAGTGGACGGCCTGTACGAAGTCCAACCTCTTTATCAAGAACGCTCTTAAGGAAGTCCTTGGACTCAAGTGAACCCTTCATATAAATGTCAGCCTTGCCATCGTGTACAAGTGATACTGCTGTGCGAGCTGCCTCGATTGTATCCTTCACATCGATGATCTCATAATCAGCAGGATTCATGGAAAGCTGAGCCATGATCTCCTCAATCTTCTCCTTGTCGCCAACAAGAATAGCCTCAACGATTCCTCTCTCCTTTGCAACCTTAACGGCCTCAAGCACGTGAGAATCCTGAGCTACTGCTACTGACATCTTCTTGGTTGATGCAGTCTTAAGCTTAGCTAAAATGTCATCAAAGTTCTTACTCATAATTGGAATACCCTCCATAAAAACAAGTGTACTTGCGACCATTTTTATCCCGGCCGCCATATGATAAAATTTTAACACTACATACCCGATAATGCAATGACGTTATTACATTCCCACCAGGTCAAAAGCCTTGAAGGAAACTATAAGTCTGTAATCCCGTTCCGGATTTCTGTACTTGATAAGGACAGTTCGTTTGGACATGTGGTAGTACCAGCCTTCCTGCGCAGCTTCAAACTTGTTGAAATTCAGGAAATGAGGCAGCTCTTCCGATGCAGACTGCTCCCCTGCAGGGGCCATTTTTCCGCCGCTGCTCTCAGCGCACTTGAGCCAGACATTTACCGGCGCCTTATCCTTTCGGTTCATCTCCACCAGCATGTCCTTCACAGGATTTTCGTAGCTTCCCTCAAATTTAAAGTCCACGTCCACCACATCAAAGCCTTTCATGGTAATGTGGGTCTTGCAGAACTTTCCAGCCAGGTAATCATTGGAAACTCCGTCATCCTCGTAGAGAGTGAAGCGGCTCTCGCCCTCAAATGGTGCCAGATACAGGTGAAGTCCTGTGACCTTGTCTTTTTCCAGATTCATGGGCTGATTCAGGGCAAAAGGAATAATGGCACCTTCCCTGATAAACATAGGTATAGTCTCTAGATCAGCATGAACCGGACCAATCTGTCCGCCATCATGGCAGGTGAAATCATCATTCATGTCGTACCAACAACATCCTGAAGGCAAGTATACATTTCGGGAATCAGCCCCCTCCTCCAGAACGTTGGCCACAAGGATATCACGACCAAACATAAACTCATCATCTATAGCCGGTGCAATGGCGTCCCCCTGGAACTCGTAGACCAAAGGTCTCATGATGGGCGCTCCGCTCCTTGACGCCTCATACTCTAACGAATACAGATAAGGCGACATGCGATATCTGAACAGGATCAACTCCCTGATAAGCTCTGTTGCCTCAGGATACATCCAAGGCTCAGTCACCGTGTTGTCATCGGAAGCAGAATGAATGGAAAACCTGGCTGGAAAATTCCGTTCTGTATCCATCTTATGAACAGCTCTTTTGATGGCACAGGTCCTGCAAATCCGCCTATGTCCGCTCCTTCGTTGGGCTGCCCCGAAAGCCCCATCCCCAATATGGTAGGAAGGTTTGCCCGAAGAGTCGCCCAGCTTGTATAGTTGTCGCCACACCAGGTCTGGGCGTAGCGCTGTATTCCTGCTGCCCCGGCTCTGCAAACTGAATATGGACGTGCGTTTTTGTTATGCTCACAGATTGCTTCGTTGCTAAGCTTACACATGAGATTAGCCATAATGGGTTTCAGCGCCCCAATGGTAGAGCCTTTTCCGTCAAAAGAGATTTCTGCGTCTTTATCAAGAAGTCCATCATATTCACAGTTATCGTTCCAGATTGAGGTTACGCCTTTTTCAATGAGCGCCTCCTTAAGGCACTTCTTCCAAAGTTCCCGTGCCTTAGGATTAGTGAAATCCCAATATGCCCCTTCGCCGCCCCACCAGCGGCCCAAAGCTGTAGTATCATCGGCGCATGTCCGCCCATTCTCAAGTATGCCTGTTTTTTCATCTTGTCTGCAGACATTCATGTCATCTGTCTGCTTCGCAGTCTTCACGAAAACGCCTGCATCCTCGAATTCTTTAAACCGCGGATGTTCAAGGAGCACGCCGGGCTTTACGTTTGGTACATTAGGTGCGCCAGCTTCTGCCATGGCTTTGAAATAGCCTTCCGGATCCTTAAATCTTTCGCTGTTCCAGCAGAATACGCAGCGCTTACCGCCAGATCCAACAGCTGATCTGTCTTTGTTTCCGCCATCAGAAGCCGCGCCAGCCCCGGAACAATCCACCGTCGTGTAGCCTGATGACAGATGAAATCCATCTATCGGAAAGCCTTCCTCGCGGACCGTGTCCACGAATTCCAACAGCGCTTCATCACAGTCCTTGGGAAGCTCCGCATAGTACATGGATGACCCCTGATAGCCTAAAGCTCTTTTTGGCAAAAGAGCCGGGCGCCCGGTCAAAAGGGTATAGTTATCAATAATCCTTGAAATCCTGTTGCCACCGATAAGGAAGATATCCAGGTCTCCCCCGTCTGCCCTGAAGTAGCTGTATCTTGGGAAATAGTTGGATTTCTCGCATCCCATGTTGAACTCAGACTCGTAGAAATTGTGGTAGAAAACTCCAACAGCCTTCTTGGATGCCTGATCCAATCTTATATAGAAGGGAATATGCTTGTAGAGAGTGTCCGCGCTCCAGGCATCGTACCCAAAGCTGTCAGTAGCTCTTTCCCGAAGGAAGGACTTGTTCTTATTCAAAGGCCCGGTCTTCTCCCCGAAGCCATAGAAGAAATCCCCTTCATTCATGCGGGTATAAGAAGTCAGCCTGTTATTGGAATCCTTTGTAAAGGCCATGAGCCCTGCTGTTGAGTACAGCTCATCTCCTTCCATGTCCTTTAGTTCCAACGCGAAAGGCTCTTTTGTCACAGTTAATGTAAGACTCTTTGTGGCAAAAGAAATATCGCCGTCACTTTCCTCTATTGCCGGCTCCACAGGCTTTACCCTGGTCCTCTCGCCTTCAAACAAGAAGTCCAGCCTATCCTCCCAGGCCGTAGTCATCAGCACATAGGACTCCTGCGGAAACTCCCGCTCAAAGGAGCACCTTACCCTAATGATCTCATCAGTAAGAAAATGTATCTGCACATCCGCATTATCGCCGTGAAGAATGAACGAGCCCTCGCCTCTCTCACTGCTGTCTATTCTATTAAGAATATTCATAGGAATACCTCCTGCACCATATCATTATATCACCTTGGAATGTGGATGACGGCGCAACTTCAGCATGGTAAAATAGATATATCTTTTTTAGAGAACGGAGGATACTTATGGGTAAAGTCTTTCATGTTGATCACCAGATCGCGAACAAGAACGTAGAGGACTCCATCACTGAATGGACCAGAGTTGTAAGATACTCTGATATCAACAGCGAGGACAGACTCTTTGGGGGAACACTTATGTCCTGGCTGGACGAGGTTGCAGGAATCGTTGCCACAAGGCACTCAGGAAACCCTGTTACTACAGCAGCCATCGACAATATGCAGTTCAAGCAGGGGGCAAAGCTTGACGACATCATTGTAATAATTGGAAAGATCACCCACGTGGGCAAAACCTCAATGGAAGTTCGAGTTGACACCTACGTAGAGGACAGAAGAAACGGAATGAGGCACGTGATGAACCGTGCATATTTCACCGAGGTGTGCATCGACGATGACAACACACCTGTACTTGTGCCCTATGGTCTTAACGTAAGGACTGAGAGCGAAAAGGCCGAATGGGAAGGCGCCGAGAAACGCCGCGAGCTAAGACGCCAGAGAAGAATGGAAGGATTCTAAACCAGTTTAATAGCAAACAAATACACCATGGAATCGATGTCATTCGGTTCCATGGTGTTTTTTATCTCTCAATTTGTCTTCTTATCAAAGGCTGTTATAACCGCCTTGGCAAAGGAAATTGTACAACCATTCGGGTGCTTTGCAGTAAAGTACATCAGCTTGTTTGCCTTACCGCTTATGGTCACTTTGGTATCTTTTATCTTGCTTCTGATATCCGGCCGCAGGAATATATCTTTTATCAGACTGATCGTATCCTGATCCTGACATCTGAGCGCATTCTTCATGATGACCATCAGCATGATCACAAACTCCCTGTCCATTTGATGATTTGCGTTCAGTACCTTCTTCTCCTTCAGTATCTCGCGAAAGGTCTTATCCGTAAGCTCGAGATTAGGCAGGAGTTTAGGATTATAGGCATGGGCCATTGATCCTGTCACCAGGCGGTAATGGTAGAAGTACGCCTCTTCAAGTATCACCAGCCTTCTGCAATCGCAAAGACAGGGCAGAGTTATGTTCACATCCTCTCCCATGGTGATGGAAGGGTCACAGTACTTGATGTTCTCAAGAACAAGCTGCCTGGAGATCAGCTTCATGCATCGGGACATTGTCACGGGTCTTACTTCGTTTCCAAGAAGATTCCCCCGAAGGTCCTGAAGAGCCTTCCCTGTGTATTCTCCAGGCTTAAGCCCCTGCGTCTCTTTTCTTCTCTCTCCCGCTTTCTCCACAATATAGTTTCCGGCGATTATCTCGTAACGGACAAAAGAGCTGTTGGTGCGCTTATAGAGCTTCTCCATCATGTCCAGATCGATCCAGTCGTCACTGTCCACAAAGGAAACATAGTCGGAAGTGGCTTCCACCACGCCCTCTATCCATGCAGACATAAGACCGCCATTTTCCTTGTGGATGACTTTGACACGACAGTCCCTGGCAGCGTAATCATCGCACTTTCTGGGGCTTATCCCGTCGGTGGAGCCATCATCCACCAGCATGATCTCAAGATCCTTAAAGTTCTGGTCAAGAACCGATGTCATGCACTCATCCAAATATTCAGCTGTGTTGTAAACCGGTATGATTACGCTGATTAATGACATTTACAGGCCTTTTCTCTCCCTGTTGTAATTGATAAGGCATCCAGCCTGAACGATCTTACGCTCATCCTCAGTCATTGGTGTGGTGTAAAGAGATATCTCTTTTACCTCATCACCTATAACGTATGCCTTGATGCTGTCTGTATTTCCATCGGCCAGAGCCTTCTTGATGCCTGGCACAAAGATGTAGCTTCCGATATCGAACATGTCCGGAGCTTCCTTCATCTGGAATGGGATCATGCCCCAGTTCATAACGTTTGAACGGTAACGCTTTGTGGCGTACTCCTCGCAGATGTTGGCAAGTCCGCCGATTACTCTCTGGCAGGAAGCTGCCTGCTCACGGGCTGAACCATCACCAGGTTTTTTAGCATAGATCATGGAGCCCACTTCAGTATCTTTTTCCACTATGTTTTCCTGTCCAGGAATAGTTCTGATCTTGTCAAATACTCCCTTGAGCTCAGGATCTGCCTTGAAGATATCCTCGCCAGCAACACGGGCCTTCTCAACCTTATCAACTTCCTTTGAACGGCTAACGTACTCAGGATCTCTTCTTGAAAGAGTAAACTCTGCAAGGCCCAGAGGATTTGATCTGAAGGATGAGGTCTCGCCTGAAGGGATAAGCTCATCAGTTGTGGTTACAGGATCAAGGATCTTGGAGCAAACCTTAAGGACGATGTTATCTGTAAGTCTGCTCATTGCAGGCCATGGCTTGATGTTTGGTCCGCTGACAAGTTCTTCTGAAAGATCAGCCTTGCCAAAACCATAGTAGCAGCGAGCCTTGTATGAGCTGTCATCAAAGTGATACTCAGGCACATCTCCCCAGCAATCCAGAGTCTCTGCAGAAGTAAGGATTCCTCCATTGATTGAAGTTGCTGCGATAGAACGTGCATCCATAAGAGCAACTGCTGACATCTGACCATTTCCTGGCTTTGAGCCCTCACGGTTAGGGAAGTTACGAGTTGTGTGACGGATTGAAAGACCGTCGTGCATAGGTGTATCTCCTGCGCCAAAGCATGGTCCGCAGAAGGCTGTTCTCACGATCGCTCCGGAAGCCATTAGGTCTGTAACAAGCCCCTGCTTTGCCAGCTCCATGAAAACAGGCTGTGATGAAGGATAAACTGCCAGATTGAACTGGTCGCATCCTGTGTTCTTTCCTTTAAGTGCATGGGCAGCTTCCACAACGTTTGTGTAGTTACCGCCTGCGCATCCAGCGATGATACCCTGCTGGGTCTGAAGTCCCTTATCTGTGATCTTGTTAAGAAGGTGGAACTCAGCCTTACCCTGAGATACCTTCTGTGCCTCTTTTTCCACATCCGCAAGGATATCCTTGAGGTTAGCATTGAGTTCATCAATGGTAAAGGCATTGCTTGGGTGGAATGGAAGGGCGATCATTGGCTTAACTGTGCTAAGATCAAGCTCGATAACACCGTCATAATAAGCAACATCTGCAGGGTTAAGCTCCTTGTAATCCGCAGCTCTTCCGTGCTCTGCAAGGTAAGCCTTAGTGTCCTCATCTGTTCTCCAGATTGAAGAAAGACAGGTGGTCTCTGTAGTCATAACATCAACACCGTTACGATAGTCGGTGGTCATTGATGCAACACCTGGGCCCACGAACTCCATTACCTTATTCTTAACATAGCCATTTTTGAAAACTGCTCCGCAGATGGCTATTGCAATATCGTGTGGTCCAACGAAGGGCTGTGGCTTACCGGTCAGGTAAACAGCCACAACGCCTGGACGAGCCACGTCATATGTATCCTGAAGGAGCTGCTTAACCAGCTCTCCGCCGCCTTCTCCGATGGCCATTGTTCCCAGCGCTCCGTATCTGGTGTGGGAGTCTGAACCAAGGATCATCTTGCCACAGCCGGCCATCATCTCTCTCATGTACTGATGGATAACTGCGATGTGAGGTGGAACGTAGATTCCGCCGTACTTCTTGGCAGCTGAAAGTCCAAACATGTGATCATCGTCATTGATAGTTCCGCCAACCGCGCAAAGTGAGTTGTGGCAATTGGTGAGAACGTAGGGAATTGGGAACTTCTCCATGCCTGAAGCCCTTGCTGTCTGCACGATTCCAACGAAAGTAATATCGTGGGAAGTCATTGCATCAAACTTGATCTTCAGATTCTCCATGTTTCCTGATGTGTTGTGAGCCTCCATGATGGAGTAGGCAATTGTGCCCTTTAAAGCCTCTTCTTTAGTGGTCTTTTTGCCGTAGACCTTTTCAAGCTTTTCCTCCTGCCCCTCAGGAACAAGATCGGTTCCATTCACCAGATACGCGCCCTTATCATACAACTTGATCATAGTTTTTCTCCTTGTACTTGAATTATGCGAATTGCGCTCCTTGCTGCTTCTATTTCATTCGAGTCATGCAATCTTTCCTTATTATATATCATTTTAGGTCTATTACAACATTACAAAATTAATGTAGACCCGAGAAAAGAGCTTTTGATAAAATTTAATATCATGAACATAATTAAGATTACTGATACAAACATACCTGAACTTGATATTTACACGCGGATTCCTGAAAGGCAGCTACTGACCATCAATGAACCTGCTCCGGGACTATTTATTGCGGAGAGCTTTAAGGTTCTTGAGCGGGCGTTGAATGCAGAATACAAGCCAGTTTCCGCGGTGGTTGAGGACAAGTGTCTGGAGGAATTTGAGGCGCTGATTTCCAAGATGCACTCCAGGATATCTGGTCCGAATGCTCTAGCAGGCATGGAATCTGCTGTTTCTTCACCTGCTGCCAGCGCTGTGAATGCATATTCTCATAACACTCTTCCAGTAGATTTCCCTGTCTTCACTGCTTCAAGCGACGTCCTGGATTCCATAACCGGGTACCATCTCACCGGCGGATGTCTTTGTGCCATGAAGAGAAAAGAGCTATCATCTCCTATCGAGATTTTGAGAAGCTCCAAGCGAATCGCCCTGCTTGAGAATATAATGAATCCCACCAATGTCGGAGCCATCTTCCGCTCAGCTGCTGCCCTTGGTATGGACGCAGTTCTTTTGACAAGGTCCTGCTCTGATCCTCTGTATCGGCGTGCCATTCGTGTCAGCATGGGAACAGTGTTCCAGATTCCGTGGGCATTTGTTGACTACTGGAATGTATCCGGGACCGGATGGCGTGAGCTTAACTGGCCTGAGGAAGGCATATCTCTTCTTCATGAGCATGGCTTTAAGCTGGCTTCCATGGCCCTTCGGAACGAGTCCATATCCATCGGAGACCTGAGACTTAAAGGTGAAGATAGGCTTGTTGTGGCTCTGGGCTCGGAGGGTGAAGGCCTTTTGACCAAAACCATCGATATGAGTGACTACGTAGTGAAGATCCCCATGGCCCACGAAGTAGATTCTCTGAACGTAGCAGCCGCCAGTGCCCTGGCATTCTGGGAACTTGGGAGGTAATAGGAATGGTAGACATTTTCGGAACACTTGGTCCTTCCTGCGAGGCAGAGGACACTTTATATGAAATGTTTAAAGAGGGGATGACCGGAATCAGGATCAACCTCTCTCATGTCATGCTCGCAGACTGTACAGACAAGATTGAAAGAATAAAGAGCGCTGCAAAAAGAGCAGGTGTCACTCCCAAGATCCTTATCGACCTTCAAGGACCGGAACTTCGCATCGATGACCTTGATGCACCGCTCTCTCTCAAAGAGGAAAAATCTCTTTCCCTTGTATGTAATGACGCTCCTACATACAGGAACACTTCAAATGCTGAACCCATTGCATCGGACAAGAAAAGCCATGAATACCGTGCCATTTCTTGCGCAAGGGAAACCCATGAATTTAACAGCGTACCGGTGAATAAGAAAATCCTCGATGCCTTACACGTTGGCACTGAAGTTCTCCTTGATGATGGAAAAATTAAGGCAGAAGTTACAGCCTGCGACGGTAAAAGCGCTGAGCTAAAAATCCTTCGCGGCGGAATCCTCTCTTCCAGAAAGAGTATCGCCATTGAGGGAGCAACTATAGATATGCCTGCCCTGACAGAAGCAGACCTGGCGAACATCGCCATCGCAACAAAGCTTGGTATCACAGGCGTAATGCAGCCCTTCGTAAGAAGCAGCGAAGATCTCAAACACCTTAGGAGCGTTATTGAAGCGCAAAATCGTAACAGCACCTCCATCCCTGACAGCGTTACAGCTGCATCCGGAAACCACGCCCCAGAGTCAAATTCCAGCTCTTCCCTTAAGATCTACGCCAAAATTGAGAACCGCGCAGGCATAGAAAACCTCAAAAGCTTCTTCCCCTACGCAGATGAGATCATCATCGCAAGAGGAGACCTAGGAAATTCCATGCCCCTTTGGGAACTTCCAAAAGTACAAAAAGAAATCTCCCGGACCTGCCGGGAGAATAATAAGCCTTTTATGGTGGTGACCCAGATGCTCTCTTCCATGGAACACAGCAAGGTTCCCACAAGAGCTGAGGTTAGTGATATTTACAACGCAGTCTGCGATGGTGCTTCTTCAGTCATGGTTACGGGCGAAACCGCCATCGGCCAGTACCCTATGGATGTTATCAGGTACCTGAGCAGGACAGCCAATTCCCTGTAACGCACCGACAACTCTTTTCCCGCACCGATAGTTCTTTTCCCAGGTACCTCAGTCGAACAGGCTCATCTGCTGATACTTCTCAGGCAGATCATTCATAAAGGCGAAGCAATCCTGGGGCTTATAAAGAATTCCGTTCTTCCTGCACACCTCCTGAAAGAGCTTTGTGAGCTCCCCTGTATTGGGGCTTGGGAGCTCATAGGAATTTCCAAAAGTATCGATGTATTTCTGCTTAAGTCCCGGGAAGTGCTTGTCCAGGGCTTCATAATAGTACTCTCTGTCACCTTCCCTAAGTGTCAGCCCCATTCCAAAGGAAATAATCCCCTTCACTCCGACCCTTACGCATTCATCCAGAATTGGCGTAAGATTCTCTACAGTATCATTGATATAAGGTAAAAGAGGTGTCAACCATACTACAGTTGGTATGTGTCTCTTTTGCATCTCCTCAAGGACCTCAATGCGGCGCTTCGTATTGCATACATTTGGTTCCACTATGCTGCAAAGCTCATCATCATAGGTGGTAAGAGTGATCTCCACTACACACTTGGCTTTCCTGTTGATCTCATCTAAAAGATCAATGTCTCTCAAAATCCTGTCAGACTTGGTCTGTATAGCCAGGCCAAATTCATACCTGGAAATCACTTCCAGACACTTCCTTGTTAATTCCAGCTCCTGCTCGCAGTGCATGTACGGATCCGACATAGCTCCCGTTCCTATCATGCACTTCTTGCGCTTTGACTTTAATGCCTGCTCCAGCAAAATCGGCGCATTCTGCTTAACCTCAATATCCTCAAACGCATGGGTAAACTGGTAACACTTGCTTCTGCTGTCACAATAAATGCACCCATGGGTACACCCGCGATATATGTTCATCCCTGCAAAGCCGTTATTGCTCGTAAGAATCCCCTTTGCGTCCACAAAATGCATAGTCTTTCACTCCTTGCTTTGTGCTGGCCCGGTGTACTTTTGGAAAAGAGCTGTCCCTGCGCTTTGCAGAAACAGCTCCGTCTCAATCTAATTTACAATCCTTATAAAACTTAGTGATCCTTCTCTTTGCCTGCTTAAGATCTATGATTCCAAGATCCATTGATCTGGAGATCATCGCGCAGTACAAAGTAAAGGCTTCTCTGGCACCAAGAAGGCGCATGTAATTCAGCCTGTCCAGTTCACCACCTGACACGAACCCCTGAAGGCCCTTGATCATGGTAGTAATAGCCTGGATCTCAGGATCGATACCACTTTTAGCCGATGTATCCTGTTCCTCAAACATATCATTGATATACTTCACACAGGCAGATTTCACATTTTCCAGATAATCGTGATTATATGCATCAAAGTACTTATCAATATATTTAAGGATCTGTTCCCTTCTGGGAAGATTCCTGTCTACTCGTGGTCTCTCAACATTTTTGATATATTTGTTCGCATTAAAAAATAATCCCATAATTAAATATTTTAACACGTATACTTTCACGATACCAATACTCAGTTCATTTCCATCCGCCGCCCCAAACTTTATCGCACAGTTCCGCGCACTGCTTCTTGGTAAAAGAGCTATCCTGCGCTTTTATTGCATTCCCCGCTGCCATCTCTTCCGTATAGTGAGAAAGCGGATAAACCGTAACGCCGTTCTGTCCCGGAGATACGTGGCAGACCAGAGCCCGGACCGAGTTATCTGAGATAACCACTTCCCCTGAAGCATTCTTCGAAATAGTTACCTGGGCCATTCCACCCACCATTCGATTAGTGGTACCCTTACCTTTACCTGAAGTCCAGTTTACGAAGTTCCCCAAAGAGTAGTAAACAAGCATATCTCCACCGCCATGGTTATTGGTGTGTCCCGGATTATCATCCTCTACAAATTCAATAGGTTCTATCACATGAGGGTGTGTTCCCAAAACCAGATCAGCCCCACCCTCTCTGAAAATTTTTGTCCATTTCTTCTGACTGTTATCAATCCCAAGGTTATACTCTGTGCCCCAATGAGGACAAACAATGGTAAAATCCGCATTAGCCTCCGCGAAGTCCAGATCTCTTTTCACCTTGCTCTCCTCAAGCATGTCCACAGCGTAGGGCATATCCTTTGGCGCGGATATCCCGTTGGTGCCATAGGTGTAGTTCAGAATTGCAATACGAATCCCCTTCACCGTTATGATATCCACAGTGTTCTTCTGTTCTTCGCTTCCGTTTATCCCAAGAACTGCCATCTCCGGATGAGTGCTAGACCAGTAACTTAGAGAGTTCTGAATACCTCTTTTCCCCTTATCCAGCGCATGATTGGTGGCATGACACACCACGTCAAATCCTGCTTTACTTAGCGCATCACCGATCTCATAAGGCGCATTAAAAGCAGGATATCCTGAAACTCCCAGCTCCTGTCCACCAATAATAACTTCCTGGTTCACAATGGCCAGATCTGCCTGACTTATGCTGCTTTTTGTCTTGGAAAAAATCGCGTCAAAGTTATAATTCCCGTCCTCGTCCTTAGCAGCCTCCTCCACAGGAGTATGCAGCAGCACATCACCCACCATGATAATGGTAACTGTAGACTTTTCTTCCCCAGAAGCTGCGCAGGCATCAAAAGAAAAACCTGATAACGTTACGCCCGCCACAAGGATTGTAAGTCCCATCATAAATTTTGTTATTGCCTGAATAAAAAGCTTTGCATTCATCTTTTCATTTACTACTTCCTTTTGCCTACCACTCAAGTTCATCCAAACAGCTTATCTGCAGTTTCCTCAAGTTCTTTTCGTTCGCGATAATTGTCATAGCCATTTTCTTTATCATCGATACCCTTAACAACATCCAGATAAAAGAGCCCGTCGTGATTGCAGTAAAAGAAGATTTTCTTTACGCCGCGAATCTTGAACCTGGCTTCTGACTTTCCTTCAGGATAAAGCTTTACCATTTGGATTTCATCTACCCCTGCTGCAACAACAAAAGAAATATAGTGATCTTTTGTCATAACATGGTCAATCCTCACGTAATACTCGTCATCAGAACGCTCAACAAATATCATATGCTGTTCATCTGATGGCTCTGCAGATAAAGGAGAAAGTTGAATTCCATGACATCCAATTACACCCTCCCCCATACTGTGGATCACATTTCCACAAACAGGGCACACATAAAACTTTGAGCGCATCATATTGGCTGAAACATTGGCATTGTGTATTGGATTTCCTGATATAAGTTCTGTAACGGAAATCCTGAATGCATCAGCAATTGGCTCAAGCAAGGTAATATCCGGATACCCTTTGCCCGTCTCCCACTTTGAGATAGTTTTATCTGTGACACCTAGCTTTTGAGCAAGCTGCAATTGTGTCATCTTATTCTTTTCACGTAGTTCCTTAATAACTGCACCTGTAACATATTGGTTCATATTTATCACCTCCATGTTCAGATTGTAAATCGTCAAGCTGCTTTTTGGTACCTACGCTAAGTAGAGATGCGCTTGGGAAAGGGATCACTGTGGTCGTTGGAACCCAGTGTCCCTATGAATACTCAAAAATGGATGTATGTGAGGCGGGCTCTTTTGGGATCCATTTTCCTTACGGTAAGGAGCATGGTCACAAAACAGGCAGTTCCACCCACAACGTTACTGATGGGCTCCGCTGCAAAAACACCGTCTGTTCCCATGTTAAACAGATACGGTAATATATAGGTTAAAGGAACCACGATCATTGCTTTTCTGAAGAGAGAAAAGAAAATGGCGTGGCCTTTTCTTCCTAAAGACTTAAATACCACCTGACCCGAATGCTGGAAGGTCATGAATATAAAGGTTGAGAAATACAGACTAAAGGCAGGTATGGCATCCGCAAGGATTGTTTTGTCATTACTGAATACCCCGATGACTGCTGCCGTGAACAATCTGATAAACATCCACACCAGGAAGGTGTATCCGAATTCCATGGCCACCATTATGGCAATGGAGCGCTTAACCCTGTCAAATCTGTGGGCCCCATAGTTGTAACTGATAACAGGAGATGTCCCTTCGGCAATGGCCAGGATCGGTGTCTCCATCATCTGACGGGCGGAATTCACCATGGTCATGATGGATACGTAGAAATCTCCTCCCACATCCGCAAGAACACTGTTGCAGGATACGGAAACCATGGCATTGGTAAACTGCATTATAAAGGCGGCGCTGCCAAGACCGATAATATTAGCTACAGTCCTGCCGCACTGTCTTATCTCCGAAAAGGACATGATCTTAAGATTGTAGGAACATTTTTTTCCAAAGAAAAATCCAAGTACGTAAAGGGCTGACAGTCCTTGGGATATAACCGTTGCAATGGCCGCTCCCTCCGGGCCCATCCCCAGGACAAAGATAAATATGGGATCAAGGATAATGTTGGCTGCCGCACCCACAACAATGGTGGTCATACCCACAATGGAATAGCCCTGTGCCGTTATAAAGGGATTCATGCCGGTGGCAATCATGGAAAAGACTGTTCCGAGAAGATATATTCTAAGATAGGGAAGCGCATAGATCATGGCGGAATCCGAAGTTCCGAACAAAGAAAGTATCGGCCTTCCGAAGATTTCTCCCACCAGGATCAGCACAATTCCCGTAACGATCAGCATAAAGAACGAGGTGTTCTGGATCTGCCTCGCTCTGTCGTCATTCTTCTGTCCCCTTGCTATGGAAAACAATGGAGCTCCGCCGCTCCCAAACATATTTGTAAAAGCCGTGGTCAGGATAATCAGGGGGAAGCAAAGTCCCACTGCCCCCAGAGCCACTGTCCCTATATTGGAAATCCTGGCAATATAGATCCTGTCAACAATATTGTACAAAAGGTTTATGATCTGCGCCACCAGCATTGGAATCGCTGTGGCAAGGATATTGGTAAATGTTCTTCCGTTCTCGAAATCAACACGTTTCATTTAAGTACGACCTTATTACTAAAAAATATATTTCTTCATATTGTCGAAGATGAGCTCATATGCGCAGGGCCACATGTGAATGCCGTCGGTGGTGTACTTCTCAAGCATCTGCCCGTTCTCACCAAAGAGTCCTTCGTTCACATTTATATACCTGTAGCCGAACTCAGTCGCAAGCTTTTCGACAATGGCGTTGGCCTTATCCAGCCTTTCAAGACGAAGCTTTGCCGCAAGAGGTGCCTCGGACCATGCCATCTCTTTATCCGCCACCTTCTGATTAACCGGATAAAAAGCCATCATGAACACTTTAGTTTCAGGAAGCCTATCTTTAATCTGTATAAGAATTTTCCTGTAATCCGCCTCGAAAATCTCGGAAGTTTCCTCCTGACGGCTTATATCATTGGTGCCGATATTTATGAAGATCACCGAGGGCTTTAGGTCAAATATCTGCTCATCCATGGATTCAAGAAGTTCGGGAATAGTATAGCCACTGATCCCCCGATTGTAAATGACCTTGGATAACCCTCTGCTCATCAGAATCTCGTTAATAGGAAAATGTTCCATCAATGATGAACCCACAAAAAGAGTTTCCCCTTTAACAGCATTCTTATTTAAATATCTGTATCTTGTTACAGCATATACGTTCATGACAGCCTCCGCTTTTTATACTTTTGTCAAAAGGCCTTCCAACACTCCCCTTATTTCAAACCGTATTGTCAAGGAAATCCAATAAACTACGACTCTTCCACCATATCCTTTAATCTCTTTGAAAGCTCTTTTTCAATAACCTCAGCCTGAGCCCTGTTATCTCCGGAAACAGAAAGGTATATCTTGATCTTGGGCTCGGTTCCTGATGGTCTTACAACTATACTATTCCCAGTCTCCAGTATAAATTTCAAAACATCAGACTTTGGAAGGTCGTCTGTTTTCTTTAGATAATCGCGCTCACTTGCTATTTTTTGACCGCACAGCTCTCCACCCAGATTTCTGAATTTCTCCATGATATTCTTCATTTTATCCTGTCCCTTAGAGCCCTCAAACTCAAAGCTGTAGAGGGTGTTCAGGAAATATCCGTGCTTCTCATAGAGCTCGCCAAGCACATCCGTAAGGCTCTTCCCCATCTTCTTATAATATGCAAACATCTCACAAATAAGGAGAGAAGCGTTAACTCCGTCCTTGTCCCTTGCATGAGTTCCCGAGAGATATCCGCAGCTTTCTTCAAAGCCAAAGACATAATCATCTTTTCTGCCCTGCGATTCCAAAAGACCTATCTGCTCTCCTATAAACTTAAATCCCGTCAGAACATTTATCGTTTTTACACCGTATCCGTCTGCAATCTTCTCTCCCAGATCACTGGTGACAATGGTCTTGACCATAACAGGGTTCTTTGGCATTGTTCCCAATTTAGCCCTGCGCTCACATACGTAGTTTAACAAAAGACATCCCACCTGATTTCCGGTGAACAAGACAAAATCATCTTTATCCCTTACCGCCACGCCCACTCTGTCGCAATCGGGATCAGTTGCCAAAAGAAGATCTGCTCCAATCTGCTTTGCACAGTTCATTCCAAGCTTCATGGCTTCAGGAATCTCGGGGTTGGGATAAGGACATGTAGGAAAATTCCCGTCAGGTTTTTCCTGCTCCTTCACCACATTAACGTCCATAAATCCTGCACTTTTTAGGGCATCTGTAACAGGCTTTCTTCCGGTTCCGTTAAGTGGTGTGTACACTATCTTTGCGCTTTTATCACCGTCTTCTTCACCGATGAGCGAAAGCCCAAGCACCTCACTGGTAAATGACTCATAGACTTCATCGGGCACTAAAGAAATCTTCTCATCATTCTCACTAATCGCGCCTGTATCAAGTGCATCTGCCTTATCAATATAACCCTGGATTTTTTCCGCAGCCTCCGTGGTTATCTGGCACCCATCAGAGCCGTATACCTTGTAGCCGTTATATTTAGCGGGATTATGTGATGCAGTGATCATGACTCCGACTTTGCACCCAAGTTTTCTCACTGCAAAAGACAAGCAGGGAGTTGGCATAAGCTCTTTATATATTGTAACATCAATCCCACATCCGGCAAAAACCTTTGCAGCTGTCTTAGCAAATAGCTCTGACTTTATCCTTGAGTCAAAAGAGATAGCGACACTCTTTTTCTCATCACCAAATTCATCATTTAAATAATCAGCTATTCCCTTGCTAGCCTTTATGACAGTATGAACATTCATACGGTTTGTACCGGCGCCTATAACGCCCCTTAAGCCTCCCGTTCCAAAAGCCAGATCCTTATAAAAGGCATCCTCCATCAAAGCCTCATCGCCTTCCATCACCTTCAGCTCAGCCTTAAGATCCGCATCAATCAGTTCCGCCTCTTTCCATCTCCTGAATTCATCTCTGTAATCTCTTTTCATCCTATTCTCCTCTGCTCCTTCTGCCCCGGTGTTGAAGCTATGATCTTCATGTTGCCTTTAAGGCTCGCCTTCTCATATCCCTTTGGTATGATAAAACTATCTCCCTTTGAGATAGCGCATCCATCCACTTCTCCGTATCCTTCCACAACACTTACCAGCATAAATTCGGACAGTCCCAGAATCTGTGTCCGTCCTTCAACCTTCATCTCATAGACGTGGTAATACTCACACCCATAAATACTGTGAAGGGCGTTTGCTCTCCTGTCCCTTTTGCAGGCAGGAACCAGGCATTCCTCTATAGGTTTTGCCGGAGTCATAATGACGTCCTTACTCTGCTCAAGATGAAGCTCTCTCTTCTTCCCGTCTTCAAGTCTGTCGTAATCATAGACGCGATAGGTGATGTCACTGTTTTCCTGAGTCTCCAGAATAAGA
Source organism: Butyrivibrio sp. AE2032 (assembly GCF_000702965.1). Taxonomy (NCBI): domain Bacteria; kingdom Bacillati; phylum Bacillota; class Clostridia; order Lachnospirales; family Lachnospiraceae; genus Butyrivibrio; species Butyrivibrio sp. AE2032. The sequence continues at coordinate 1,994,041 of NZ_JNLF01000003.1, read as the reverse complement.
CAGCCCTTCGTAAGCGCATGCACCGTACCGGGATCTATCTGCAAAAAATCACCTTTCTTTACGGGAACCCTATTTATAAGCTGTCCCCATCTGCCCTGATCTATAAGCTCATCCAGTTCACTTTTGTCTCTTGCGCTGTGCCCGATGACAAGACTTGCTTCCGGTGGACAATCAAGGACATACCAGCACTCAGTCTTTCCAAGAGCCCCGTTTTCATGTTCTGCAGCGTACCTGTCATCGGGATGAACCTGTATGCTGAGATCATCTCTGGCATCAATGATCTTAACCAGGAGCGGGAACACATCACTTTCTTCATCTCCAAAGAGCACTCTGTGCTTCTCCCACAGTTCAGATAAATGCATGCCCTTATACTTTCCTGCCTTAACCGTTACATCACCGCTTGGATGGGCCGATATTCCCCACAGCTCTCCTATATCATTTCCTTCTTCATTGCATCCAAACTCATCCTTTAGCCTTGTCCCACCCCAGATGGTGTGCTTACAGACAGGCTCCAAAAATAGTATCTCAAGATTGTTTTCTTTCATTCTCTCCTCCAATTTTGGGCAACAAAAAAACAGCGATTGCAAAACCGCAAAGTTAATCGCTGTTTACTTGGTCAATCCGTCCTGTTTCCGCATGCGTCAAATCTGCGAACATAGTCCGTCAGATTCTTTAGATTTACCTTAGCTATCCCGATCTTCTGATCAGCCGCCCCATAGCCCATGATCAGTTCATCACCTGCTACCACCGCTCCGGTTGTAAAGATGCAGGGACATGGGAATTTATCGGGAAGTTCCCACTTCTGCCTTGCATAGATCAGTCTTTCCGACATACGGTGTTTTATTTCGGGAAAATCACCGTCTCTTTCCTTAAGTATCATGAAAGACTGAGTGTAGCCATAATTCGGAAGCTCTTTTCCGTGATAGGACACAAGCCACTCTCCATCTCCTAAATCCAGTGGAGGAAAGCTTGCTCCGACTCTCTCCTCTTCCCAGTCAAATTCACTTTTTGCCAGCAGCTTGTGTGTAGTATCCGCCGTGACAAAATCTTCAAAATCATCCGCTGCTGCCAGGAAGATTGCCGGAGTTTTTACACTTTCACCTGTCGGAAACTCATAGCTTCTCTCAGGTCTGTGAAGCATGACAAGCTTTTCTGCCCCGCCTATGTTCATTCTCTTTGGGAAAAAGAAAACATCCCTGTTGTCACTAAGATTCCCGTCCGTCAGTGGGCCGACATAGGAAAACGCCTCTTCATAACTGCCCTCTTTAAGTTTCTTAAGATCCACTTTGTAAAGGACCGTGACAGTGTCATTTCTCCTTGCAAGCACTCCCACCGGAGAGTCCGGATCCATCACCCAGTCAGGCAGGTTGTCTTTTCTCTTATCCCCTTCCCAGTATGGTCCCGGAGGAAAGAGTCTGCAGGCAACGGTCAGATAGAGCTGCTCTCCTATGTAAAAGAGCCTTGGATCCTCTATACACCCGTTGGCGTAGTTGATGACTTTCTCTCCCTTGTCATTTATCACGTACATATCCTGCTCGTCATAAGCAAGCTTCGGGGCCAGAGCAGGTCTTTCAAAATCAGCCTCAAAGCTCTCTCCCATATCGGTGCTCTTTGCATATCCTAGGAATATCGGATATGGATCTGACTTACCCCTAAGATTTGCCGAGGGCCAGGGGCCTGTTGCCCTGAAGAGCATATGAATGGTCTTTCCATCTTCATCAAGAACCAGTGCAGGATTCAGCACCATCGTATCCGCCCAGGCACAGCCTTCTTTTGGCTCCAGCACAGGCTCTTTTGAATAAGTGATGATTGGTTTCTCTCTCATCGCTTCGATCACCGCCTTCCGATCTCACGGTCTGTCTCGGAAGTTTTGCTGTGCTCCTTAATATAGTCGATGATCTCATCGGTATATCCAAATGCCAGCCCAACATAGCTGTCGGCAGCTCCGTAATAGATGGCGATCTGACCTGTTTCCCTGTTCTGTACCGTCGCGCATGGGAAGCAGACATTGGGCACAAAGCCTCGCTCCTCATACCACTCCTGCGGAGTCAAAAGAAATGTCTCACACCTGTACTTAACAACAGAAGGATTGTCTATATCCAGGATTGCTCCTCCTATGGAATACACATATCCGTTACAGGTTCCGGTAACACCGTGGTAAAGCAAAAGCCAGCCTTCGCTTGTCTCTATCGGAGTTGCGCCTCCGCCTATCTTAAGCGATTCCCACCAGTTCTCGTTTGGTCCCATGACATGTCTGTGCCTTCCCCAGTAAGTCATATCAGGACTCTCACTTATAAAGATATCTCCGAAAGGAGTGTGACCTGAATCTGACGGTCTTGAGAGCAGCATATACTTTCCGTTTATCTTTCTTGGGAAAAGAACTGCATTCCTGTTAAAGGGAATAAAAGGATTCTCAATTCTCACAAACTTCTTAAAGTCTGTTGTCTTTGCAATTCCTATGGATGCGCCGTAGAAATCCTGGCACCAGATGATATAGTATTCTTCTTCAACTTTTACAAGGCGCGGATCATAGGCGTACTGAGGCATGAAGGGATTTCCGTCTTCATCTGTAAAAGGAATCTTTTCACTGTCTATATCCCACTTGATTCCATCTGCACTCCTGCCCATATAGATTGCAGGAATACCATTTGTCTGCTCTCCTCTGAAGACTCCTATGAATCCGTCCTCATAGGGCATTACTGCACTGTTAAATATTCTTGCAACTCCCTCCACAGGATTTCTGTCAATTATAGGATTGGCATTGTATCTCCAAATAGGAGCTCCTTTAAGTCCCTCGGGCTTATCCTGCCATGGCATGCGTTCTGTTCCGGGTCCCAAAATCTCGTACTTCATTAATTTACTCTCCTTAATAGTTCAAGGTTTCTGTTTATCAAATCGTCTCTTTGTCTTACACACAGGACCGACCTGCCGGGATCCTGCGGTGTGTTAAAGCAGTAGTCAAGAAGCTTGTCCACTGTGGTTGTTGCAACATGCATTCGTGTATCTGATGATGCATAATAAATAAATACCTCCTCTTTCTCATTAACTATCGCTCCGTTTGTGAACACAACATTGGAGACATCCCCTACTCTCTCATCGCCTCTGGGTCCTATTAAAAGACCTGATGGCTCAGCGATAACCTTAGACGGATCCTTTAGATCTGTCACAAAGCAGTAGAGGACGTATCTGAGCCCCGCTGCTGTATTTCTTACTCCGTGAGCTATATGTATCCATCCTCTTGCTGTCTTAATCGGCACAGCACCGGCTCCGTTCTTGGCCTCGGTGATGGTGTGGTACTTGCGGAGGCTCGTCATCTTCTCCTCGTCGATCACTGCCTGAGTGATATCACTGCAAAGTCCAAAGCCGATTCCGCTACCGCTTCCCGTCTCAATAAAATCATCCATGGGTCTTGTATAGAAGGCATACTTTCCATCGACAAATTCCGGGTGAAGCACAACATTTCTTTGCTGAGGGCTTCTTAATGTAACAAGGTTAGGAAGTCTCTCCCAGTTCTCTAAATCTTTTGTTCTTACTATTCCGGCTGATGCCACAGCTGCAGAGAGATCACTTACTGATGTATCCTTACTCTCTGAACAGAAAACTCCGTAGATATAGCCATCCTCATGCTGTGTAAGCCTCATGTCATAGACATTTGTCTCTTCCTTGCAGGTATCCTCCAAAAGAACCGGGTGATCCCAAAATCTAAAGCCGTCTATTCCATTCTCACTCTCTGCAACTCCAAAGAATGACTTCCTGTCATTTCCCTCAATCCGCGCAACAAGGTAATACTTCCCGTTCAGATAGATAGCTCCCGAATTCATGACTGCATTTACTCCAAGTCTCTCCATGAAATAGGGATTAGTGTCTTTATCAAGATCGTATCTCCAGGTAAGCGGAATATGTTCTCTTGTAAGAACAGGATATTTATATCTGTTATAGAGGCCGTTATAAAAATCAGATGGCTCATTCTTCCTTGTGATAAGCCTCTCCTGCCTTTCAAGCTCCTCGTAATACTTTTCGTGAATCATCTGCTGCTCCTTTTTTAAGTCTGTTTATAATTTCAAAGCACATTCTGCCGTTGTGGTAGGGGCACTTCCAGGGCTCTACTATAGGTCTTTTGCCCGGATTCCTATTTTCATCAACCTGCCAGAACCACTCCGAGCCCTCTCTCTTGTCGATGATGTAGCTCTTTGTGTACTGCCATATGCTCTTTGCAGCCTGCAAATACTCAGGCTTTCCACTTCTTAAGTAGCCATTTACAAAACCTACCATAGCCTCCGACTGCACCCACCAGATCCTGGTATCATCCCTTACTCCGACTTCGCATTCATTTACAAAAGATCCGTCAACCATGGCTTTGTTATAGGTGTTCTCCACCATGGCAAGAGTCATGTTCCTGATCTCCTCTGCATCTTTTGCCCTCAAGTACTCACCGCCAAGAGTATCGAGCGCAAGATCGATAAGCCAGGATGCTTCTATATCATGGCCGAAGCTGTGAAGGTCTATAAGAGAGTTGTAGTATATGTCAAAGAAGACCTCCTGCCTGTGTTTCTTTTTGTTGTAGATTCTGTCCTTAAAGATAAGGAGCAGGTCTGAGAGCTTCTTTCCAATGCACTTTTTGATGGAAGGATCATCCGTCACATCATATAAAAGTGTGTAGGCTTCAAGTACGTGAAGCGCTGTATTCATGGTCCTGTCAGCCATCACTCCGTTCTCGGAGAGCTTGTCATTTGGCAGCAGATTAAAATCCTCATCAAATGCCTCCAGGTACCCGTCATTGTCCCTGCACATCTCCTCTATCAGAAAGAAGAGCTTGTGAGCAAGAAAAAGCGCCTGTGGCTCAGCGGATGCCTTGTAATACTCTGACAGAGCATATATAGCAAAAGCCTGATTGTATGTATGTCTTGTACTATCAAGAATCTTGCCGTCATAGGTTACAGACCAGCAGATTCCCTTGCTGCCATCGCCAAGCATTTTCTCGACCATAAACCTGTAGGCATGGTCTGCTTCTTCAAGAAGCGATATGTCTTTTAACTCATTAAATGCCCTTGAAAAGAACCAGAGAATGCGGCTGTTCAGTATTGCACCCTTCTCGGCTTTTTTATCTACCTTAAGATCATAATCCATAAGGCCATAGTAGCCACCGTGTTCATTATCTCTAAGCCCTCTCCAGAAGGGTATGATATGTTCCGTTAATTCTTTTTGTATTTCCTGATACATTTCAAAACCTCAAAAAACTCTTTTATCCCTTTACCGCACCCTGCGTGATTCCGCTGTAAATCTGCTTCTGGCAAAGGATAAATACCAAAAACGCTGGGAAGATCGATATAAGAACGCCTGCGCAGATCAGGTTGTACTGGCTTCCCATGGGACCTACAAAGGTGTAAAGGGAGGTGGACATGGTTCTTATCTCCTTGTCCATAAGATAAAGATTGGCGCAGTAGTACTCGTTGTAGACCGATACACCTTTTAATATGCAGGCGGTAACAACTGCCGGCTTAAGAAGCGGAAGGATTATTTTCCAGTAAACCGTCCAGTAGGAAGCACCGTCTATGATTGCCGATTCATCCACTGAATTTGATATATTCTCCATAAACTGAATGAAGATATATATGGAGATGACGTCGGTTCCGCACATCATGATGATGTAGCCATAGAGGTGGTTTACAAACCCCAGGGTACTCATGATCTTGTACACCGTAACCTGCATGGCAATTGACGGAAGGAGTGAAGCAAACAAAAACAGATTTCTTATGAGGGTATTCCCCAAAAATTCAAAGCGGTTCAGTACATAAGCAAGCTGCGTTCCAACTACGACAGAGACCACAAGAACAACCACCATTACTATGAGGGAGTTCATAAATGCCCTGCCCATGTTTGCTGTCTGAAAGGCTTTGACGAAGTTGCTGAAATAAAACCAATTTGATGGAGGGGTTATTACGTTTGTCGTCTGATACTCTTTCGATGTCTTGAATGCTGTAAATATGCAGGATACTACTGGTACCACAGCTGCAAACGCAAAGAATACAAGGATCAGGTATTTAATTATGTTTATGAAAAACTTTCTTATCTTCATGCGTCTGCCTCTCTGAAAACATATTTAAAGAACAGTTTCTGCAATATGGTGACTATGAATATGATCACCAGAAGTACCACCGCCATGGCGCTTGCAAGTCCAACCTTCTGCGTGACATGAGCTATCTCGTTCATGATAACGAAGTAGGTTCCTGTTCCGTTAGCACCTCCCGTTATTACAAACGGAGGTTCAAAAGCACTTAAGGATCCGGTTATTGAAAGGATCACGTTTAAGGTGACAATGGTCTTGATACTCGGAAGAATTATGTGGAAGAACTGCTGGAAGCGATTTGCCCCGTCCAGGGAAGCTGCCTCATAGAGTTCAGCATCCACCGACATGATTGCTCCGATAAAAAGGACCATGTTTTGTCCAAAGTAGCGCCATACAGAGGTCGCCACCAGGGACCAGTTATTTACACTCTGATCTTTTAGCCAGTAGGGAAGAATGTCCTTGTTCACTCCAATAATCCCCAATATTGAATCAAGGACAAATCCTCTTGTGTAAAAGAACTTGAAAATAAAACCGATAGCAATTCCGCTTATGAGGTAAGGAAAGAACATCATTCCTTTAAAGACATTTCCGCCCTTTACCCCAAAGCTTAAGATCGTTGCCAGAAACAGTGCCAGTGCCAGCTGGAACAGTGCTCCGGCACAGTAATAAAAACTAAGTTTTAACGCTTTGAAACAGTCGTCTCTTGTAAATACATCAATATAGTTTTTCCATCCCACAAAGACTCTTTTGTCCGGTGGGGTAAGATATTTCATTTTATAGAAGCTAAACTGTACCATCTGCGCAAATGGCAGGTAGGTAAAGATAGCAAGAAGAAGTAATGGGACAGTGATAAAGCTGATTATTATTACAGTCTGTTGTCCCTTTCTACTTTTAAGCCATTTCATTGTCCCATCCTCCTTGTATACGACCTAAGGGGTACCGCTTGGGGTGGATCCCTTAGGTCAGACACTTCCGTTAATATATACCGGCACGATTACTCATTTACTGATACGCCGAGAACTTCCTGAGCCTGTGTCCACTTCTCGTTCCACTCGTTCATGATGTCATCAAATTCCATATCGCCCATTGATGCATGCTCGATGATGAGCTGGATTCTTCTGTCACCACCTGCTCTGTAGTTGAGCTCTGACTCTGAGTTGAGCTCGTTGAGAAGATCCTCTTCTCCCTCTGCTGCAGGTGCTTCCTGAAGGAATTCAACATTGTCAAATGAAAGCTTTGTCTCAGTGCTTCCTGCCTTGATTGGAAGACCATCCTCGTTATATACAAAGCCTGACTGCTCAGTCATCCACTTTACAAAGATGATTCCTGCCTGCTTCTCATCATCAGAAGCATTCTTGTTGATACCGTAGCAGTAGTCAGGACCTGCAAGTGCATACTGCTTGCCACCTACTGTTACAGGGAATGGCATATATCCGATATCTGCTGCGTTATCTCCTGCAGCTTCCATCTGAGGGTAAGCCCAAGATCCAAGGACCATGCATCCAATCTCGCCTCTGTTGATCATGCCCTTGCAGCCCTCCCAGTCGGTTGTTGAATAGTCATCCTCTGTAAGTCCCTGTGCAACTGCATCATAGAGAATCTTGTATACAGCGTAAGGGTGGGTCGAATCGCCATAATCTCTGAAAGGATCCTTCTCATGAAGAAGTGTTCCGTTGGTGTAGTTTACATCACCTGTTGCACTGATTCCTGTGTAATCATCCCAGCTTCCCATTGTCCATCCAGCAGCGTAGTTGGTGTAGAGAGGAATAATTGAAGAATCGTGCTCTTTGATCTTCTTAAGAGCGGCGATGAAATCCTCAGGAGTCTTGGGAAGCTCTGTTACACCTGCCTCCTCAAACACTCTCTTGTTGTATACGATACCTTGTGCTGTTGCTGTTGAAGGTACTCCATAAACCTCACCCTGGTACTCCCAGTGATCAGCATAGTTGATCTGTCCGTTCATAACATCAAGAGTTCCAAATGACTCAAAGTACGAAGAAAGGTCTGCCTTATCTATTGCAGGAATGAGGATTACTGTCTCATAGTCTCCTGACTGAAGGTGTGTCTTGGCATCCTCTGCGTAGTTTGTATCTGTGATCACGTTTACTGTGATATCAGGATAAACTACATTGAAGGCCTCAATGTATTCCTTCCATGTAACTCCGCCATAATCCTCTGAATCAAGGTCTGTTCTGTTGCTGAAGAAAGAGATCTCTGTATTAAGATCAGTAAAGTCTTCACCGAGAACAAGATCGGCATAAGACTTAATGCCTTCTGCTTCAGATGAAGGTGCATCTGCTGCAGCTGCCTGATCGTCTTCTGCCTGTGCTACTGTACCTGTCTCCTGACCACTTTCAGATGAGGTTGTCTCCCCGCAGGCAACCGTACCTGCTGCCATGATTGTGATAAGTGTAACCGCTAAAGCTCTTTTCAATTTCATATTCATCCTCCTTTTATTGAGCTCCTGTTTCATTTACTGATTGAAGAATACATTATTTACTTTTTTTAATCATCTACTATTCTTGCGTTTTGTAACTCATTATTGCGATTATGGATTTATCTGCCGTTTTTTGAGCTTTTTACTTAATTATTTAGCTCTTTTTACCTAACTAGCTTAAACGTTTTAGTTGATTTCAGGTTGATATTTCCCTTTTTACTTACTATAATGTTCCCATAAACAGGAGTAATATCATGACACCGGCTAAATACACCACGATCGATGAACTGAATAATATCTTCCGTTTCCACAGACTCTTCGGGAGTGGTACGTCTTTTACCGATGTTCTTGACACCAAGAGATTCATGGCCTGTGGCTGCGAGTCTTTAGATCCTCTTATCCTCCGGGCAGTCTTTGGAGGAGCCATTACCTACGGTATCCCAACCACCTTTGAATGTATCGATAATCCATTCCATTTATTATTATATATCGAAAAAGGGGATGCCTTGATCAAGACTAAAGACAGCATAACAATGCCCGAAAGAAGCATGATCCTTCTAAGACCCTACGAGAATTTCCGCTTTGACACAAAAAGTACTCCATGCTATTTTCACTTGTTTTTGTTATCGGGGGAATCCTTAAGATTATATACAGAACATTCATCTAAGGTTATAGAATTTAAAGAAAAGCATATAGGAACGCAGCTCTCCTACCTGCAAAGGCTGCTGCTAAGACAGGGCGCGGACTCAGAGCTTCTAAGAGCAAGAATCCTTACCGACATTCTCACAGAAGGTTATCTGGCAGGTTCAAAGGCCTTTGCCCCCTCAGCCACTCCCGGTATACCGAGTTATATCCAGGAGATGAAGTCCATTCTGGATCAGGAATATAACACCTTTATTACTTTAGATAACCTTGAGCAGAGGCTCCTTGTAAGTAAATACAGGCTCTGTCGTGAGTTCAAAAACTACTACGGCCGCTCACCTCTTCAGTATCTCAACAACGTCAGGATCCAGCAGGCCAAGACACTTCTTGAGCAGACAGATATAACGGTAAATGCCGTTGGGTACGACGTTGGCATCGCCAACACCAGTCATTTTATCAAGCTCTTTAAGAGAGAAACCTCTCAGACACCTGCCGAATACAGAAAAAACAAAAGCTCTTAGCATCAGCTAAGAGCTTTCACACTGTCTTTTTCTATGAGATGTCCCGTAATAATATGTGTTCCCATTTTCACATCCTCTCCCTTTAAAAGAGATGTCAGATAGGAAACTGCCTTCTGCACCATAACAAGCACATCTACTTCATAAGTGGTTATCTCCACGTCACATACTCCCGGGAAGATAAAGTTATCATATCCTACTACCGAGAAATCTTCAGGAACCTTGTATCCTTCTTTCTCCAGCCTCTTAATAAGTACTCCTGCTGTAAGATCACAGTTACATACAAAAGCTGACGGAAGCTCCAACGGAAGCGGGAGCTTATCAGGTTCGAAGATGATTCCGGTATTCTTATCTCTGTCCTCAATCTGCCAGTCAGGTCTTACCTGAATGCCATGCTCCATCATGGACTTTACATATCCAAGATATCTGTCGGTAATGGATGTTGTCTGCAAAAGAGATCCGACAAAGGCAATATCTCTGTGACCTTTTTCAAACAGATAATTGGTCATGTAGTAGGAACCGTAGAAGCTGTCTGATATAACAGACACTTCATCTCTGGACTCATCGCAGAAATCCAGATATACTAAAGGAATATCTCCTGCCACACTCTTTATAAACACGCAGTACTGCCTTGTAAATTCGCCTTGCATCACAAGGGCATCAATCTTGTTTTCCTTAAGCAGATTTGGAGCCGTCAGCTCTTTTTCCATGTCATGGGTTACAAGCTCTAAAATAGTAAAGTCACCCTGAGCACCAAGCTGACTTGTGAGCATCTGATACATTTGCAGATAAAATGAATTGTATTTACTAAAATACTTGTCGTGAATGATAATGCCTATGTTGTGGCCCTTTGTTTCACTGCGGATAGCAGCGGAGGGCTGAATGTATCCCATCTCGTCAGCAAGCTTTAAGATCTGCTGGCGGGTACTCTCACTGACACCCTTCTGTCCCGTGAGGGCTTTGGATACCGTGACAACACTCACTCCAACTTTTTTGGCTATATCTGCCATCTTAACTGTCTTAGCCATATAAGTAATCCTTTGGTGATTTATTTAAGAGCTTGGTGTAAATCGAGGTCATTCCTTATCCCCCCCGAACATACCTTGCTATTGTTCCTTTTATATATAATAGAGGATTTAAAATATATTGTCCAAGATTTTCCTTTGTCTTACGCTTCTCTTTTACTAACGGCAACTGGGGGCAAACTTTTAGTAGTCTCTGAATATAGTCTTTAAGACTCGTGGTAAAATGTGAGCGCATACAGAATTGCCAAAATAGCAATGCCATCCTTTGTCTGGTTATTTCTAAGAAGCTCTTTTACCTCTGCAATTGGCATCCATACTTTATCCGCCACTTCATCAGTATCCTTGATCCGTCCTTCAGAGTCCACCTTAGCACCGAAAACATGCATCACCTGATCTGACATACCATTTGACGGATTCTGAGAGCACAAGAACTTAAGGTCTTTTACTGTGCATCCGGTTTCTTCCATAACCTCTCTTCTGGCAGTTTCTTCTATTGACTCTCCGTCTTCTACTCCGCCCGCAGGAATTTCCCACTCCAGATGTCCCACAGTATATCGCATTTCTCTGATCATCAATATCTCATCTTTATCATTAAAGACAACTATTGAAACGCCCTCATGATGGTGATGAATCTGGTGATATTTTTCAATGATATACCCACTTGGAAGCTTGACTTTATCTGTATATAACGAAAATATTCCACATTCATATACTTTGTTTCTATCAAGCCTCTCCGGAAAGAGCTTATTATCCATCCTTAACCCTCTCTCTTATAACAATGATAAAATGTGCTATCCATATCTACAGTAACAGAGCCATCTTTCAGCAACACAGTTTCAAAGTATTTTTCTATAGCATCCCTGTTGTCCTCAAGATATTTCCCGCCCTCGGGGTATTTCATTTGCACTCTGTCAAAAAGAGCTTCTGTGCTATCAAATACTAATGGCCCCGGAAGCGCTATCTTTTCTACTCTATCGAAGTTCTCTGATAAAAGCGCCTCAAACTCTGCGTCTGCCTGCCTTCTTTCTCGTCTCTTTTTAAGGGCAAAAGAAATATCAAGCCCCGCTTCAGTTAAACATTTTTCCCAGAAATCGTATTCCTTCACTGCTTCTCCGTAATGATTAACAGAAAACATACCACCTGGTGCCAGCACTTGCGCCACATTTTGGATAAAGTAAGCATCATCATGCAGATAAGATAATAGATAATGTGCAATGATCTTTGAATACTTCTTCTCTCTTATCTTTTCCCACGTCTCATCTTTTTCAAGATTACTGAAAAAAATCTGAATATCAGATCCTTCCGGAAGCGTTTCTCGATTATCCTCCAGATAATTGTAGAGATCATCCGCCCAATTTCCGTGAATGTCTACGCCTAATACATTGAAGCCCTTGGGAATACGATCCCAGTTCTTTCTCCACAAAAGGCCGTAGCTGCAACCAAGGTCAAGAACAGTATCATTTTCTTCAAATGATAAAGAATTAAAAATCTTTTCATACCACTCAATTCCGTCTGCAGCATGTTCCGCAGCATACCATCTGCGCTCATCCGCCCCCTGACTCATTTCCATTTTTCTTATAATGTCTGCAATGTCGTCCCAGTCAGGATTTTCATCAAACCTTGCAAGCGCTGATTCTATGCACTTTGCAGCCTTTTGAAGCTCATATATTTTCTGATTCATCATTTCAAGCTGCTTCTCGAGGATTTCTCTGATAGAACTCTGTTCATCATTCTCAAGACTGCTCTTAATCTCTTCAAGACTAAATCCAATATGTTTAAGAGCAATTATCTTTTCAAGAATTATCAGTGAGCTTTTGTCATAGAGTTTGTAATTGCCCTCAGAAAGCCCAACAGGCTTAAGCAGCCCTTTTTCATCATATATACGAAGCGCCTTTGTAGATACTCCTGCCTGCTTTGCAATTTCTCCCGATGTCATTTTTTCCTTCATACTGATGCCCTCCTTTTTAGGTAAATGCATTTTCAGAAACTAAGTAATACAGCTGATTCGTACGTACTTCATCCTGTGATTACTTAATGGTAAGGGCTGCCCCAAGGGCAAGGTCAATACTTTTTTATTATCTTCCATGCACTCAGAAGCTTTTCCATATTCCAGGCAGCATTGGCGGGACTTGTAGATGGAAGACATATTGCTGTTCTTTTGATTACAGACTCCATATACTTTTCATAATACTTAAGTGCCGTTTTACCATTGACATATATTGCCTTGATATCCGCTGTATTTAAGATAACGCTTAGATCGTTCGGTACTACATTAGTGATGCTGGAGTCCGATGATCCTTCAATATCGCAGGATTGTATCACATCCCATACTGCAATCCTGTTCCTTATCAAAAGGGCTTTCTTCTCCTCAATTGTCCCTGGTTCTTCCTCTTCAAACACTCCGGAAACCACCTTCCAAAATCTATTCTGCTTATGCCCATAGAAAAATCCTTCTTCTCTTGATTTAACAGAGGGAAAACTTCCCAGAATAAGTATTTTTGAACTCTTATCATATATTGGTTCAATTGGATGTATAACCATAATTAAGTCTCCCCTTCCCCCATCCAACATATATGCACACTCTTTTATAGTACAAGATGGCAACAAAAAAGAGAAGCATCACTGCTTCTCTTTACTGCCGGCGACCGGGATCGAACTTTCCTGCGCCACTCAAACACTGATGGAAAGGAGGCTGGCGGTTTCACTTATATTTCTGAACCCACTTTTGAACCTAGTTATGGATATACATCAAATGTACTTAAACAACTTTATTCTTTATAGTTTCTATGCGTAAATACAGGTGTCACAGTACCTGTAACCTTGTCGCGTTTTTCAACCTTAAGAACTGTATACTGCGTCTGTCCAACTGTGTAGTCATTCATGGTTGCCTCAGAAGAAAAGATAGACATTTCACTGATAAATATTATTCCTGCCAAATTATCACTTTTCTTATATAGCATAAGATTTTCAAGTCTCTCATGATTGTTTATCAGATAATCTGCATTGATACTTGTCCAAGGACACTTCTTTTTACTAAAGCCATAAAAGCTGTACTCTTGGTTATCCAGCTTTTCTATTATGTCTGCAAGCTGTCCGAAAAGTTCTACCCTTGATTCCATTTCATCTGTATAATACCTTGATTTTTCAAAGTCATCATTTTCATAAGTTCCTGAGATGATTTCATCATATAAAGATTCTGTTTGAGCTCCATGTACGTTTAAGAATTCAAGATCCTTCAGATAATGCAATCCCATCGTGTGGAACCAATCAACCTTATCAAAAACCAGGCAAAGAACGCTAGCCTTTCCTTTTCGGCCAATTTTTATAAGATATTCCGTATTTAGCAGTTTGTCATATGAGTTTAAAGATTCTAATACTCCCATTCCATCTCCAAAAAAATAAAGACCTTGTATTTGGCTACAAGGTCTTTTAGATAATTTTCTTTCGGATAATCCTATCTGGTTTGTGGTTATTTATCGAACCCACCTAGAACTCCATCAAAGAAAGCGTTCCAGAACCCTCTTTGATTTCAACGTTCAAACGAACCTCAAGTGTCCGCTGTTAAGATTATAGTATTGTAACCAAAACCTTAAGTCAAGAATATAAAGAGATAATTCATAGAAATTTCATTACACATTTTTATGCTCCTAGTTCATAATTCTGAATTCTCTCTTGCCATTTTTTATACTTCTTATACTGAATATCATCCAATTCCCAGAAATTTACTCCAGGTTCACATTCGCCCACTATTCGCTTTTCGCCAACCAATTTATAACCTAGCGCCTCAAAAAAGTTCTTTATATAGTCATACCAGACAGAAGGTTCCGCAAATTTACCAGCTATCGACTCTAATCGATTATCCTCATTAAAAAACCATGGATTTGGAAAGTTTTCATCCATTTTTTCATATGGATTGATCCTATTTGAAAACTTTATGTACTCCTTGATCAATGTCTCATCTGGCGCAGGAATTATCTCTAAGTCACCTGCCCCAATCATCCAACATCCCATTTTTATTCCTCCTTGATAAATGAATAATTTAGGTTATAATATAACCATCGGTTATTGTATGATACATAACCAATGGTTATTTGTCAATAGTAAAATGGGGTACACATGAAATTCAAATCTGAAAGAATAATCCAAATTCGTGAACAATTAGGTATGAGCAAAGCTGAAGCAGCAAGAAAACTCAACATGTCCGCAATGGGTTACGGGCGTTATGAAAATGGGCAAAGGGAACCATCATTCCAAACAGTATGTTTCATAGCGTCAACGTTCAACACTACTTCTGACTATCTTTATGGCTTAACAGATGATCCATCTCCCAGTTCAATAACAATTTCTTCATCTGAAGACCCAGAACTCTTTTCATTTGTAAACTCTCTTCAGAAGGATAAATCCTTAGAAAAAAGGTTATTAGAATACTTTCATAAACTGACTCAGCAAGATAAATGATCACAAAAAAGAGAAGCATCACTGCTTCTCTCTTCATGCCGGCGACCGGGATCGAACTTTCCTGCGCCACTCAAACACTGATGGAAAGGAGGTTGGCGGTTTCACTTAATATACTAACCCCACTTCTGAACCTAGTTATTGATATACATCAAATGTTTCCCCATTATGTTGTAACCGCATGAATACTGTATTCTTTTCCAATCATGATAGCCTTAGCATCATGGCCATGTCCTATATCTCTTGTATATGCTACGGGAAGCACCTCTGAGATATGCATTTTCAAAAGATCATATACAGTAAGCGATAGTCCTGCTTTTTCGTAATTAGTGAAAGTCCCAAGCAACACACCTGATATTTGGTCAAACACACCAATATCGTCCAATTGGCTAAAAAGAGTCCCTATCTGTCCGGATTCTCCACCAAGTGCCTCAAGAAGCAATATCTTCCCATTCATATCAGGCCAGTACCTTGTTCCTGCAAGTTTGGTAAAGCAGCGGATATTGCCACCTACAACCACGCCTTGCATAGCTGTTCCCTGCAAAAAGTTGTATTCTATATCAAACAGGTCATTATTTTTTCCGGAGACATAATCTGAAAATCTCTGCTTTTGAACATCTCTGCATGACCAGATCATGTTTTTTACCTGATAAAGAACTCCCGGCTTGCCTGTCATTGTGTATATCGCGTTTATAACCGTAGTCAGGTCGCTATATCCCCAGAAAGCCTTATCGGTCTTGGCTATGGTATCATAGTCTAAATATCTTAACACTCCATTAGCCAGGTCTCCGCCTGAAATGTCGTAGATTGCATCTATCGCATCATCAGAATAAAACTTCATTAGATCTTCAGCTCTTTCCTTATCAGTCCCGCTGTATTCGTCTGTAGTTCTCATAATATGCGGTGAAAGAACTGTCTCAATATTCATGTTGTTAAGAACCTGTTCAAGTTCTGTTATCTGATTCTGCCACTCCGGCAAATGTCCGTTTGAACAGGCTGAAATACCAATTTTCATTATCTTTTCCCTCCGGAAAAAACTTATTATCCATTTTTAGAATCCCTTCCTTTTAAAATAATCTCTTATCATTCCTGCGACCTCTACAACTTACTTAATGGTAAAGGCTGCCCCAAGGGCAAGGTCAATACTTTTTTATAATCTTCCAAGCACTCAGAAGCTTTTCCATATTCCAGGCAGCATTGGCGGGACTTGTAGACGGAAGGCATATTGCAGGTCTTTTGGTCACAGGCTCTGTGTACTTTTCATAATACTTAAGTGCCGTTTTACCATTGACATATATTGCCTTGATATCTGCTGTATTTAAGATAACGCTTAGATCGTTCGGTACTACATTAGTGATGCTGGAGTCCGATGATCCTTCAATATCGCAGGATTGTATCACATCCCATACTGCAATCCTGTTCCTTATCAAAAGAGCTTTCTTCTCCTCAATTGTCCCTGGCTCTTCCTCTTCAAACACTCCGGAAACCACCTTCCAAAATCTATTCTGCTTATGCCCATAGAAAAAACCTTCTTCTCTTGATTTAACAGAGGGAAAACTTCCCAGAACAAGTATTTTTGAACTCTTATCATATATTGGTTCAATTGGATGTATAACCATGATTAAGTCTCCCCTTCACCCATCCAACATATATGTACACTCTTTTATAGTACAAGATGGCAACAAAAAAGAGAAGCATCACTGCTTCTCTCTTACTGCCGACGACCGGGATCGAACTTTTGTGACGTCTTGGAACCCGCATGGAAAGGAGCCTTGCGGACTCACCTTCTTTTTTGGTCCATTTTCTGACCCACTTTCGTATGATAAAGGATATTCATATTTATTGAATAACAAACAATATTTACAGCAGCGATATCAATCTTTAAAACATATCTGTATCTTTGATTATCCAAAAGTAAGCTCCAATAGTTCAAGCGCTGCTTCTTTACTCTTAACTCGAATCAGATTGTCATCAGGCTTAGCTCTGGATAGTAGATTCATACTTCCATACCACACAATCTCATTGTCAATAATTGCATAGTGTTCATGCATGTGATCCTGTATTCTGACGTTTACTCCGTTGTCCTTTAATAACTGCACAATTCCTTTGGTATCTTTAATCCTTTCCTCCGGATAACCTTCTGGGTTAAGGGTGACAACAGTTATTCTGATCCCATCTTCCTGTTTTTTCTTTACAAGCCTAATAAAAGATTCAACTTTAGAATGATTTAAGCCTGGACTTGAAATAACAATTTCCTTATTTGCTTCCAAAAGATCCTTCTCATAAACACTTTCATATGAATCCATGTCAAAGATAGAATTTGCATCCTGCTTGTCTATAATCGCATTATTCCAAATTTCATACCCTATCTTCTTATAAGCTCTAAGGCGCTTGTGGTACATTTTTTCAAGAACTCGGATATGCGAATCTACGTAATCATATATTATTACTTCCGTCTTTGTCTTATAATCTCTATGTAACCTCCCGGCAAATTGCTCAATATTGCCTTCAGCTGCTGCAGGCATTGCCAGCATCAATGTATCAAGTCTTGGAAAATTAAACCCTTCACCAACATATTTATCAATTGCCACGAGTATTACAGATTCATCATCAGAAGCAGCTCGCATCTGCAATCTCATTTCATCTTTAGCTTTTCTACTTCCTCCGCCTTGCAGAAGGTATACATGATCTGCTTTTCCCTGCAATCTCTGATAAATCAGCTCCGCATGTTCTTTGTATTTGGTTAATACCAGCGGAGTTCTACCATCCTTAATACAGTCTTCCACATCAGATATTATCTGATCATTCCTAGAATCACACTCAATTACAGCCCGGTTTGCGTCTGTTATCTTCAGATCTGTAGAACTTACAAGCCTCGTAAATCGAGGATATACAAAATGCGCTATGCCTTGTTTCTGCGCTCTCTCTTTAGCAGTATATCTGAACCGAATAGGTCCAAACTGCATAAACACTTTCTTTTCAAGTCCATCTTCCCGTTTAGGAGTAGCTGTTAATCCATATACATACTTTGCTTTTGCTGCCCCAATTACATCTTCAACCGTCTGCGCTGCTCCATGATGGCACTCATCCATAATTACCATTCCGTAGTTTTCGATAATTGGATTGATTTCATCACCTTTCCCAAGAGAAGAAAAAATAGCAACATCAACTATTCCAGTCATCGAGTCATGCCCGGCATACAGTTTTCCGATCAAGTTTTTTCTCTTTTTAATTCTTCCTGTTTTTGTTTTATATTCAGGTAATTCAGCTTTAATATCTAAGAATCTGCTTAAATCTTCAATCCAGTTCTTCTGAATTTCTGTGTTATGAACAAGAATTAGTGTATTCACCTTTCTTTGGGCAATTAAATATGCACCTACAACCGTTTTCCCAAAAGATGTCGTGGCTGCTAGTACACCGTTGTCGTGCTCCAAAATTGCTTGTGCACCTCTCATCTGTTCCTCATATAAAGCACCATTGAAAGAAACATCTAAAGGAGTTCCCTTACATCTGTTATCAGTAAGAGAAAATGGAATTCCAGATGCATTTAATTTTTCAATTAGTGAATCTAAAAGAGCTCTCGGAATACAAATATAATCTCCATCATCATAACCACAAGAAATGATTCTTGACATACCTTGCGTTGAAAAGCCCATACCTGCAGTCTTATAGAACTCCGAATTGCTAAATGCAGCCATTCTCCTTATAGCATTCTGCATTTTATATTGCATTCCTTTTGAATTAATGTATATCTTATCAGAAATGATGATTTCTACTACGGAAGGTGCATCTTCCTTACAAAAAGAAAGTTTCACTTTTTCCCAAGGCTTCTGTTTTCTCGCCATGGTATCATCTGCATCTTCATCAAAATCATTACATAGGCCCCCTGTTATGAAGTGACCGTTGTCAAGAGGGAAACATTTCTAACTTTTCTCCTTGGCTAGCCACATTTGTTATTGTCTGATAGCATCTGGAAAGAGCCATTTTAACAGTCTCCGGCATGTAGCCACTCTGTTATTCGTGGATTGGTTACCAACAGGCTAATGGTTCGCCGAGAGTCTTGCTATCTAAAATCGTGGATCACAGTTTCCTGTGCGCACATAGGGGGTTCGCAATTAACTCGAACCGTCATGTTTATTGGCTCCTTCCAGATGCTATCAGCTTATTCATTTGTTATATCGGGCAGAAATCTGCACTCTGTTGCTGATTTCTGCTTGACTACCTATATCATTCGGATGGATGTCTGTCCAGGGCTTTAGCCGCGAAGCGGTGCGTAGCACCCTTGACAGGCATGCAGAAGAATGATTCTTTATTCCACTGTTACACCTATGTTATCAGTCATCATTCCCCACACAAAGCATGCAAGTTCACGTGCAATAGCTGCCACGGCAACATTTCTCTTTTTACCATGCCGTATCAACCTATAGTATTTACTCCTCAGCCGTGTATTAGCCTTATCAGCATATGCGATAGTTTCTGCACTATTTCCCTGTTGTCTCTGCTTTAGCACTTTAGACTTATGTCCTATAGCCCCTTTGCAAATGCCTCCTGATGCTTCTACAAGCAGTTTTCTCAGGTGACTGTTACCAGCTTTTGTAATTCCTAATCGGTTAATTTTTTCTGCACTGGAGAATTCTCCAGGTGCTAATCCAAGATATGCAGCATAAATATTTCCCTTTGCAAATCTTTTAAAGTCTCCGGTTTCAACTATTAGCGAAAGCGCTGTATGAGTCTGTATTCCAAGAAAACATTCCAACTTTTTAACTTTCTCTGAATATCTGGCTTGAGATGCTATTTCTTCAATCCTTGCATCAAACCTTTCTATCTTAGCTGTCTGTTCGTCATAAGATGCCATATACTCGTTCAAGGTTTCCTGATACATTGATGACAGTTCAAGTTTTTTAAGCCATTTGATATGAGCTATCGTCCATTTTGTTCCTTCGTATTGATATCCATGGCGCAAGCAAAAAGCGTTGATCTGCTGTTTTACTTTCTTTAATGCCTGCTTATGATCATCACGCATTCTCAGATATTCTTTTACTGAATCATCATCTTCTGTTGGAATATATACTGCATGGTATCCGCCATATGATAAGCATTGAGCAATCATAAGCGCGTCTCTGCTGTCAGTTTTAATACGCTGTCCCTGTTGAGTAAGCATTGTCGTTGGAGCAAGAATAACGCATTTCACTCCTGCAGATGTAAGCTGGTTACATAGTGAATAGCCCAAACAGCCAGCCTCATATCCACACTCAATATCATAAGTATCTTTAGCTCCCAGCTTGTGTTTAAGATTCTCTATAAACATGAGGATATTCTTGTAATCCGGTGTTACCTGGATATTTGCAAAAACACGATCCTCCGCTCCTATTACTGGCTCCATAGCACATAGTGTGTAGTTTGAACTATGGACATCCATACCGATTTTTATTATTCTATTCATGGTGACCTCCCTTTGTATGTGGTAATTCCTGTTACCTTAGATTTTCGTCAAATCATTAGTTTACAGGTAAATCCACGTTGCTACAAATGTGAGGTCACTTCATATTATCTAATAAGCCATCTGCTCCCCAGGCCTTTATCTTTTCTTCAACAATCTCTTTAGAGATTCTTTTAACATTCTTGAGGCACTCCCATTGATCAGGATATGCATTCCAGTTTTCATCTATGAAAGCACTATTCCCAGCCTGTAAAGCCAGTCCCTGTAATGGCAGCGCTATCAGATTTCCTAATCCAGATCTCCCAGTCTTTGCATTAATCGGAATATGGTCCTGAGCTGGGAGCATTCTGTCGTAATATGTGAATTTTTTCATATTAACAGATTCGGCACCTTTGGTTAGCAAAGCTGTTCCAAATCTTCTTGCTGTAGATGCGGGGATCGGCTTTTCAAAGAATATCCAAAAATGGGCTCCCTTCCCCGACCTTGAGCGCTCAACCAAAACAGGCACATCATTGTCTTCACATATCTTTCTAAATGTATTTACTTCAGTCATCCATTCAGAATCAGGATTTGCCCAGTCATCGCCGCAAACATCGTCATTATGGCAATCAAAGTCAAATACAAGAAAGTTTATAGTTTCATCAAGAAGAAGTGGGTATACCCCTAATACATCCGAAGCATCTTCCTTCTTTCCTCTCAGATGCTCATAAACCACTTCATCCGTCAATTCCTTATAATTCGGATTTCTACATTCACCACAAGAAAACTTGGGATTATTTCTCTTTGGACACAATCCATCTTTCCAAAAATACCAACACTGAGTATAGTAGCTGTGCTTTCCGGTTTTCTTATTAACCTTTCCATAACGCAGACTATAAACATCGTTTCGTCCGTTAAACAAGTTGCGGAAGAATTTTATTCGATGCTTGGTTATTTCCAAAGGTCTGACTCTGGCACCTTGATTATCGTCAAATAGAATGTTCTTGTCAGGAGATAGATCTTCAATATTCTTTGCTTCTTTTCTATAAGTAATACCAGCCTCATCGAGCAAACTATGCAAATAACCTATCTCTTTTTCAAGTTGATTGATTCGTGAAATATATTGATCTTCGTTCATATACGTAATCTCTTCAAGTATCCTTCCATTTGTCAAAAATGGGTACGGCATAAGCCATACCCACAAAATATCATTTTAATTTCTTTTGCCATTCATCAGCGACCCTAATGACATGCGCTATAGTATCTCTCCTGATAACGCTTGTTGGATAATATCTGGACACCACTTCCCAGGATGTAATCATCTTAGCCTTTTTACAAATAAAATCAGGTACATCAACGCCATTTTGTTGGGCTAAAATTACAAGTTTTGTAATATCATGTCCCCAAGGCTGTCCTCCCGTTTTTAGAGAAATAGCATACTTTAAAGTTTTCTCTACACCCTGCTGAGTCAAATAGGCTGCCTGATGCTTTTGATACTTATCATCACTGTTAACAAGGTTCTTAGCAGTTTTTATATCAGCTTTTGCAATTGATAACAAAGTATTCCCCATTACGCAGCCTGCCTTTTATAAATAATCTGTCCCTTCTCCGCTAATTCCTTGCAGATAGGAGCTTTTTCTTTTTTCTGATAAATTTCATCAATAGATTTAAAATATAGGAAATCATATTCCTGGGCAAAATCCAAAAGATACAAGTCCTTCATAAATTCGTTAAAGGATTTTCTATCACTAAGCGCATTGACTGTTTTCTTACTGATGATAACAATATCTATGTCAGATTTTTCTTTACATCTCTCTTCCAACACGGATCCAAACAGCATAATAGCATCAATATCCGGGCACTTTTTTGCTGTACTAATGATGTGCCTGATAATCTCAGCTTTATAATCCGCAACCATTACGGATGAATCATAATTTGTATTAACTTTGATAAGTTTGCACATAAATGATCACCACCTATCCATCAATAACTATGATTTATAGCCTTATTATACCTTACAAACATCGTAAAAAAAAGAGAAGCATCTTACGCTTCTCTCTTACTGCCGGCGACCGGGATCGAACCGGTACGGGTATTACTACCCACGGGATTTTAAGTCCCGGGCGTCTGCCAGTTCCGCCACGCCGGCATTACCATATTGGTAAAAAATACGCGATATGCATTTGGTACATATCGCGTTGATGGGGCCTACAGGGCTCGAACCTGTGACCCTCTGCTTGTAAGGCAGATGCTCTCCCAGCTGAGCTAAGACCCCTCTTTACAAATTATACTGGGTATTACGCGGTCTTTCAATATAATATTAAAAAACCAAAGTGGAGCTTCAGGGACTTGAACCCGGGACCGACCGGTTATGAGCCGGTTGCTCTAACCAACTGAGCTAAAGCTCCTGATAAATGACTCCGACGAGAATCGAACTCGTGTTACCGCCGTGAAAGGGCGATGTCTTGACCGCTTGACCACGGAGCCTTAGAGTTAGCGACCGCGTTGCGGTCGAAACTCTAAGGCCCTATGCCTTCAGCCGACCACACCGATCAAGTAAGTAGTATACCGTACTTCCGCTCTGCCCACTCTACTAGACTCAAAAGAACCTCGCCAAGTATCTGTGCAGGCTACGTACCAAGCTCGTGAAATACCTCGCTAGGTACTATCGCTCCCCCTGTCGGACTCGAACCAACGACACTTCGGTTAACAGCCGAATGCTCTACCGACTGAGCTAAGGAGGATTATAAAAAAATCTTTGTACCTTCAAAACCGAACACTGAAATCTCTTGATCCTTACCTATCTTGCTTTTTGGATAAGCCCTCGACCTATTAGTACACATCAGCTGAACACGTTACCGTGCTTACACCTTGTGCCTATCTAACCTCGTACTCTCCAAGGGGTCTTACTGCCGAAGCAGGGATATCTCATCTTGAGGGGGGCTTCACGCTTAGATGCCTTCAGCGTTTATCCCTTCCGGACGTGGCTACCCAGCCTTATGCATCTGGCGATGCAGCTGATACACCAGCGGTCCGTCCATCCCGGTCCTCTCGTACTAAGGACAGCTCCTCTCAGATATCCTACGCCCGCGCCGGATAGGGACCGAACTGTCTCACGACGTTCTGAACCCAGCTCGCGTACCGCTTTAATGGGCGAACAGCCCAACCCTTGGGACCTGCTACAGCCCCAGGATGCGATGAGCCGACATCGAGGTGCCAAACCACTCCGTCGATGTGAACTCTTGGGAGTGATAAGCCTGTTATCCCCAGGGTAGCTTTTATCCGTTGAGCGATGGCAATCCCACTTTCATACCACCGGATCACTAAGTCCTACTTTCGTATCTGTTCCACCCGTCGGTGTCACAGTCAGGCTCCCTTATGCCTTTGCACTCTACGAATGGTTTCCGTCCATTCTGAAGGAACCTTTGAGCGCCTCCGATACCCTTTCGGAGGCGACCGCCCCAGTCAAACTCCCCGGCAGACATTGTCCCCGGACCCGATTCAGGATCCTTGGTTAGAAAACCAGCATCATAAGGGTGGTATCCCAACAGCGACTCCACAGAGGCTGACGTCCCTGCTTCTTAGTCTCCCACCTATCCTGTACATATAATACCGGCTCCCAGTATCAACCTGGAGTAAAGCTCCATGGGGTCTTTCCGTCCTGGCGCGGGTAACCAGCATCTTCACTGGTACTTCAATTTCACCGGGTGCATTGCCGAGACAGTGCTCAAATCATTACGCCTTTCGTGCGGGTCGGAACTTACCCGACAAGGAATTTCGCTACCTTAGGACCGTTATAGTTACGGCCGCCGTTTACTGGGGCTTAAATTCAAAGCTTCGCCTTAGCTAACCTCTCCTCTTAACCTTCCAGCACCGGGCAGGCGTCAGCCCATATACTTCACCTTTCGGTTTCGCATAGACCTGTGTTTTTGCTAAACAGTTGCTTGAGCCTCTTCTCTGCGGCCCACGTCTTAGGTGGGCTCCCCTTATCCCGAAGTTACGGGGACATTTTGCCGAGTTCCTTAACAATGCTTCTCCCGTCGGCCTTAGGATTCTCTCCTCATCCACCTGTGTCGGTTTACGGTACGGGTTATGCATACGCAATAGTGGCTTTTCTTGGCAGTCATATCTGATGCTTCGCTACTAATCTTCGCTCCCCCTTGCGGGACCGGATTTTCCTTTTCCGGCTCATCCCTTTTGCCTGCGTCCCCACAGTTCTGATATACATAAGTGCAGGAATATCAACCTGCTGTCCATCGACTACGCCTTTCGGCCTCGCCTTAGGTCCCGACTTCCCCAGGGCAGATCAGCTTTACCCTGGAATCCTTGGATATTCGGCCTGGAGGATTCTCACCTCCATCTCGCTACTCATTCCGGCATTCTCTCTTCTAAACGCTCCGCCGCTCCTTTCGGTACGGTTTCTACGCCGCTTAGAATGCTCCCCTACCGATCATATGTACCCGTAGATACATACCATCCCCAGGCTTCGGTGTCGTGTTTCAGCCCCGGTAATTTTCGGCGCAGGACCTCTCGGCTAGTGAGCTATTACGCACTCTTTGAATGTGTGGCTGCTTCTGAGCCAACATCCTAGCTGTCTATGAAATCCCACATCCTTTTCCACTTAACACGCACTTTGGGACCTTAGCCGTGGATCTGGGCTCTTTCCCTTTTGACTACCCAACTTATCTCGTGCAGTCTGACTCCTGTGCTTATCCTTATTGGCATTCGCAGTTTGATAATCTTTGGTAAGCGGTGAAGCCCCCGCGGATATTCAGTGCTCTACCTCCAAAAGGAATGCTACAGGGCTAGCCCTAAAGCTATTTCGGGGAGAACCAGCTATCTCCGAGTTCGATTGGAATTTCTCCCCTATCCACAGCTCATCACCACCCTTTTCAACGGATGTGTGTTCGGACCTCCACAGCCTTTTACGGCCGCTTCATCCTGTCCATGGATAGATCACCCGGTTTCGGGTCTATGTATAAAGACTACTCGCCCTATTCAGACTCGGTCTCCCTTCGGCTATTTACCTTAAGTACTTAACCTCGCCTCCATACATAACTCGCCGGACCGTTCTACAAAAAGTACGCGATCACCCGCGTATGGGGCTTTCGCAGCTTGCAGGCACAGGGTTTCAGGTTCTCTTTCACTCCCCTCCCGGGGTCCTTTTCACCTTTCCCTCACGGTACTCTACGCTATCGGTCACTAAGTAGTATTTAGCCTTACGGGGTGGTCCCCGCTCATTCAGACAAGGTTTCACGTGTCTCGTCCTACTCTGGATACTGTCTCGCTTCGCCCGTTTTCGTATACGCGGCTTTCACGCTCTCTGGCTGCGACTTTCCATTCGCATTCTACTAACAGGTTCCATCGATTATACAGTCCGAACCCCAAGAAGCAAGCTCCCTGGTTTGGGCTCTTCCGCGTTCGCTCGCCGCTACTTACGGAATCACTTTTGTTTTCTCTTCCTCCGGCTACTTAGATGTTTCAGTTCACCGGGTTCCCTTCCTTAACCTATGGATTCAGTTAAGGATGACGGAGGTCTTCTCCGCCGGGTTGCCCCATTCAGATATCTGCGGGTCAAGGCTTATTTGCAGCTCACCGCAGCTTTTCGCAGCTTATCACGTCTTTCTTCGGCTCTTAGTGCCAAGGCATCCGCCCTGCGCCCTATATAGCTTAACCATTTGAGGATTGCGCAGACAATATTAAAATCAAAATCTGTCTGTTTCCTCGTTCAAGCAATATAGAAACTGTCCATTATCTTTCGATAACTTTCGTTCTCATCTCATATCTATATAGCGTTATATCTATGAGATATTTTTTTAATCTTTCGATTGTTAATTCTGGATCTTCGATGTCGATTCTTAATCGTAGATTATATCTAGATTAGAAATCTTTCATTTCAGTATTCGGTTTTCAAGGTACAAAGTGCCAACTTTCGTTGGCGAGTGGAGATGGAGAGATTCGAACTCTTGACCCCCTGC